>JBBQNK010000021.1:0-75939 GCA_038329865.1 Tepidisphaerales bacterium | reverse complement strand
GTCCAGAGCTCGAAGGGTCAAAATCGCTTGTTCGGCGGCAAGACGTTCACGCAAAGAAAGTCGAGAAAGATTCACGAGTGGCCTCCATGCCGCGGTTATCAGCACATTATACAAAATCTACCCGGCGGGCGCGCTACACCCTTTCAATTGCAAATCTCCCCCGCTCCTTCCCAACCGCCCTTCTCTGATCTAAAATCCCTGGCCCATGTATCGAACGCTTGTCATCCTTCGCCACACGTTCCTCGAATCGATCGTGCAACCGATTTATGCGCTGCTGCTGACGATCGGGGCGGCCGTCACGATCATCTTCTCGCTGCTCCCCTACTTCACCTTCGGCGAAGACCTGGTGATGTTCAAATCAGTCAGCTGCGACGTGATTCTGCTCATCACACTGCTGGCCACGCTGTTTGCGACGAGCCGGTCGATCTTTGACGAAATCGAAGACCGCACGATGCTCACTCTGATGAGCAAGCCGGTCAGTAAGCTGGAAGTGCTGCTCGGCAAGTACCTCGGCATCGTGCTGAGCGCTTTGTTGGCCGTCGCGGCCCTGGGTGCGGTCCTGATGTTCTGCACCTGGCTGCGGCTGCCGGGCGATTACATGCTCCGCACCAACACGGTGGACGAGCGCGAGATCGCACAGATCTGGGAATACCGCAAAATGCACCTGGCCGGTCTGCTGCCGTCGCTGGTGATGATCTGGCTGCAGGTGAGCGTGCTGGCGGCGCTCGGCGTGGCGATGTCGACTCGCTTCTCACTCGTCGTGAACATGCCGGTGGTGATCCTGCTCTACATCGCGGGCAATCTGACGAGATTCCTCCCGCCGTTCTGGGGCCACGACCCGAACACGCTGCTCGGCAATAGCAATGTGATCGTAAAAGGCTTCGCGTACGTGATGAGCGTGATCCTGCCGTATCTGGAAACGTTCGACCTGCGACAGCTGACGATCTACAAGCCGATCGCGATCGCTGGCGAGTATTTCTCCCACGACCCGACGGCCACCCCGCTCGGCGTGATCTGGGGGTACGTCGGCATCGCGTTTTTGCACGGCGTGATGTACGCGGCGTTTGCGCTCTCGATCGGCATGTGGATGTTCCAGAACCGCGAACTGGGCGGGGCGGAAGGGTAAGGATTCGTAGGGCATGCTATTGAATGCTGTTACGCCCCCGGTGTATCGAGTAACGGCATGCAATCGCATGCCCTACAGATTCATTACCGCCTGCTAGCAGTGAGCAATACAACTATTAACGCTAAAAGCGCGATCGGCAAAAAGGCCATGCTCATGCCAATCCATGCATTGCGCCGTGTCATGGGCCGGATAGCCAGTGTGGCGATGAATCCTTGATACATGCTGGCGATCATCAGTAACACGGCGAGCAGGAACGAAATGATCGTGGCACCGACCCAATAGCTGCTAGTTCCCCTCGAGTCCGCAATGCCCCAACAAATCAAAAATATTACGAGATTCAACCAAGCTGCAGCTGCAAACCCAATACTCCATCGACCACGGCGCGCGAGTCTCTCCTCGTCCTTCGGATCACGTGGGGAGCCTGCCGCGTAGCTGAGAGTATGCCTTTGGGATTCGTCCGTAACTGTGCTCCTACTTAATTTCGACACTCTTGCCAGTAAGAGCGCTCTTGTAGATCGCGTCGATCATTTGCATCAGCAACACGCCCTGCACCGGGCCGATCATCGGCTGCGCCTTGCCGAGCAGGCATTGGCGGAAGTGGCGCATCAACGCGATGTGCCCGCCGACTTTCGGCGGCTTGAGCGGGACGGCCTTGTTGTTGCCGGTCGCGTCGAAGCCTCGATACAGCATCGCGCCGGTCGGCGTGTAGACCTCGACCGATCCCAGATCGCCGTACAGCCGGCAGACGGTGCCGTTCTGGCTCGGCGGTTGGTTGGCGGCCCAGCTGGTCGCGAGTTCGATCGATTTTCCGCCTTCGCAGCGCACGAGGGCGAACGCGGCGTCTTCCACATCATGCGTGATCGTGTCGGCCACCAGTTTTTTGTGCTTTTGATGGGTGACGGCGAAAGCAGTCAGCGGTTTGGGCTGGCCGATAAGATGCCAGGCGAGATCGAGCAGGTGCGTGCCGAGGTCGATCATCGCCCCGCCGCCGGACTTGGTTTTATCGGTGTACCAGCCGGTGCCGATCGGCACGCCGCGCGTGCGCGTCCAGACCGCGCGGGCGTGGTAGACGTCGCCGGCGTAGCCTTTGTCGATGGTCTGCTTGGCGGCCAGTTCGCTCGCGCCGAAGCGGCGCTGGTTGGCGTAGAGCACAAGCTTGCCGTTCTTCGCGGCGGCGGCTTCGATCTTCCGCGCTTCGGTGGCCGAGAGCGCCGGCGGCGTTTCGATCACCACGTGCTTGCCGGCGCGAAGGGCCGCCAGCGCGATCGGCGCGTGCAGATGGTTCGGCAGGCAGATGCTGATCGCGTCGATCGATTTATCTTTGATGAGGTCAGAGGCTTCGGCGAATTCCGCCGGCACGCCGAAGGCCGCCTTGAATTTCACCCGCCGATCCGGAATCAAATCCGCCACCGCGACGATCTGAAACCCACCCGCCCCGCGATACCCCTCGGCATGCTTATTCCCCGGCCAACCGGCACCGGCGATTCCTACCTTCGTAACTGCTGACATCCTTGTCCTTTCAAAATCGATTTAGCCACAGATGGGACACAGATAAACACAGATAAAAAATGTTCTTCTCTTCATCTGTGCAAATCTGTGCCCCATCTGTGGCTAAAAACTCTTCTATTTGCTCGCGCTGTCCGGATCGTTCTCCACAATCTCGTCAATCGCCTTATCGACTTCCTTCGCATCGAGCACGCCGAGTTCTTCCAGCGCCAGAAGCGCCGCCTTCTGCTCGGCCTGTTTTTTGTTCGGACCCCACGCAGGCGTGAAGAGCCGGCCGTCAACGTTGACGGCCACCTCGAAGCACTTGCTGTGATCGGGACCCTTCTCGTCCATTAGCTCATAGATCGGCGTGGCATTGAGCACCTGCTGCGCGTGCTGCTGGAGCAGGGCCTTGTAATTCTGCTGGTGGGAGTTGCTGGCGATATCGTTGATCTTCGGCGTCATCGTGCGCAACACGTATTCTTTCACGACGTCAAACCCGCCGTCGAGATAAAGCGCCGCGACGATCGACTCGTACACCGCCGCCGCCAAGCTGCTGGGCATGAGCTCGCGGCTGCTGATTCCTTTGCCGATGATGAGCAGGTCGGTCAGTCCCGTCTCGTTGGAAACTTCCGCGCAGGTGCGTCGCGAGACGACGGCCGACTTCACCTTCGTCAGATCGCCTTCAAGGTAGTGCGGGAACTTCAGGTAGAGCGCCTCGCACACGACCAGGTCGAGCACGGCGTCGCCTAAAAATTCCATGCGCTCGTTGCTGTTGAGCCGATTGTCGGCGATCGACGCGTGGGTAAGCGATTCGAGGAGGAGTGCTTCGTTCTTAAAAGTGTAGCCGAGAATGGCCTCGGCCTTTTCGCGGAGTTGTGGATTCACGCCAACCTGCCGGTAAAGATTTTTCGGTGCGGATCGGTAG
This sequence comes from Tepidisphaerales bacterium, assembly GCA_038329865.1. Classification (GTDB taxonomy): domain Bacteria; phylum Planctomycetota; class Phycisphaerae; order Tepidisphaerales; family Tepidisphaeraceae; genus JANMES01. Next base: position 72,400 of record JBBQNK010000021.1, on the reverse strand, counting down.
ACGTGAAAGGCACGGCGATCGGAGGAATGCGAATTTCGATGAGCGGCCACCCAAAACCGCCGGTCAGCGAAACTGGAATTCCCTGCCAATCGATCAGTGCGAAAACTTCACGCCGCGATCCATTCGATGCGACGCTAGGCTAGCCCACACAGCGGGGGACTGTCAATTCTATACCGAGCTCTTCAAAAACAGATTTTTCTGGCGGGGACTTCAAAAGCAGTCGCGGAGGCGCAAGGGTCAATCCCCTCGCGCCTCCGCGACCATGGAGATACTACGGTTGCGTGGTGGGCGTCAGGCTCGCCTTGGCCTTGGCGTACATGTCTTTCAGCTCGGTAACTTTCGCCGACCACTCGGCCGGGAGCTGCGCCTTGATCGCTTCCAGCTTGTCCATCATGTCCGATGCGCCGGTCATGTTCTTGGAGTCGATGTACGACTTGGCTTTGTCGTAATAGTCCTGCGCTTTGGCGACGATCGTTTCCTTCGCGTCGGTTGCGGCGCTGACCATGTTGTTCTTCGCATCGGTCGCGCCGTTGACGGTCGCGTCCTTCATATCGGCGGCCTTTTCTTTTGTGGCGTCGGCGGCTTTGGACATGGTGTCCTTCGTCGCATCGGCGGCCTTGGACATTGAGTCCTTCATCTTGTCGGCCGTGCTCGGCACCACCACTGTCGGGGCGGGCGTTTTGTCTTCGGATTTGCTGTCACATCCGACCATTGCCGCCACGGCGATCAGCACAGCAGCACTTGTTTCCATTCCACGCATAACGATCTCCTCTATAAATTAACCCCTGATGAATTCCCCCTGTAGAATTCTTAGACCCAATATCGATTATACGCTTTCCGCACGCAGCCGGTCAGTTTCATCTGCAATTTTTATAGCCGATAACTCGCACGCTTGCGCAGCTTGCCGCGCAGTTGTTGCGTGAGGCAGATTGACTTGCGTTTTCAGCCGCCAAGATTCAACAATACACCCCGTCGTTGACGATACGAACCGCCGTCCCAGTTGTTTTTAGGAGTGCATCATGAGTCTCAATCCAAAAGGCCTACTCGCCGAGTTCAAGACATTCGCGTTGAAAGGCAACATGGTCGATTTGGCCGTGGGCTTGATTGTCGGCGTGGCGTTCGGGGCAGTGGTCAGTTCGCTGGTGAAGGACGTCATCAGCCCGCCGCTGGGTTACCTGATGGGTGGGCTCGATTTTTCCGACAAGCACATCGTCATGCTTGCAAAAGATGTTGCTCATCCGATCACTGGCAAGAAATTCGATCATGATCTGGTCATCAGCTATGGCAACCTGATTAACGCACTGATCAACTTCTTCATTCAGGCGCTGGCCATCTTCCTGGTGGTGAAAGTCATCAACAATATGCGTCGCAAGGAAGAAGTCGCCCCTTCCACCCCGCCGGCGCCGACGAAGGAAGAATCACTGCTTACGGAAATTCGCGACCTGCTTAAGGTTCGCGCTTAACGAATCAATCTTGGCGGATTGAGAAAACGAACCGTTTCCCACACCTCAGGAGTTTAGATGCGCACAAAAGTTGTGTCGTTCGCAGCCGTTGTCTGCCTTTCTGGCGCCGCAGTACTGGCGGACAAGGTTGAATTTAAGAACGGCGACGTGCTGACGGGCAAGATCCAGGAATATGATGGGAAGAAGCTCTCGATCAAGACCGACACCGCCGGCACCGTCACCGTAAACCTTAGCGACGTAAAAACGTTCAGCACCGACGAGCCGATCGAGCTGAAACTGAAAGACGGCACGGTCATCAAGCAAAACGCCGTGCCTGCCGAGGTAGGAAGTGTCGGCGTGGCCGACGGCGCGGTGAAGGCGCAGTCGTTTTCCTTCGACAAGATCAAGCAGATCAACCCCCCGCCCGTGAAATGGACCGGCAGCGTGACCGCCGGCGCGGTGATCACCCGCGGCAATACCTTTACCGACCAATATCACGCCGGCTTCGACCTGCTTCGTCGCGCCGAAGACGACCGCATCACCGCCAGCGGTTCGTACAATTTCGGCCGGGAGAAGGACCAGGACACCGGCGTCAAAGTAACATCCATGGATAACTGGACCACCCAGGGCAAGTACGATTATTTCGTTCAAGACACCAAGTGGTACGTCTTCGCCAACGCATTGGTCGCGCACGATCGTATTCAGGATTTGAACCTGCGGTTCATCCCCGGCGTGGGCGTGGGTTACCAATGGGTGGAATCGCCGACGCTGAATTTCAATACTGAAGGCGGCCTTGCCTGGATCTACGAAGATTACAGCACGCAAAGCACGAAGGAAGAAATCGCCGCACGGCTGGCGTACCACTTCGACAAAACTCTGGCGACCAAAGTGAAGTTCATCCACAACTTGGAATACATCCCCGGCCTGCAGGCGGGCAGCGGGTATCTCATCAACACCGACGCCGGCGTGCGGGCGGATATCACCGACTCATTCTTCGTCGAGGGGAAGGTGGTGCTCACCTACAATTCCCAGCCGGCACCGGGCAAGTTGAAGGACGATATTCAGTACATTTTCGGCGTGGGCTGGAAGTTCTAATCGAGAGGAAAGCTCGCGCGGAAATGAGCCCGGCCGTCACAGGCCGGGCTTTTTTGTTATCATCGCCATCGTGACCGATTCGCACGCTGCGCCTGGAGATTTGCCATGTCGAATTCTTCTTCGTACCGGCTCCGAACCATCAAAAGCTTCCTGTCATTCTGGGGTTTGATGCTGCTGCTGGTGATCGGCGTTTTCTGGCTGTCGGCCAAGCTCGTGGAACCGGCCCCGCCAAAACATGCGGTGATCATCACCGGTCGTGAGGACGGCGCTTACTACGCGGTGGCGAAAAAGTACGCAGAAATCTTCAAGCAGAATGGGATCGATTTAGCGGTTCGCCCGTCGGCCGGCTCGGTGGAGAATTACCAGGCCCTGCTTCAACCGGACGGCGATGTCGATCTGGCGATCGTCCAGGGCGGCACGCTGCCGAGCGATCCACTTGTAAAGAAGAAGATTGAAGGCATCGCGAGTTTGTATCTCGAGCCGATGTGGGTGTTTTACCGATTCGACAAGAGCCCCGCGCCACTGGGGTATTTATCACAGTTGGCAGGCCGACGAGTCGCGATCGGCGAGAACGGGAGTGGAACGCAATCGCTCGCGCTGCTCCTGCTTTCAGATTGCGGTGTGCCGAACGATCCGAAATTGCTTTTGCCAACAGGCGGCGCGCAGGCGGTGAGTGCGCTCAAGGCCGGCGAGATCGACGCAGCGATTTTCATCGCCTCGCCGGACTCGCCGATGATTCATGAGCTGATTCAGTCGCCGAACATCGCGCTGGCCAGCCTTGTGCAGGCCAAGGCGATGGCGCGGACGCGGCAATTTCTTTCGCCGGTCACGCTTTATCCCGGATCGATTGATCTCGCGAAACATCTGCCACAGGAAGAAGTCGAGCTCGTTGCGCCGGCTGCGATATTGGTGGCTCGCGAGTCAGCCCACAAATCGCTCGTACTGCTCGGCGCGATGTCGGCAACGCAAATTAACCGAAGCGGAACGCTTCTGTGCGACCCCGGCCAATTCCCCTCGGCGCGATACCTCGAAGTCCCCATCGCCAAGGAATCCGAGCACTATCTCGCGTACGGCCCGTCGATCATGCAGCGGCTGTTCCCGTTTTGGCTGGCTTCATTCCTCGACCGCATCCTGATCATGCTCCTGCCGCTGGCGACATTGCTGATTCCGCTCGTGCGGTTCGCGCCGTCGCTCTACCGCTGGCGGATTCGGTCGCGGATTTACCGGTGGTACAAGCAGATTCGCGCCATCGACGAAAAAGTCGTCGCCGACGCCGTACCTGCGACGCTCAATGCGCACCTCGAGCAGATCGGCCGGATCGAAGACGAGGTACGAAGCGTGCACGTGCCGCTTTCTTACATGGAAGACCTGTATCAGCTTCGAATGCACCTGAACTTGCTGGAAGAAAAGATCCGGGTGCGGTTGCCGCGCGGCCAGGGGTCTTAAGCACCTCGAACGACAGAAATTTAGCGCAAAAAGAACCCGGATCCTACCCACGCGATCCGGGCTTTCTGAATTCAAATGTAGGCCGGCGATCAGTCGTTTCCGCTGGTTTCTTCCAGCATCTTCCGCAGGTAGCCGTTCTCGCGGCGGGTGGCTTCGAGGTCGAACACCAAATACTTGATGCTCAGGCGGAGGTAATCCAGGCTTTCCTGAAGCGAGCTGACCGTCTGGCGAAGGCGTTCGTGGCGGGCGCGGGTTTCAGTCGCGACCTTTTCAAGCTTGGCGCGTTCGGTGACGGGAAGCGTGCTGATCTCTCCCATCAGCTCGGCCAACTTGGTCTGGAACTCGTTCTCGTTCATGTCATTCTCCTGGGTGTCGTTCATATCAGTGCTATGGCAAACGGCGTTCCATAGAACTTGAGTGAGCTTTTGTTCGGGATCGCGGGTCTGCTTCTTCCGGATGATGCCTGCCGGCAACAAGTCACGTTGTTTTGATGACCAACGGCGTCATCGCTTTGCAGGAAATCAGTCTCCTAAATTCGCCCGCGACCTCAATGAATTTTTTGCACGTCCGAGAACTAAATTGCTGCGTCGCTTCAAAGCGGCGCGTTACAATCCGCACGATCGGTAAATCCCAAATTGCAACGCGACCGCGAGTGAACACGCTGAAACATTGCGGAAAGATGATGACTTTTCTCACAATCTCAAACGCAAAATTGATCAAATGCTGATCAATCGTTTCACCCTTGGCCGTTGCGGCGAGGAATCACTATAATCACGCGGCGGGTGGATCGCCCAACCAATTTGATCTGCGCGACATGCTCGCGATCACGCGACGCCGATAGCTCGAAAGGACCGGCCGATGGCTAAAAACAAAGACGATCTTGCTGATGCACTGGCGGCGCTGGCGGCGGGTGAAGTGACGGACGATCCGCACCACGGAAGTGGAACACATCACGCCAGCGAGGAACACCCGATCGAACCGGCGCCGGCAAAGCCCGCGGCGCCGCCGCGATCAGCCGCACCGGCGGCGCCTGTCACTAGATCAACAAGCGCCGGCGCGCCCGCCGCACCACGAGCCGCCAGCCCGGGATCGCCAGCCACCGGCCGACCAACCGCTCCGGGCGCGCCTGCGAGTGCAGCCGCGTCATCGCGACCGGCCGCCCCAGGAACGCCGCCCGCTCGAACGGCCGCACCGACATCAGGCCGGTCAGCTACGCCAAGTCGACCGGCAGCGCCCACGCCGCCACCGGTGAGGCAGCCCGCGCCGTCACCGGTTCGGGCCGCGGCGCCCACGCCGGCAGAAGCGCCGGCTCCGCCCGCGCGGGTTCGCGCCGCTTCACCCGGCCCCGCGCGGCCGAGCACGCCGATCGCTCCAAATCTCACGCCGCCAGAACCCGTTGCAGAAGAGCAGCCCGGAGAAGAAGAAAAGCCCGCCGAGGAAGCGCCTGTCGATCCCGACGCCATTTACGATGACGGCGACGCCGTGATCGTTCCCGCGCCATCGGCCGACGTGTTCCATAAGAAGCCCAAGCCCACTCCGATGCCCAGGAAGCACTATTCGCACACGCTGCAGTTCAAGCAGACATTGATCCCGATCATGCTCACGCTCGGCGCGATCGGTTTGGTCTCGGCGGTCATTCCATTTATGGTCACGCCGGATTCGGCGCTGGCCTCGATGCGCGAACAGACCGGTCTGATCGGCGCCATGGCGGGCGTGGGCGTGATCTTCCTCGCGTTTGCGGTCATGAACATGTTAGTGGTTAAATCTGCCCTGCAGGCAGCAAAATCGCAGTAATTTGCAAGGGAACTGGCTTGCGTTGACTCACTTGGCCGCCGTTCCTATGATCCGATGCGATTCGATGTCCGCGACGTAAGCTGTTTATAATTAAGGAGTCCCATGGCCAGTGAGAACGTAAAAGAACTGACGGATCAGAACTTCGAAGAGGAAGTGCTCAAGTCGAGCGTTCCGGTGCTGGTTGATTTCTGGGCCGAGTGGTGCATGCCCTGCCGCATGCTTGCCCCGACGATCGAAAAGATCGCCAAGGACTACGTCGGCAAGGTGAAGGTCGGCAAGATCGACACCGACAGCAACCGCGACGTTTCGATCAAGTACGCGATCAGCGCGATCCCGACGGTCATCTTGTTCAAGGACGGCCAAGTCGCCCAGAAATTCGTAGGCCTCCGCCAGGAGCGCGATTTCAAGGAAGCGATCGACTCGGTCAGCGCCGCAAAATAAGCGTTTAGTTGTATCTGATATTTTCAAAGAGACCGGTGAGCAATCACCGGTCTCTTTTTCGTTGGTCGAAGCACCCGTGAAGCGAGGGTTCGAAGAACCCTGTTTTTCCCCTGATTCTTAAAGCAAAGGTCAAAAATCAGAAAACGAAAAAAGAGCCAGCCGAGAGACTGACCCTTTACTTCTGCTGAGCTTACGGTCGCCGTAGTATTGTCGTGATCAGGATCACGTCCAGTACCAGGAAGTTGCCATTACGAGTGGGTGACGTAACGACGTGGCGGCGATCATGTAGGACAGCAGATTGTACGACCTGAAAACTTTTTTAAGTTCGCTCGATAGGTTCCCTTTTCCAACAATTACAACCTATCGAGTCTTACCGCACTCTCTACTGAAAAATATTATTATTTTCGGACTTTTTTAAAAATCTGCGGCTACCGCGCCGCCCTATCTTACCTAAACCGCAATCATCCTACCGTAATCACGACTGACGGCACAAAAAACCTACCCGTGTTTCAACAGCTTTTCGCGAACCGACTTCAGCCATGCCGCTGTTGGGATGGCGTACGGGCGGAATTTCTCCATCGTGCCCTGCTCCTCGCTGTACGCTAAAGCCCTGAAAAAGCCCAACTTATTAGCGGCCGGGTTATCGATCAGGTTGCTGGAATCGTTGGCGGACATCTGGAAAAGCACTCTGTTATCAAATTCACGCATCGCCGTGCGATCCAGGGTGCGTTCCACCGCGATAGGCGTATCGGCCCAGGCGATAATGTGGATTCCAGTGGCCGGGCCGTCCTTGAGAAGCTCCGCGAACTGCTTGCCGGTGTTGGGCGGCTTGGGAGTGTCGTCCGAGCCCATCGAGAAGCCGAAATCGTCTTCACCCTTCCGCAAAGCCCGGAACCGCTGCAACCCGTAGATGACCAGGAAGATCGGCGAAGCGGCGGTATCGTCATCGTCGATCCGGCGCTTCATTTCCACGGCCAGCGTGTTGATCGAATCAGCCACCGCACGGAATTCTACCAGTTCCAAGTCGTGCGGAACGGCTTCCTTCACCTTGACGAACGAACCGGTGAGGTCCGAGTCGGCGGGCGTGCCGTCGAGAACGACGAATTTCACTTTGTCCTTCTTAAGTTGGGCAGCAAGTGAGATGATCGACATGTTCAGCATCGCCAGCGCCAGTTCGTCCTGCTGGCCGATGACGAGGATGTTCGCCCCGCTCTGGCGGCGCATCGGAATGCCGGTCGGCGCTTTGATCGCCACAGGCTCGCCCAGAAACGCCAGCGGCGCGAGGTTCGGTTTCACGGTCGGCGAGTCGAGCAGATCCGCCAGCGTGTGATTGCGCGTGACATCAGCCGGCGCGTTGCCTTCGAACACAATCGGCGGCGCGAACGGCGACTTCTTCGCGTCGGCCGCGGCGCGGATCTTGATCAGGTATCGCTCGCGCTGTTCGTCCGGCAGCCAGGCGATCTGGAACGGGCTGTTGCCTTCGACCAACCCGCCGGCGTCGTTGTAAATCGATTCGCCCGGCCGGGTGAGCAGTCGCGCGGCGGAGTTGTTGTCGCCGAGGATGAGCTGACTGTCGGCCTCGCTACACTGCAGCGCGATTCGAACCGCCATCTGCCCAATCGTGCTGCGCGCCAGCCCGCCGGAGCCCGCGATCGTCTGCGAGCCGAGCAGCACGTGAATGCCGAACGCTCGGCCTTGCCGCACCAGGCGGTCGAGCAACAGGCCGACTTCCTGCGAAAGCTTGTCGTCTTCGGAGAAGAATTCCTGGAATTCGTCGATGACCAGCAGGGTTCGCGGCATCAGTTCCGCGCCCTTAGTCTGCCTGTACGAAGGCAGATCCTGGACCGATGCCTTGCGGAACAATTCGCCGCGGCGGGCGAGTTCTGCATCAATTCGCTGTAGTACGCTCAATCCAAACTCGCGATCGGATTCCACCGCGATCGCCCGGGCGTGCGGCAGCGCATGTGTGCCGTAGGTTTTAAATTCAACGCCCTTTTTAAAGTCGATCAGATAGAACTCCACCTCCTCGGGCGAATACCACATCGCCAGGTTGGTGATGATCGCGTGCAGGAGTGTGGATTTACCGGAGCCGGTCTTGCCGGCGATCAGGGTGTGCTGCGCCACGCCTTTGCCGAGCTTGAGCTGCTGCAGACGAGTTGCGCCCATTCGGCCGATCGGTACGCGCATCTCGGCGCTGCTGCTGAGCGACCAGAAATCCTCCGGCGATTGCGGGGCGATGGTTTCAAACGGCACTTCCACGCGGTTGGCTTGCTTCGCACCTTGGCCGACGATGTGCATGATCTTCGTCAGATCTGCCTCGCTCGGCGGCGGATCGAGCTTGAGCGGGAACTGGCGGAAGATTTCATCGCGCCAGAAGAAAACGTTGTTTGTATTATGAATGAGATTGACGCTGTGCGCCTCGACTTCATCCACGTGCGAGCCACTGGGCAGGGTCTGCCGGCTGTCGCGGACGATGAGCGTGTACACGCCGCACCGCGGCCCGCTGGTGGCAATACTCGCGAGGCGACGGAATGAATCACCCTGAAACGCGACGGGAAAATCCGCGATCACAAGGAACCGATACGGTTCGGCCAACTCGCCGGCCTGGGCGTTGTAATCGTCGATCGTCGCGAATTCATTTCGCAGGTATTTCTGGATGACCGTCTCCATGTGCTCGGTCAGGTCGGCCAGCCGTTTTTCGATCTGCTCGTGATCGGTAAAAATGCGGCTACTGACGAGCGATTCGTCGTAATCGGCCAGGTGCATGAAGCCCGCGAAATTCTGCCCGAGGCCGACGGGATCGATGATGGTGAACTTCACCCGGCCCGGCGGGAGCGTGGTGAGCAGGCGGGTAATCACCATCTGCAAAGTTTCCAGCGCAGCCGGCCGACCGAGGCGATCGGTGTGGATCATCAGCGAGCCGTGCGCGGGGAACGAGAGTTCGGCCGGCAGTGAGAACGCGCCGGGGATCGGCAGGCCGAACGGTTTTTCCTGCGGAATGGAATCGATCAGCGTTCTGATGTCGACCTGCAGCTCGCCGAAACGAACGCGAGAGGCGAAGGTTTTAGGCGGCACCCAGCTGTCCCACGCCGGGTCGCTCCAGGTGGACGGCGCAACGGAGGTGGCGACATTCGAAGTGATCGGATTCGACAGCCGCGTGAGCCCGCTTTGCCACGACTCGGCCAGCTCCTGCTTTTCCGTCCCGGCGCGCTTCACTTCAGCGGCGACGGCTTCCTGGTTCGACTTTTTCGCGGCAGCGATGTCGCGCTGCTGCCGCTGTTCGAGCTCGCCGGTGTTCTTTTTCAGCCATGCGTCCGCCTCGGTCATGGCGGCTTTTTGGGCGGCTTCGATCACATCGATTCGTCCCGCATACTCGGCCCGCAGCTGGGTCGTCATGGCCTCAAACTTTTCCTTTGCGCGAACGAGGTGCGGCGTGAACTGCGTTCTGGCGGCCTGCACTTCGGACTTCTGTTTCTCAAGCGCCGCGGCGAGCGCCAGCTCCTGGGCGGCTGCGTGATTTTCCAGCCGGCGCTTCTCCGCCCAGCGGGCGGCGTCGATCGTTTGCGACAGCGGCGCGTATGCAGTGCGTACCTGCCGGTTCGCCAGCATCTTCAGCGCGATGCCGAGAATGACTGAAAACGCCAGTGCCGCACCGACGGCAATCGAAAGCCGCTTGATATCCGGCTCGCCCGAGGACGTAGTGGGCGATGTGACGAACGCGATTGCCCCGGCTGCACCGCAGATCGCAACCACCAGGATCAGCGGCGCAAGGCCTACGAAGATTTTCGCGACGAATTGCTTGCCAAGCGTCGCCAGCCGCACGTCGGCCTCTGCGCGGAAGCGCGTGAACGCGGCGTCGGCGTCGGATTTGATGGCGGCCTTGTCCTCGTCGCTGGCGCTGAACGGCATGGTCTGTTGGCCGTAAGTGCGCATGAGCGCGGCGGCCTGGGCTTCGACGTGATCGAGCTCGCCCTCTTCCGCTTCGACTTTTTCTTTGAAGTCCTTCGCCTGTTGGAGCAACGCCGCATGCTCGCCGTCGTAAACGCTCTCGGCCAGCCACGCTGCGTTATCGAATTCCTTTTTGACGTTTCGATCGACCGTTTCTTTCTCATCCAGCGCCTGGCGGCGGGCGTCGTGATCGGTCTCCTTCAGTTTTTTGATTTCGCTTTGATAACGCGCCTGCACCTGCTGGACGTGGTCGTTGTATTTCTGGTCGATCTGGTCCTTCGTGCTCTTGGTGCGCTGCTCAATTTCCCAGAGCGATTGCGTCAGCTTCTTCTCGTCGGCGGCGAGCTGCGTCTCGTGGCGCTGCGCGATTTTGACTTCCGCCTCGGCGCTATCGGTGGCGTGCTTGAGAAGCTCGCGCAGCGCGCTGCGGGCGGCCTCGCGGTCGGACGCGGGGGCGGCTGAATCCTGCGAAGCGTCGGCCAGTTCAATCTGCTCCATGTGGTCACATCCCGTTGATGAATCGACATCTACTTGCTGATTACTCGCTGCAATCCCGCTGCATTTGTGAGATCACAGCGCCAATGGCGTCCATCGCGCTGCTGGCGGGCTTGAAATCCATCGCGATCGGTTCGAGATACTTCTTCTCGAATTCCTCGGCGACAACATCGTCCCAGCTCCCCCGCGTGACGAGCCAGAAATTATTCAGGTCCTGCACGGCCTTGGCGATCGTGGCTCGGCTGCTTTGTACGCTCATGGCTGCTCCTTGGACTCGGCCGAGGCAGTTTGGTTCGCGGCGGCGGCGGATTCGGGCGTTGAGTCCGCAGAGACCGCCGCCGGTTCGTCGCCGGTGGACGCGGGTTCCGCGGTTTCGGGCATTTTTTCGATCTTTTCGCCGACTTCGTCGGTCGTGCGCTTGACCGGCGCGAGAAAGTCCAAGTAGCCGGGCTTACCGGCCTCGCCCGCCATGCCGCCACTGGGGGCGATCATTTCCGGGTTCGCCAGCAGGTATTGTTCGATCGCCTCCATCACCCGGCCGAGCATCGCGATCGCCACCGGCGTGCCGCCCTGGATCGTCGTTGAAAACCGTTGTACCGCACCCTTGTAAAGCACAGCCTCTTTCTGCATGCGGTTGAGATACTTTTGTACATTCACCAGTTTTTGATTCGCAATCTCCAGCCGCTGCTTGGCGATGTGAACGGCCTTCTGCTCGTCCACGGAACTCGGCGTCGTGCCGTCGAAGTTCTTGTACAAAGTTTTCATTCGCAGCGCTTCCTGCGCCTGCGCGAGCTTCAACTGCCGCTTGCGAATTTCGCTCTGCCAGAACGGCTTGGCCTCCATCTCGAGCCAGCTCACCGATCGGTTCACATCCGAGTCGGCATTGCCGAGCGCGGCATTGGTGGCCTCGGCGAATTTGATCATCGCATTACGAAAATGCTTGATCGCATCAAGAGAAGTTAATTTTGCACCGGCCATAATGTAGGACTAAGGGCCGAGGACTTAGGACTTAGTAAAGATAAATCTGCCTTCACTAAGTCCTAAGTCCTTAGTCCTAAGTCCTCACTCCTATCTCTGCTTCAAATACTCTTCCACGAGAGTTGCCTTCTTCGCCAGGAACTGCACGTGCGTGTGCGAATGTTCGAGGAAGCTGCCGAGGGCTTTTACGGTAGAGTCGAAGGCTTCTGTGAACTTCCGTTGTTCCTGGTCGCGCCAGGAGCCTTCCAGATTTCGCAAGCGTGCATTGAGGGTGGACATCAGGGCTTGCAGGTCGCCGTTGAAGCGATTGAGCTCGGCGGCAAAACGTCTTAATTCGGCTGGGTCTACTTGGGCGCTGGCCATCAGGGTTCTCCGCTTGTAAGGCTCTGGATTCTAGCAGGTTTGAACGAATCAATCACCGAAATATTGTGAGTAAAGCGATGGCGGGATTTGATTTAGCGATTCAATGCGCACCGGCTAAACCGTGCCCCGGCGAGTTGCCCTCATCAATCTGCGCCGCTACGCTCGGCCCGCATGCGAATCCAATTCTGCGGAGCGGATCGAACTGTTACCGGTTCCTGCCACCTCATCGAAGTCGCAGGCAAACGAATCCTGCTTGACTGCGGCATTTACCAGGGCTCGCGCGAGTTCGCCCGGCAGCTCAACGAGCAGCTGCCTGATAATCCAGGCAAGATCGACGCGGTCATCCTTTCGCACGGGCATCTCGATCACTGCGGCAAGCTTCCGGTGCTTTGCAAAGCCGGTTTTACCGGGCCGATCTACTGCACCGCAGCGTCGGCCGACGTGGCGCGGCTGGTGCTGATGGACTCGGCAAAAATCCAGCAGGAAGACGCCGAATACCTCAACCGCCGCGCCGTCGGGCCGGGGCAGAAGCCGATCCAACCGCTCTACGGCACGGCCGAGGTGCAATACGTTTTCCAGCAGTACAAGAAAATCCCCTACGAGCAGAAGACCGACCTTGGCGGTCTCGCGTTCACGTTCTATGACGCGGGGCACATACTCGGTTCGGCGTACGTGTTGATCGAATGGCCGGAGTCGGGCGTGACGAAAAAGCTTCTCTTCACCGCCGACATCGGGCGGTACAACGCGCCAATCATCCGCGACCCCGCCCCCCTCGCCGGCCCGGTCGATGTCGTCATCACCGAAAGCACGTACGGCAACAAATCGCACGCGCCGATGGCCGACGTCGGCCCGCAACTGCTGGCGGCGGTTAAGCAGGTCATCGCCAGCAAAAGCCGGCTGATCGTGCCGTCGTTCGCCGTCGGGCGGACGCAAACGATTCTCTGGTACATGCAGCAGTTCGTCAGCAGCGGACAGATTCCGCAGATCCCCATCTTCGTCGACAGCCCGATGGGCGTGGAGGCGACTCGTATCTACGCAACCCATCGCGACAGCTACGACGAAGAAACGCTCGCCCTCATCGGCAAGAAAGATCTGTTCGGCCTGTCGCACGTCACATTCGCCTCCACCGGCGAGCAGAGCAAGCAGATCAATCACGTAAACGGCGCGTGCGTGATCATCGCATCAAGCCCCACGTGTGAGTTCGGCCGGGTGCTGCACCACTTAAAGCTTAGCCTCGAGCGCCCGAACGACTTGGTGATTTTCGTCGGCTTCACGCCGTACGGCACGCTCGGCCGGCGATTGCAGGATGGTAGCAAGCGCGTGCGCATTCTCGACCGCTACTACGACGTCAAGTGCCGCATCGAAACGATCCACGGCCTGAGCGCCCACGGTGACGGCGATGAACTGCTGCGCTTCCTCAAACCGACACTGGTGAAGCAGACGTCGGCATTCGTCGTACACGGCGAAATCGAGCAGGCGGAGGGATTCGCCTCGAGACTCATGCAGTCCGGCATGGGCTGGGCCAGCGTGCCCGCGATGGAAACGGCGACGCTCACTTCGCCGACAGGCCAGCGAGTCGGCACCGGCCCGACGGCAACCGACAACGACTAACCGCGGCCGCCCTGTACGCACCACGTTCGGAACATCTCCCGGAAGGTATTTTCGATATGGCCAGTGAACCTGGCTGCGTCCATCAATGGCGATCGCAGCATCCGGTCGCGCAGCGTCGATCGCAAAAGCGATAGCCTTGGCAAATCGTTCGCTAATCGGGTCGCGATCGATACAAATTCCGCGTCGGTGCTCGCCGCCAACTCGGTGAGCCCGAGATTCGAAAGCTGGCTCAATCCCCCGCGTGAAACGGCCCGCTCGCCCACACGAGTCACGACGGGCACGCCCATCCAGTATGAATCGAGGCTGGTGGTGTGGCCGTTGTATGGAAAACTGTCCAGGCCGATATCGATGCGGTTGTACAACTGCAAATACGCCGGGCGCGGTTGGTATGGGACGAATTCGATCCGCGATGGATCGATCTGTTCCGACGTAAACCCCGCGAGAATTCGCCGGCGGTGGTCGGCGGATGGAGCCAGCAGCATCAAGCGAGCATTTGTCACGCGATGAAGCACTTTCGCCCAAAGCTTGAGAAGCGGGAGATTGAATTTGCACGGATTGTTCAAGCAGCCGAACGTGATCGCCCCGCTCTCCATCGCCGGCGGCGGATTTAGAGGAAGATCCTCGCCATCGAACGGAGCGTAGCACCAGAACGTCTCCGGCAGGCGGATCGTCTTCTCGCTGTAGATCGACTCATCTGTCCCGGGCGGATCGAAATGCGAATCGCTCAGTCGATAGTCGATCGCGGTTAGCCCGGTGCTCGCGGGATAAGCCAGCCACGTCACCTGCACCGGCGCCGGCCGGCGCGCGAATGCGAGCAGCCGATTGCGGGCCATGTGCATCGTTAAATCCACGAGTAAGTCGATCCCGTCGGCGCGAATGAGTTCCGCCAACTGCGCATCGGACTGCCCGACGATCGGCCGCCATGCCGTGGCCAGTTGCTTCAATTCTTCGGTCCGCGCGTCGGGGCGCAGCACGTCGGAATAGCAGATCACATCGACTTCATCTCGCCGCTTATGGCCGGCGAGGAGCGGGAGCATGAAAAAAGCCTGGCAGTGGTCGCGAAAATCGGGGGAGACGTAGCCGATCCGCAGGCGGCGTTCGGGCGATGGGTCATTATCGTGCGCGCGAGCTGCTGCGCGAAACGGCTCGGCCTGCTCCGCGTTCCACCGGCGGTGCTCGTCGGCGATCTTCTCGGCGCTCATTGTCGGGTGAAAATGCAGCGCATACAGCAGGTTGCTGTGCGCTTCCGCATAGTTGGGCCGAAGTTGAATGGCCGTTCGAAATTCGGCAAGCGCGTCATCTAGGCGACCGACGTCTTTCAGTACGTCGCCCAAATTGTTGTGCGCCTCGGCCAGGTTGCGTTGAATCTCGATCGCCCGTCGATACGCATCGGCCGCTTCGTCCGGCAATTTCTGATCGCGCAACGCGTTGCCGAGGTTGTTGTATGCTTCGGCAAATTCCGGCTGAATCGCAATCGCGCGACGGCATGCCGCAGCGGATTCTTCCAACGCGCTCGCCTCACGCAGCGCATTGCCGAGGTTGCAATGGGCTTGGGCATAATTCGGATCGAAATCAACGGCCGTTCGGTATAGCGAGATGGCCTCCTCGAGTCGGCCGTGATCTTTCTGGACGTTCCCCATATTGCTGTACGCACCAGCGAAATCAGGCTTGAGCGCGACGGCACGCCGGTACGACGTATAAGCGTCTTTCGCACGGCCCAGATCGCGCAGCGCGTTTCCGAGATTGTTGTGGGCCGTCGCGTTGCTCGGTTTGACTATGAGCGATCGCTGAATGAACTCCGCCGCCTTCGCGGGTTGGCCGAACTGGTGAACGATCACACCCAGGTAATGCAGCGCGTCTGCATGGTCCGGCAGTTGTTGCAAAACCTGCCGATAAAGCGTCTCCGCCTCTTGAAGCCGGCCGGCGCGATGGTGCCCTACCGCTTGAGTGAAAACTTCTGAATCCGAATTGGGAGGGGGAATTGCGATTCGGCGCTCCGGAAAACGTAGCGGCTACTTCATTGCAGGCTCGGGAATCGGCTGGCCTTGGAAGGGGCACGTCGAACAGAGCGCTGATTTTTTGTTCTCTGTCAGGGTTGCCAGCGGAAGCGTAACGCCGGCTTCGCCGCTGCGAATCGTGCCACGGCAGCTGTCGCAGAGAAAGCCGTTTACTTCGCAGAAGCTGGCCCGCTTGTTCAGCAGGTCGAGAATCAAATCATCGATCCCCAGCGGCATCGCGACATGATAGCTCGTGCCCGGAAACTCCGCCGCCGCGGCTGCGGCGAGCGCGGGGATGTCCTTCGTCCAGTGCTTACCCGGCCCGAGGAAAAACGGCACGACCATCACTCGGCCCGCCCCACGCTTTACGCACGAGGCATACGCGGAAGCGATTGACGGCTCGCATATCTCCATGTGGGCCGGCTCGACGATCTCGTGCGTTTGGCGGAACCGCTCGCCGAAGAGGCGCGCGACTTCTTCTAGCATTTGATTGCTCTCGGGCCGTCGTGAGCCGTGATCGACGATGATGATGCCGGTTTTGGTCATTGCGAATCTGCTCTCCGAACTTCCAGTAGGAAAGACATTCCTGTCTGTCGCGGGCGGATGTACGCATTCGCCCGCCTTCTTTTCAAATCGCTCCCGAGTACGAATCGAGGCGTACCTCGCTTCGTGACAGGCTGAAGACTGGTCACGGCACGATTTTCTCGATAAGCGTCACCGGCAATTCTACGCGCTTGCCGTTTCGCAACACCGTCACCGTCGTCGGCTTACTCGCCTCGGCGGTTTGCAAAGCGGCCGACAAGCCCTCGAGCGATTCAATCTTCGTCTCGCCGAGTTTCACGATCACATCGCCGCCCAGCAGGCCGCCCTTGTTCGCGGGCGACTCAGGAATCGTGTCGGTGATGCGAACGCCGGTGACGTCGTCGCCGGTAGTATAGTCCGGGATAACGCCGAGTGTCACCCGCCGCCCGCCGCCCGGGCCCGGGCCGGTGTAGCCGATGCTCACGTTTTCCTGCGACGCGTCGGCCGCGCTCACGTACGTTTGCCGCGGCAAAACGGCCAGCTCATCGACCATCTTTTCCGCCAGCGCCGCAACTTCTGAGATCCCGGCGAAGTTGATTTTGTCGGCCGTGTCCGTCGGTCGGTGGTAATCCGCGTGCAGGCCGCTGAACAGGAAAAGAATCGGAATCTTCTTCAGTGCAAAGCTCATGTGATCGCTCGGCCCGAGCCCGCCTTCGCCCATGCTCTTGATCGAAAGCGGCGAGGCATCATCCACCCGCTTGATCAGATCATGAAACCCCGCCGCTGTTCCGCCACCGGCCACGTAAATCGTCTCGTTCCGCACCCGGCCGACCATGTCGAGGTTCAGCATCGCGACGATCTTCTCCAGCGGCACCGGCGGATGCTTGACGAAATAATCCGATCCGATCAGCCCTTCTTCCTCAGCCGAGAACGCAACGAAAATGATCGACCGCTTGAGCGGCGGGCCGTCGGTGATGCGCTTGGCGACTTCGAGCAGCGCCGTCGTGCCGGAGGCGTTGTCGTCGGCGCCGTGATAGATGCTCGGTTTCTCGCCCTTACTTTTGCCCAGGTGATCGTAGTGCGCCCCGACAACGACGTACTCTTCCGCCCCCGGCCCGTTTGCTGGGAAAAAGGCGACCACGTTCTTCACATGCCCGATTTTGCGGATCAGCTTCACGTTACCGCTGATCGAGACGCCCTCGATCGCCCGCGAAGCCGGGTGAAGCGTGGAATCGATCTGCGATTTTGTAGCGGCGCTATCGGGCTCACCGCCTTGCGCCAGCCAGGCGTCGGCCACTGAGCGGCTCACGGCCAGCACGGGAATTACAATTCCGTTCGACGGCCCGGCGGTAAATGGAATCAGGGTTTTGCCCGCCGGGTCGCAAATCAGCACGGCGACGGCACCGTGGTCCTGGGCATTTTTGACCTTGGTGACGAACGTGGCGTGATCGGAAAAGTTTTTCGATTTGCCGAACACGCTGTTGCCGGATTTATCGCGCGGCTCGGCGCGCAGGAGGAGCACTGCTTTGCCTTTGACGTCGATTCCCGCGTAGTCGTCGTACGACGGGTCCGCCGCGGTAATGCCATAACCCGCGAACACGAGCGGCGCGCTAAAGGCGCCTTCGCCGGAAACGCTGAGCGGCCGATACGACTGATCGCGACCGGCCGGGCTATCATTGATGCGCAGTTCGGTCGAAGGATCGACGGTCGTCACGAACGGAAACTCAAAGGGCTGAAAGTACGCCGGCTCGCCGGCAAATGGCTTGAGGCCGTCGTCGCGAAACTGCCCCGCAATGTAGTCCGCCGCCGAATTAAGCCCCGCCGTCTCCACACCGCGACCGTCCAACGCGTCGGACGCCAAGTACGTCAACGTCGCTTGCGGCGTCGGGTGCGCCGCTGGTTTCGGAGCGCAGCCGATGAAGAGAACGCTGCCCAAAAGCAGCACGACGGATGAACACGAGCGTCCGGGCATGAACACCATTGTAGAATGCTTCGCACAGATGCAAAGCGCCGCACACAGCGCCGTCATCGCGTTGATTATTTCGATGCACAAACTGTATTGGACGAAGCGAAAACCGCCCTATTCGGCCGTAATCGTGACGGGGATCGTCGTCTCGGCGACCCGGTTGGATTGCTGGTCGGTCACGCTGATCTTCAAAATATACCGCCCGATCTGCAGCGTGTTCGGCAGCTTGGTTTTCTTCACGATGAAGAAGTCATGCCGGCGGTTGCGGGATTGGTCGACGATTGATTTGCTCTTGTCGCTCCAGGCCACCATGCCGGTTTCGGTATACAGGATCACTTCGTTGGAGAGCTTGGTTTCCCAGAGCTTTTTCTCGTTCATGAGCGAGGCGAAATTCTCCACTTCGCAGTAAACAATGACCGGATGATCCTTGCCGGCAGAAAATCGCGCCGGCGCAATTGGATCGTACACGCCGTAACCGTCAACGCGGGTGCAAAGCGCGGCGTTGGGCAGCGTGAGGTCGGCCTGCCCACGCAGGCGGTCGGCCATTTCTACCAGCGGGCGGATTTTCTGGCTGAGCATCTGGTTGCTGTCGTTGCGGACGTTGCTGCGGAAGTTGCTCAGCCCGTCGAGCAGCGCCGTGAGGACTTCGCGGTCTTCACTCGGCAGGCCGGTGATGGATTTCATCTGCGGCACCTGTTCGCCGCGCAGGAATTGTATGAGCTGGTAATCGAGCTGAGCGGCGAGGTCCCTGGGGTTGTCGCGGATTTTGCCGGTGAGTTGCTGGAGCAGCGCGTCCGTATCCGGCGGCGGATCGTGCGGGCCGGTGGGGGCGAGAAGGTCCTCGCCTTCCGGGACGATCTGCGGCACGTCAGCGGACTTATGGCGCGCGGGCGACGCCAGGGCGATCTGCTGATTCTGCGAAACGCTCGCCGAATCCACCGCGGGCAAGACCGATGCCGAACTCGCAGCGTCAGTCGATGACGGCGACAGCGTCAACCCGTTCGATCCCGCCCACACCACGTCTGACGGCTGCGCCGCCGGCGCGGGCGTGCCGGCGGCAGATCCGCCCGAGCCAACGGCATTGAGCTTTTTGCGCTCAGCGCGATCGCGAATCCGCGGCGACATCTCGTTCGAGTAGGCCGCCAGCTTCTGAGCCAATAGCGAGGCCGTTGTCGTCGCGCCGTCATCACCCGGCGTGAGCGGTTTCATTTCCGCGCCGGCGGCGGACGGATCATTCGATTCCGTGCGATTGGAAAACTTGGGCTCGGTACGCGTAATCGGCTTCGGCGCCGGCGTGGAACAGCCAAGCAGCGTCGAGCTGAGCAGCAGGCCGATCGTAAAACGAGGAAGCGTTCGCATGTCATCCATCCTTGGATCGCGAGGGCCGATCATCCTGATCGGCGGAACTTGGACTGCGGTACTATATCCGAGCGCGCGCGCGGTTCAAGTCAAATTGCAGTGGATAAATGTCTCAGGGCACAATCCGATCGCTTTTCGGCGCTAGGCTGACAGGAACTTCCGGAATGATTTCTGAAACGTGGTGGCCAGCGTATCGCCCGGCGTGACGAGCACGCCCCACCCGCCGCTGGTGGGATTGATCGGCACTTCCCGCGGCATCTGCGCCTCGCACATCTGCCGGTCTTCATCAAGAACCTGCACCGCAAACTCGATCTGCTTCTCCGGCGGCGGGCCGGCGAAATTCGGGGAAATCGCCAGTGACCAGAAAACCGTGCACCGCTCGCGCGTGTTCGGGCTGGGAATGTGCACGAGCACACGCTCGTCGCCGTCTTCAAACGTCTGGCGGATCGTGGTGAAGTTCGGCAGGTAGCAGCGCTGCCGGCGAAGGTGCGCCTGCTGCAGCTTGCCCGGCTCGATGCTCGGGGCCGCAAGCGACGGGAACGGCGCGATCATTTCAAAGCCGTTGTCGTACGTGCGAATGTCCATGTTCGGCACGATTGCGGTGGCGGCGGCGCCGAGCGTGGTGGAGTGGGCGAACGCGAAGTGCGTCATGTCGAGGTAGTTTTCGATCTCCCGCCGGAAGCCGGCTTCGAACGGCATCGGGTCGGCCACCAGGTAGGTCCACTTCGTGTCTTCGAACTCCGGCACATCCGGCAGCGGTGCGGCCTCGGCCGGATCGAGCTTCACCCACACCATGCCGTACCGCACTTTAACCCCAAACGACTTCAGGCATGCCAGTTTTTTCTTCTCCGGGGTTGCATCGAGAATCGAAGGAATGCTCAGGCACTGCCCGGTGTGATCGAATCGCCAGCCGTGGTAGGCGCACTGGAGTTGGCCGTCAATGATCGAGCCTTTTTCGAGGCGCATGCCTTTGTGCGGGCATGAGTTTCTCGCAGCGAGCAGGCCGCCCGGCGTGCGCGCGATCACCAGCTCGACCTCCAGCAGCACGTAGTGCCTCACCGCGCCGACAGGCAAATCGCGGCTGATACAAACCGGCTGCCAGGTTTTCTTCAACATCTCGAACGGCAGGGATTCGGTGATGTCCATGGCGTCTCAACTATTTTGTGCGTTTCAGAACGACTGCCCCGCCGCGGCGAGTGTTTCGATCGGCTCTGGTCGCGGCAGTTCGAACAGGAACGACTCGACTAAATTGCGGATCTCGCCGAGCGCCTGCTCCGTGGTGGCTGCATCCAGATCGTGCACGTGCCAATACTTCACGCGATCCTCCCATCCCGGATGGCGTTCGCTCAACAGCGGCCGATGCTCCGCCTCTTTCAACGCAACAATGTGCGTGGCGGCGAGCAGATCAGCGGCGGTGCAGGACATCATGCCGCGATGCGTCGCCGGCTGATTCACGCCGAGCTTTTTCAGTTCTGCAACAGTCGCCGGCGAGATCGGGCCGACAAGACTAACGCCGCGCTCGATCGCCAACCCGCGCGATTCCGCCCGCCAATCCAGCCCCGCCGTCTCGGCCAGGTGATTAAACCACATCTCAGCAAAGCGCGAGCGGTAATAGTTGCCGGTGCAGAGGAAAAGTACGGTCGGTTTTGTCTTTGAAGTCATTTTTGCATTTCCGCTCGTTTTGAATTCAATTTTTACCACAGAGATCACGGAGGACTCAGAGAGAACTCGTAGAAATTCAATTTCATTGCTCTGCGAATCCTGTGGCTCACACTGCTCTTCTACGGCGCAAGACGTTCCAGAATCCACGCCGAGCCCTCTCGCCGATACCGCAGTCGATCGTGCAATCGCGACCGCCGGCCCTGCCAGAATTCGATCGACGTCGGTACGACGCGGTATCCGCCCCAAAACCCCGGCAGCGGAATATCTTCGCCGAATTGCGAATCGAGCCGCTCGAACTCCTGCTCGAGCACTTTCCGCGACGGCACGACCCGGCTCTGCCGCGAGATCGAAGCCGCGATTCGCGACTTTCGCGGCCGCGTATCGAAATATGTCTTCGACGTCTCGCGATCCAACCGCTCCACCGCCCCCTCGATCCGAACCGACCGCTCCAGCGGCTGCCAGAAAAACACCAGCGCCGCCCGCGGGTTGGCCGCCAACTCATCGGCCTTGCGGCTGTCGTAGTTCGTATAAAACGTGAAGCCGGATTCGTCGATGCCCTTGAGCAATACGATCCGCGCCGACGGCACACCGTCGGCCGATGCCGTCGCCAGCGTCATCGCGTTCGGCTCGGCTATTTTCGCAGCATCGACGTCGGCAAACCACCGCCGAAACTGCTCGATCGGATCAGCCGCCATGGCCGATTCGAGCAGCGCATCTCTGCCATAATCGGTCCGCATATCGGGCAAATTGGGATCGGGTCGCTCGCGCATGGGTGTGACAGTCTAGCGACGATCGCCCGCCCGGGCCAACGAAGTTGAGCGAGTCGATCCAACAAAAATGCCGGCTAACGTGTAGCCGGCGTTTTTTGGCTGAATTCGTCTGAAATTCCGCTTACTTCTTCGCCCCGTAAAACTTCGGCATCGGCTTGCCGAGTTTTTCCCACTGTTTGATGACGGCCTCGCTCTTGCCGGCTGAGTTCAGCACGTGCAGTTTGCGTTGGACCATCTTGGTGATCGCCTCGCGGGCGGGACCGAGGTAGTTGCGCGGGTCGAACTCGGCCGGCTTGGTCATGAAGACTTCGCGAATCTTGGCGGTCATCGCCAAACGCAAATCGGTATCGATGTTGACCTTGCACACGCCATACTTGCTGACGGCCATGTTGATCTGATCTTCCGGCACGCCCTTGGCGTTGGGCATGTTGCCGCCGTACTTGTTGACGAGGTCGATGAACTCCTGCGGGACGGACGACGAGCCGTGCATCACCAGCGGCAGGCCGGGGCAGGTCTTCATGATTTCTTCGATGCGGTTGAACGCGAGCTTGGCTTCGTGCTTGAACTTGAACGCCCCGTGGCTCGTGCCGATGGCGACGGCCAGCGAATCAATCCCCGTACGAGCCGCGAAATCTTTGGCCTGCACCGGATCGGTCAGGAACTTTTCGACGTTCTTCTCGTACTCTTCGGCGTCAAGCCCGACGACGTCTTCTTCAATCCCGCCGAGCATGCCGAGCTCGGCCTCGACGACGACGCCATTCGCGTGGGCCACGTCTGTCGCGTCCTTGGTCAGCTTCACGTTCTTTTCGTAATCGTAATGGCTGCCGTCGATCATGACCGAGGTGTAGCCGTCGTTCACGCACTGCTGGATCAGATCGACCGTGTCGCCGTGATCGCAGTGAATACAGATCGGCAGATCCGGGTACTCGGCCACGCCTGCGTCGATGATCGCCTTGAGGTAGCGTATATTGGCGTACTTGCGGGCGCCCTTACTGATCTGAAGAATCAGCGGCGATTTTTCCTTCGCGCAGGCATCGAGAATCGCCTGGGCCAGTTCCATGTTATTGACGTTGAATGCGCCGACCGCGAATCCGCCGGTGTAGGCGAGATCGAACATCGGCTTGGTGGTCATGAGGGGCATGGGAATCTTCCTTTCAAATCAGGTTTGAGATAGCAAAGGCGAATCGTAACGGATGAGGCGGGAATTTTCACGGGTTAGTGGAGGGAATTAGATATCGCTTCCGAGTTGATTCGAGATCGCCCGGGCCTGGGCGAATGGACAATCTGACTATATCCATACTCTGAAGTGAGCCGTCGATGGTTCCAACGACGCCATCCGGCCATCGGTATTGAATTGTGAAGTGGGATAGGTCAAGAGGGTCAGTCTGGCCGGCATAAATCTGGACGGGAGTAGGTAGCGAGACAGGTCCAAAGTAACAACCTCTTATATTATAAAGTAACGGCTGTTCAGGGTCGCGAAACATTTCCCTCGGAACGAATACCCGCGAATCCAAGTCACTTAAAAGTGTGTCACCCGTAAAAGTTGATTCATACTGAACGGTCACCAAACGACGATTTCCAGCCGGATCGACCCGTTCGTGACAATATAAGACACACCCTTCGTTGATTCGCTCTCGGGGCGGCATGCGAGAAGTAAATTCATCCAAACAGTTGGGGAAAAATTCTGTTTCCTTTTCCTTAGTTTGTCCTTGTCGCAAGCGGATGAGTGATCGGAGACGCGATTTTTCGAAATATCCAACAGGGATCGGTATGGCGGTTGCGAGTTTGGCACCCCGTCGATCAAAAACCACCGTCCCCGCCGGCGGTGAGAAATTCATGCACTGCCGCTGCCAGTACATCACAGTCGCTCGCTGCCACATCGCCGGGCCGTAGCGATAGAGGCTGGCGGTCACGACGACCGTCGTCAGCAGGAGCAGCGCGCGTCGCACCCATCGCCGCCGGCCGAGGGACGGGCGCGGGGCGTAGTCGAGGGAAACGGGATCATTTGGCAGGGTCATAAAGACAACCGTCTGGTAGTCGGCAGAACCGTGCTCAACGCCGGTGGGTCATGAAGTAGAAGAACACCGTAAGCCCCAGCGCCCAACCGACGCAGCAGTAAATCCAGATCGCGCCGCGATTGGATTTTCCCGTTCGGCCGTTGAAGCCGAACTTGCACGCCTGGCACTTGTGATGGTTCAGCATTTTCGGCCCTAACACGCCGCCCCACATGGAGAAGGTAACTTTTTGGGCGGCGTTCATCCCGCACTGCGGGCAAGTCACGCCGCTATGGAGCATGCTCACTGGCGCGGATGCGTAACCGATCGGTTCCACTGGGACGGGCGTGCCCGGATTTGGCTGGTTCGGCGGCGGATTGCTCATGGCCGCGGATTGTAACGAACGGGTCACACGCTGCGAAACGCGATTCTGTGCAAATTGCCGAAGAAGCGTACTGCCGGTGCCAATAATTCTTCATACAACGGAGCGCCAAACGCCGAAATAGACCTTGAGGCGGTGTATCCCCAGCCGGGGATGGACTGGCTTCGATTGAGTCCGACGGAGACGGTTCATGGACCTGGCAACACTCATCGGCTACCTGCTCGCGTGGGGCTGTTTGATCTACGGCATGTGGCACGCCACTGAAGGCGAAATCAAAGCCTATGTCGTGCCGGCTGAAATGTTTTTGGTCGTCGGCTGCGCGCTGGGCGCAACGATGGCGTCTATGCCGCTCCACTCGGTCATCGGGGCGGCCGGTTGCTTGAAGAAGATGCTCTTTTCAAAGGGCGCACACCTCGAACACTTGATCAAAGAAATGGTGACCTACGCCGAAACCGCCCGCCGCGACGGCGTGCTGGCGCTGGAAACAGTCGCCCGCGAAGCACCGGACCCGTTCCTCCGCCGCGGCCTGCAGTTGACCATCGACGGAACCGATCCGGAGATCATCGAGCGCATCATGCGCATCGAAATCGACTCCATGCTCGAACGCCACAAGCACGGCAAGCACTTTTGGGCATCCATGGCGAAGTTCGGCCCCGGTTGCGGCCTGGTCGCGTGCTTGTGCGCACAGGTCGGTATGTTCCTGCACTTAGACGGCGACCCCGCGAAGATCGGCCACGCCTTGGCGGGTGCGCTCACCGGCACGCTGTACGGTGCGCTTCTTCAGAACCTGGCCGCCGGCCCGATCGCAGAAAAACTAGGATTGCTATCTAAGGAAGAAGCGTTCGCCAAAGAAATCATGCTGCAGGGCGTGCTCAGCATCCAGGCCGGCAACAATCCGCGCGTGGTGGAAATGCAGCTGATGAGCTTCCTCTCGAACAAACAACAAGCTGCCATGCCGAAGGCGGCGTAGGACAGGAGAGGACTTAGGACTTAGGTCTTAGGACTTAGTAAAGATGAGAACCGCAAATCTCCTCTTCACTTAGTCCTAAGTCCTTAGTCCTAAGTCCTACGACCCCATGGCCAAAGGCTGCAAAAAATGTGATCCGCACGAGATCTGCGAGGAATGCCCCGAGTGGATCTTCACGCTGGCCGACCTAATCATGTGCATGATGGGGTTGTTCGTGATTCTCTGGGTGCTCAAGCCCGGAATGACGACGCCGCCGACCCCGGTCAACGCGGCGGGAGCCTCAGAACCCGATATGGATGAGTTCATGCGTGACTTTCACGATGGATTCAGCGGCCATGCGCCGATGGGCGCCGATTCCGCAGCTCGCGCTAAGCGGTGGCGGGAGCACTTCGGTAAGGGCGAAGGCGGCGACACCACAATCAAACGCGATTCCCCGGCCGGCACTGACGAGCAGAACACCACGATCCGACCTGGCAAGCAGTCCGTCGTCGGCGGGCGTCTGCTGTTCGATGCCGGATCGACCCACTTCACTCCGGAGACCACCCGCGCGCTCGATGAAATCGCCAAAATCATCCGCGGCCACCGAAACATCGTGCTCGTGAAAGGGCACACCGCCCTTGATGATCTGCCCGAAGATTCTTCAGCAGAGGAAAAGATGGCGCTTTCGCTGCAGCGCGCCAAGTCCGTCGCAGATTATCTCACCGGCAAAGGCGTGGAGCCCGAAATCTTACGCGTGCAGGGTTGCTCGACCTTCGAACCCGTGAAACAGCGCGCTTATTCTTCCGACGCATTGCTTTTAAACCGCCGGGTGGAAGTGATGACGACGTCGAACCTCGTCGAAGAGATGCAGGACCATCCCGCTCCAACCACTGTTAAGGACGCGGAACCGAAACCATCGGCCGACCATCCGGCCGCGCACGGCGAGTAGCTCGCAGATTATTTCGGCGCCGGTTCAATCACCTTGATTTGCTGCGGATTCTGAATCACGATCTCCGGCCGATCTTTCCACGCGGCGATCTTCCCGCCGTAGATCTCAACTTTACCGGTGATTTGAATCTTCGCCCCCGTCAGCTTGGCGGCGGCATCGCCTTCGAATTCGGCATCGAGCTTGGCTTTGTTTTTCTGGAACGCGCTGCAGAGCAGGCCCTTATCCTTTTCCACGTCCTTGAAGGTGATGTTCATCACCTTGCCGCTGGAACTCCACGCGGCAGTATCGACCAGGCCTTCAACAGTGACGACCTCACCCTTTTTGGCGGTGATGCCGGCAGTGTCAGTCGGAGCCAGCACGGCTGGGCTGGTGGTGGGCTGCGAAGTCGGTGGAGTCGTGGCCGGAGTGGTCGGGGCGTCCTCGGCGTAACTTATACCGACGCCGCCAATCAACAACGCAAGAGCGAGAAATCCAGTGCGAGAGAACATGATGCTCCTATATAAGTCGACGCCGAATTGTCGCGGATTTCGGTCGGGAAGCAATACGCTCAGGATTTCACTCGGCTCATCAAACACGGTCACCACGTTCAGAATACCGCGATCTCGAAGACTCGTGCTTCGGCCGAGCCGTTTGTGGCGGCAACCGCCAATCGCAGCGATTTTGCCGATGTCGAGCCGTCTAACTTGTGGACCCGCTTACGGCTGAAATTTCCTTCGACTTTCTCGATGACTTTCCCGTCCAGCGAAATCGTGTAATCGCGCACTGTCTCCGGCTGCGGGCCGCGGATGACCGTGTTGTTGGTGAAATCATTGGCCGACAGGCAGAGCTGGCGGGCGAAGTTGGTATCGAACGTGAGGTGGATCTCGCGCACCTCGATCGCCGTCGGCCAGGTGAGTTCGATCCATTCCTGACCGCCGGCGGTGAGCGGTCGGCTCTTCCAATGATGGCTTACGATCATCTCGCCGGTCTTCGGATGGATCTCGTCGCGCCGCCGGCCGTCGAGGATATTATTTGCGGACGAATCGGGTAGCTCCGAACTCGCGGTGACTTTCGCCTCATCTGTCTTGCTCGAAGCCTTCGCGGCGTTGACCAGCGTCACGTCGTTGCACAGCAGCGTCGCCTGCAGGGCCGCAGTTTGCACGCGATCCGTGACCAGCTTCGCGGGCGTGAGTTTTTCGCGCACGCAATGCGCCATCGCCCAGCCGATCGCCTCGCCGCCGATCGCGCACGTCGCCATCACGCGCGTGCTCGCGAACGCAACGTGCGTGGCGCTGATATTCCGCCCGGCGAAGAAGAGATTTTCGATATTCCGCGAGAAATAGCACCGCAGCGGAATGCCGTAGACGTTGTTCACGTGCGTAGGCGTGAACGGCGGTTCGTCGATCGCGTCGATTCCTTTGTACGGGTGCAGGTCGATCGCCCAGCCGCCGAACGCGACATCATCACTGTGCGGCTTGGGCTCGAGCACGTCGTTCTGCGTGAGCATGTGCGGGCCGACGAAGCGGCGGCTTTCGCGCTTGCCGGGGATCGCGCCGATCCAGTCGAGCGTCCAGTTTTCGCTCTCCGGATATCGGCCGGAGTTTTTCACGTAGTCCCACAGACCCAGCGCGATGCGGTAGAGCTCGTGGCGGATCGTTGTTGCGTTATCCTTGATCGAATCGAGCTGGCCGCCCCACTCGACCCACCAGAATCCGTACTCCCACGAGCGAATCCCGCGACCGACTTTCAGTTGCTCGGGCTCGAACTTCCGCACCCACTTGGGTGCGATAAATGGAGCAGGCCGATCCAACTTGCGGCTGGTGAGCAGGATCGAACTGCCGAGCGTGAAGGTGTCGTCGGTCTCCTGTGCGAGCGATTCGCCGTGCATCGATTTGCTCTCGCGGCCGATGCGGAAGTCGGCCCCCGCTTCAAACCCGAGACGGCCGTCGCCGGTGCAGTCGGCATACATTTTGGCGCGGATGACGAAGGTGTCTTCGGTCAAATGACGAACGGCGTGAGCGGCAGCGATCCGGCCAGGCCTGCCGTTGAACTCGTACATTCGCTCGGTGCGCGGCGGGCGATCGGCTGTCGGAGTACTCGCGAATTCAGACGACGAGTCCATCTCCACGCCAATAACATCGGTATCCAACAGCAGCGTGATGTTCGGCTCGGCCGTCACCTTCTCGTACAGGATGACGTCCCACAGCGGATAGCACCGCTCGGGATTTCGCACGGCATCTTCGAGACGCAGCTCTTCGATGATCCCAGACTCGCGCCACCCCTTTCGCCCATTGTGGCAGTCGGCCCCGACGATGTGCATGCGGACTTCGCTGGAGGCATTGCCGCCGAGGACCGAACGGTCCTGGCAGAGCACGACTTTGCACCCGTCGCGCGCCGCCGCGATGGCCGCACAAACGCCCGCCATGCCACCACCGGCCACAAGCACGTCGCAGTCGATTTCGTGATTCTGCATGTCAGCCTCCGTATGCTTCAAGTTTTTCTTCGTGAAGCGAGCCGTCGAAGACGGCTGCTTTTCCGCCAATGGCGCACCCGGCAAAAAAATCGGCCGATTTCGACAGCCCGCGTCACGAAAAAAAGACCCTCGACTATGTAACTATTATAGTTACAATACTACCATGTCCGGCAATTCACCGCAATCGCCCTCCGCCAGGTTGCCCGCCCAGCCGAACCAGAGCCTGCTCGATGGTCTGGCCGTCCTGCAGTCGCTCGCGACGACGAATCAGCCCATGGGCGGGCGCGAACTCGCCCGGCAACTTGGCTGGAACGCGATGCGGGTCAACCGGCTGCTTAAGACGCTCGCGTTTTCGGGGATGGCTCGTCAAACCGCCGACCGCCGATACGTCGCCGGCCCGGCGATGCACGTACTTTCGGTGCAGAGCTTGTTCGCTTCGGGATTGCTCCGCCGATCAATCGAGCCGGTCGAGAAATTGCCGCGATCGAAGTATCCCGTGGCGCTCGGGGTGCTCTGGCGGGATCAAGTATGCTACCTGTTCCACGCCGGTTCCGGCCAATCGCTGACATCGGCGCTGGGGTCGCACCTGCTCTACCCCGCAACGCAGTCGAGCATCGGAATGACGCTTCTCGCGGAGCGCAGCGGGGAGGAAATTGATGCGCTGTTCGGCAATACGACAGCACCGGGCTTCACATCGCTCGCGTCGCTCAAGCGAAAGCTCGCGGAAATCCGCCGGCAGGGTTACGCGTACATTGTGCAGAATGAAGAGCCGCTAAGGGCAAGCCTAGCCGTGCCGATAGGATCGCCAGCGTATGCGGCACTGGCGTTGGCGAACGTGAAGTCGAAGGACGTGCTTAAGTTGCTGCCATTGCTGCGGACGGCGTGTAGACAAATTGCGGAATGAGCTCACGCTTCCCAGCGAGGAGTAGAGTCAGCTTCTTTTCGTGATCGCAGAAGCATCCATCACATACATCTGCCGCTTACCGGAGTGGGCGGAATCGAAGCAGACCTGTGTGCCTTCGCGATTCCAGCGGGCGTGGAGGTCGCACCGCACGTCGCCGGAAAGCGGCGCGGCGAATCGGCCGATTTCGATCCGCTCGCCGCTTGCAAGGTGATACAACAACAATGGTTGCTCGCGGATCATCTCGCGTGGGTATTCGTCGGTCAGCAGCCACTGCTGATCGGGTGAGTAGCTCACGTGCCCGTCGTGCGTGAGCACGCCGTCGCCGATGGTTTTCCGCGACTGTGATTGATCGGCCAGCAGCCAATAAGCGCGGTGCAGTTCCCCGTCGCGGGGCAGAAGTGTCCACGCGAGCAGTTCCCGAGGATTCTGCCATGCGAAATGCGAAGTCATTCCGTGTCCGGCCAGCAGGTAGGGTTCGGAACCATCCGGGCTGAGCGACATCAGGCGTGTCTTCCACGATCCCGCCGGACCGGTTTTATTGTGATAGCGGTGCAGGAAACAAAACCGTGAGCCGTCGGTGTTGTACGTTGCGTGATTGACCCAGTGCGCGACGCCTTCGAAATCGGGCTGATGTGCGAACGCCTTCACCCGCGCGATCGAGCAGATCAGCGTGCTCTGCCCGGTCTCAAGATCCAACCGCCAAAGACCGACATCGTCAGGCGCGAAATTTTTCGGCGTCACCTTGATCACCGGCGGATATCCGCAGCAAGGCCGGAGCGCTTCAAGGCGGTGGAAGTCCAGCGTGATCGCTTCGCGCCCGTTGGGGTGGACGGCATACACCGGCCGGGGCAATTCGCGGCGTTGGCCGGTCGCTGGGTCGTGAATCACCGATCCGTGCGATCCGTCCGGGCGGCGGTGGTTGTAGATGATTCGTCCGTCGGGCAGCCATTGGAGCATCGCCCCCTGCTGCCAGCACCAGGTACTGGTTTCGCCGATCGGATTGAACCGCGCACTGTCGCAATCGATCGTGCCGACGACAGCCACATCCTCTTCACGCGGCGAGCGATCGTGCAGCGTCGTCCGCATCGCAAGCAGATGGCGGCCGTCAAAACTCCACGGGCATTTGTCGAAATAACCGAAGAAATGACCATCGCCCGAAGACATCGCGCGCGCCGGCAGGTGATGTTTCGTCGTCGGAATTTCTGTCGCCATCGGCCACCGATCAGATATCGAAGTACATGCAGAACTCGTACGGATGCGGCCGAGTGCGGATCGCGTCGATTTCATTTTCACGCTTGTACTTGATCCAGTAATGAATCACGTCGGCAGTAAAGACATCGCCTTGCAGAAGGAAATCGTGATCGGCCTCCAGGGCGTTGCACGCTTCTTCGAGCGAACTGGGGGCGGAGTTGATCTGCGCGTATTCGGCCGGCGAGAGCTTGTACATATCTTTATCGAGCGGCTCGCCGGGGTCGATCTTATTCTGAATGCCGTCGATGGCGGCCATCGTCATCGCACTGAACGCCAGGTACGGATTGCACGAGCTGTCCGGCGTGCGGAACTCGATGCGCTTGGTCTTCGGATTCTCGCTGTACATCGGAATTCGAATCGCCGCCGACCGGTTGCGGCTGGAGTAGACGAGATTCACCGGCGCTTCATAACCCGGCACGAGCCGCTTGTAGCTGTTGGTTGTTGGATTGCAGAGTGCGCATAGCGCGCCGGCGTGCTTGAGTATCCCGCCGATCGCGTGCAGGCCCATCTGGCTCACACCTGCGTAACGGTTGCCGGCGAAGAGCGGCTTGTCGCCTTTCCACAGGCTGAAGTGCACGTGCATGCCGCTGCCGTTGTCGCCGAAGAGCGGCTTGGGCATAAACGTGACGACCTTGCCGTGCCGCGCCGCCACGTTTTTGGCGATGTACTTGTACATCATCACGTTGTCGGCCATCGTCACCAGGTCTTGGTAACGCATGTCGATTTCGCACTGTCCGCCGGTGGCGACTTCGTGGTGGTGCGCCTCGACAGGAATCTGCATGTCCATCAGCGTGGAGACCATTTCGCTGCGGATATTCTGCATCGTGTCCATCGGCGGACACGGGAAGTAGCCTTCCTTCTGCCTGATCTTGTAGCCAAGGTTCGTCGGATCTTCCTGACCCCGGCCCCAGATTCCTTCGCGACTTTCGACGTGGTATTTCGCGAAATTGATGCCCTGATCGTAAAACGCACTGTCGAACACGAAGAATTCCAGTTCCGGCCCGAAGTACGCCGTGTCGGCGATTTTGGTTTTCTTCAGGTAAGCCGCCGTCTTGCGGGCGATGGAGCGCGGGTCGCGGCTGTATTCTTTTTTGGTGATCGGATCGCGCACGTCGCAGATGATCGCGAGCGTCTGATGTTGAAGAAACGGATCCAGCCGCGCAGTGTCGGCCACCGGCACGAGGAGCATGTCGCTCTCGTTGATCGCCTGCCACCCGCGGATTGAGCTGCCGTCAAAACCGAAGCCGTGATCGAAGCTCTCGGGCGTCAACTCGGTGATCGGAACGGTGGTGTGCTGCCACAGGCCGGGGAAATCCATGAAGCGGAGATCGATGAACTGAACTTTTTTCTGCCGGCAGAACTGGATAACTTCGCGTGGCGTCATAATGGTCCTCCGAAGCGACTATGGTATCGACGGACGAGCGATTGAGCGAGCATTGAAACGCTGGCGGTATGAAAGTTCATTGGCGTGTCCCGCTTCAGCGGCACACCTTATGAATCCCATGCGTCCCGCTGAAGCGGGACACGCCAATGGAGAAATGAGTTCGCAGCATAATTCCAATCGTCGCAACCCGCGCGCAATCGACATTCCGCTTTCCAATTCTATAATCCCGCTTCACGTTGATTGATGTTTGGTCCGCCCGGGAAGGAGTCCGTGAGTGCGTCTTGTTGGTCTCGTAATCGCGATGGGGTTGGTCGCGTTGACGACGTGCCACGCTTTCGCACAGGCGGTTTCGGATTCGATGCTGCTCCAGGGCGCGTCGGCTGCGACCTGGACAGACCACGACACGAATATCATTCAGTTCGCCGGCCCGGTCACCATCGATCTTGATCGCACGCACCTCACTGCCGATCGCGCCGTCGTCTGGCTTCGCCGGTCGGGCGGTGCGGCGGGTGATCAGCAGCAGGCGGAAATCGCGCTGATTGGCAATGCAGTTGTGAAGCAGAATGAAGCCACCCGCAGCGGCGGAAACCTATTCGTCACCGCGACGGTGAACGGCGCGATCCGCATCACCGCCGGCGAGCGGTCGGCCGACGCACAGACCAATTCCGAGCTCTTCAAAACCGCCACCGCCGTTCGGCAGGCGAACGTGGCGGCGACTCCGTCGGCCGATCCGTCGCTCGTTCCCACGCTCGATCGACAAAACATCGCTCTCCCAGTTGCCCCGCCGCTCGGTCCCCTGCCGGCGATCCCGCCGCCTTCTCAGGACGTAACCTTTCAAGCCGACAGCGCCCCGATCACCCTCGGGCCCGACGGCCACGTCGTCATCAACATGGACGGCCATCTCCTGCTGATGGTCGATCGCGATAAAGGCGAGCGCATCGAGATGCAGGCCCAGCACATGGTGGTCTACACCAATTTCAAATCCATGACCGAAGCCCGCAACGCCGGCCCCGCGCTGCGCGACAAGGTGCAGGCTGTTTATCTTGAAGGCGATGTCCGCCTGGACTACACGCCTCCCACCGGCAGCAAAAACTCCGGCCAGCGCATGACGGCCGAGCGCGCTTATTACGAACTCGCGACCGACCGCGCGATTCTCACCGATGCCGTGTTCCACACGATCGACCCGAAAACGCAAATCCCCGTGATCATGCGGGCCGACACTCTGCGACAGCTTGCGACAGACCGTTTCAAGGGCGAAGGCATTCGAATGACCACGAGCACGTTCGCCAACCCGTCGTTCGCGGTGGCGGCATCGACGGCATACGTCACCCGCGAAGCCACTGGCGATCCGCGGCTGGGCGATCGGTACATTTTCTCCGCCCTCAACGTGCGACCGCAGTTTTTTGGGATTCCGGTCTTTTATCTCCCCGTCGCCGGCGGGTCGATCACCGAGCACGGCTTCCCGCTCCGCACGATCCAGGTCACCGACTCCAATAAGTTCGGCTACAGCGTCGAAACCGAATGGGGATTGGCCGAAGCATTCAACATTCCTTCGCCTAAGGATTTGGATATCAGCTACCGGCTAGACTACTACTCCGACCGCGGCCCGGCGGCGGGAATCAATGCGAAATACTCCGGCGGGTACATAACTGAAACGACGCGGCAACCTTGGAACTTCGCGGGGAATTTCAGGTCCTATTTCGTCGACGACCGCGGCGTTGACCGCCTCGGCGCTAATCGCGCCGACGTTGAACCCGGCGACAAATTGCGCGGCCGGGTGTTGTGGGAGCACCAGCACTTCCTTCCCGAGGATTGGCAGGTCCAGTCGCGCATCAGCTACGTTTCCGACGCGAATTTTCTGGAAGAATGGTTCCCGCGCGAATACGAGGACGGCCTGCCCGAGGACATCAGCTTCTACGCCAAGCGGCAGCGCGACAGTGAAGCACTCACGTTGCTGGTGAATTATCAGCCCAACCACATTATTACCGATGCCGAGTTCGCGCAGGAGCAGTTCGAAGTCGCCCACATGCCGGAAATCGGCTACCGCCGCATCGGCGACAGCTTTGCCGATGATTCGCTCACCTTCTTCAGCACCAACACGCTCGACGCGATCAAGTTCCAGCGCAGCGGCACGAGTCTGGCGGACCAGGGGTTCCGCGCCGGTCAATCGCCAGGATTTGCGGCCGAGGGACAGACCGGAACGACCGGCTCGACTACCTATCGCGGAGATTTTCGGCAGGAAGTGGATTACCCGATCAGCGCCGGGCACTTTAAGATCGTGCCGTACGTTCTCACCCGCCTGACCGATTATTCCGCATCGCCGGATGAAGGCACGCAGAACCGCCTCTTCACGGCCGGCGGGTTTCGGATCAGCACCGCGTTCTGGCAGACGGATGACGCAGCCGAGTCGAACCTGTTCGACATTCACCGCGTTCGCCACGTGATCGAGCCGGAGTTGAACGTCTTCACCAGCGCGCAAACCACCGATCGAAACAGCGTGTACATTTACGAAGAGCAGGTGGATGACATTCAGGACGTGTCGGCCGTCAGCTTAGCGCTCAACCAGCGCTGGCAGACCAAGCGCGGCGGGCCGGGCCGGTGGCGTAGCGTGGATTACTTCACGTTCAACGTTCAGGCGAACTTCTACGCGAATAGGCCGCCCGATCGCGAGATCGATCCGAACGCGTTCCGCGGCCTGTTCTTCCCCAGCGCGCCCGAAACGTCAATCCCGCGCGACAGCATCAATGCCGACTCCTCCTGGCGAATCAGCGATGACACCATCCTCATCGGCGACGTTCAATACAACGTCGAAGAAAAGAAAATCGCTACGGCCGCCATCGGCCTAGCCGTGCGACGCGACGAGAGGCTCAGCTACACCATCGGCAACAGCTACATCAATGAGCTCGACAGCAACATCACCAGCGTCGGCATTTCTTACATGGTCAGCAAGAAATACACCCTCGGCTACAGCCAATCATTCGATTTCGGCCGCAATGAGAGCGTCAGCTTCAACACCACACTCACCCGCAAGTTCGACACGTTCGCGATGATCTTCCGCATCAACTACGACGAAATCACCGGCGAAAGCAGCATCGGCTTCAACCTGCAGCCGCAAGGCGCCAACGGCGCTTTCGGCAGCGATACCGCGCAGGCTTTTGCGAGCCAGCGACGGTAATTTCCCGCGCCGGCTACCGGCATTTCCTCATACCAATTGCCGACTGCATCCAATAGAATTGAGCGTTCGACGTAAATTTCAGGAGTCTTCATGCGTGCGATCGTGACCGGACAAATCGGTGTGGATAAGGGGCCCTACCTGGAAGCAGTCAAGACCGAGGCGATCAAAGCCGGGCACGATCTGGAAGTCTGCCACGTCGGCAAGATGATGTACCAGGAAGCGCCCGACGTGCCGGCCGGGCGGATTTTGAATCTGCCGATCACGCGGCTCAATACGCTTCGCCGGGCGGTGTTCAAGGAGATCATGAATGTCGCCCGCAAGCACGAGCACATCATCATCAACACCCACGCCACCTTCCGCTGGCGGCACGGACTGTTCGCCGCGTTTGATTACGATCAGATCAAGGAATTCAACGCTGATCTTTACCTCACGGTGCTTGATAACGCCGAGAGCGTGCATCAGCGGATGATGCGCGACCATGACATCGACCACACGCTAAAAGACATCATGGTCTGGCGCGAGGAAGAGCTGCTCGCGACGGAAATGCTCGCGAACATTTTAAAAGGCTACGGCCACTTCTTCATGATCAGCCGCGGCCGCAGCGTGCTGACGACGAACACGGTGAATCGCCTGATGTTCGAGCCGCAGAAGAAAAAAGTGTACCCGAGCTTTCCAATGAGCCACGTGATGGACCTGCCGGACACGCTGGCGGAGATCGACCGCTTCCGCGCGATCTTGAATCAGCACTTCATCTGCTTCGACCCCGGCGACGTGGACGAATTCATCCTGCACACCAGCGCGCTCAAGGCGCTCGAGGCCGGCGAAACCACGCTCACCGTGCAAGCCGCCGAGGGCCCCGTCACGCTGAAGACGGCCGACGTCGCGCAAATCAGCGGCGACATCATGGGGCAAATCTACGCACGCGATTTCAAGATGGTCGACCAGAGCGACATGATCGTCTCGCTCGTGCCGGAGCTGCCCAATGGCAAGCCGGGTTTGTCATCGGGCGTTGAGCGCGAACTGCATCACGCGTTTGAAGGCGGCAAAGAAGTCTACGTCGTCTGGGCCTGTCGAGGGATGCCGAGTCCGTTTATCTCGGAGACGGCGACGAAAGTTTTCCGAAGTCTCGATGAGGCGCTGGCGCACTTTAAGGCCAAGGGGTACATCAATTAATGCAGCCGATGGCGAACAATCCGCCGGTGCTTGGTTATGCGTCACCGGGAAATCGCCTTCGGTTTCGGCCGCTGCTTTACCTGGCATGGATCATGGCGATTTGGCCGCAATGTTTCGGCGTGCTGATGTTAGTTCTGTATGCGCTGACCCGCGACGTTGACTTCGCAGAGGCCGGCTTTATAACTCTCTTTCTTGGAACCATTTCGGTGTTGATCGGATTTCTGCTCATCGCTTTTTTTTGCTCCGCGAATCGGCGTGCCGAGCCTATTTTAATCGACCGAATAAATCGCCAGTTGAAATGGTGCAGGATCATCATGCTGTTGAATTTTCCGATCGCGTTCGTGTGTGCAGTGCTGGGTTGCTGGCTGTTGCGCTGATGAAAAAGGGAAATGCGAGAATCCATGCCCATCCGCAACGTCACCGTTTATTGTTCCTCCAGCCGGCAGATCGATGAATCGTTCTTCGCGGCCGGCCGTGAGCTCGGCCACGCGATCGCCGTGCGCGGCTGGGGTTTGGTTTACGGCGGTAACCGCGTCGGGCTGATGGGCGTGTTGGCGGACGCGGCCCGCGAGCGCGGCGGGCGGGTCGTCGGGATCACGCCGCAGTTGTTCATCGATAAGGGCGTGGCCGACACGCTCGCGGATGAGCTGATCGTGGCCGACGGTATGCGTCACCGCAAGGCGATGCTCGAAGAGGCCGGCGATGCGTTCGTCGCGATGGCGGGCGGGCTCGGCACGTTCGAGGAAATTTTCGAAATCATCTGCGGCAAGCAGCTCGGCTATCACAATAAGGCAATCGTCTTCCTCAACACCAACGACTACTACGCCCCGCTGCTGGCGATGATCGAACACGGCATCGCGACGAAATTCATCCGGCCTGGCGCGCCGATGCTGTATCACGTGACAACTTCTGTCGCGGGTGCGATGGAATATCTTGAGACGTACGTGCCGCCGGTTATTGGCGATCCGGTGCTGAGTCATTCGCTGCCGTCGGCGAGCGAGTAGACTTTGTTGCGATTGTTTAACCGCCCCGCGTGCGGGGCGCGTTTCTTGACGACAAAAACTCGCCCCGCACGCGGGGCGGTTAAACGCGGAAGTGCACGGGCGCAAGATTCACGTCGATATGAGTGAGGTGTCATTCACCACATCGGCAAGCGACCGAAACACATAAGTTGTCAGTCGGCGGATTTCATCCGCATTTCCGGACGGCACACAGACGACCCGCATCCCCGCCGCCACTGCGGCGCGAACGCCGATCAGGCTGTCTTCGAACACGACGCACCGGTCAGGCGAAATCTTCAGTTGCTCCGCGGCAGCCAAAAATACATCAGGGTGCGGCTTGCCTCGCGCGACGGATTCACTCGTGATCAAGCGATCGAAACATTCCAGAATGCCGACCTGTGCCAGCGCCGCGCGAATCGCTTCAAGCGGACTGCCGCTGGCGACGGCGAGCGGCCAGCGGCCGTACAGTGCTCGAACCAGATCGGCCGCGCCGTGAATCGCCGTGATTTTTCCCTTGAAACTTTCCAATAACGAATCGCGCATGATTCGCTGACAATCTGCAAGCGGCAGCGTCGGCTGCAGCACGCGATGGATCGTCGCGGCTACGTCGAGTGCGTTCATCCCTTTGAATTGAATCGCCAGCTCCGCCGTCCACTGATGCCCGATCGCCGCGAGCAACGTCTCCTCCGCCTTCCGCCAGATGCCGGCCGAGCGGATAAGCAGGTCGTCCATGTCGAAGATGTACGCGTCGATTGACATCGGTGGGCATCGGTCGGCACTACGGCTTGATCCAGAAAGGCTGCGTCCACGCAAACTGCTCGCCGCGGCCCCAGCATTCGAAGCGGATGTAGCGGGCGGTTTCCGGCACGTCGAACTCGATCGACTTGCCGTCCTGCACTTTCAATCGCTTGGCCAACTGCTGCATCGCGATGACGCGCTCGGCGTTTTCAGTTTCGATGCGGATGCGATTGCCGTCGACTTGAATGCTGGTGATGACCACGCCGGTGCTGGCGTAAAACTGGCCGTTCCGCAGGGCCGCCATGATCGCATCGACCGATTTTTCGCGGACGTACGCTGTATTCCACCCCAGCCCGCTGTCGCCGGTGGCGAGGTGGCTGTCGTCGTTGGCGAAGCCCCAGGTCCGCTGGCCGAACGAGAGGAGCATGTCCCACTTGTCCAGCGCGTACGGGCTGCCGTCGAGTCGGCCGATCACGCCGTTGTAGATTTCGATCCCGACATGGCCGCGCAGCGCGCCGAGATGGCCGAGCGAGAAATGATCGAACCGTTCCTGCCAGTTCGGGTGATTGAGAATCACGAACCCGCCGGCGGTGGCGGCTTCATCGATCACCTGCTGGCGGTTAACGTGCGGCTCGACTTTTCGCGTCGCGTTCACGTGGAGCATGTGCGGGCCGTTGGCGGTGATCTCGTTTCCGGGGATCAGCACCAGGCCGCGCGAGTTGAGTGTTTTGTATTCCTCCGCGCCGGTGAAAACGTCGTGATCGGAGATCATCAGGAAGTGCTGCCCGCGGGCGGCGTAATCCTCGATCACTTCCTGCCGGCCGCGCTTGCCGTCGGAGAATGTGGTGTGTGCGTGAAGATTCCCGCTCACCCACGATCCGCCGGTGAGGTCGCGGTAAGGATGGTCGATGGTCATGGGCGGATTTTAGAGTGGCGCGTGACGAGTGCAAAGAATCGAGTAACGTTCTCGTGGGCGCGTTTTACCGCTTGCGGCTTTGCGAGCGGAGAACGCTCTCGAATTCGCGAAGCCGCCAAGCGGCAGATGGAAAACAAATCCTGATTAAATCAGCTTTTCGCTGCGCATCCAGTTCACGAAGCGCGACAAGCCCTCTTCGATCATCACCTTCGGCTCATACCCCAGCATTTTGCGGGCTTTGCTGATGTCGGCGTACGTGACGATCGGCTCGGAATCCGGGATCGGCGTGTCGACAATCACTGCCTTCTTGCCGAGCAGATTTTCCAGCGTCTTCACGAAGTGTAGATTCTCCACCGGATTGCCGCAGCCGAGGTTGAAAATTTCAAACTGCGGAATGTTGGAGTCGAGCGCCGCCATAAACCCGGCCACGATGTCATCAACGTATGTCCAGTCGCGCTTCATCTTGCCGGCGCCGTAGAGTGTGAGCGGCTCGCCTTTGAGGATGGAGAGCGTCCACTGCCAGGGCATCATGTCAGGTCGGCCGTGCGGGCCGTAGACGTTGAAGAAGCGCACGACCGTCATGGGAAGTTTGTACAGGTGGTTGAAACTGTGCGCGAAGAGTTCCATCGCGCGCTTGCTGGCCGGGTAAGCGGCGAGCGGGCGATCGGCCGGTGCGTCTTCGCGGAACGGCACCGGCGTGTCGCGGCCGTATACGCTGCCAGTGCTGCTGAGCACACACCGCGGCGTGCCGATCACTCTCGCAGCATCGAGCAGGTTGGCCGTGCCTTGCACGTTCACTTCGCCGTAGAGGAGCGGGTGCTTCACGCTGTACCGCACCGCCGCCATCGCCGCGAGGTGGGCGATCGCGTTGGGCTGGTGCTGGCTCATCAGGTGACGCAACGCTTCTGGATTGCGGAGATCGCCTTCAATGAACGTGAAGTTGGGATGGTCCTGCAAATCGCGGAGGTGGCGCTTTTTGTGTTCGAGGGCGTAGTAGTCGTTGAGATTGTCGTGGCCGATGACGATGTCGCCGCGTTCGAGGAGCTTTTTGGTCAGCCGACTGCCGACAAAGCCGGCGGCGCCGGTGACGAATATTTTCTGCTGGGGCATGTTCGATTCCTCCGTGAATTTCTATTATCGCGCCCTTAGGCGTTCCTCAAACTCTTCAACTCCAGCGCAGCTCGGTGTGCCGGGCGGATGTCGATCACAAGCATCCCCGCCGCTCGGGCGGATTGCAGGCCTAGCTCGCCGTCTTCGAACGCGCAGCACAGGCCCGGCAACACATCTAAGAGCCTCGCCGCTTCCAGGAAGATATCCGGCGCGGGCTTTCCGTGCTCCACATCATCTGCGGTCACAATTGCCTTAAAGTGTCCGTGTAGTCCCAGCGCCT
Source organism: Tepidisphaerales bacterium (assembly GCA_038329865.1). Taxonomy (GTDB): domain Bacteria; phylum Planctomycetota; class Phycisphaerae; order Tepidisphaerales; family Tepidisphaeraceae; genus JANMES01. The sequence goes on along the minus strand of JBBQNK010000021.1, from coordinate 31,856 downwards.
CCAGCGTCTTCATGCAGATCGATCGCGTGCCGCCCGTCGCCACCGCCATCGGCAGTTTGCCGGCGAACTGGTGGACGAGTTCCACCACCGGCTCGATCGGCGTGACCTGCGGCATCATCTCCATGAACAACTGCTCTTTGCGATCGGTGGCCTCTTCGACCGGAATCTTGTAGTGGTGCTTCTCGTTGAGAATCTCGAAAATCCGCTTGGTCGGGATGCCGGCCATCTCGTAGAACATCGCCTCGGGAAAATCCTGCCCGTGCTCCTTAAGAACGGCCAACCAGGCTTTGTAATGCAGGGGCATGGTGTCGGCGATGGTGCCGTCGCAATCGAAAATGAGCGCGCGAACGTGTGAGGGGATTTGTAACATCGGGCCGGATGATACGGGAATGAAGGCGGAGAATGAAGAATGCGGAATGCAGAATGCAGAATTGAGAAATGAATCGCAAGCCGGCGAATTCTTTCTGCATTCTGCATTCTGCATTCCTCACTCTGCATTACTTTTCGAATCGCCCGGTTCCCGTTATCCTGTTTCCACCCATGTCTTTAACGGCGAAAGACTTTGAGAAGCTGGCACTGGAGCAGACGGACTTATTGTACCGGCTGGCGCGACGCCTCACGCACAATGCTTTGGCGGCCGAAGATCTGGTCCAGGAGACGTTTCTTCGGGCCATTAAGGCTCGCAACACTTTTCGGCTGGAGCAGTACGGGATTAAGCCGTGGCTCGTGCGGATCATGCATAACCTGCATTTCAGCCGCTCAGACCGCGAAAAGAAGCAGCCGAAGGCGTGGGAAGACGCCGCCCTCGAATCCGCCGGGCCGACGGCGACGATCTCGCCGATCGATCTTCGCAGCTTCGATGCCATGGACGAACGGGTCGTTCACGCCCTCGAGGCATTGCCGACGGAGTATAAGGAAGTCCTTATGCTGTGGGCGGTTGAAGAGTTTTCGTACAAGGAAATCGCCCACGCGCTGGACGTTCCGATCGGGACGGTCATGAGCCGCCTGCACCGGGCCCGGCAGCGGTTATCGGAGCAATTGAAAGATTTTGCGAAAGAAGAAGGAATTGTTCGGGAATAAGTCGCCTCGGCTGTCCGTTTTTTCAGCTGGGATGTGTCTATTTTGAGATCGCGCATTTCGCCGATGAATTGCGTTGAAAGATGAGATGAGCCTTAGTTTATGACGCCGCCTGATGAACACACCTCGTTTGACGACCCCACGCTGAAGCAGCTTTGCTGCCACGCGTGGCGAAAAGACTGCGCCTCGAAAGAGCTTCACGCCAAACTGGCCGCAGCCTTATTTGATGAATCCGCGGGTGATACGATTCGCCCTCCCGTCGCGTTCTGGCAGCGGCCGTTCGTCGGCGTCGCGGCGGCGGCGGTGGTGCTGATTGTCTCGGGCGTGGCGATCCTTCAATATCACTCTTCAAATGGCAATGTGGTCGCAACTGCCGTTGATGCTCAACTCGCGGCGGATCTTGTCTCACGACACGATTCCTGCTGCAACGGGCACGGGAATCACCAACTGCCGGGCATCGCCCTGAACGATATGAACAAGCTCGGTCAGGCGTTGAGCACCAATCTCCACCGCCCGGTCCTCGTGTCAGCCATGCCTGAAATGGGCTGGTCCCTCCGCGGCGGCGAGGTTTGCCCGGTCGGTAAAACGCCATCGGCCCACGTGATTTTTGACCACGGCGGCGAGTCGGTCTCTGTCTTTTCGCTTCCCCGCACGCCCGACGAGCATGACGGCCGCTACCAGATGACCCTGAACAACCACGCCATCGCCGGGTTCGTCGATTCGCGCGGCACGTTCTTCCTGGTGGGTTCGGGCGAACCTGCAATCACTCCCGAACACCTGGCTGCCCTTCGCGATCAGATGCAGTCGAATGTGGTAATGAATGCGGATTACGCCCCGCGTGAATCCTTCGCGGAATTGCTGCACTGATCGCCGCCCGTCGCAGACTTTCTCCCGATCATCCCTTCGCGTACGATTCGAACATCATGGATTCGATTGCTTCACCGTCGGCCGAACCGGCGACGAAGAAAAAGCCCGAGCAGGGAGGCGTTAAGGACACCATCGAGTCGATTCTCGTGGCGTTCATCCTCGCATTTATCTTCCGTGCGTTTGTCGTTGAGGCGTTCGTCATTCCGACCGGATCGATGGCCCCCACGCTCATGGGCGCGCACATGCGCTTCACCTGCCCCGATTGCGGGTATCAATGGGCCGCCAATTATTCAACGCCTAACGACGAAGACATCGCCATCCCGAGCCGGGCGACGGCCGTCTTCAAAATCGGGCCGCAGAACAACCGTACCGATCACGAAGAGAACCGGATTCTGTCGATCTTCTGCCCGAACTGCGGGTTCCGATTGCCGCGTGCCAATAAGGAAGATCCGGACAATACCGGCACCGCCCCGCCGGTGTATTACGGCGACCGCATCCTGGTGCTGAAGTATCTTTATCTTTTCACCGAACCACAGCGGTGGGATGTCGTGGTGTTCAAGAGCCCGGCCGACCCGAAGTACGAAACGAACTTCATCAAGCGCCTCATCGGCAAGCCGAATGAAAGCATCATGGTGCTCGACGGCGATATTTACATCGGCCACAAGGGCGACAAGCGCGAGGACTTCCAAGTCCAGTCCAAGCCGCGCGCGGCCCAGGAAGCGCTCTGGCGGATCGTTTACGACAACGACTTCCAGCCTAAAACGTCCGGTGAGCCGCGTTTCGTCTTCGATTCAAAAGGCATGGCGCCATCGCGCGACGTGGCTTGGCAGCAGCCGTGGATGGAAATCCCCGGCGGCAGCGGATGGAACACCGGTTCTTCCAAGCCGGGTGATCGTAACTTCACGTTTAACAATCCGGCCGGCACTTCAACGTTGAAATTCGAACCGGCCCCCGGCGCGAAGACCTTTCCGCTCACGAATTGGCTTGGATACAACTCCACGATCAGCCAATTCCGTAAAAATCTGCAGTACATCGGCGATGCCGACACGTACCTCATGCCGACCTTCGACATTTACGATTATGTGTCTGATCTGAAACTCAACTTGTTTTACAGTCGCAAGAGCGGCGCCGGCCCGTTGAGGTTGAGCCTCTCAAAAAACGATGACACGTTCGTTGCCGAGATATTGCCCGGCAAGGTCCGCCTCCTGCGTCACAAATCCGAAGGCGGCGACACGGAACTCGGCGAATCAACCTGGGCACCATCAGCCAAGCCGGCGCACATTGAATTTACCAACGTCGATTACCGAGTCACTCTGCGGATCGACGACAATGATCTGATCGTCACCACGCCCGCGCAGTATCATCCCGATATCGCCCAACGGATTCGCGCTTACGAAGCAGACACGCCCCAGCAGCGGCCGAACATCACCATCACCGCCGCCGACCAAACGGCGGAATTGCAGCACGTGAGCCTGTGGCGCGACGTTTTCTATACCAATCGAGCCGGGGCGAAGGAACAGCGCATGCACTCCGGCACGCCCAGTTCGCCGGCCGTGCTCGGGCCTGATGAATACTTCACCATGGGCGACAATTCTTCCAACAGCTACGATGCCCGTTATTGGGAATCGCCGATTTATCTGCCGAGTGAAGATCTCGATGTAGAGCGTGGCCGAGTGCCGGGGCGATTCATGCTCGGGAAGGCGTTTTTTGTCTATTGGCCCGCGGGCCACCGCGTCAAGGACATCGGCCTCATTCCCGACTTCGGCGACATGCGGTTCATCCATTGAAAGTGCTGAGTGCTGACACAAAGTGGCACCAGCAAATCTTACCCATCACGCGGCACCCAGAACTCAGCACTTCAAATGCATATCGGCCTTATCGCGATCGATCTCGACGGCACCTTGCTGAACGACACCAAGCAAGTCTCGCCCGAAACATTGCAAGCGGTCTCTGAAGCAACCGCGCAGGGCATTCACGTGGTGATCGCTTCCGCCCGGCCGCCGCGGAGCGTGCGGGCGATCTATCAGCAGTTGCAACTCGGTACCTGGCAGATCAATTACAACGGGGCGATGATTTGGGATGAGCCGAACCGGCAGGTCCTATTCCATGAGCCGATGGACGGCCAAACAGTGCTGCGACTAATCCATCGCTCGCGTGAACTGCACTCGGATTTGGTCGTTCAATGTGAAATTATCGACCGCTGGCACACCGATCGAGACGACAAGCGATTCACGACCGGCACCGGCCGACTCTTCGAGCCGGACATTCTCGCCGCTGTCGAGACGATCTGCCGCGAGCCGATTACGACACTCAATTTGCTCGGCGAACCGGCCGCCATCGACCGCATCGAACCGGTGCTGATCGACGAGTTCGGCGGACAAATCAAACTAGTCCGCGCCGGCGATCACGATCTGCTCATCGGCCATCACCGTGATGCCTGTAAGTCGCACGCACTGCAGCAGGTCGCCGCCCACTACGGCGTACCGATGGCGGATGTAATGGCGATCGGCGACGCGCCCAACGACGTCGGCATGCTGCAACTGGCGGGAATCGGCGTGGCGATGGACAACGCCCACCCGCGCGTGAAAGACGTGGCCGACTGGATCGCGCCCAGCAACAACGACCACGGCGTCTCCGCGGCGATCCGGCAGTTCGCACTCATCGGAAGTTGAACGTCCACAAACACTTGGCTTACGTCCAGTAATTGTTCATGCCGGGCTTGGATTCGCACCGATTATTTCTATATTGGTCGTGACGCGAGGGCGAATAAACACCTAACTTTTGGTAAGATTAGCCAATCACCCTGTTCCGCGGTCCCCCACCGCAGCCGATTCAATCAACCGCCACCTCAGGAGGCGAACGAGTGGCGAAGAGAAAAACTAACATGGACGATAAACGCGACAAAGGATTGTTCGACGAAGCCGCGGGCGGCAGTGCCAGCAGCGGCTCAGGCAATGGTGGAATGACGGGCACGGCACCTCCGCCCGGCGGGGAAGAATCCGGCAATCTCCACGAAATCGCCCAGGCCCGATATCTGAACTACGCCCTGTCGGTCATTACCAGTCGCGCACTCCCTGACGTGCGAGACGGGATGAAACCCGTCCATCGCCGAATCATTTACACGATGTGGCAAAACGGTCTGCGGGCAGACGCCAAGCACCGCAAGTGTGCCACGGTCGTGGGCGATGTCATGGGGCGCTATCACCCCCATGGCGACAGCTCGATCTACGAGGCCCTGGTCCGCATGGCCCAGCCGTTCGCAATGCGGGCCACACTGGTCGACGGCTCAGGCAACTTCGGCAGCATGGACGGCGACCCCGCGGCCGCAATGCGTTACACCGAATGTCGCCTGACCCCGATCGCCGCGGAAACCATCAGCGAGATCGGACAAGGCACCGTTCACTTTCGTCCGAACTATGACGGCACGAAAGAAGAGCCGGTAGTTCTTCCGAGCAAGATCCCCAATCTCCTTTTGAACGGCTCGGCCGGCATTGCCGTCGGCATGGCAACGAACATTCCGCCGCATAACCTCGGCGAACTGTGTAACGCCCTGCTGAAACTCGTTGATGACCCTGACATCAAGGAATATCAGCTCGTCGCCAATGACGCGGTGCGCGGCCCGGATTTTCCCACCGGCGCGCAGATCCTGAACACCAAGGGCGAACTGCTCGAAATCTATAAGACCGGCCAGGGCGCCGTCCGCATGCGCGCGACGTGGGAAAAGGGCCCCACCACCCGCGGCACGCAGGTGATATTCATCTCCAGCGTCCCCTACGGCGTGAATAAGGCCGAACTGGTTGAAGCCATCGCGCAGGTTGTACTCAGCCGCAAGATGCCACTGCTGACGGACGTGAAGGACGTCAGCACCGATGACGTACGTATCGAATTGGAACTAAAGCGCGACGCCGAGATCGACAAGGTCATGGCGTTTCTCTTCAGGCACACGCTGCTGCAGACGGCGTTTAACGTGAACCTCACGTGCCTCGTCCCGACCGACAACCCCGAACTCGGTCGACCTGAGCGGCTAGGCCTGAAGCAGATCCTGTGGTACTTCCTGCATTTCCGCCTGGAAGTCATCACCAAGCGCCTCGCCCACGAGTTGGAACAGCTCAAGAAGCGAATTCACACGCTGCAGGGCTTCGCGTTCGCGTTCGATATTTTGGATGACCTGATCAAGATCATTCGTGCCAGCGAGGGCAAGTCCGACGCGGCCGCGAAGATTCTCAAGAAATACGGCGTCGCCCCCGACGGCCCGCGCAAGGGGAAGGACGGGCTTGATCCTGAGCAGACTGACGACATTCTTGAACTGAAGCTCTACCGCCTGGCGCGGCTCGAGATCAATCTCATCACCGAGGAACTGCAGGAAAGGAACAAGCGAGCGAAGGAAATCCGCCGGTTGCTCGATGAGTCCACCGCCAAGGGCCGCTGGTCAATCGTGCGGGAGGAAATCGAGGAGTTGGCCAAGACGTACGGCAAGGATCCTAAGAACAAGCGCCGTTCGATCATCAAGGACAACGAAGACGAAGTTGAATATACCGCCGAGGATTTTATCGTCGCTGAAGACAACCAAGTGGTTGTCTCGGCCGATGGTTGGGTGAAGCGCCAGAAGGAAATCAACCCTGAGACGACGCGAATGCGCGAGGGCGATCGTATCCTCGCTCACGTGGCTGGCAGCACGCGGGCGTCGGTCGCGTTCTTCAGCAACTACGGGACGGCCTACACCTGCCGCATCATCGATATTCCCGCCACCGCCGGTTATGGCGAGCCGATTCAAAAGCTGTTCAAGCTCAAGGACGGCGAGAAGATCGTGGCGGCGTTCAGCATGGACGACCGCGTGCTCAAACCGAAGGACACCGCCATCAACGAGAAAAAGCCGGACGTCGCCCCGCCGACGCACGGGTTGGCGGTCACCAGCGACGGCTACAGCCTGCGGTTCGGGCTCGACACCTTCCGAGAAGTAAGCACCAAAGCCGGCCGCCGCTACGCACGCCCGGCCGAGGGCGCGGAAGTGATCTTCATGACCGTCCTGGCCAACAAGGAGATCATCATCGCCGCCAGCCAGCAGCGCCGCGTGATGGTCGCCAAGAGCGACGAGATCAACTTCTTGTCCGGCCCCGGCAAGGGTGTGTTGCTGATCAAGCTCGACAAAGAAGACCGCCTGCTCGCAGCCATCACCGCCGAGGGAGAGCGCGAAACCCTCACCGTCAGGATGAGCACGGGCGGCGAGCAGCGGCTGAACACCGGCCGCTACAAAATCGTCGGCCGCGGCGGTAAGGGGCACGAATTTGTCAGCCGCGGGCAAGTGACCGAAGTGATCTACGAAAAGCCGGCCGCCCCGCAGCCGCTGCCGGAATTGAAGTCGTAAGCAAGGACGCTAGAACCTCATGAGTGCATCCGAATCCTACAACGCCAGCAGCATCACCGTTCTGGAAGGCCTTGATCCCGTCCGCAAGCGCCCGGGCATGTACATCGGCGGCACAGGCTCGGCCGGGCTGCACCATCTGGTGTGGGAAATTTTCGACAACAGCGTTGACGAGGCGATGAACGGCCACGCAACGCAGATCGAAGTGACGCTGCACAAGGACGGCGAGAGCATCACCGTCGGCGATAACGGCCGAGGGATGCCGGTCGACATGCACCCGAAGCACAAGAAGCCGGCGGTGGAGATCATCTTCTGCACGCTGCACGCGGGCGGAAAATTCGATAACAGCAGCAGCGGGAACTACAAGACATCGGGCGGGCTGCACGGGGTGGGTGCGTCGGTCGTCAATGCGCTATCGAAAAAGCTGGTGGCGACGATCAAACGCGACGGCGGCGAGTGGGAGATGGAGTTCAAGCAGGGAAAGCCGACCGGCAAGCTGAAAAAACTCGGCGCGGCCCGCGGCAGCGGCACGACGATCTACTTCGAGCCGGACGCCACGATCTTCGCCAAGACCGATTTCAACCCCGACACCATCCGTGAGCGGCTGGAGGTCGCCAGTTATATCCACAAAGGTCTGAAGGTCATCTGGAACGACGAGGTCAACGGCAAGAAGGAAACCTTCTTCCACGAAGACGGAATCCTGGCGTTTCAGAAGAAGATACTTGAGGAGAAGAACGCGAGGCCGGTGCACGAAGCGCCGTTCACCTTTGCGAAGGACAACGGCATTCGGCTCGACATGTGCTTCAGTTGGACCGAGGCAACAGAGGAACTGCTTAAGAGCTACGTCAACGGCATTCCCACCGGCAATGGAGGCACGCACGAGAACGGCCTGCGGGCGGGCGTGCTGAAGGCGATCCGAAACTACATTGAAACCCACGAGCTGACCCCCCGCGGCGTGACGCTCCAGGCGGAAGACATTCGCGAAGGCGTCATCGGCGTCCTCAGCATCTTCATCGAAGACCCGCAGTTTCAAGGCCAAACCAAAGACCGCCTGAACAACCCGGAGATTCAGTCGATCGTAGACGGCGCCGTACGCCCCGCGCTCGAGCAGTGGTTGAACAACAACCGCACGGTCGCCGAGACGATCGTGAACCGCATCATCATCGCAGCGAGGGCGCGTGAGGCCTCGCGAGCGGCGTCGGCAAGCATCAGCCGTAAGGCGCCGACGAACCGGCTCAATCTTCCCGGGAAGCTGGCGGATTGTTCCAGCAGCAACCGCGGCGAGACAGAACTGTTCATCGTCGAAGGCGACTCCGCCGGCGGCTCCGCCAAGCAGGGCCGCGACCGCAACAAGCAGGCCATCCTCCCGCTGCGCGGCAAAGTGCTCAATACCGAAGGGTTGTCCCTGGGGAAGGTGCTCGAGAATCGAGAAGTGGCCGATCTCGTGACCGCGCTCGGCTGCGGAGCAGGACCCGAATGCGATCCGAGTAAGCTCCGCTACCACCGCCTGGTTCTACTGGCAGATGCCGACAGCGACGGCCACCACATCACCACGTTGCTCCTCACCTTTGTGTATCGATTTATGCGTCCGATCATCGACGCCGGACGGGTGTTTCTCGCGCTGCCGCCGCTGTACCGCATCGACCTCGGCAAGGAAACCCACTGGGCCGCTGATGATAAGGACAAGGATCGCATCCTCAAGGCCGCCAAGAGCAACGTCAAACCTGAAATTACGCGCTTCAAGGGCCTGGGGGAAATGATGCCCAAGGTGCTTTGGGAAACCACGCTCAATCCGAAAACGCGAAGGCTGCTGCGGGTGGAAATCTCCGACGCACTGACGACCGATCGCGTAATCAATGAGCTGATGGGCAAAGACGCGTCGGCCAGATTCCGGTTTATCATGGAACGAGCCGAAGAAGCCAATGAACTGGACGTGTAACGAGCGGGCCGTACAGTCGATGACGGGACGACGACCATCAAAGACCACCGCGGCTTGCAGAAAGAAATCGTCAAGATGGTCAGCAACGGATTCAAGATGGAAGTGGAATCGCTGATCACGAAAGACATCAGCTACGTCACGGAAGAATACGTGCCGCAGCGGCTGAAGGACAAGGATTGGCTGGATTGATCTTAGCCGAGCATGATTTCTCGCATATCGATTCCGCCGCCTTCCACCGCGACGGGTATTGCATCACTCCACCCTTTCTGGGCACGGCGGAGATTCGCCGACTGCAGTTGGCGGCCGACGAGCTGTTTTCCACTACGCAAAAATTGCGAGCGGGTTTGCGCGATCCGCTGGTAAGGCACACCGCGTTTCGCGATGCCGCGTGTTCAGTCGCGGTCCGCGGTTTAGTCGAGCCGCTTCTCGGGAGCGGCGCGTTCGTCGTGCGATCGATTCTGTTCGATAAAACCGCGGAAACCAACTGGGATGTCGCGTGGCATCAGGATGTGACGATCGCGGTGGCCGAGAGGATTGACACGCCTGGCTACGGGCCGTGGTCGATGAAGGCCGGCATTCCGCACGTGCAACCGCCGAACGAAGTGCTGGCAGCGATGGTGGCGGTGCGGATTCATCTCGATCCGTGTGGGGCCGAGAATGGGCCGCTGCTGGTCGTGCCCGGGTCACACCGGCTGGGAACGGTCGACGTGCGAAGCTTAGACGTTCAGGCTTGCGATCGCGACGCGGTCGCCTGCAGTGCCGAAGACGGCGCGGCGGTGATCATGCGGCCGCTTACGTTACACGCATCGCGCAAGGCGCTGTCGCCAGGTCACCGGCGAGTACTGCATCTCGAATTCGCCGCCGCTGATCTTCCGCCACCTTTGAAATGGGCGACGTCGTCGCGTTGAATCTCCCTCCGGAGCCGGCCTTGCTCAAGTCTCGCCTGATTTTGATCGTTATGATCGCTATCGCCCTGTTGGCGGTCGGCCTCTCTCTGTTTTTCCGCGAACCGACTCCCACGCTGACGCGGAATTCCAGCGGCGCAACTCCGGCAAGCGTTCGATGGTTCGATCAGTCGATCGACATCGCCGGGCATTCCATCGACGTGCGGGCGGTCGTGCTCTCCGCCGGCGGGTATCGCGGGCGGGTGGTCAATCAACCCGATTCAGGCGACCGTCGCATGCGCCTAGCCGACGCGGTTAACCTGAGTGGTGCGGTCGTCGGCGTGAACGGCGGGTACTTCGATTTCACCTTCCAGCCGGCCGGGCTTTACTTGCTTAAGGGGACGCAGATTTCCCCGGCAATCGCGGCGCCGCCGTACTCGGCCATCGTCGGGTTTGATTCCGCCGGACAATTGCAGATTTGCGAAACGCACGAAGGCGCGGCCGGGCTGATCGATGCGATCCAGGCCGGGCCGTTCGTGATCGATCCGGGTGGGAACGTCGGCGTCACGAGCAAGGCGAATCAGCGGGCCAAACGGTCGATCATCGCGATAACACCTGCCGGCGACGTGTTGGTGCTCAACACCTCAGACGCTTCGCTCTTCGAAGCGGCGCTGATTCTCAAACAAGCTTCCAAGCTATGGCAGGTTGCGGCGATCGACCGGGCCGTGAATCTCGACGGCGGGCCGTCTGCGGCGTTGCAGGTCGAGGGAGCGCCGTCGGCTTTCAACCGGATTGAGACCGGCCCGGTCAGGAATTATCTGATTTTCTTGCCGAAATAGAATTCACCGATTGGCGGCTCGGCCTCGTCGTGCAAAAAAAACGGGCCGTCTTTTCAGACGGCCCGTTGGTTCATGGGTTGATGACTGTAGAAACTACTCGGCGGTTTCTTCCAGCAGGCTGATCGGTTTACGCCCCGCCACGCCGGCTTGGAGTTCATGCCAGAAAGCGATCGACTCTTCGCCGAGCTTCCAGCAAAGATAGACGTCGTGGCCTTGGTGGCGGCCAATGAAATCGATCAGGCCGATCGCGGGATCCTTGAGCTCAACGCCGACGCTGTTCAGCTCGGCGATCAGCTCGGTCATGCGGGTGGCCTTGGAGGCCAGCTCTTTTTGCAGCTGCGTTTGAATCTTCGAGTCGCGCGTCAGCTCCATGCCGCTCTGGATTTTCATGGCATCCGCATTCACGCGGACGATGTCGGTCACAATCCGCGTGACGAGCGGAAGCGCGCGATTGGCCTGGGCGACGGTAAAGGTTCGGGTCGGTCGGGAAGGACGCACGCGGGGAGGCACGAACGATTGAGGAGCGGCCATACAGCAACACCTTCCGACTGGCGGGTTTACGGATCCGACCAGTGTAAAACGGTTCGGGCAGCGGCGGTTGGAACGCCAACCGGATTATGTCACGCCTTGCACGTCTGTCAATGCAACCGACATACCGTTATCGGCATTATAGGTCGATAATATGTAAGGCGTGGTGGACGGAGTGGATTTGAGCGAGCGAACGAATGAGTAATCGCGGCGAGTTGATCGATGCGCACTTTCGGCCGCTCGAATTCCGCTCAGGAAGAACGTTGATTGCTCAAGGATTGCGCAGTTGGGTTCGCTGCCGTTGCGAATTACTCGTCGCCCTTGGCGTAATCGCCGCCGCTGGTTTCGGGGACGGCCTCGAGAAGTCGCTCGATGACCTGATCCGGCCCGACGCCTTCGGCATCGGCGTTGAAGTTGGTGAAGATTCGATGGCGAAGCACGGGTTTAGCGACGCGGCGAATGTCTTCGCAGCTCACGTTGAGCCTGCCGTCGAGCAAAGCCGACGCTTTCGCGCCCAGCACCAGGTACTGGGCGGCGCGCGGGCCGGCGCCCCATGTTAAAAGATCATTAATAAACGCCGGCGTGCCCGGTTCTTTCGGCCGGGTTGCCCGTGTGAGGTTGACGGCGTAGTCCACCACGTGATCGCTCACCGGCAGCTTGCGCAGCACCTTCTGAATGTGAATGATGTCGGCGGCGCTCAGCACCGGCTCCGGAGTGTTGTCCAGGTCCATCGTCGTCGCGCGGACGATCTGGCGTTCTTCCTTCTTGCTGGGGTAGCCGATGTTCACCATGAACATGAACCGGTCGAGCTGCGCCTCGGGCAGCGGGTACGTGCCTTCCTGTTCCACCGGATTTTGTGTGGCTAGCACCATGAACGGCAGATCGAGTGCGAATGTGCGCCCGCCGGCCGTCACGTGGTACTCCTGCATCGCCTGTAGGAGCGCCGCCTGCGTCTTGGGCGGCGTGCGGTTGATTTCATCGGCCAGCACGATGTTGCTGAAGACCGGGCCTTTGACGAACCGAAAGCTCCGCTTGCCGGTCGCCTGATCCTCTTCGAGGATGTCGGTCCCTGTGATGTCAGCCGGCATTAAGTCAGGCGTGAACTGGATGCGGTTGAAGTTGAGCTTCAGCACCTTGGCCAGCGTGGAGATCATCAACGTCTTGGCCAACCCCGGCACGCCGACGATCAGGCAATGCCCGCGCGCGAACAGCGCGGCCAGCAGCAACTCGATCACCTTGTCCTGGCCGATGATGACTTTGTGAAGTTCTTTGACGAGCTTCGTCCGCACGACGCCGAAGCGTTCAATGAACTGCGGCTCGTACTCGGCGGGTGGGGTTGTGGTTTGGGACAAGAAAAACTCCTATCGGCTCTCGAATTAGATTAACTCGCCCGTCGTGTTTCGATCTTGTGGGCCTTGGCTTCTCGAACTTCGAGAATTGCGGCGTCACATTGCTTAATCAGTCGCTCGCAAAGGTCCATAATCTTCTTCCGTTCGCCTGTGGCCGGTGCCGCAGGTCGATTTGAATCCAACATCAGGACGCCCAACGGCAATTTCAAATGGTCCGCGAGTTCCTGCATTTGTGTCGGCGAAAATTCGCGCTGCCGGCTGGCCACGCGCGATACGAAAGACTTGTCAACGTTCAGCACATCCGCGACCTGCGATTGCGTCAACATCCCGCGATCCGCTAGGTAATGCACCAATTTTGAAGAAATGGCTGAGAATGAACCCTTTCGCGCCATGACTATTCTCCCGGTTGCTCGTGATCGTTCATCCAGAACAGAATCGCTGCGATCAAGCTGCTGGCTTCCACCAGGTATCGGTTCATTCGATCATAGCTTAAATCGATAACCGCGAGTTTCAGATCCAGCAAAGCCTCTTCCAAATCCTCGCGCAGCCAACGCAGGTGATCATGTATAACGGCATAGTCCCGCGTATCCTGCAACAACTCTCTTCCGACGCGGTAGACTTAAATCGCTGTAGAGAATTCAGCCACGCAGCACTCCCTCAAGCCTATGCAACGGTTGACTATTAGTCAACTTTTTTCGCTCTCGTTAGTGAGCCGTCTCATACATGAACACGTTCACGCCGAGCTTGAGGGCGTCGTCGTCGGCATAGCCTTTATTGAACGCACGCGGCAGTTGTTCCCAGCCGGCGCTCATGCTCAGCGGTGAGTAGATCACCGGCAGGCTGCCGTCGACTTCGATCACCTGCAGGTTCGGCACCGTCACGTCGCCGCCGAGTTCCTTGGCGGCCATCGCGGAAAGGTGCGCCTTGGATACGTCGTTCACGTATTTGAACAGCGGGTGATTGTCCGGCAGGGCCTTGAGCTGCTTGTCGGGATAGACCTTGGCGATCTCGCGGCGGAAAGCGCGATCGAACTCGCTCGCGCCGATGACGTCATCGACCACCAGCGCCCCGCCGTTGTCCAGATATTCGCGGAGGCGCTTGACCGTCGCGGCGGTGAAGGTGAAATCGCGCTGGCCGGACATGTACAGCACCGGGTAGCTGAAAATGTCGGCCTTCTCCGGATCCACCGGCACGCGTTTGAACTGCACGTGCATCGTCGTGCTCTGGTCGATCGTCTTGAGCAGATTCGGCAACCCGTGCGGCGTGGCGTCCCAGTCGCCGTTGTGAACGATCTGGCCGATCACGAGCTGATCGCGCGTGGCTTCGGTCGCCTGGTGGTACACCTTCTGGTGATCGAAGAATCTGCCGTACTGATATTCCGCGAGGCAATACGTGACGATGTTCCCGCCGAGCTTGAGCGCGTCGGACTGGTCGTACAGCACGCCGCCCATAATCGGATTTGAATCGGCATTCCAACCGCAGGAAAGATCGATCGGCGAGAAAATCACCGCCGCCCGCGTGCCGATGTTGATCGTCTCGAGCAAGCCGGCCGCCGTCGGTACGGTTTTCCACGGGTCCTTGTCCTTGCGGACGCGCATCTCGCTGATCTTGTAGTAGGCGGAGTAGATCGGATGATCCGCCGGGATCGGCGCGAGCTGGCGGTCAGGAAAAATGCGGGCGATCTCGCGACGGAAGCTCGCGTTGAACTCCGGCCGGCCGCAACTGCTGTGGACAACCCATGTGCCGCCGTCCATCAGGTACTGGCGGAGGTTGGCGATCGTCGCGTCATCAAACTGCGGCAGCGGCTTCCAGCCGGTCATGTAGATGATCGGCAGTTCCGTCGGGTCGTAGCTGAACTTGGTGAAATCGGTCCCGACAAATCGGTAGCGCTGCCCGAGTTGCTGGTTGGTGAACTCCACCCACTTCTCAATATCGATGACGGTATTTTCCCACTTCAGCCCCGACTGTTTGAGCGAAGCCTGCGAGAACGTGATGTTGCCGACGAGCGCGGGCGGCGCGGGTTCGCGCTTCTTTTCGGATCGACGGAGCGGCGTCGCGGGTAGCGGCAGCGGCGGCATGCCTTCGCCGGCGTTGCGGCGTTGCGGGGCGGCCTTGGGCGGGATGTTCGCCTTGGGGTTGACGAACGAGTCATCGCCGGCCCGCACCATCGCCGGCGAGGCGAGTACGGCTGCGGAGATTAACGCACTGCCAATCAAACGTCGCAAGGATCGATTCATAGGGGCCTCGCGTAGCAAGAAGTTCCGGATTCACTGGTTCGTTGTCGACCGGTTCGTTGTCGACCGGTTCGTTGTCGACCGATTCGTTGTCGACCGATTCGTTGTCGACCGGTTCTTTGTTGACCGATTCTACTCGATTTTCGACGTAACGCAGCGGATTCCGACAATTATGATACTCGCCGGCCGATCGGAAGTTGCCGCACGATCGCTCGATTTTTCTGATTTGCCGGCAAAATGTCCGTTTCTTCAGCTTTAGGTCTCAAAAGATGATTGTTTTCCCGCGAAGGGGCAAGCGAGTGACCCTGCCCTATCCGGCAGGCCGCTCGCTTGCGCCTACGCGGGAAAACGCAAGACGAATTTACGCAGTTGCGACATTGTGCGATTTAAAAAACCGGCGGACGTACAGCAAGTATCCTCCCAGCACGAGGTTGGTCGAGATCATCAGGAGAATCGTTCGCGACCCGTGCATGAACGCCTGCTTTTCCAAAATCGCCAACTGCTCGGGCGGCATATTTGCGTGGCGGTAGAAGTCCATGATGCCATTTCGGCCGAATGTAAGGATCGCCGACCCAAGCCACACAATGAGGAACCCCATCGCCGCCCACCAACCCGCCGGCCTCAGGCGGTAGCATTGCAGCGCCGCCCAGAAGAGCAACGTCATCACGGCGACGGTCACCGCAATCGCCGGCCAGCCGGTGATGTAATAGCCGAAGGCCGGCACGCACATGAACTGCATCATCATCACCATCGCCGCGGCCATAAAGCACAGCCAGAGCGACAGGCCGAGTACTTGAATCGGGCAGCGATCGGTCCATCGCGGATGGGGATCGCACCGCTCGAGCGTTTCCTTCACGCTCGCCCGCTGGAAGAACAGGATATACGTCAGCGGCAGCACGATATAGATCAGCCCCATGAAGACCAGCGAGACGACCGCAATCACCGTCATCATCTGCGGCGGCACGCCGGGAGTTGGCGCGTGCGGCGACATCACGATAGGGATCATTAAAGGCATTGTGAGCAGGCCCATGATCAGCCCCGGCCACGCGATGCTCAGCACCACCGGGCGTACCCAACGCCGCGCTTTGCAAGCGCCGATGCCTGTTGAAATGAACGCTGCCGAGATTACGACGTAAAGCACCATGGCGCTCAGCATCGTTCCGACCTGCATCTGCGGGCGACGGGCCGCCGCGGTTGTTGGAACCACTGACATCATCGCCATCGAAAGCGGCATCATCTGCGCCAGTAATCCGCACAGCGAGCCGATGATGATGCTGATGACCCCGAAGGTGAGCAGCCCGGGCGTGGCCCGCGCTCTCGCGGGTGGTGGACTCATGTACGGAACGTGGGTCATACTTTCCCCTGAAGTGAAGAAAATCGCCGGTCTTGTTCGCGATTCTACCGAAAAGTTGAAACGACTTCGTCAGCCGGCTTTGCTGATCGGCTCGATCAGATCAGGCGCATCGTTCTTCACGCTGTTTACGCGCGTGCCGATCGGGCGCGTTTCGAGCGCGCCGGTGAACGGCTTGAGCAGGTCGACGACATCGCTGCCCTTACGCGTCCGGTCGAGCCACTTGTCATAGTCGGCCTGGTCGAGGATCACCGGCATGCGGCTGTGGATCGGCGACATGGTTTCACTCGCCGAGGTGGTGATGATCGTGAACGTATCGAGCGGCTCTTTATTCTCACTCACGCGCCAGCGCTCCCAGAGTCCGGCGAACGCGAAGATCCCGTCGTCCGCCAGCCGCATGAAGTACGGCTGCTTCGGCGGCTTGGCCCCCTGCCACTCGTAAAACCCGTCGGCCGGCACGAGGCATCGCCGGCGCTCCAGCGCCTGGCGGAACATGCCGGACGTCGCGACCGTCTCCGCCCGCGCGTTGATCGGCTGAAGCTTCGGTAACTCTTTTGACCACGATGGAATCAATCCCCAGCGCACCAGCCCGATCGTCCGCTGACCTTCGCCGTTCAGTCGAACGACCGGCACCGACTGACTCGGCGCGATGTTGTACAACCCCGGCCGATGGATCTCGCTGAATTCTTCAAACGTCGGCTGCTGCAGCGCCCGAAGCGCCGCTGCGGCAAGGTCGGCCCGGCGAAGGGTATAGCGTCCGCACATGATCTGATTGTATCGCATTTCACGTTTTTCGACTGAAACTTCACCGGGCTCACCAACAGCAACGAACCTCAATCGAGCATATCTAGAATTTTCATTTTGTTATTTCAGAATCTGCTAGTGTGGCAGAATGGCGAATGCTCCGTTGACAGACTTCGAATTGATCAGTGCGTGGCACGATGCGTCACAGATTTTTGACGACGCTTCCCACACTTTAACGTCGGTTGAAATTGATCTTGCAACCACAGCGGCATGCCAAAAAGTGATGATTGCGGCGACTGTTAAATTGGTCGAACTGGGGAAAGAAGCTTCAACCCGAAAGTTGATTCTCACCCGAAGAACGTCCGGCTGAAGATCGGCCATTACCCCCCTTGAATGTGAGACGATGAAAAACGATCCGATGCCCGACATCGAACTGATGGCCTCCTGGAACGCAGCCCGCATTCGTTTTGAGAATGCAGCACAATCGCTGCAAGCGAAAGCAAACGATCCGGCCGTCAGGGAAGCGTGCTTGAAAGAATCCGAAACCGCGATGGCCGCCATGCTCGAACTAGGACAAGAAGCGACCCGACGACGATTGATTTTGGTCCGTCAACCGCCCGACGATCCTGCGTAGCAGAAAATGGTCAGTGAATCGCCGGCCCGAGGATTTTGGGCGAGGCCGACTCGGCGGGATTAATCAGCGAGAACATGCCATCGGTTTCGACGACGACTTTGTTCAAAATCAACTGACGAATTGCCGATTTCACTAGCCCCGTCAAATCGCCCTTGATCCGATCCGCCGGAACCAGCGATTTGCGAACTGACACCACCAGCGTCAAAAGCTGCATTTCATGATCAGCCAGTTGTTTCAGGATCAAGCTGCGGAGCGGTGTTGAAAGGGAGGCCATCCGCCCATCATACCATTGTTTTGAAAGGATTGGGTTTAAACCGTCGACGAATCGCGACGGCTAAGCTGGGGAACTAGGATTCGAATGTAGTTTTTTGCGCTCGATTTTCTCGGGGATTCTTCAATTTCGGCCCTTCACTGGTCCGCCCACTGGTCCAGTTGATTCCGCCGCTGGTCCATTCAACGAAAAATCCCGCCGGTTGGGGCGGGGCTTCGATTGGCGGGTTGGCGATTCCGATCATCTTCCGGTTGCTGGCGGGTTCGCAACTTTGCCGGCGGTCCCTGCCGTGGCCGGCTCGGGTAGTGCCGCCAGCACTTCATCGACGCCGAGTTGCGAATCGTCGGTGTAGTCGACCATCGTCAGCCGAACGTCGGTATGCCGCATGATCCGCATCGCCAGCGCCGGGGGGATCCCTGCCCGGTTCATCCGCGTGCAAAGGGTCTTCCGGGTGCCGGCGTGGAAATCCGCCTGCCGGCCGAGTTCATCCTTCCAGACGATCCCGGCCGCCTGCAGGTCTTCCCGCCAATCGTCGATCGTGGGCGGGTTGAGGAACACTCGCGCACCATCGCCCGCGGCGTCGGATCGCATCGTGCGAAGATCAGCAGCGATTGACGCGGGAAGGGCAAGGCGATCGGCCCGGCGCCCTTTCGTCGCTTCTGCCCGCAACTGAATGAATGGCTTAATGGCGTTCGTTCGAATATCCCCCCACTTCAGCGCTTCCAGTTCGCCCCGGCGGAGTCCGACGGCCATCGCCAGCCGGTTGAACATCTTGCGGCCTTCCGGCGTGACGGCGATCAGGCGGGCGGCTTCCTCATCGGACAGCGCCCGGCGCTTTCGGGTCATTTCGCCGGCCACTTTCGACACGTCGGCGAGCGGATTTGAACCGAACCGCCCCGCCGTCTTACACCACGCGAGGAATGAGCGGATTTGTTCAAGGTACTGATTGACGGTGCGCGCCGATGCGACGGTTCCAGTTCGCCCGGGCCCGGATTGCGGCGTCTTCCGCATTGTCTCGCGCCACTTGATGAAGCTCTTGGCGTCGATGTCGGTCAAGGTCTTCCAGCCGCAGGCATCGACTAGGATCGTCAGCCGCTTGTCGGCGTTGTAGGCGTACATTTCCGCCCTGCCGTTGGTGCGCAGGTCGGCGACGTAATCGGCAACGTGGCCGGCGAGGTTGGTCGCCTTCGATTCGCGGTACTTGTCGACCAGCCCTTCCTCGCCGTGCGATAAGGCGAGCTCGAGCCGGCGGGCCTTCTGCTCGGTGGCCTTCTTATCGCGGTAGCCCTTCACGCGTTTTTTCTGCCCAGCGGCATTGTAATAGGTGATCGTGTAATGATCGCATTCCTTCACGACCGTCTTGCCGTTCGGCAACTTCGCTTTGTAGGTCCGTTTGAAAATGCTCGCCATGTTCTTACCGATCCTTCCGGGTTGGGTTTTCCGATGTGACTTTCAGGCCGAGCAACAGGCCCAGGCGGTCGAGATATTCCATCGACAGCCCGCCCTTGCCGTTCATAAACCGGCTGATCGTGGATTCCGACACGGCCAGTTCCTTCGCGATGCGATACCGGGATAACCCGCTCGCGTCGATCGCGATTCGCACTTGATCGCTAATGGTTTTCTTAGTTGCCATGCGAGCACCTTAACCACTACTTCTAATAAACGCAAGTATCCGCTGTTGTCTGTTTGTTCTTCAACGATCCAATCTTGCCGGCTTGTTCTTGCAGGCTACTTTCCTAAGCTCTTTTTCGCATCCTGATATCGAAAGTACAGTGCGATCCGCAAATGCGAATACACGAGGACTAGATCCTCGCTTCGTAAAATGGCTCGTTTGGTGAGCTGCAGGAGATTGTTGTCGCCCTCGCACGCGGCAATAATTTCGTCTTCACCGGCCGCGGGGATCAATTTTGTTGTTTGCTCAGTTGGTGGCATCACCCCATCGGCGAATGCCGAGAAGTCGACAAGCGCGATTTTAAGCGGTTCAAAAACTTCCATGCTGATTAAACGGTAGGTATGCCCTGAAATCTTAAACTAGCATTCTTCTCTAAGATTTTATTCAAAACCCCAACCATTACACGAGTGTTTTTCGCCGTGTCCTTTATCGCTGCCGAATCGTTCTGGCCGCCGCCGAACACCTCGTGGGCAAGGAGATTGCTCTGAGCTTGGAAGATGCCGATCACCTTGCCCTGCGCCGCTTTAGCGACATTTTCCAGACTGGGCTTGTCCGGTGTGTCCGGTGCGTCGGGTGATGGTCCAAGCCTTGGCGACAAGCTCGCCTCGCCCTTCGCCCGACCCACCAGTGCGGCGAATTGCCTTTTAAGCTCATTGATCTTCGCTTCAATTTTCTCAGCTTCGGCGCTGTTCCCGGCGATGATCGCGGCCTTCTCGCTCGCTTCGGCGCCCACTAAAGCCGCGAGCGTCGAGTCGCGTTGTGCGAGATTATTTTTAACCGTATCAGTTTCCGTTTTGTTCGCGTCCGATTTCTCTTTTTTCTCGTCGCCGGCGATGTCCCGCAAGTTCTGCTGATGCTGCTGCTCCAACAACTTTTGCGCCGACTTCAAATCATCAGCGCTGAGTCCCTCCAATTTCAGGAGTTGGCCGGCGGCGAAGTTGGTAATGTCCTCCCATCCGGTCCGGAAAAACGCCTTAAACGTCGAAAAGGTCCGCGTGAGAAATCCGAGCGTGTGTGCCCATCCATCTTCGATGCCGGCTTTCCCGATCTCCCAAGCCTCCAAAATCCCATAAACTACGGCGTTCCACACGCTCAGAATCGGGGCTTTGATGCTGTTCCATGCCAGCTTTAGTTCGCCGATTCCCTTCGCCCATTCCAGTTGCAGCGTGGTCCAGAGTATTTGTGCGGCCAACGCCCAGTCGCCGGCCGACAGCGCGTTTTTGATCGCTCCGAATGCGGTGATTGCATCAGAACTGATCGACTTCCAGATTTCACTGAAGTATTGCGCGGCCTGTTGGCCGTACTTCGTAAATTTGAACAACGCATATCCGAGGCCGACAATCGTTCCGAGAGCCAGGCCGGCCGGCGAGAGGATCGCACCGATGGCCGTGACCACGATCCCCATCACACTTGCAAACGTTCCGAGCGCGATCCCCGCAATTGTGAATGCCGTTCCCAGTGCAACGATCGCCGCGCCTGCGACGAGCAATGCACCGCCGACGATCGCCGCCGTTTGGAATACCTCTCGATGATCGTCAACCCATTTATGAGCCGCGACCGCCGCCGACGTGAGATATTGTGCGACCACCTTCAGCACTGGAGCGACCGCACTTCCGATTGTGTCCGCCAGCCGCAACCCCACTTCCTCTAAATCCTTCAGTGCATCGCCGAACTCTTTGGCGGCCTTCGCGTCCTCGCCGCTCCATTGCAGGCCAAGCTCGCGGGCCTTCTTCTGCATCGCTTCGATTCCGACCGAGCCGCGGACCAGCAGTGGCAATAACTCCGCACCGGACTTGCCGAAAATCTTCATCGCAGCACCGGCTCGGATCGAAGGGTCTTGGATTTTCGACAATCCCTCCGCGATCTTCTTGAACCGTTCGTCCGGCGTGAGCGACGAAAGATCGGCGATGGACAATCCGACCAGTTCGAGCGCGGCCGCGCCTTCCTTGCCGCCCTGGGCGGCATTAGTCAGCGTCTTTCCCATCTTCGTCAATGCGCCGCCGAGTGTTTCAAGGTCAACGCCTGATTTCTGCGCGGCATCACCGAGTGTAGAAAGCGATTCGACCGACGCGCCGGTTTTCTGGTGGAGAAGTTCAAGTTTACTGCCCTGATCGGCAAAAATCTTGGCCGACGCGAGCAAGGGCGCGAAGATCGCACCGCCCGCCGCGCCGATCTGTAGGCCGATGCCCCGGATCGCGGAACCAAATTGACGCAGCTTTGTGGCGGCGCGGTTAAGCCCCGCGACGAGATCGCTGTCGCGCGTGCCGATCTCGACGTACGCGCCGCCGGCGCGAATTTCAGAAATATCAGGCATGAATCACCTCGTTCTAAAACCGCCGGCGAGAGGCCACATGCACCCGCCGACAGAAGGCAAAAGGGTCAGGGTTTTAACAAGTCCGCTCGTAACTCCGCGACGCGATTTTCAAGGCCGACGATGATCGGATCGAGTTCGATCAGGCGATCGCGGGATCCGTGTAGCAACCGCAACTTGTGCAATGCCGACTCAACGAATTGCGGACGGCCGCCAGGCTCATTGCGAGTTCGATTGAACAATGCGACGCCCGCCTCAACGGTGGGAAGATTGTCTTCCGCCCACACCGGGGCGGTGCCCATTCTCGACGTGGCCGATTCTAGATCGCTGACGATTTCCTTCGCCAGGCTCGATATTCCGCCTTCGCCGTGGTCGATCAGCCGGCGCAGTTTCGCCCGCTCATTCGTTGCCGTCTGCAATTCGTGCTCAACAGCCCGCAGGGTGTCCAGTTGTTCCGGCCACGCGGGTTTTGCGAGGAGTTCGGCGGCGGCGGCGTTGGCGGCGTCCACCAGTTCCGCCAGCGACGCACCGCGGGCGTAAAGGGGTTCCGAGTCTCGCGCGAAAGCCTCTTGCGCTTGGGCGAAGGCTTCCCGAACGGTTTGGAAGGCGGTGTTATTTTCGTCGATTGACTGTTCGGTCGCGGCTTTGCGCTCGATCGTCGCGGCGAGTTGGAGCCGGCGAGTGAGCCGGGCAACGTCGGCCTCGCAATCGGCGAGCGTCAAGCCGGCGGCCTCGATCACATCAATAATACGTTCGCCGGCGGGTTCTTTCTCGCCGGTGGCTATCTGCCGAACCATTGCCCGGTAAGCGGCGACGGCGGCAGCGTTCTTCTTGTCGATCAATCCTTTGGTTCGTTCTAAAATCGTCGTCATTACTTCTCCAAAAGTTCGAGCCGTTAAATCTCGCCCGCACCGGAAATTTGCCGGCGTCGCTCAACGCCTGCGGCCAGTTCGGGTAAATCGGCCATTCCGATCAGCAATGTTGGGCGACCGATCAGCGCACCGTCCAGCAATTCGATCGGCGAGCAACCGATCATCGCGCACGCCTCGGCTTGCGATACCTTGCCATCCGGCCCGCGATTGTCCGGCACGTCTTCAATCTCAAAATCTTCGGCGTCGGGTTCATCGACGAAGTAGAAATCGGCCGCGGCCTGCATGGTTTCGGCGTCCATCAGGGTGACGTCCAGATTTCGGGAGATTCCCCAGTGGACGAACGCCGTCACTGCGGCGTCGGCCGTGTCGTCTTCGGCATCAGCGGCAGGAGCGGTGGCTTGGATCGTCGCGGCCGAGCCGCGCAGCTCAATCAATCCATTGTTCGGCAATTCGTCGCTACTTTGAAAAAACACAATGCACCTCATGCCGCGTTCGCGGCGGTTAAAATTTCAACGTCACTCGCCCACAACGCATCAAACGTCCGCGGTACGGGCATCGCGACAATTTCAGAAAATCGACGATCAGCCATCCGCTCAGGTTCATCGGCCAGCGACATCGCGTAGTGTGACGCCGGCGAAAGTCCGCGCCCGATATTGCCAGCGACGTTTTCGAGTGCCAGGCATCGTCCGCCGTTGCTGTTGGCGCGATGGACGGCGTGAACCACTAAGCGGATCCACCGCGGCCCGTGTTGCAGGTCGATTCGCGGGGCGGTCGCGGTCGCGTCGGTTCCTTCACTCGCGCGGCAGAATTCCGATCTGACCGCCGCCATAATTGCTGGCGATGGCGCTTCGCCGCGGGCGGTTCCACGCTCGAGAATGTGGCTAAATTCATGGATGGCGATTTCTCTACAAGTCCGCTCGAAGATGTTGAGGATTGCCGATCGCACGGCGTAAGGGTGGAGCGTGAGTGTGTCCGCGAAAATCGCGCGATCATTGATCAGAAAAGCCGGGCCGCGACCGTGCCATACATCCAGATGCGGACGGGCGATGAGATCCAACGAATTCAGCGTGCAGCCATAAAGACGATCGCCCGCGGTTTCGGCCGCCAGTTGCGAACCGAGCACGACATACAACGGCCGCCCGGCA
The DNA here is from genome assembly GCA_038329865.1 of Tepidisphaerales bacterium. Classification (GTDB taxonomy): domain Bacteria; phylum Planctomycetota; class Phycisphaerae; order Tepidisphaerales; family Tepidisphaeraceae; genus JANMES01. The sequence goes on along the minus strand of JBBQNK010000021.1, from coordinate 7,777 downwards.
AGGTCTGCAGGCGCGATCGCCCGGCACTCGGCTTCGATGTTTTTGCGGAGTCGATCAAGTCGCTGCAGCGTCGGCGGTATTGCTATCCGATTGCTCATAATTTCACTCTACAAATTTTCGCCGGCGGGTTTCAAGGTGTTAGCGCCGATCAGTCCGAGCCGGCGGAAATGTTCCACCGCACGGCCGAGTGCCAGGCATACCGTCGGCGCTGATTTACCAATATCCCGGGCGATCGCCCGCACGCCTTGCCCGCAAATTACGCCGAACACTGCCCGGCCTTCCGCCGGTGTGAGCATCGCCATCGCTCGCGCGAATGAGGCCGGTGCGTCGCTGGCGATCGTCGAGAACGTCGTCCACGCGGGCGACGGCTTGGCCGGTGTCATGGCGGGCGGTGTCGCGCCCTTTTCGCCCTCAGGACCACCGCAGCAACAATCGAAACATTGGCCGCCGGCGAAGTAGATCGGCGGCGTTAACGTTCCGCACGTCGGGCACGCCTTCATAGTCGGATAGTCAACCCCGCCGGCCACGTCGGTTTGCCACGTTGATGAGCAGAATATAGGGGTCACGTCGATACCCCCCGCGATAGTTTTCGGGCCTCGACTTCGCCGGCGGGCGTCAGCATGATGACGATCAGCCGCGACGCCTTGTCGCCTGCGTATCCACGGACCAAGCCCGCGTCGTGCAGTCGTGCCGCGGCACGGCAAAATCGCTTCCGTTCCGCCGACGATAGCGGCCGCTTCAGCCATGCCGTCGGCGCGTACGGCACCTCGATCGCGTCGATGCGTTGAAGGGGTAATTTTCGGGAAGCTCGCCAGCGATTTTCGCTGTCGCAAGTCTCAATAGCCTCGATCAGTATGGTTTTTTGCTCAACGCTCATTGGTTTTTGTCACCTCAGTAGAATCAGACACACCTATTGTCTGTTCCCATGTGAGTCAGGAGTATTTTAACCCGCCGGAAGGACCCTGAGAAAATACCCAGCTCCTCAACGCTGCCGCCGTAGGCCGCTCCTGCCCGCGTCGCTGCGGCGCTGTGCGTAATTGCGGACGTTGCCGGGCGTGGCGTCACTCCGTGCGTCCTATTGGCGCACGTGTCGATTGCGGGCGATGCTGGTGCGGTAGGCGATGCTGGCCGATAGCGTTCCAACTTCGTTCCCGGCCGCCAGTATGGAGCCGGGGACAGCCGCACGAACCACGCCGCGATGGCGGGTGGATAGGCTAGCCGGCGTGGCTTGGCGAGACGTCTCGGGTTGGATAGAGGATGCTTCATCAGTGCGGCCCGCCCTTCTCCGTGGTGGTGTCGTCGTCGACCACGATGATCATGCTGGCCGGCACGATCGACGTGCATCGCATCGAGTAGGTGCGGAGGAGTCGCTTCAGGACGTGGCGCAGGCGAACCGCGGCGGGAATGCTCGACGGCAAGGCGCGCAGGGTGACGACGTATTCCGGATGGGCCGGGATTGACTTTGTGGGGGTGGTTTCATTCCCTCGCGCATCACCCGCCCCTAGGGACGTTTCGCGTCCCATAGGGGGTGTGGGGGTATGTGCGCGCGTGCGGGGGGTGTCTATCATTTGTCCCCCGATTCGTTGTAAGTGACCGGCATTTCGATAGTTGCGATCAAAACTGCTGTTGACTTCGCTTTCGGCCATCGGAAGGCTAATTTTTGAGCCTCAGCGAGCACCAAAAACTGATCGGATTGACGATTGGAAATGCCGGCAACGGAAGCTCGTGCAACGATCAAGGCCTTGGCCTGTGGCTCTTGCGTGACGAATGCCGCGACGTACCGCTCGGCCGTCCACGGCTCTGGCTTCTCCGCCGGTGGTGCGTCGTTGTCGACAAGTCGCCGGCGGGTCGGGCCCGGCTGTTTCAGGTCTTCGGGGTTCAGATCCTCGCGCACCGTCCAGAGCGGATATTTCCACTCGATGCAGCACGCGGTCGGCGACGGGAAAGAGCGGGTCGCGGCGTCCAGTACCGCAACGCCGTCGACGTCATGCGGGCGCAGGATCGCGTGCGAGTCGACGGCACGGGCCTGTGCCGAGGCACCGCTGCCGACGTCGACTTTCGATTTGCCGGATTGATTCCCCTTGCTGGCATGGTGAACCACGATGAACGCCGAGCCGGTCATTTCGGCGTACCCGTCGATGGCGTTGAAAAGCCGGGTCATGTCGGCGTTGCTGTTTTCGTCAAACTTTTCGGGATAGAGCCGGTACATGGCGTCGAGAAAGATCGCGGTGTACTCCCCCTTGGCGAGTTTGCTGAACAATGTCGGGCCGAGCGTGAAAATGTCCTGCAGGCGGCCGCGCAGGTGCACAACCTCGAACGTGTCCGCGTAGTCGGTCGATAGCAGCCCCATGGCCGACGCCACGGCCGCCAGGCGACGGGCGAACGTTTCCGGGTGCAACTCCAGGTCGACGTACAAAATCTTCCCACGTTTGACGGGATAGCGGCCAAGCCAAGCCCGGCCGCTGGCGATCGACAGCGCGAGCGAAAAGGCAAGGTAGGTCTTGCCGGCCTTCGCCGCCGCGATCAGTCCCATTGTTTCGGTGGCCCGGAGTAGTCCGTCGATGATGGCCTCCCGTAGCTTGGGGAACCGTGCGACAAGATCGCCGGCTTTGACAATGGCGAGCGGGTCTTGCTGCGCGGCGTGCGGTTCGTTGCCTGCCGCCTTGCCCTTGGTGTGTGCGATCCCGAGCTTCTCTGCCGCCGCTCGCACCGCGGCTTTCTTGTCGCCGCCGTGTTCGGTCATGCAAAATACGTCGAATGGGTCGAGTACATCGACGGTTCCGCCGCCGAAATTTCCCTTATTCAGCGAGTCATTGCTCGAGAAATGAAACGATCGATTGTTGCGGATGATGATTGAAGTCGCGCCGCTGGATTTGCCCGGCCGGTAAAGATGGCCCGGCCGGTTTGGAACGGGAGTGCATCCCCGCTGCAGGTGCATGGTCTTGATGTCGTTTTTGTCATTGAATTGATCGATAACCGATCCCGAGCCGTTGCGTGATGCCTTCGATTTCGTGTCGTATTGATTCGTGAGGGTGTCGATCTGCTCGGGTGTGGGATCGTCTTCACGAATCGGAAGGCGGTCAATCAGGTCGGCGAGTTCGTACCGGCGGTCGGCGTGGCACTCGAGCAGCACCGCGTCGGCAACGGGCGGCTTTTGATTGATAAAACCGGGCACGCGCATGATGCGCTCGCGGTTTTTGATTACGGGGTCGCTCCCGAAGGCCGCGATCATGTCGCATTGAATCCCGGCCCAAATTGAAAGATCGGTGAGCGGATCAGCCAGCAGCCAGTAAAGGTGAACGCCGTGGCCGCTACCGATGATGATCGATGGCGACGGGAAGTTGTATTCCGCGATCTTCGCAAGTGCCGCCTCGACGGTGGCGCCGTTGTCGAAGTCGACGAATACTGAGCGGGCGATCTGAATGCACTCGTCGCCGCGCATGCCTGCCGCGGGCCTCGGGTTCGCGCCGACATAAATGTTCGCACCCTCTGCGTTGTATCGTTTGAGCGTGGCGATCTTGGCGGCGTCTACTTCTCCCGCCGGCCAGTGGCGTGTAACCGCCAGTCGGTCGTCCTGAATGATGCGAAATTCCGCAATATCTTCGGGAAGAAATAGCGCGGCGAGAAATTCTGTGATCTGCTCGGCGGTGGCGTTCATTGTGCCCTCCGCGTTGCCAGCGTGATAAAGAGTGCGAACTCGCCGGGCGTGTCGGTTTCTCTGTTTTCCACCTCAATCGCACCGCGCAGCTGCAGGGCATTAACGACTTCGATCAACGGCTCCGGCAGGTCGTGGAGCTGGTAGTTCGAAAAGTCGCGGGCGATGCGCATCGCGATCATGGCGAGCTCGATTGCAAACGCGGGCCAGCAATCCATCGGCGTGCGGGAAAGTTCAAGCGAAGCGTTCATTTCGCCCCCTTGATCTGCCGCTCGATGAAGTTATCAAGGTCGTCCCGGGTAAATCGCGTGACGCGGCCAGGCAATTTGATCGGGGTCAGTTCACCGATGGCGCTGAGCTGCCATAGTTTTGCACGGCTTAGATCGAGATACGCGGCTGCGCGGCGGTCTTTCATCATCGCCGGCCACGCCTCGCTCGTTTCGATTTGTCTTGATGATTTCGGAAAATTTGATACTTTTGACATTGTTCGATCCTCAAACGCCTCGGCTTCCCGCGTCAAACGGGCCGGGGCGTTCCTATTTGATTAGTCGTTGGCGGGGTCGCCCCCGACCCGGTTCTCACTCTCAAACCGCTCCACATCGTCAATCCGGTAATTGATCCGCGTCCCGATCCGCGTGTAGGGCAAATCGACGGTGCGGGCGCATCTCCAAAGCGCGAGGGTCTGCGGGCGGATATTCCACCGCTCGGCCAGGTCTTTCGGGGTCAAGAATTTTCGCTCGGTCGCAATTGCCACGCTCATTTGCCATCTCCCGTTAAAAGCTAATCAACACGGGTGGATTTAAACAAAATGAGTCGGGTAGAAGTGGTGCGCACGCCCCGTGCGCAAACTGCCCAACAAAAAACCCCGGGAATTCCGGGGTTATACGTTGCAAATATACTTTGATGTTCGCAAATGTCCGCAAGATGTTCGCAGAACGATCAGCGGATAAATTGGCTCCCGCCGCATTTCGTGCACCTGGCGGGTGGCGAAATGCCGGCGTGATTGTCGCCGCAACCGCTGCACGACCATACGGCCGCCCTGTTCACGGCGACTTTGCCTAGCTTTGCTTCCACTGTTTTGTCGGTCTCAGCCCGTTCGCGGCGCTTGCTTGCGTCCGGCTTCCACGCGATGAACTTCGGGCCGTTTGTGTCGACGCGCCGACTTTCGCGATCGCCTTCGATTGCTCCGCGATGTAGTGCGCGAGTGATAGCGTTTCGGCCACAGCCCTTCATTTTCGCTGCGGCGTCAAGTGATTGGAGATCGGGCGGCGGGGCCGCTGCGACTTCTTTCAGGATCAGTGGCGCGAGGGCCTTTGCGAATTCCATCGCAATCTCAGGTGAATTGTTCACGTTTACCAAAGTTAAATTGTCTGGTTTTAGGGTGCTGCCGGTTTTGGTTGAGAGGGCGCGGCCCCTTCCGTAAACGCGGCGTCGATTCAAGAATGGCCCGAGCTTTCGAACGAAGTCCCGAACCCTCTCAGCTTTTCCTGTCATAGTCTGTTGCCGAGCAACCATGCCGTCGCTGGTGATTCGCCAGTCTTTTCCGATCAGTTCCTTCGAGATTAACGACGCTCGCTGCTCAATAGGTTCATCCATCCATTTTTTCCGCCATTCAAGCCGAAACATCTCTGCGATTGCTGCTTCGAATGCGTCTTTCATTCCTTCCTCGCCGGTTGCCACAAAAGAAATGGCGATCGTTTCGCCGTTCCTAATTGAAATATGGATCTTGGCGCGCTGCTCAACGTAGCCGCTTGCGGTCAAAAGAAAAACCGCTTTTCCGTCGCTGGCGCTGTAATCGTCTGCGGAATACGGCTCCCACTTCTCTGGGTATAGCCTGAGCATTTTAAGAATTGCAACGTCTATCGGGTCGGATTGATTCATTGTTCTTCACCTTTCAGAGAATCAGGCGGGCCCGATCGCGCCGCCCGCGGGTGAAGTCGCTGGCGAACGCGATCGAGCTTTATCGGCGATGATCAAGTCGCCGGCCCGAAGATCAGATTTTACCCGCTGCGCGTCTCATCACGAAAGTTTCTGAACGAATCGGCCGTGAATGTCGTAAAGATCGGGCACAATGCGTTTGGCGTTTGCGACTTCATCGCCGGCGGTTTGGAAACCATGGTTTCCACTGAGCCACAATCCGTACTCGGCGAGTAAGGCGTCGACGGATCGCTGCAGGTGGGTCGCAACTTCGGCGATGTCGAGTAGGTGGATCCCGTTCGGTTGGCACTCGTCCGGTCGGCGCATGGTGAACGTCTCGCCGTCCCACTGCCACACGGGCCGTTTGTCGGGGTAGCCGATCGCTTCCAACGTGAAGGATTTCATTTCCTTAACGTGCCGCTGGTAATCTTCGCGGGCCTGCATCGCGGCCCGTTCGCACTCATCGTGTTCGTGCTGCATTACATCACCCCCACTTCTCGTCCGCATTCCAAGTAGGTGTCGCCGCCGCTGGTATCCGGGTCGTCGATGAGCAGCCCGCGAATCTGCGCCGCCATCGCGACGGACATTGATCCCGCGTCGATCGCTGGCGTCGATGACAACGCGAGAATGAGCGAGTAAGCGCCCTGCAAAATCATCGCCTCGGCCATCGGGTCGATCTTGCCGCCGGCGGCTTTTAGCTTGGCGTAGACGCTGTAGATCGCCGCGAATTCGTCGGCGTCCAGCTCCACCGCGGGGTCGGCGAGTGCCTTTGCGAGCCGTCGCCATTCGCAACGAAGGCCGCTCAAAACTTGGTGAGTGTTTTTCACGCTACACCGCCCTTCTCGGCGGCGGATTGAACGCGGGCCTCGTGCTGCTCGCGCTCGTGAACGGCCAGCAGTTGGGCGCGCTTCAACTTATTCGACTCGCGCACCTGCTTAGCCTTCAGCTTGATCGCTTTGGGATCGGGTTCATCCAGCCAAGAAAGGATGCCGCAATGTCCACGGGGGCAATAGATGCGGACGCCGTTTTTGCTTCCAATCGAACGGCCAGTTTCATTCTTCGGAAGCGATGAAAAGCCGTTTTTACGGGTCGCATCAAACCAAGCAACTGGATAGGCGAAAGTCATTCCGCAGATCGCACAGGCACCGACCGCCATTTCGAGTGCGACCACGAAGTATCGGTCTTTGACGATGGTATTCACGCTGCACCCCTTTCACCGCCAAAGGCCGCCTGATCCGAGCGTGAAGTGTGAGGCGTAGAACATGAATGACGCTGGGGCTTTGCGCCCTCGTGCGAGGCGTGTAACATGACTTCTCCTGTTGTGCCCCGGTCGGTGATCTGCCAAGAAAAACCCGGTCGGGGCATGACTTTGGGAGTATGATTAAAGCAATTGCTTTAATTGTCAATAGCGATTAAAGAAGTATGGATGAAGCAACCGATGCGCGGAGGATGCCAGTGAACACTGAGAAAATTAGAGAATTACGGATCGCGTTGAAGCTTAATCAAACCCAAGCGGCAAAGCGGGCGGGCCTGAAATCCGCTCAACATTGGTCAGAAATCGAACGAGGCGATCGCAAGACTATCACCGTCACTATGCTTGAACGGGTTGCCAAAGCCCTCGGCGTGACGGCGGCGGAATTGCTCAAATAGGGCTATGCAAATCCGGCGTGATCCATGAACCCCGCCAGCAATTCACCTTTCAACCCACCACGGCGTCGCGTCGCGAGGTTTCCATCCACGTCGTGAATGTGTGAATCGTGAATGTGGCAACTGTGCTTTAAGCCGGTTGCCGCAAAGTCTGGGTGGTTCTGGTCAAGGTAGAAACAATCACCGGTGTAGCAGTGCGTCGCGATGGGGAAGCAGCCAATGATCCCGCCTGGCTGAAAACTCACGACCAGCCAAGGGCGCATGTCATCGCAACCATTCCACGCCTGCTCGAGCATAAAAATGTCGAACAGATCCATGATGATTAAAGGTCGGTTTCTGGTGGAAACGGCGCGGTCATCGCCTTGGCCATCGCTTGCGAAATCACCGGCCGATTCATGCGGAACCGCTCTGGGTTGTTGCTGTACTTGGCGATTCGCTCGTAGGGAATGAGCCGCGATGTACCTTCAACGAACGAGTCGACGTACTCGGGCAAGTGGTGCGTCTCATTGCACAGTGGAATAGTGGCCTTGTGTCCGTGGTTCTTCCAGACATTTTCCA
>JBBQNK010000020.1:0-81062 GCA_038329865.1 Tepidisphaerales bacterium | reverse complement strand
GTTCCGACCGTTCCGACCGTGTAGCCGGCGAGCAAGCTCGCCGGCTACACAAATTCTAGAGCGAGTCAACGTCAGGTGTAGCGTCATCCCGAGGTTCGCCGAGGGATATCGGATTTCAAACCGTTCGCGGGCTCCCGAGATCCCTCGGCGTACCTCGGGATGACGGAAACAAAACATCCGACGCCCGCTACGGTTGAAGTTGATATGCTCTAAAGCAAATGTTAGATCGCTCTCATCAGCGCCGCCCGCTTTCGCGGGGTCGGCATCACCGCGAGATAGAGAAAAATCCCGGCGCACAACATCACGGCCCAGCCCGCATCAGGGTAACTCTGCTGCAGACATCGCAGCAGCGTGTGTTTGAACGTGACCGACACGTTGTTTCCGAAATCGTGCACGTAATTGCGATTGATGGCGGTGTTGAGCATGACATGCAGCGTCATGCCGGCCGTCAACGTTGTCAGAAAAAGATTGAGCAGCGTGGCCCCCAGGCTCACGGCCGTCAGGCAGCAACCAATGCCGGCGGCATATATCAAGTACCGCTCGTGAATCTGCGGCATGAACGTGAAGAACATCAGCCACGGCGCGCAGATCGCGATCAGGAATCGCGGATCGTTACGTCGGTACTGCAACGCAACGCCCACCACGCTGATGAGGAACGTGACGACGTAAATCGCGACCAGCAGTTGCCGGAGCGATACGGCCGTCGGTTCGGCGAGCAGAATGCGATGCGTCGGCCAAAGGCGCGTCGGGTGCGCATCGACTTTATACGCGGTGGCATCAAGGTTATTCCAGTCGTAACGCTCGTGGAGAATGCCGGCGAGATTGTCAGACACGCCCATCGTCATTTTGTAATAGTGTCGCGTACCGTAAAGCCAGCCGACGTTCATCCAGTTCATGTTCCCCTGGAACAGCAGTGCGCACAGGAGAATCGACGTGCCGAGCGAGCCGGCGACGAGCAGGGCGAGGCGTTTAACCGGCAGCCACTGCCCGGCCGCGATGAGAACCGCCGCCAATAACAGGCCGGCCCACCACGCGTCGCGATTGCCAGCCAGCAGAAACGGCCAGACGCAGAGCGTAACCGCCAGCAGCACCAGCCCGCCCCAGATCGACCATGCGATCGCGCGCGATTCCGCCCGCGCCCGCCACGGCCGGAAGCGGCGGAGGAGGAACGGCAGCGCGATCGACGTAATCACCACGCCGGCGAGCCACACGATCGCGGGCCGATCAATCACGCGGCCGGCAGCGAAGCGCGTTGCGCCCGGCACGTACGTCAGCATCCACGGCAGGGCGATAATCGCCACGCCAAACACAAGGCCGATCGCCCACCGCAGCGCCTTGCCCGGCCGAGCGATGAAGAGCGGCCAGAGAATAAACATCGGCGCGACGAATAGCTGTTGGCCCTTGAACATCGCGCCCACCGCGATCATCAGCCCGGCGATGAACCAGCAGTCGATCGACGCGAGATAAACCGCCCAGATGAAAAACGGAATCACCCACATGTCCCACGTCGGCCAGCCGTGTGCGCTCAGCACGATGGCCGGGTTGAACCAGAAGAGCATCGCCGCGATAAACCCCGCCGACCAGCCGCGGAAAGGTCGGGGTGAATCGAGCCAGGCCGTGAATCGCTCTCGCAGAGCAATCCAACACGCCCGCCAGCCGCATGTGATTTCCGAACTCGCCCGCGCGGCCAGTCGCTCCATCCGCTCGCGACGCACCACCCAGTGCCGCGTGAGCAGAAAAATCCCGACCGCGCCGAAAATCTCCATCCCGGTGTTGAAATCCAGCAGCGGGGCGAAGAATTCGTAAGGCGTATCAAAGTTGCGGGCTGAAGGCCCATCGGCCGACGTTACATGCGCCGCCGCCGCCAGTTCCCGGTGATGAATCTCCGTCCACCGAACCCAACGCGTGATCAGCAGCAGCCGCAACGGGGCGTAATCCAGTTCGTACTCCGGCGCGGCCGATCGGCCCGACTGGGCGGCTACGTCGTCGTAAACGTTCAGCACCCCACGCGGATTCTCCGTCGGCTGATTGCCCTGCGTGCCCCAGTGGTAGCCGTTGTTGATGTCGCGGAAGAAATGAACGTGCCGCGTGTAATCCCACGCCCACCGGCGAAATCGCACGCCTTGCCGCTCGGCAAATGCCGTCGCGATCGCGAACGCGATCAACACCATCACCCGCCATAAGATAGGCTTCCAATTCCGGCGGCGCGGCGATGCGAGTGGAGCAGGTTCATCAGTCGATTCCAGAAATGGCCCCGCCGGGAGATCGGTGTTCATGCAGTTGAGGTTGATCTTTACAGCAACACATCGCCGTCGCAAGGCGGCACGGTTTCCTCATCGTTGGAGGAGCGACCCCGCAAAAATTGCGCACAAAAATCCATTTCTGCTGGACTTCAGTCTTGCGTTCGGCCGATTGGAGATTACATTCGTGCGCGTCCGATAACCGCGAAACCGGGTCGGATTTCAAACCGTGAGGATCTTCCTCGGCAAGGATTGCCGGATCCGGAAGATCGCCAGCAGGCGAAAATCGCCCGCCGGCCGCGATCAGGATGATTGCGATTCACCAGAAAGGCACGGAAGCCGATGGCGACTCGACCCCTTACAAGTCGACTTGCGCAGCTGTGGCAACTCCCGCTGCTGTTGATCTCCCTCGGCCTCTTCGGCTACGCGGCTTACCTCTTCATCGATCCGAAGCCCGGCCTTACGATCGACGAGAAGCTCGCCTTCGCCCGCAAATTCATCGACGACGAACGGCCTGAAGCGGCCATCCAGTTCCTCAACCAACTCCTGGCCACCACGCGGCTGCAGCAGGACAAGCAGGGCATGATCCACATCATGCTCGCCGAAGCCCTGGAGGACGGGCAGAAAGACGCCAAGACCAGCCTGCCGATCAATCACCTGCAGATCATCGAACAGACCCGCCTGGCGGTGGCGATGGGCGTTAAGGCCGACGCGCAAACGTATCGCCGGCTCGGCGAAAGCTACGAGTCGCTCGAGCGACCGGCCGAGGCGCTGGAAAACTACCGCCGCGCGATGCTGATGGATCAATCGCACACGCTGCACCTGCAGCGGAAGGTGATCGACCTTCAGATGAGCAGTGCCGCGCCCGGTTCCGCCGGCGCGGCCGAGGCGTCGATTGAAGATTACCTGAAACTCACTGATCTCACCCCCACCGAGCGCGGCTGGGCGCTGGGCAACAAGGCCAAGCTGCTTGCCGATCGCGGCGCGTTCGTCGAAGCCCGCGCTGCGCTGGCCGAGGCGATCAAGCTGGATTCCGATCCGATCGCCATGGGCCAGATCAATTACCGGCTGGGCTATTGCGCCTGGAAGCTCGGCGACTGGGCCGAGGCCGAACGATTGTTGCGATTGTCTCGCGAGCAACTAAAGAGCCAGCACCCGCTCGACGCCGATGCCGCCGAGTTGCTCGGCAAGATTTTCCAGGACCGCAATGACTACAAGACCGCCGATTCGTTCTTCCAGGACGTGATCGTCAGCCACCCCGATTCGGCCGTGTATACCCCAGCCCGGCTTGGTCGCGGCGTCTGCCGGATCTACCTCGGGCAGGACGCGAGCGGGCTGACTGATCTGCAGTACGTCGTCAACCAGATCCTGGCCAAGGAATCGAAGCAGCAGTTCAAGGCCGAGACGATCGACGGCCTGCACCTGGCGTCGGCGGCGCTGCAAACGCAGGACAAGATCGAAGGCGCGATGGAAGTGATGGCGTACGAGCAGCAGTTGATCCCCGACCCGCCCGGCTCGTTCTTCGCACGGCTCGGCAATGTCTTCGAAAAGCGTGCCGCGCAGATCGAGCGGACGATCCCCACAGCCAGCGCCGCGGATAAAATTCGCCGCGAGCAGCAGGTTCGCGATTGCTATACCAAGTCGGGTGATTCCTACATCGCCTACTCCCGCGCTCTCACGGTCGGCGACGATCGCGGTTACGGCGACGCGCTGTGGCACGGCATCGAGCTGTACGACAAGGCCGCCAACCTGCAGGCCGTGATTTCCGCGATGGAACTCTTCGTCGCCGAACGCCCGGACGACGCGCTCGCGCCCGACGCGCTGCTGCGCCTCGGCCGCTCGTACCAGGCGGCGGGGATGTTCGATAAGGCGATCAGCGCCTTCCAGCGCAACCAGTTCCGCTACCCGCAATCGCTCGCCGCCAGCAAGTCGGCCGTGCCGCTCGCGGAAGCGTTCATCGCCAAGGGGCCCGACTCGTTCGGCAAGGCCGAGAGCGTGCTGCTGAGCGTCGTCGAGAACAACAAAGTCATCACGCCCGCCGCCGAGGAGTTCAAGAGCGCGCTCTTCCAGCTCGCGCAGTTGTACTACCGAACCGGGCGGTACGAGGAATCAGTCGCCCGGCTGGAAGAAATGACCCAGCGCTACCCGAACGACGACCGCATGGGTCAGCTCGTATTTTTAATGGCCGACAGCTACCGCAAGAGCGCCTCGCTGATCGACGTGAAGATGCTCGCCACTTCCGCGCAGGCCTCGCCGTCGGGGACGAAGACGTCGCCGGAAGTTGATATCGTCGAAGCCACCGCCGCGAAGAAGGAACGGCTGGAAAAAGCCCGGCAATTGTTCGATCGCTCGATCGAAACCTACAGCGCCAAGCCGCCGGTAACGGATACCGACAAGCTCTACTTCAAACTCGCACATTTCTATCGTGCTGACTGCATGTACGACCTCGGCAACTACAACGAGGCGATCAAGCAGTACGACGCGGCCGCCTTCCGCTATCAGGATGATCCGTCCGCGCTCGCGGCGTACGTGCAGATCGTTAACGCGTACTGTGCCCTCGGCAAAACAGAAGAAGCCAAGACCGCCAACGAGCGCGCCAAGTGGCTGCTCCGCCGGATGCCGCCCGAGGCGTTCCAAAATGGCGCGTTCGCCATGCCCAAGGCGTATTGGGAGCAATGGCTGAAGTGGACAAGCACGGCCGGCATGTGGTGATAAGTAACACGGGCGTCTCGCCCGTGTCAGAGTGTTCGGACACGGGCGAGACGCCCGTGTTACATGGAGACGTAATGAATCACGAACCCGTTATCGCCGCGCTCGAACAGCAGGTGGGCTGCTACCGAAAGCTCGCCAAGCTCGCCGAACTGCAGCACGTCTACGTGCAGCAATCACAAACCGAAGAACTACTCGGCGTGCTGCAATCTCGCCAAGTCGTGCTTGATCAGGTTGCTGATTTGGAACAGACAATCGCCCCCGTGAAGAAGCGATGGACGAATTACATCGCAGAAATCGCCGCGGATGACCGCTCGCTGGCGGAATCGCTTCTGGCGGAGACGCGCAAGCTGCTCGAACAAATCACCACGGCCGACCGGAATGACGCGCTGGTGTTGCAGCAACGCAAGCTCAACATCGGCAAGCAAATCAACCAGGCCACCGCCGCCAAGCAGATCAATCGCGTTTACACCGCGGCCGCGTACGGCTCGCCGCACGGAAGGATGGACGTTCAGCGATGAGCACGCAGATCGCTCCAGCCTCGATCGATCACGCCCGCCGGATTGAAGAACTCGGCAAGATCATTCTCGCCTACAGCGAAGTGACCGAGCGGCTGCAGATGGCGCACGAACAGCTCAATCACACCGTCCGCAAGTTGCAGATCGAGCTGTCGGAAAAGAATTTGCAGTTGGAACGCAAGAATCGTTTGGCCGCGCTGGGCGAGATGGCGGCGGGCATGGCGCATGAAATTCGCAATCCGCTCGGCGGGATTCAGCTGTACGCCTCCATGCTCGACAAGGACATGGCCGACCGGCCGGCGTCGCAGCAACTTGTCCGCAAAATCTCCGGCGGGGTGAAGCGGCTCGAAGGGCTCGTCAGCCAGACGCTGCAATTCACGCGAGAAATCGCCGCGAACGCGGTGGAGATGGACATCCGCGAAATCCTCGACCAATCCGTCGATTTCGCGTCGGCCTCGCTGCAAGCACGCGAAGTGGCGTGCGAAATCACCGGCCCCGGCGCGATGACCGTGCTGGCCGACCCGATCCTCATCGGCCAAGCGATTTTGAACTTAATACTCAACGCTTCGGAAGCCATCAGCGGCGGCGGCACGATCAAGATCGAGCTCCGCAAACCGCCGGCCGAGAGCAACGCGAAACAATTTCACCTGGTGATTCACGACAGCGGCCCGGGCATTCCGCCGCACGTGCTCGATCGGATTTTTAATCCGTTCTTCACCACCAAAGATCACGGCACGGGTTTGGGGCTTGCGATCGTTCATCGCATTGTCGAAGCGCACGACGGTTCGATCGTCGTCACCAACCCGCCCGGCGGCGGGGCGCGGTTTGAGATTCGCATTTAATCGCACGGAGGCGTTGCTATGGCTCGAATACTTGTTGTTGACGATCAGGAAATGATGCGAGATTCGCTCGCCGCCACGCTGGTGCGCGAAGGACATGAGGTGATCGCCGCCGGCGATGGGGCGGCGGCGGTCGCCAGATTACAAGGGCCGGCCCGGTTCGATCTGGTCATCTCGGATTTGAAAATGCCGAAGATGACGGGCATCGAACTGCTGGCCGAGGTGAAACGCCTGCGGGCCGACCTGCCCGTGGTGCTGATGACCGCGTTCGCGACCGTGCAGACCGCCGTGGAGGCGATGAAGCTGGGCGCGTACGACTACATCCAGAAACCGTTCGACGGCGAAGAGATCAAGATGCTCGTCGATCGCACGCTGGAGCACAGCCGGCTGAAGCTGGAGAACGCGGCGCTGCGCTCGATGAACGAGTTCAGCACGCCGCGCCCGATGGTCGGCCAGAGCCAGGTGATGACCGACATCCGTAAGCGGATCGAACTGGTCGCCAAGAGCAACGCCACCGTGCTGATCCGCGGCGAAAGCGGCACGGGCAAGGAAGTGGTCGCCCGCGCGATTCACTTAGCCAGCGACCGCCGCGAGCGGCCGATGTTGGCGGTGAACTGTGCAGCGCTCAGCGAAAATCTTCTCGAATCCGAATTGTTCGGTCACGAGAAAGGCGCCTTCACCGGCGCCGACCGTCTTCGTCGCGGCCGATTCGAACTCGCGGACGGCGGCACGCTGTTGCTCGATGAAATTTCCGAAATCGCTCCCTCGCTGCAGGCGAAACTGCTCCGCGTGCTACAGGAAAGCACGTTCGAGCGCGTCGGCAGTTCCATCAGCCAGCAGGTGGATGTTCGCGTCGTCGCCACGACCAACCGCGATCTGGAACAATCCGTATCCGACGGAAAATTCCGGCAGGACTTGTTCTATCGGCTCAACGTCGTCCCGATCGAACTCCCGCCGCTGCGGCAGCGGAGTGAAGACGTGCCGGAACTGTGCCGGCACTTCCTGAGCAACATTTCCAAGCGCGACAAGAGCGCGTTTCGGCATATTGAATCCGAGGCCGTTCGCGTGATGCAGAAATACAACTGGCCCGGCAACGTGCGGGAGTTGCAGAACATCATCGAGCGTGCAGTGGTGCTCGAGGCCGACCCCGGCGTAGTGCGTGCGGAGACTATCGAGCCGTGGCTGCAGAGCAAGATCGGCGTCGCCGCGGCTGAGTCGCTGGCGGGCAAGCCGCTGGCGGATATCGAGAAGCAGGTGATCCTCAGCACGCTCGAGCGTTTCAAGGGCCATCGCATTAAGACGGCCGGCGCGCTGGGCATCGGCGTTCGTACGCTGGGGATGAAAATCAAACGCTGGAAAGACGAAGGAGAACTCGTCGAGCAAAGCGCATGATTTGCGCGGTGCGCGCAGTATTTGCCGGTTCCGGCTTCGCGAGTGATCAAATCTCCCGAAGCGCTAAGCGGCAAAATTGTGGCACGCGGTTTGTACGGAGTTTGCAAAGATGTTCATCGACAATCTGCTCAATCAGGGAAACGCGCCGCTGCTCAGTGAACTGCTGAAGTTCACCTCGGCACGTCACAAGCTGCTGGCCGAGAACATGGCCAACATCGATACGCCCAACTACCGGCAGAAGGATTTGTCGGTCGAGCAGTTCCAAAAGACGCTACAGGAGCGGGTGGCCCAGAAAAACAGCTCGCCCCCGGGCAGCGTGTCGTTCGATGACATTTCGTTGGACGTTGAAAACCCGCGTGCGGGCATTCTTTTCCACGACGGCAACAACCGTTCGATGGAAACGCTCGTGACCGAATCGGTGAAGAATGGGTTGATGCACAATATGGTCGTCGAACTGCTCCGCAAGCAGTTTTCGACGATGGAAATGGCGCTCAAGGAACGCGTAGGTTAACAGCGTGCGGGCTTCAGCCCGCATGCCTTCGCGATGAACAGGCGGGCTGACGCCCGCACGCCGAATGAAGAATCAGAAATCGAAGAGGTGAGACATGTTTGACGCACTAGACATCGGAACCAGCGGCCTGATCGCCCAGCGGACGCGCATGGAAGTCAGCGCCGCCAACATCGCAGGCATGGCGCAGACGAAGAACGCCAAGGGCGAGCCGATCCCGTATCGACGCAAGTTCGCCGCCATCGCGGCCGGGCAGTCGGGCAATACTGAAAAGCCCGGCGTACACGTCGCGGGGATCCAGGAAGACCAGAGCCCGTTTATCCCGCAGTTCATGCCCGGCGACCCGGACGCGGACAAGGACGGCTACATCTACCACACGAATGTGGATCTCGCGATCGAGCAGGTGAACTCGCTGGAAGCCAGCCGCGCGTACGAAGCGAATGTGACGATGATGGAAACCACTAAGGCGATGATCAATTCCTCGCTGCGTCTGCTGGCATAATTTGCGCGGTGGATGAACGGTGAATTACCCGGAATTGTTGCAAGAAATTTAAAAAGTTTTGTTACAATCGATCGAAATGATCAGCACGATCAACAAGTTTTAAAATGATCAATGGAGTCGGAAACAATTTGAGCCTGGGCAACATCGCCGGCGGCGGAGCTTCGCCGGCGAACACCACTGGTGCAGGAAGCACAAGCGGAGCGAATTTCGCGGACATGCTGAAGAACAGCATCGGCGAAGTCTCCAAGTTGCAGCAGGACGCCAGCCAGGCCGTGCAGGATCTCGCATCCGGCAAGACCGAAGACGTGGACGGCGTGATGACGGCCATGAACAAGGCCGATCTCGCGTTCAAAACGCTGCTGGCCATCCGAGGAAAATTGATGGACGCTTACGACGAGATCAAGCAGATCTCGGTGTAACAATTGCCGATTTTCGATTTGCGATTGCCGAATGAATGGATTCAATCGGCAATTCATAATCGCCAATCGCCAATGACTTTGGCCAAGGAGGGCCGTTGTCATGGACTATCTCAAAAAGCAGTTCGAAACCATTCAGACAAATCTTGCGGGCCTTAACGCCACGCAGAAAATGCTCACCGTGGCGCTCGTCGCCATCATGGGCATGACCATGGTCTACTGGAGCCGCTACGCCGGCACGGCCGAGATGGAGCCGGTGCTGAACCAGACCCTCAGCGACACCGACATCACCCGCATGGCCGCGTCGCTTGAGTCGCGCGGCATTCCTAACAAAGTCGAAGGCAACAAGCTTCTAGTCTCGGCCGACCGCAAGATGCAGGCGATCGCCGCCCTCGGGTTCGATCAACTCCTGCCGCACGACACCACCTCCGGTTTCGATCTGATGATGGCCAAGGGCAGCACTTGGGATTCGCCCGCGCAGCGTGAAGCGCTGATGAACCACGGCCGCGAGATCACGCTGGCGCAGGTCATCGGCATGTTCCCCAACGTCGCCAACGCCGTGGTGATGATCGACCCGACGACGATCAAGCGATTCGGCAACGATTCGGTTTCCCCCACGGCGACGATCAGCGTGACGATGCGTTCCGGCACGTCGGCCGACAGCAAATTCGCAAACGCCGCCGCCGATCTGGTGTGTGGCGCGGTGGCGGGGATGAACCGGAACAAGATCAAAGTAGTGATCGACGGCCGGGCCCGCTCGGTACGGTCCGAAGGTAACGGCGATGATTTCGGCGGGGCCACTGAACAGATCGACGCAATCGCCGCGTACGAACGGCAGATCACCTCCAAGCTTGAAAACCAACTGCATTACATCGACGGCGTGGTCGTTTCCGTCACCGGCACGCTGAATACCGAAACCAAGGAAATGAAAAGCACGAGCAACAACGAGAAGGAAACCCTCGTTCTTGCCAAGTCAGTTGATTCGCGTTCGACCGAAACCAATACAAGCAACGGCGGCAACGGCGAAGCGGGGGCCGTGCCGAACATCGCCGCGAGCGTTGTAGGCGCCGGCGGCAGCAGCAACACGATGACGGATACGTCAGACAAAACCATCAACGAAATCATCCCCGCCTCTACGATCACCGCGACGAAGAAACCCGCGGGCGACTACACCACGCTTTCCGCTTCTGTCCGTGTCCCGCGGAATTATTTCGTCGCCGTAATGAAAGGCCAGAACGGCGGCAAAGAGCCGACCGAGGCGGATCTGCAGGATTTCATGAAACTGCAATTGGCGGATCTTCGCGCCGGTATTCGCGCGTGCACGAACATCAAGAAAGATGAGGACGTTTTCGTCGGCACGTACGCCGAGCCGATGGCGGTCGTCACCGCGACGGCGGCGGCGGGCGTCACCTCGGGCGGCAGCGGCGGCGGGATATCTGGCGTGCTTAACGGGTGGGGCAAAGAAGTGGGCGTGGGCGTGCTGGCCGTCGTCAGCCTGTTCATGGTCACCACCATGGTCAAGCGCAGCACACCGGCCCCGCTGGTGATCGCTGAATCGGCCGAGAAGGGCCCGGGCACGCTCGAAGCCGGCGAAACCGTTGCGGGCTTCGCTTCCGAAGGCGGCGCAACGCTCTCCGGCATGGAACTCGACGAAGGCGCCATGCAGGCGCAACAAGTACTCGACCAGGTAACCAATCTCGTAGGCGAAAACCCCGACGGCGCCGCGACGCTCGTGAAACGATGGTTGAATCGAACTTAAAGGAGGACTTAGGACTCAGGACTCAGGACTTAGTGCGTTCCACTAAGTCCTGAGTCCTAAGTCCTAATTCCTATTCCGACTATGTCTGACATGACCGGCGTTCGTAAATCCGCGATTCTTCTCCTGTCTCTGAACCAGGACCAGGCCGCGGAGATTCTCAAACGGCTTCCGCCCGAGGCCGTCGAAGAAGTCATGCGCGAAATCGCCTCGCTCGGCGAAATCAAAATGGACATCCGCAAGGAAGTCTTCGGCGAATTCTACGGCCTTGCCCTCGCCAACTCGTACTTGAGTGAAGGCGGCCTCGATTACGCTAAGGCCCTGCTGAAAAAAGCCCTGCCGGAAGCGGATGCGGAAAAGGCGATCAAGCAGGTGACGCAGCAGGTCGCCACCACGCCGTTCAGCTTTTTGCAGAAGGCCGAGTCGGAAAATTTACTCACGTTCATCCAGGACGAGCACCCGCAGACGATCGCGCTGATCCTCGCGCACTTGAATCCGACCAAAGCCAGCGAAATCCTCGTCGGCCTGCCCAGCCAGAAGCAGATCGAAGTCGTCAAACGCATCGCCAACATGGAGCAGACGAACCCGGAAGTGATCAAGGAAGTGGAGCGCGGCCTGGAGCATCGCCTTTCCGACATCGTCTCCCAAACCTTCGAAAAAGCCGGCGGCGTGGATACCGTCGCGGAAATTCTCAATCTCGCGGATCGAAGCACAGAAAAAGGAATCATGGAAGGCCTCGAAGCCGAAGATCCCGATCTGGTCGAAAGCATCCGCCGGCTCATGTTCGTGTTCGAAGACATCCTGCTCGTCAACGACAAGGGCATTCAAAGCGTGCTCAAGGAAGTCGACAACACCGAGCTCTCGCTCGCGCTCAAGACGGCCAGCGAAGAGCTCAAGGAAAAGATTTTCAAGAACATGTCCGAGCGCGCCGCGCAGCTCATCAAGGAAGACATGCAGTTCATGGGCCCCGTGCGCGTGAGCGACGTGGAAGCCGCGCAGCAGAAGATCGTCGACATCGTGCGTCGCCTCGAAGACGCCGGAGAAATCATCATCGCCGGCCGCGGCGGCGAGAAGGAAATGGTCGTGTAGGAGAGGGGCGAGTATTCAGGGGCAAGGGGCAAGTAGAAGAATGGATTTACTTGCCTCTTGCCCCTGAATACTCGCCCCTGAATTTATGGGCCTGATCAAATCACAAAACGCTCCCGCCACGCTCACGCCGTTTTCGATGGCGGACATTGAAGCGGCCGCCAAGCGGATCTTGCTGCGCGCGCAGACGCAGGCGGAGCAGTTGCTTACCCAAGCTCAGGTCGAATCGCGCGAGATGAAGGAGCGGGCGTTCGCCGAGGGGTTTACCGACGGGCGACTCGCGGGCATTTCACAGGGGACCAAAGACGGCGCCGCCGCCGGGCATACCGCGGCCGTGGAGGAGCAGCGGGCGAATCTCACCAAGCTCCTTGCAGCGCTCACCGGCTCGATCCAGTCGCTCGATCAATCGCGGATGAAGCTGGAAAGCGACGGGTTGGCCGAGGTCGTAAAGCTGGCGGTTGCGATCGCGCGGCGCGTCACCAAGCAGCAGGGCGTGATCGACGCGGGCGTGCTGCAGACGAATCTCTCCGAAGCGATGAAGCTCGTCGTCCACGCCGCCGACGTGCGCGTGGCCGTCAACCCGTCACAGAAGGCAACCCTCGCCGACGTGCTGCCGCGGCTGCAACTGCAATGGCCGAACCTCGAGCACGTCGAGCTGATCGAAGACGCGGCCCTCGCGCCCGGCGGCTGTCGCGTGTTCACGTCACAGGGGCATATCGATGCGGATTTAGACACGCAGCTCGATCGGATTGTGAGTGAGTTGCTTCCGTCGACGGCGGAGGGTTCGGGATAGTGGCGTTAGGCGTTGGGCGTTGGGCGTTTGGAAAAACATTTCCTGACGCCCAACGCCCAACGCCCAACGCCTCCCACCATCATGTCATTGCTCAACGCCCAACTCGATTCCATCGAAACCACCATGCCGCTCCGCGTCGTCGGGCAGGTGCAGGCGATCACCGGCATGGCGATTGAAGCGTCCGATCTCGCGCTGCCGCTCGGCAGCTTGTGCAAAATCACGAGCTTCGCCGGCAAAACGTGCCAGGCGGAGGTAATTGGGTTCCGGCACGATCACACGCTGCTCATGCCGCTCACAAATACCGCCGGCGTGGCGCGCGGCGATCGGATTGAGAATCTCTCCGCCGGGCCGCGCATCTGGTGCAGCAGCCAACTTCTCGGCCGAGTGCTTAACGGGTTCGGTCAGCCGATCGACGGAAAAGGCCCGCTCGTGCCGAGCGAATCTAGGCGCATCGATAACCGCAGCGTGGCGGCGCTCGATCGCTCCAATATTCGCCAGCCGATTTCAACGAGCATTCGCGCGATCGACGCGCTGCACACGTGCGGCCTAGGTCAGCGCATGGGCATCTTCGCCGGCCCGGGCGTCGGCAAGAGCGTGCTGATGTCGCAGATCGCCAAGCATACGAGCGCGGATGTGTCAGTCGTCGCCCTCATCGGCGAACGCGGCCGCGAGGTGCAGGAATTCATCCAGCACGCACTCGGCGAAGAAGGACTCAAGCGCTGCGTGGTCATCGTCAGCACGAGCGACGAGGCGCCGCTGCTCCGCGTTCGCGCTGCGAAAGTCGCGTGCACGGTGGCGGAATTTTTCCGCGACCAGGGCAAGCACGTGCTGCTGCTGATGGACTCGCTCACGCGCATGGCGCACGCCCAGCGGCAGATCGGCCTGGCCGCCCACGAGCCGCCGGCCACCAAGGGTTTTCCGCCGAGTGTGTTCGCGTTGCTGCCGGAGATTTTAGAGCGCGCCGGCAAAACGCCGACGGGCTCGATCACCGGTTTCTACACGGTTCTCGTTGAAGGCGACGATTTCAACGAACCGATCCCCGATGCAGTCAAGGGCATCACCGACGGCCACCTCTGGCTCAGCCGCGCGCTCGCCAACCGCGGGCATTACCCGGCCATCGACGTGCTGCAAAGCATCAGCCGAGTACGCGGCGACGTCTGCGAAAAGCCGCACATCGCCGCAGCCCGGCGAGTGCTCTCGCTGATCGCGATTTACCAGGACATTGAAGACCTCGTGAACATCGGCGCGTACGTGCCCGGCGCGAATGCCGATTTCGACCTGGCCGTGCAGACGCGACAGCGCATCGTGCAGTTCCTGCAGCAGGAACCGACGAATCCGAGCGGGCTCGAACAATCGAAAAAATCTTTGCTCGACCTGGTGAACCTAATCGACCAGACCGAGAAGTTATTGCGGGTACAGGCCGCGAAGGTAGCGCAGAAGTCGCAGATCGTGGCGAAGTGAAAAGACGTTAGCCACAGATGGGGCACAGATGGACACAGATATGAAAGAAATGGAATAGAGACGAGCAAGGATCTCGCAGATTGCAGATTTAAGTTGAGATAATTTAATCTGTAGCCTCTTTTTATTTCCTTCTCATCTGTGTTCATCCGTGCCCCATCTGTGGCAAAAAAAATGGCCAGATTCGTTTTCAAACTCGACGGCGTGCTCCGGCAGCGAAAGCAGGTCGAGCGGATGAAGCAGCGCGAGCTGGCCGTCGTGCAAGCGGAGATGAATCGGCTGCAGGAACAGATTCGGTCGCTGGAGGCATCGGTGCAGACGGCGACGGCGGACGTGCGGAGCAATCGGCTCACCGGCGTGCTCGATATGAGCTTCCTGGCGGCCCATCGCCGGTTCATGAACTCCACGCAGCGGCAGGGGATGCAGCTGGTACAGCGGGCGGCGCTGCTGCAGCGGCAGCTCGATGCCTGTCGGCTCGCCGTCGCCGAGGCAGCCAAGCAGCGGAAGATTATCGAGAAGCTGCGCGAGAAAAAGTTTGAAGATTGGAAGGCCGACCGCTCGCGCAAGGAGCTGGCCGAGCTGGACGAAGTGACGATGCAGTTGAGCTACTGGCACGGCATCGCCGAAGATAGGGACGAGGATGAGCCGGAGCCCGCGTGATCCGCGTGTAGCCGGCGAGCTTGCTCGCCGTGTGTATGCGAACGGCGAGCAAGCTCGCCGGCTACACGAAATGAAAATCGTTGAAGAGGTCGCACTATGAAAAAGCTATTCACCGCCGTCATGCTCGCTTTGGCGCTCAACTTTCTCGCCGTCGCCGGCGGGGTCGGCTATCTCGCCAAATCGGGGAAGTTGACGAAGGAGAGCGTCGCGAAAATCAAGGAGATCCTCTTCCCGCCGCCCGTCGCTGACGTGCCCCCGACTGAGCCGATCGCGGCCGATCCGACCACCCAGCCGGTGCTGCGCCTGGAAGAGCTCCTCGCGAAAAAGTCTGGCCAAACGGCTACCGAACAGGTGCAGTTCATCCAGCAAACGTTCGATTCCCAGATGGCTGTGATGGATCGCCGGCAGCGCGAAATGGCGGATCAGCAGGCCACAATTCAGAAGGCCAAGGCACAATTGGCGCTCGATCGCCAAGAACTTGAACGTCAGAGGCAGGATTTGTCCGATAAACAAGCTGAAGCCACGCGATTGGCTGATGACAAGGGTTTTCAGGACAGCCTGGCCCTGTACAACACGATGTCCGGCAAGCAGGTAAAGACGATTTTTTTGACGTTGGACGACGGAACGATCCAGCAATACCTGCAGGCCATGGGCCCGCGAAATGCGGGCAAAATCGTGAAGGAATTCAAGTCGCCGGAAGAGACGGCCCGCATCCAGAAAGTGCTGGAGCGCATGCGGCAGGTCGAGGCGACCGCCGCCGCGAATGCGTCGGTCGCAACGCCGGGGAAATGACGTAACGCCCGTTCCGCGAGGAGTTTTCACGATGCCCGCAGCTTTGCAATTGCTTTCGAAGACAACCACCGTCGCCAAATTCCTGCAGAACAAACCGGCAGTCACCGACGAAGGTGGCGATCAGTTCAAGGCCGAGCTGAATCGCGCCAGCGATCGAAAGAAGAACGACGCCGCCGACTCTTCCACCGATCCATCCAACGACTCGACCGATTCGGCAAAAGACGCGAAGCAGTCGCAAGACGCCGACAAATCCAACGACACCGACAAATCCATCAAGGCAGAAAAGTCTCACGCCACGAAGAAATCGCACGCGAGTGGCAAAGCGCGAAAATCGCCCCCGGCCGAGCAGAAATCAGGTGACGTGACCGACGAAGCCGCTGCGACCACCGAGGAAAGCGACGCCGCCAAGGCCGCCAAGCTCGCGCTGCCGGACGTCTCACCGGCCGAGTTGCCCGCCGACGACGCTGGCGCAGCGCCCGTTGATGCCAGCAAGGCGGTAACGACGGGTAAGGATCAGCCGACCGACGCATCCGCCGTCGCGATCGCGTTGCCGATTCAACCGCAGGCGAAGACGGGGCAAACAGAAACTTCTCCAGACGGTTCGGCCGCAAAGAACGCGCCGGGTAGCATTACGCCGACAATTGCCAAAGTCGCCCAGCCGACTTCCGACGCTGAAAGCGCCGCGCAGTCGCAGGCTGACGCAGCGGCAGCATCGGTAACCGACCCCGGCGCAGTTGCAGGGCCCAATACGCCAGGCATCGAATCGGCCGTCTCGCCGCTGAGCAATTCCGACGAACTGGCCATCCAACCGAAGCAGTCGACGGCGAAAAAGACCGCGCCCGAAGCCGCCGCCGCGCCGGCAGACGATGCCGCGACGATCGCGCAGTACTTCAGCGATCTTGTTGGACTCACCGCTGACAAGCCACACGATGACAAATCGTCGGACGATTCCGCCCAGGCTCTGGCTGCGGTCGGCGCGACAGCGACCAAGCCGCTGACCGCCGGCGTGACGAATCTCGCCAAGCCCGAGCAGCCAGCGCCGCCGCCCGAAACGCGATTCGCCGACGTGAACCATCCGGAGATCGTGAAAGGCATCGCCACGCAACTCCTCCCGCGCGGCGGCACGATGCAACTGCGGCTCGATCCGCCGGAACTCGGCGCGCTGCAGGTCACGCTCAGCATGAAAGACGGCGTGATGAACGCCACGTTCCAAACAAGCAACGATGACGCCACGCGCCTGCTCTCGCACAGCATGACACAGCTCAAAACCGCGATGGAGTCGGCCGGCATTTCAGTGGATAAGTTGCAGGTCCAGCACACGCCCAAGGATTCGCAATCCCACACCGCCGGCGAAGACCAGGGCAAAGGCCAAACCGGCCAGGATGATCTTACGCGCCAGCAGGAACAGCAGCGGAAAGATATGATCAAGCGAATGTGGCGGAAGCTTTCCGGGGAGAATGATCCGTTGGATCTTGTGGCTTAGAGCATTGCAACTTCACTTACATCGCCCGATCTAGAATAAAGTCATCCTGAGGTACTCCGAAGGATCCAGCCTAATCGGCAAATCGGCTAGATCCTTCGGAGTACCTCAGGATGACGATACTCCTGAAGTCGCCGGGAAAAAACACTCACGCCTTCTTCTCAGACTCGTTCGTCGTTTCCCCTTCTTCATCCGTTTTCACTTTTCCGTGTACCTTCGCTCCGGGCTCGATGTACATTCGCCCGCCGGTGTTGGTCGCGCTGCCGCCGATTACACCGCTGACGATGACCTTGGCTTTTTTCTCGACGACGAGGTTGCCCGTTACGTTGCCGTAGATGTGTACCCGGCCGCCTTTTTCCACCTTCAGGTTGCCGTAGATGGTGCCGCGGCTGTAGAACTTGCCGCCTTCGATGACTTTCACGTTGCCGGCGATGGAGCCCCAGAGCGTGAACGGCTCATAGACCACCACCTCGCCGACGATATGTCCGCGTTCTTCTCGCATAATTCAACTACGCCTGATGGAGTTAAGTGTTGACCGCATCCGTGGTCGGCGCCACGTCTTCGCCTAAAGCCGACTTGATTCCGCGGCTGCTCTTGATCTGGATCGACATCAAAATCAGAACCGCCAACACCGGGAAGCCGACGAACCGTGCCCATCGCAGCACTTTGTGCGGCGTGGGGAGCGTGGTCGAATCGAACTTCGCGCCAAGTGTCGGGTGCGTCACTTCAGTCCAAGTGTAAAGCACGCCGGGAATCTTGAAATCGACCACCATCGCGTCGGGTGTCGCTGAGAGCGTGGGGTTGCTCAGCATCGCCTGCCAGGGAAAGAGGAGTACGATCAGGAGCAGTGTCCAGATGAACGCGCTGGTGACTTTCGCCACGCCGAGCGTTCGGCCGGTGAGCATGATCTTCACCAGCAGCATCATTACGCAACTGAGCACGAGCGACGCAGTCAGCCCGATGAAGCCCGCCATGGCGACTAAATATTTCAGCACTTTCACGCCTTTTTCAGCCGCCGCTGAAGGAACCATCGTGGTGGCATCGGGCGTGAGCATCGAGGTGTAGCGGGCGGTGAAGAAGATCGCGATCTGGCCGACTAGCACGATCAGCAGCACGAGAAACAGCCAGTTCTTCGCCCGCCGCGCGACGAGAATCGCGTCGGCGTAATCGGCCCTGGCGGCGATGGTGGGTTCTAGCATGGATGACTCCTGATTGAACGAGTGACGTGCGATTTCTTCATTGGCCCTTCCCGCTTGTGTGGGACTTTCAACTACTTGTCCCGCTAAAGCAGGTCGGACCGATGAAAGCTTGTCACTTCCCGCACTTTTCGTCTGCCAATGTCGTAACTGAAACGCGCAAGCTTGGCAATCGAGCGGCGGGCGTTACAGTCGTGGAATGCTCGATCTGCAAACCTGCCGCGTGCGTCAGCAGCGGCTGTTGAAAGTGTTGGGGACGACCGTCGACGCCGTCGTCGTCGGCTCGAACATCAACGTCTACTACCTCACCGGTTTTTGGACGGGCGTGAACCATCAATCGGCCGCGGTGATTTTTGCTGACGGCAAAACCGTCCTGCTCTCGCCCAACTCGCCCGCGAAGGCGGCGGCGGTGGATGACGCGCGATCGTTTGAAGCCAACTGGTTCAGCACGCTCAGGCAGGAGCAGGCGATGGCGGTCGCGGCGCAACTCGTGGAGGTTCTGCACGACGGCGGGGCGAAAAAAATCGGCGTGGACGCGTCGGCAGTGTCGTCGCAGTTGCTGCTGGCGAATTTGTTTCGGGCCGTGCCTGTCGATCCTTCGCTCTATCAACTCCGCCGCGTGAAAGACGCCGACGAACTGGCACTGATGCAGACGGCCATCACCGCGACCGAGGCGATGTACGCCCGCGCCCACGAGATCATCGAGCCGGGCGTGGACGAGCTGACTGTCTTCACCGAACTGCAGGCCGCCGGTGTGAAATCGCTCGGCGAGCCGATGACGTCCATCCTCGGCAACGATTTCGCCTGCGGCGTTCCCGGCGGTCCGCCGCGCGCCGGTCGCAAAGCGGCGGCGGGGGAGTTGTACATCCTCGACCTCGGCCCGAGCTATCGCGGCTATCACGCCGACAACTGCCGGGTCACGTCGGTCGATCGCAAGCCGACTGATACGCAACTCGCAGCGCGGCAAGTGATCGTCGATGCGCTCTCGATCGTCGAGAAGCTCGCCAAACCCGGCGCGAAATGCGTTGAGATTTTCAACGCCGTCGATGCCCACTTCGTACAGCATTTCGGCAAGCCGCAAACGCACCACCTCGGCCACGGCGTCGGGCTTTCGCCGCACGAGTTTCCGCACCTCAACCCGAAGTGGAACGACACGCTGCTGGAAGGCGAAGTCTTCACCGCCGAGCCTGGGATTTATCGCGACGATTTACGCGGCGGGATTCGAATCGAGAACCAATATTTGGTCACGAAGACTGGCGTGCGGAACTTGCTCAACTTTACGACTGAACTCGTCTAAGCTGCAGACCATGAGCGAGCCGCAACTGCAAACTTCGACGCTTCCGATCGGCTACGCCGTGCCGGCGCCAAGGGGGCCGAGCGTGGCGGCGGGAGTATGGGTGGCGATCATCGGCTTGGTGCTGATTTTCTTCGGGGGGTGTTTCGTGATCGGGATTCTAATCCAGGTGTATTCCGATGGACCGGGGATGATCCGCCCGTGGCAGGGGCGCGACTATCTGCTGCATATCGTTCTCTACGGTTTGGCCGGCGGGTGCTTCGCCGGCGGGGCGGTGCTGATCATGCGCGGCGTGAAATCGCTTCTGGGCATCGCCCGGAGCGCCCAACCATGAGCGACGCCAAAGACCCCGATCCCGCCGGCCATGCCGAGTGGTTCCGCCCGCCGACGCGGCGCGAGCATGTGATCGCGGCGTGGCTGTTCATCGGCTTCGGATTCTTTTTCCTCGCGATGTTTTACCTCTGCTACGGCTGGGGTTTCCGCTGGGTGATCTTGGTCCTCGGCATCTACTCCATCTGGCACGGCCTGCGCCACGCGATCGACGCGAAACACACCAAACCCTCATGACCGAAGACCCGATCGATCCCGACGACTTCACCGCCACCAAACGCAAACGGCGGATCGGCACGGTCCTGTTCCTCGCACTCTACATAATCGTCAGCGCGATTCTCATCTCGATCTTCTACGTCTTCACGCGCAACCTGTGGCTGGCAGTGATCCTCGTCGGTTTTATGACGACGTACATGGCCTTCATGGGCTGGGCGGCGATGCGGCGGCCGGAAGATAAGGACGTGTAGGAGAAATGCAGAATGCAGAATACTGAAAAAGATATTTGTATCCTCTTCATTCAGCATTCAGCATTCTGCACTCTGCATTCCAGCTAAATATGTCTCAGCTTATTCAACCCGTTCAGCGCCGCGACTTTGTACGCCTCAGCCAGCGTCGGGTAATTAAAGACGTTGTTGATGAAGTACTCCACCGTTCCGCCTAGGGCCATCACGGCTTGGCCGATGTGGATGAGTTCTGTCGCGCCGGTGCCGATGGCGTGGACGCCTAGGATCGTCTGGTTTTCCTGGTGGATGAGCAGCTTGAGCATGCCGTCGTTGTCGCCCAGGAGTTGGCCGCGGGCAAGCTCTTTGTACTGAGCGATGCCGGCCTCGTAGGGGATTCCGGCTTCGGTGAGTTGCGCTTCGGTCTTGCCGACCATCGAAATTTCCGGGATCGAGTAAACGCCGTACGGGAAGAGCTCCGGAAGCGATTTCGTCGGCACGCCGAACGCATGACAGACGGCCAGCCGGCCCTGTTCCATCGCGGTGCTGGCCAGTGCCGGGAAGCCGATCACGTCGCCCGCGGCGTAGATGTGCGGCACGCTGGTCTGGAAATTCTCGTTCACCTTTAACCGTTCGCGATCGTCAGCGACTAATCCCGCTTTATCGAGCTTGAGCGCCACCGTCGTTCCCTGCCGGCCGACGGCGTAGAGCAGCGTTTGTGCCCGCAGCGACTTGCCGCTTTCGAGCGTGGCCTGAACCTGCGCGCCGGCGTTGGCGGTGCCTGCCGTTCCGATGGTGTTCATCTCGGCGGATATTTTTTCGATCTTCGCGACCTTCTCCCCCAGCCGCAGGGTGATACCCATCCGCCGCATCTGGTACTGCATCGCCTCGGTGATTTCGTGGTCGAGAAAGCCCAAAACTTCCTTGCGTCCTTCGACGAGAATCACTTTCACTCCGAGTGTCGCCATCATGCAGGCGTACTCCGTGCCGATCACGCCGCCGCCGACGATGATCATCGTCTTGGGCAGGTGATCGAGTTTGAGCAGGCCGTCGGAGGTGAGGACGGTTTGGGCGTCAAACGGCACGTTGCTCGGCATGGCCGGGCGCGTGCCGGTGGCGATGACGAAAACGCCGGAGCTGAGTGCTTCAAAATCGTCCGGGCGATCGACGTAGATGATGTTCTCGTCATCAAATCGCGCCGCGCCCCAGATCAATTCAATATTGTTACGGTCAAAATGGTCGCGGATCAGCGCCAGCTCGTGATGGATCACTTGCTGACTGACGTAGATCAGGTCGGCGATGGTGATATTCTTCTTCATGCGCGAGCTCTCGCCGAAGAGGCTGCGCTTGCTCGCGCCGGTGAGGTGCATGACGGCTTCGCGCAGGGCTTTGGAAGGGATGGTTCCCGTATTGATGGCCGCGCCGCCGAGGACGTTGGATTTTTCGATGATGGCGACGCGCTTCCCGAGCTTAGCCGCCTGAATCGCCGCCTTCTGCCCGGCCGGGCCGGTGCCGATTACTACGCAGTCGAAATGTCGCATCGTTAAAAAAGCCCTGTTGGGTTGGTTCGCGGGGTATGGTAGTGGGTTTGGGCGTGGGATGCTACCGGTTAGTGGAATCTGAATATAGGAAACTAAAGAGAAGAGAAAATGAACACAGAGGCACAGAGACACAGAGGAGAGAAGGAATAGAGGAAGACAAAGAATAGATAGCTTTGAGTTTTTCTTCTCCGTGTCTCTGTGTCTTTGTGTTCATTTTTCTGCGCATCGGAATTTCGCTGCGTCCCGTTAAGATGAACGCATGAGCGCCGACATTACCGTTCTCGAAACCTCCGCCGACAGACTCGTTGATCTCCGCCACGCGATTCTCCGCGCCGGTCTGCCGCGCGAGGAGGCGATCTTCCCCGGCGACGAGCGGCCCGACTCGCTGCACGTCGCGGCCGTGATTGGTGACGAAGTCGTCGGGTGCGCGAGCTTTCATCTCAACACCTGGCAGGAAAAACCGGCGTACCAACTCCGCGGCATGGCGACAAGCGCAACCTCACGCCGAAAAGGCGTCGGCAGGGCGATGCTGATCTTCGCCGAGCAGCGACTCCTCGAACGCGCGATGACAAACCAGCTCTGGTGCAACGCCCGCGTGCCGGCCGTGCCGTTTTATTTGTCGATGGGATGGGCGGTGGTGTCGGAAGAGTTTCTGATCCCCACGGCAGGGCCGCACGTGCGGATGACGAAGACGTTGCGAGTCTCTGATGGCCCGCGTTGATTATTTTTCAATCACGTAATCGCCGTCGAAACCGTGTTTGTGCAAAGTTTTTTTTATGATCCGCAAGACTGCCGGCAAATCGCGCGGCTTAGAAACGTCGATCCAGAACAGGTCGCGGACGCGATCAATATCACCAAGCGTGCCAAGGCCGTCAGTGATGATCGGCCCCCATAGCTCGTCGGCCCAGTTGTAAACTCGAAAGTAATAATCGTTATCGCGATCGGCAGGGAATCGAACGGTGATGCGGCGCTTCATTGCGGAAAAACTTAATTGACACAGGTTACGGCTTCGTCGTCGGACTGATTGGCGAGCCCATCGCATTCCACTTGTCATCGCGCGGGGCGAGGGATCGGTACCAGACCGTGCCGGTGGCGGTGTCGGTGATGAAGACGTCGCGGGAATCGTGCGAAAAGAGGTAGCGTCCGTTCGCTGACGCCGGCGGTTGCCCGGCCGGTGATTCGCAACCAAGGGCGGCCACGCAGAGCAGCGCCGCCATCAAGAACTTGAGCGAGGGGGACATGGGATGGGCCTTTCGTTGGCGGCATTCTATCGTGGGCGGCGGGCAAAGTATCGCGGAGCGGGCTCTGGCGGTGGTGAAGAAATTCCTTCCTCAAATGGTCTCTCCCTCGCAAAAACCGACTTGTGAGCGAATTTGGCGGGTCCGAACGGTTGCCGAAACGGGCAATTTACCGGTAAATGTTGCGTCAGGAACAAAGGACGCTCCGGCGACGCCCCGGCCGTGGTGGGATATCATGCCAACGGCCGATAATCAGGCTATCAGACCCGCCCCGGCTGGCGGGAAATTTGGCGGCGCGGGTATGATGGTCCGGATGGAGATGGCTATGAAATGGGTCGCAGTAAGCATGATCGTGAGCGGATTTCTGTTGTTAGCCGGCTGCGGTGGACCGCCGGGTACGACGGGCGCTTCGGCCACTGGCTCCGGCGCGCTACCACCGGCCGCTGGAACAGCGGCGGCGGCAAACGATGGAGCGATCCCGCCGCCCGACGCGCGATGGACCATCGTCTGCACGCAGATCAAGGGCACCGGCCACGTTGAGCACGCCAAGGTTTACAAACAGCAGATCATCGCACTCACCGGGCTGAAAGGTTTCTACCTGGTTCATGAAGACGACGTGAGCACGCTGTACTTCGGGTTCTACAAGTCGATCGACCCGCGGGCTGAGGAGAGCAAGGACTCTCGTGAAGGCAAGCGAGCCCAGGCCGACCTGGCGAAGCTGCGGTCGTACGAAAACGCCGTGGGCGATCGGATTTTCCCGATCGCCGGGATGGCCCCGCTCGAACCTGCCGACCCGCCGGCGCCGGCTGAGTGGGACCTTCGCAACGTCGACCGCAACAAGCCCGACGGCGACCCGACCAAGGCATTCTGGTCGCTGGAGATCGGAGTCTACATGGACAGCCCCGACCGAAAGCAAGGCGCGGTGAACGCCGTGCGCTTAGCACGTGAGGCCGGTGTGAAGGACGTCTATTTCTTCCACGGAAAGACGGTAAGCTCGGTCTGCATCGGCGCGTGGCCGCAATCGGCGGTGTCGGAGCGGATGCCGGATCGCGGCGCGAGCGATGACCGCCCGGTGGTCATGCCGCCGGGGATGATGGACAGCCAGAACATCAAGGAAGGCATGCGAGATGCCTCCGGCCACCTGGTGCGGCCTGTGGAACTGACTTACGTTCCGGTCGATCCAACGCTACTCGACGCGATGGCGAAATACCCCACGCGCGCCGTGAACGGGAATGACATCTACCATCCCCACAAGTTGAAGGACGGCAGCGGCACGGTGAACCTGCCCGAACCGTCGCTGGTGATCTTCATCCCGCGCGACGAGCCGGGCGGCCTGCTCGGAAGCTCCCAGCGCGACCCGATCATCGACACCGGCATGACCCCGCTCGACACCAACGCCGGACAACTCGGCGGGCAACTCCGGACGATCGACCGGGGTGGGCGATGAAACTGCTGATCGCCACCGGCAACGCAGGAAAGGCTCGCGAATTCGCCGAAATGCTCGGAGGCTCCGGCATGGAGTGCGCGGACCTGACCGCCGCCGGTGCGATCCACGGAACCATCGCCGAGCCCGAAGAAACTGGCGCGACTTTTCTCGCCAACGTCTGCCTCAAAGCGACCCACTACGCCGCCGCCGCCAAGTGCTGGGCGCTGGCGGACGACAGCGGGCTTGAAGTCGACGCGCTCGATAAATCCCCCGGCGTTAAAAGCGCTCGCTGGGCGAAACTGCACGACGCCGACGGACAATTGCTTAGTCTAAAATCCACGCCGGTCGCCGTGCGACCGGATTCCGGAATGCGGTCGCACAGCGACCGGCGTTTGGAACAAGCTAACCCAGTACCCGTCGATGCCGATCAGGCCCGAGCAGAGTCGAGCCACCTTGGGCGAGCCGAGTCGAGCCCCGATCAGGCCAACAACGCGCTGCTCCTCAAGCAGCTTGAGAACGTCGCCGACGCTGATCGCACCGCCCGGTTCGTCTGCGTGCTGGCACTGGCCGACCCGCAGGG
Organism: Tepidisphaerales bacterium; assembly: GCA_038329865.1. Taxonomy (GTDB): domain Bacteria; phylum Planctomycetota; class Phycisphaerae; order Tepidisphaerales; family Tepidisphaeraceae; genus JANMES01. Next base: position 55,868 of record JBBQNK010000020.1, on the reverse strand, counting down.
GCGAGTGGTGCTCACCGCGCGAGACAGCGTGGAAGGCCGCCTCCTCCGTTCCCCGCGCGGCAGCAACGGCTTCGGGTACGATCCGCTCTTCTTCATCCCCGAGATGAGCCGCACGACGGCCGAGCTTTCGCCCGCGGAGAAGCACGCCATCAGCCATCGCGGGAAGGCGATGAAGCAGCTGCGAAAAATAATCGATGAGACCGAACTGTTCACGAGTCGCTCAACCAATGTTCCCACAACCAGCGGGGCGAGTTTTTTTCAAAAGACGGCCGCTGCGCAGTCAGGCCGCGAGCAAAATCAGTCCTCGCGTCCCGCGACAATGAACCTAAAGTCAACACCAAGGACACCCTGAAATGACTCGACTTCTCGTAGCCGTGAGCAGCCCTTGGGCCGCCCAGAAAATCGTGGAATGTATCACCGATCTCGCCAAGCGCATGAGCGCCGAGGTGCTGGTCGTCCACGTCTCGCGCCCCAGCGGCGGCCAGATGCGCGACCAGGAACAGGCCGACGGCGAAGCCGCCATCAGTTACATGCGAGGTCACCTGGAAAAAAACAGCGTGGCCGTGCAAACGCTCCTGATGTTCTCCGACGACATCGCCCGCGCCGTCCTCAACACCGCCACCGAGCATGAAGTGAGCATGATCGTGCTTGGCATGACCGGCAAGAATGTCTTCGCCAGATTGCTAGCCGGCAACGTGCCGGTGGAAATGATCAAGAACACGAAAATCCCCATTTTGCTGCTGCCGCCGGATTGGAATCGGAGTATTTAGCGTAAGCGCGGCGGGCTGAAGGACTATGAAAAAGCTCATCCCGCCGGCTCGGTCCAGTGCATCCGTGGGTTATGCCCACCGCCGGACGGCCTACATTCCATCAAGCCAGAGCAGGGCCAGCGCAATCAAAGCTATGCAAGGCGCTGGTAGGGCCATAGCAAGCGCGACTCGATCGCGCTTGACGAATGCGAAGATCGCGGCAAGCAACGAGAGCATCCCTACGCCGAACGCAGCAATGGCAAACAGGCCAAGGAACGCGGCCGCCCCATATGTGATCTTCTGCGGTTCAACCGGATCACGCGGCATCCGCCCATGAAGGACGAAGGGCATAACGAATAGCAGCACGAAGAGAATCGTGAGACAAACCGCGATAGGTCGTAGCGGAATTGTGCGTTTCCAGGTGGGCATAACGGACCAACGTTGTGCAGCTATTGCTGGCGGGCCAACGAACGGATCTTAAAGTAGAAGAAGGTTTGGCTGATCGCAAAGGCCAAGACCGCGATCGCCCCTCGAATCACTTCGTTAATTGTGAGCGGTAACAATGAGAGGGCGATTGCGACTGGTAGGTTGAATACGAAAACCAGAAGAACAGGCGGCGAGTTCCCACTCGCTGCATCATCTGTTTCAACTCTTCGACCTGCTTATTGTTTCCCGGGAGCAGCATAACGAATGCCGTTCTCTGGTCGGGGCCGCGCGGCAATGGCTTTGGATTCCCAGGTCACGCTGCGGCGGCCACGATCCAGAGCAGCGGCGGGTTCTGTTGCACTTTCTTCAAAAAATTCCCCAGCACCAGAGAAGCCAACGGGCCGGTACGCTGCTCGACGCGACGTCCGCAGCAGCGTACCCGTTCTGCGCGCGGCGCGGCGAGCAGCGTACCAAAGGTGTCAACCGTCGTTGGCATGTCTTTTTCTCATTTAATTCAATGAACAAAAAAGTTAGTGCAACAGAACCAATAATATCTGTCGCACGGGTCATATAGCAAGGAAATACTCCCCGCCCCCGTTTTAGCTCTAACAACTTACCCATGCTCAATTTGTCGGTCAAAGAAAATCACTTGCATTCCAGATATTCTGACTTGATGTTCGGTAAAAAAAAAGTCGGTATGAAACTTCTGGAATGAGAGCAAGAACGGCCGGTCGCGAGTTGAGCTGATTTGAAATCACAACGAACGTTCCGCCCGGCCGGTAACTGCGTGGCTATCCGGCGGGTGGGACCGCGCTCCGGTTTGGCGTTGCTCGAGCGCGGAGAGTACCAGCGTCCGCAATTCGTCGGGCAGGCGAGCAAGTTGCCAGGCCCGCTCCTCGTCGGCAGACCCGCCTGCTGCCTCTACTGCCTTTGCACCGTAGATCACCGGTCCGAGGCAGTGATCGGCGAAGTGGGCGGTTGCGACGGCGTGGCCCGCCGCTCGCGCGACGGCGACGGCGGCCGGGTCGGTCGTCTCTCGCGCGGCGGCGTGTGCGGCGACTGCCGCTCGCTGGGCAACACCTGTCTTGATCTCGCCGCGAGCCCACGCCCGGCCGATCTCGATCGCCTGTCGCGGCCGACCATCTGAACTGCGACGTTCAAACAGGGGCAGCAGATGTTCCGCACAATCAGCGGCCCATGCCGCGAGGAGCCGATGCTTTGCGAGAACCAACGGCCCACCGCGATGGGCCGCGACGAATCGCTTGTCACGCATCGAAGTCCTCCTTCCAGATAACAGGACGATAGCCGGTGTTTGATGAATAGCCATGTCTAATTTCCCCGGGGAAAAAGGCATTTCTGTCTCCACGTCACGGCCCAACTCCCGGCCCGGCCGGAGATTGCAAAAATGTGCAAAATCGGCCGAAAAATCGCGGAATTTGGCCGACTTTTCGGTTCCGCCGACGTATAGATGTAAGGGCGATTTTGCGCGAGCGAAGTCGCGTTCGGTTCCTCTCCCTCCGGACTTCGGCGAGAGAAGGGCGGGCGTTCTTTGACAATCGAATAGGTGGCGAGATGTAACCCGTCCCTCTCCGTACCTAAACGTCCCTTTCCGTCCCTTTTTGTACTTTTCCGCACCCAGTCATTTAGGCCGAAGCGATGGCCGGGCCGGGAGTTAGCAATATCAGCCTGTGTGGAAAGAGAAAAAATGAAGGCGAGGGGCTGGAGAAAGGCAAAATGCAGAATGCAAATTGCAAAAGTTAAAAATGCGGAAAGTAGTAGCGTCGTCGGGCCGCGAGTACCGCGCAATCATTCCAGATACGTATACCCTTCAAGCCCCGACTCATAAAACTTCAGCAGCACGCGCGATTCGTCGATGCTGATCTTTCCATCGCGCACGGCCTTCTCCACGGTCTTCCGCATCGATCGCAGCAATTCGTCGGCGGAGAACTGCACGTATTGCAGCACTTCGCGGACGGTATCGCCTTCGATCACCTCGTCGATGGAGCAGTGGCCGTTGTCGTCGACGGTGACGTGAACGGCGTTGGTGTCGCCGAGCAGGTTGTGGAGATCGCCGAGGATTTCCTGGTACGCGCCCACTAAGAACGCAGCGACGCAGTAGTCTTCTCCCTTGTAGTCGTGAAGTTCAAGCACGCTCTTCACGTCGCGGCGGTCGATGAAGTGATCGACCTTGCCGTCGGAGTCGCAGGTGATGTCGGCAAGTATTCCGCGGCAGAGGGGCTCTTCGTTCAGCCGATGGATCGGCATGATTGGGAACAGCTGATCGATGGCCCAGCTGTCGGGCATCGATTGGAAAATGCTGAAGTTGCAGAAATACGTGTCGGAGAGCGTGAGTTCCAGCGACTCGAATTCTTCCGGAACGTACTCCAACTTGCGGACGATCTGCAGGATCTTGCTGCAGATGCCGAAGAACAATCGCTCGGCCAGGCTGCGGTGCTCGAGCGAGCAGTAGCCGAGGTTGAACAGATTCAGCACGGCTTCTTTAGCCAGCTGCGCGTCATGGTAGCACTCGGTGAAGTTGCTTGTGTTTACTTCGCGGAAGGTGTCGAAGAGATTCATCACCGGCGCGGGCAAGTCGGCGCGTTCCGCAGCCGTCAGTGAGTCCGGCAGATTGAACCGCGCGAAACCGCTCCAGCCGATGATGTTGAACACCAACACGCTGTGATACGCCACCATCGCCCGGCCGGACTCGGAGAGAATCGTCGGGTGCTCCACGCCGGCCTGGTCGCAGATTTCCTTGACATGGAAGACCACGTCGTTGGCGTATTCCTGCAGGCCGTAGTTGATGGAGGATTCGAAGTTAGTTTTCGAGCCGTCGTAATCCACGCCGAGGCCGCCGCCGACGTCGATCATCGTCAGACCGGCGCCGAGGCGTTGCAGTTCGGTGTAGACGCGAACGAGTTCGATGATCGCGCTTTTGATGTTGCGAATGTTGTTGATCTGGCTGCCGAGATGGAAGTGCAGGAGGTTGAGGCAGTCGCCCATTCCTTCCTTGCGGAGGTATTCCAGTGCGTCGATGACTTCTGAAATGAAGAGCCCGAACTTCGATCGCACGCCTCCGGATTGCTCCCATCGGCCGGCGCCGCGGGCGGCGAGCTTCACGCGCACGCCGATGCTCGGCGTGACATTGTGCAGCTTGGAATATTTCACGATCAATTCCAGATCGCTGAATTTTTCCACGACCGGGATGACGTTCCGCCCGATCTTGGTCGCGAGGATGACGGCCTCGATGAACTCGTCATCCTTAAAACCGTTGCAGACGATCGGCGTATCGTTGTCATCCACAATCGCCATGACGGCCAAGAGTTCCGGCTTGCTGCCCGCTTCAAGTCCGAAACCGAACGGCTTGCCGAAGCTGTGGATTTCTTCCACCACGTGGCGCTGCTGGTTGACCTTGATCGGGTAGACGCAGCGGTATCGACCGCGGTATTCGTTCTCGCGGATTGCAGTCGCGAACGCGTCGTGCAGTTTGCCGACGCGGTGCTTGAGAATATCGGTGAAGCGGATGAGGGCCGGCAGTTGAATGTCGCGCTCGCGGAGTTCGTCGACGAGTGTTTTCAGGTCGATGCACTTATCGGCGATCTGCGTCGGATGGACGGCGACGTGGCCTTCCGGGTTGACGGAGAAATACCCCTGGCCCCAGTTCGCGATGCCGTAGAGCTTCGCGGAATCGGCGGTGGTCCAGTGTTTTGCTTGGCCGTTGGAATTGGGCGCGGAAGGCGGGATGGGCTTGGATGGAGTTGAGCCTGTGTCAACCGTGGCGGTCGTCATTGTGTATTTTCCTCGGCGGAGCCGAACCTCTCTTTGCTGAAGCCGCTGTAATCGTATCAAAGTTGACGCAAAGTCAAACCTCCTGGCGAAAAAATAATGTGCGATGAGGGAAAATTATCGGTCTGTCGGAATCCACGCGTAGCCGGCGAGCTTGCTCGCCGTCGAGCGTTCAACGGCGAGCAAGCTCGCCGGCTACACGAAGATGATGCGTCAGATTTTCGGCTGCTGCTGCGTCAGGCAGTGGATGGAACCGAGGCCCCAGATCAGCTCCGTGCAGTCGATGCCGATGACTTTGTGCTTCGGCAGGTGCGATTGGAGGATCTCGATCGCCTTGCGATCGTTGGTTTTGTCGCGATACGTCGGCACCAAGAGGGCGCCGTTGATGAAGTAGAAGTTGACGTAGGTGGTCGGAAGCCGCTGGCCGTCGATAACCAGCGGTTTGGGCATCGGAATCTCGATGATCTCGAACGGCTTGCCGTCCTGGTCGCGGAGTTTCTCGGCTTGCCGGCGGGCGGATTGGAGGACTCGGTAGTTTACATCCTTGCGGCGGGTTTCGACGGCCATTACGAGCTTCCTGGGGCTGATGAAGCGGGCAAGGTCGTCAATGTGCCCGTCGGTGTCGTCGCCTTCGATGCCGCCGGTGAGCCAGCAGACGTGCGATTGGCCGTAGTAGTCTTTCAGGAACTGCTCGATCTGCTTTTTGTTCAGGCCGGGGTTACGGTTCTTGTTGAGGAGGCAATCGGTGGTGGTGAGGACGGTGCCGGCGCCGTTGAACTCGACGGAGCCGCCTTCCATGATGACGAAGTTGCTCAAGCGAACTTTCACCCGCTCGTACTTGCAGCCGGTGGTCGGCCACGGCTTCATGCCGGGCTTCTCGGGATAGAACGCTTTCAGGCCGAGCTCCATCGCGACGTGCGTGGGCACGAGATCGTCGTCATTGTAAGGAGGATACTTCCCGCCCCAGGCGTTGAAGCCCCAGTCGACGATCGCCATCTTCTTCTTCGCCCGATTTACGACAAACGCCGGCCCGTGATCGCGGCACCAATTTTCGTTCGTGCGGATGTGGTGGAAACTGATGTTCTTCATCGGGCAGCCGTACCGCAGAAGCTGCTCGGTCACAATCCGCTCGTAGTTGTGGTTCGGCACATTGATATGCACGGTCTCCCGCGGCGTGATCTCGCGAATGATGCGGGCCATGTTCTCCGGAATCGCGTGATGCCGCTCGGGAAAAGAAATCCCCTCCGGCCGCGGCCAACTGAACCACGTGCCGGCGTGCGGCTCCCACTCGGCGGGGAAGGCGTAGCCGAGGGATGCGGGGGATTGGAGGTGGTAGTCGAGATTATTCATTCTGAATCGTTGTTCTTTCTTGTCACTTCGAAGGCGTCGCCAATTGTCGGTTGGTTTCGGCGGAGCAAATATCGGTGGGGCCAAAGGCCGACCAACGAAATCGACCCGATCAGGGAACATCTAGCAAAAATTGCTGCGGCCTTGTGTATTCCATCGGCGGCCTCGAATTGTCGTTGGTATATGTCGATTGCGAAATAACCGCCGATGCCAATCCATCCGAGAAGCCATGCGATACAGATCACGACCGCCAATTTGTCAATCGACATCATACGATGAGGAGGCATCAGACCTCCGTGTCTACAAACCGCTTCGTCAAATTCCCATACGCATCAATCCGCCGATCTCGCAGGAACGGCCAATGCGTGCGGCTGAATTCGACCTTTTCCAGATCGAGGGGATAAACCAAGACTTCTTCCTTCTCGATGGAGGCCCGATGCACAACCTGCCCGTTCGGTTCCGTGATGAACGACTGCCCCCAGAACTCGATGCCGTCTTTGCTCACCGGTTTGCCGTCCGGCCCCGCGATGTGTTCTGTGCCGATGCGGTTCGGCGAGCAGACGTAGCACCCGTTCGCCACCGCGTGGCTGCGCTGGATCAGTTCCCAGCTTTCGTGCTGCGACTTACCGTACTCCGCCTTCTCTGCGGCGTGCCAGCCGATGGCGGTGGGGTAGAAGAGGATCTCGGCGCCTTGAAGGGCGGTCAGCCGTGCGCCTTCGGGGTACCACTGGTCCCAGCAGATCAGAACGCCGATCTTGCCGTAGGTGGTGTCCCACGCGCGGAAGCCCGTATCGCCGGGGGTGAAGTAAAATTTTTCGTAGTAGAGCGGATCGTCCGGGATGTGCATCTTGCGGTAGATGCCTTTGATGCTGCCGTCGGTTTCGATGATGGCGGCGGTGTTGTGATACAGGCCGGCTGCGCGTTTTTCGAAGAGGCTGGCGATGATCACGCACTTGTATTTTTTGGCGATCTTGCCGAACAGCTCCGTGCTCGGGCCGGGGATGGTCTCGGCGAGCTTGAAGAAGCGGTGGTCTTCCACCTGGCAGAAATACTGGCTGGCGAACATCTCCTGCGTGCAGATGATCTGAGCGCCCTTCTTGGCGGCCTGCTCGATCAGGCGCGCCTGGTTCTTGCGATTGACGGCCGGGTCTTCCACGCACGCCATCTGTGTGATGCCGACTTTGACGATTCTGCTCGCGGGCTTTTTCGGAGGCTTCTTCATTGTGGAGAGATTATAGGCGAATTGTTTGGAAAAGTTGAACGCGGAGACGCGGAGAGGGGGAGAAGAAAAAAAGAGTTCCTTCTTCTCCACTTCTCCGCGTCTCCGCGTTCATCACTTCGCTGCAAGAGACAGGAGAAACCGCTCGACGTTATCCGTCGCATTCCCCACGCCCGATTTGCTCTGCTTGTCGATCAGCGCCAGCAGGTCGATCGCGCGTTTCACGCCGGCTTCGCCGAGCGCATCGACCGTTTCAAAAAACGGCGTCACCACGTCCATCGGCCAAATGCGAAGCTCCTTCGCGATCACGTTCGGCGGAAGTTTTTTCTTCCGGAGCGCGATCGCCTTGCTGACTTTCTCCAGCCAGATAGTCAGCCACGTGACGGCCCGGAACTCGGCCGACGAATCCATCTGCACGAGTTGCCGCCAGCGGCGCATGGCGTCGGCGGGGCGGCCTCTCGTGAGTTCGTCGGTGAGATGCCACATCTCCTGCTCGCGCTGGAAGGCCACCCCTTGCGTTACGTCGGCGGTGGTGATCTTGCCGGTATTGCTCTGCAGGGCGAGCTTGGCCAGCTCGTTATCGAGCCGGCCGAGATCATCGCCGATCATGTCCGCCAGCTGATCAGCCGCCGCGAGATCGATCGTGATTTTGTGGGCCGACTTCGCCCGCTCGGTGATCCACGGCTGCAAGCGTTTGGGCGGCGTGCAGTCCAGCACTTCGCCGACTTTCGCGATGAGCTTGGAGATCCGCTGGTTCGAAGGCAGCGACGGCACGCGCAGCACCAGTGTGCCGCTGTCTGAAGGATGGGCGAGATAATCTTCCAGTTGCTCGCGGAATCGTGAGATGAATTCGTCGCCCGATCGAACGACGACGACTTTGCCGCTGCCGAACATGGCAAAACTGCGGAGCTCGTCGAGCACGTCCGCCAACTCCGCGCGCTCGCCGTCGTAGTCGAGCCGCTGCGCGTCTTTCGGCAGGAGTTTCAATAATTCCGATAGTCGCTGCATCTGCAGGAATGAATCGGTTCCGACCAGGGCATAGACCGGTTTGATCACGCGGGCCGTTGTACGACGCGAATAGGCGATGGTCAACGCGCCTCGACGCTGAGCAATTGGTTAGACTGTTGCGGGTAATTTGTCGATATAGAAATGGATCGCCGGCCGACCGGTCTGCACAAATTGGATCGGTTTTGATTCGCGTCACGGGCGGCTATGATCTCGAGCATGGCCGCTAAATCGCAGACCGACGCGGAGGTTCTGCAATCCGCCCTGAAGGCGGCCAAGCGCGTCGCGTCGAACGTCCAGGAAGAGCGGGCCGCGATGGATCGCCGATCTGATCGCGATCGATGGGCCGAAGGGCAGCGCCGATTGGCGGACGTGCAGGAGTCGGCCCGAACGTTGGCGGAACGAATTGCGTCATTAACCAGTAACGATCAGCTATGAGCGAATCAGCCCCCGCAACCAATGAAGACGTCGTCGCAACGGCCGGCCAGTATTACCGGCGGATGCGGTATTTCGTCGCCGTTCTGCTGCTTGCCGGCGGGCTGTGGTTTGCTAGAGATGGATGGTACGGCTGGCCGGAAATGAATCATAAGTACGTTGATGTGTCGAATCAGATCGACACGTTGACGCGGCGAATCGAGGAAACGGGCAACCCGGCAGACAAGAAGCAAAAAGAAAACCTCATCGAGCAGCGTAAGGATCTGAAATTTCACGACGACCTGTCGATCCTACTCCAGAAGATTCTCGCTTTCGTGCTGCCGGCGCTTGGCGTGGCTCTCGTGTCATGGGCGATCTACAACTCGCGCGGCGAGATTCGGTTGACGCAAACCTTGTTGACCGCACCGGGCCACCCGCCCTTAACAATGGACCAAATCACCGCGCTCGATAAGCGACTCTGGGATCGAAAGGATATTGCCTTCATCGAGTACGAAGCCGGCGCAGCCACTGGCCGTATACGGCTGGACGCATTCGTCTATCAAACCGATCCGATCGTCAAAATCTTCGATCGGATCGAGGCGCTGATGCAGGAAGATGGCGCATAAAGAAGCCCGCGCCAAAGACGCGGGCTTCTTGCAATTCTATCAAGGCCAATCAGCGCTTAGATCGGCTTTTCAACAGCGCCCTTGATCACTTCGATGATCGCCTGGGTCTTGATCACCATCTGATTTTCATCAAACAGGTGGAAGCTCTGCACCAGCAACTCGTGGCTGCGGCGTTCGATATCCAGGACGCTCAGGGTGGCGTTGCCTTCAGAGTTCAAGCCGTCGGCGGTCATAAGCTCGCGCTTGGCGGCGTAGCTTTGGATTTCCTGCTTCGTCGCTTCGTACAGGGTTTGCGTGAGTTGCTCTTCCTGCGTGCTGATCATGTAACGGACGTTTCCGCCGACGGTCATTTCGTGGTACTTTTCGCCACGACAGGGGATCGTCTGCAGCAGGCCGCGATCGGTAAGTGCTTCGTGGTTGGTGACGATGACTTCCGTCAGCGTATTTTTGCCCGCACAGAACGTAATCACGTGGCCGCCGTCAACGAGCCAGATGTCGGCTTCATACGCGCGACGGCTGACTTGTTCGGTGGCCAGGATCTTGAATAGTTCAGGATGAAGCATCTTCTGATACAGAAGGAGCGTCAGCCCTCCGGTGCGGCGTTGTTTGGTTCGATTACTCATGGGCATCCATGCTCTTTCTAGAAGGGATGAAATCCCTTCACCTGAGACCAAGGCAGTCCCGCCGAGGTCATTTTTTAAGTTAGCGTAGAACCCTTGCCTGCTCTTGACGTTTTAGCTCAAAAGCCGGGATGACTTTCCAAAATCATAGGATCGTCGCTAACAAACGAATGGGTCCGCCCAATGCGGACGACTAATATACGAGCATTATAGGAATATCCGGCGGGATTCGCACGAAAATTTTACAGTTGTGGACAGGTGCTATTGAACGGCCCATACAATAATATCGTAAGCTGTGTGCGTACCAGCAGTTACGCCAAATCCTCGCGTCATAAATAAGAACCCAAAATAGACGCCGGCAATGGTTCTAAACACAAAACTTGTCCATTCAAACCTCTCATTACCCAAGTAATGGTAGAGAGAAAAGAGTATCCCGGAGCAAACCACTATCAGTAGCATGCTCAGCTTCTTTTCCAGTTTCAGGACATCGCGAAAGAGCAAACTCAAAATTGCGAACCCAGCCAAGCGAAATATCAGTTCCTCATAGACGCCCGCTCCCAGGAAGGTGACGATCATTTCCCGGTCGCCGGTTTTCATTCCAGCCAGCGTGATTTGCTCGAGATAATGGATCACCAGTTGCCCGGCCAGTAGCAGGGGAACCGCCAGCAGCACGCTTTCGATCGCCATGCCGAAAAGCGTGATCGGCCGAACAATCCAGGACTCGCGTTTAAAGAATTGAATCGCCAAAAGAATCGACACCACCGAAAAGCAGGGGAGGAATCGCGTCTTCGCCCCAAACAGGGCCAGGAACTGTCGCAATAAGTTGAAGGCGATGATCCGCTGCTCGGTTCCCTGCACAGGATCGGTCGCGTACCAGTGCGTGCCGACCTCGTAGATGATGATCATCGGCAGCACGAAAAGCAGGCTGGCCAAGGGCTGTTCTGACGCGGCGAAATATCCCGCCGGCCGGAGTGGTTCGGCCAATACCTGTTCGGGGGGATTCTCGTTTCGGCCGGATTTAGCGGAGCGAACGCCGGGGATTACGGCGCGGCTCATTTCTTTTCTCCGGCCTTGTCCACTTTCTGACTCTCAACTTCATCCGAGCAAAGCCGCGTAATCCGCACCGCCCGCCCGCCGCGGAATTGGCCGAGCTGGCCGAGGAATTTGTTTTTGCCTTCGCACTGGATTAGCACGTCGCGAATGACGTCTTTTTCAGTGGTGATGACATCGCCGACCTGCAGCGCGATCAGCTCATCCACCGTGATGCTGGAGCTGGCTAGGAACGCCCGCATTTCCACCGGTGCGTTGTGAACGTTCTTTGTGAGCTTGCGGACGTGATCTTCCTGCCCGCCCTTGCGCTGGTAGCTGAACCAGTTCTGCGCCGCCAGCACGCCCATGATCGGCTCGATCACGTTGTACGGAATGCACAGGCTCATCGTGCCGGCCCGGTTGCCCATCTTCAGCTCAAAGCCGATCACCACCACCGTTTCGTTCGGCGGCACGATCTGTACGAGCTGCGGGTTGGATTCAAAATCGTTCACCGAAAAAGTCACCGGCGTGAGGTTGCTCCACGCTTCGGATAAGTGCTGCGTCGCGCGATCGGTAATTCGCTGCACCAGCCGCTGCTCGATCTGCGTGAGCGGCCGCTGCGGGATGAACAGATCCGCATTGCTGCCGCCGAGCAGTCGATCGATGATCGGATAAATAATCAGCGGCGAAATCTCCAGACACAACTGCCCGTCGAGCTGCTCGGCCTTGAGCAGGTTGAAGCAGGTCGGGTTCGGCAGGGAGTGAATGAACTCGCTGTAAGTGAGCTGCTCGATGTGAGCGACGTTGACTTCAATGATCGTGCGAAGATACCCGCTGATGGCCGCGCCGAAGTTTCGGCCGAAGCCTTCGTGCAGGGTTTCGAGCGCGCGCATCTGGTCTTTGGAGACGCGTTCCGGCCGTTTGAAATCGTAGGTTTGAACGTCGGAAGGCGCTCGGCTGCGCCCGCTCGAGGAAGACGATGAGACGTCATCGGGCTTCACGTCGCCGGTATCAACGGCGGCGAGCAGGGCATCGACCTCAGATTGATCCAATACATCTGTCAAACAGACTCCGTGCTGATATTGGTCATTATCGGACGAATCCGGTAAATTTCTAGAGCGAACGTCTTTGAAAGCGCCAGATGCGGGAAAGTTAACTTAAACCATGACACGTGCTGCTGGATTCATCGCTTCGATCGTGATTTTTCTAAGCGGCTTAACGGCGATACTCGCACAGGCGGAGAATCCTCCGATTCAACCCAGGCCGGCCACGGTCTCCTCAAAAATGGCTTCGTCACCGCTCGGATTCGTCAAAGGCTACACCTGGGGTTGGTGGGGCACGCGCGGCAGTTACTTGGGCGATGCCCCTGCAGAATCCATGCGAATCCTCGCCGCCGACCACGCTGAATGGGCGACGATCGCCTTCGTCGCCCACATGCCCTCTCATAACATCCCGATGATCGCCTGGAGCACGGCCGACCCGCGGATGGTCAGCGACGACGAAATCCGCCGCGCGATCGACCTCTCCCGCAAGAACGGATTGAAGACCATGATCAAGCCGGTCTTTGATTGCCTGGACGGCACGGCGCGATCCGACGTCGAATTCAAAACCAAGGAAGGCGCAGTCGACGACAAGGCGTGGAATATCTGGTGGGAGTGTTACGAGGCGTTCCTGCTCCACTACGCTGAGATCGCCCAGAAGGAAAAGTGCCAGGGATTGGTCATCGGTTGCGAGCTTACTTCAACCGAGAAATACGAAGACCGTTGGCGAACACTCATCGACAAAGTCCGCAAGACCTTCACCGGCCCGATCATTTACAACACCGCCCACCTGCGCGAAATGGATTTGACTTGGTGGGACGCGGTGGACGTGATGGGCGTTGATGTGTATTGGACCGTCGGCACGGAGAATGACTTCTCCTTGCCGACGATGCTGAAGACGTTCGAAGTCCACCGCGATCGCTTGCGGAAGTTGAGCGCGAAATGGCATCGCCCGATTTTGTTCATCGAAATCGGATGCCGCAGTGCGGCAGGCTCGCAGGTCTGGCCCGGCGACGGCACGCACTGGGAATGGCCGGCCAACGTGCAGGTGCAGGCGAACTTCTACGAGGCCGCGCTTCAATGCTTCTGGAACGAGCCGTGGTTCACCGGCTACGTGTGGTGGGATTGGCCTCCAAAACTCTACCCCAAATCACAGGCGGCGACGGATAAGCAATTCTACATCTACGGCAAGCCGGCGGAAGAAATCCTTCGCACGTGGTACGCGAAGGATCGGAAGAAGCCATGAGGCGCAGACGGCGGAGTTGTGACGCGTCTTGAAGTGGCATGGGCGGCTCACCCATGAAAGGTCACCGCCAAAGGATTTTCCCAACGAACAATGCGGATCCCAAGGCGGCGACGATTGCGATTATTCCCGCGTTCGCTAATCGGATGCCGCTGCGCCGCTTCAGGGACAGACTGATCGCCGCCAACGCGACTAATGCGCCAACTAACGCAACGGCAACGGCGAGGGCCATCGTCAGTTCGCCTGCTCCCGGAATAGGGATGGAAGGTCCTTCAATGATCGGGACTGGGCCGAGTCTTGCAGCGCAGACCGTTAAAAAGATAGAAGTCCCCGCGCAGATGATGGCTATGAGCGTCGTACCGGTTGGCGCGGGCATTCGTTTCGCAGGGCCACGGCTACTGTAGTCGAGTACGTTCGGCTCGTTCAAGGTGCCTCGCGGGTTTGCAGCGTTTGCAACGCAGGCTGATTCAGCAATTGCGGTTCAGGCGGATATGCCGAACAGCTTCCTCACCTGCGCGCCGATATCCTCCGCGCGCATCAAACTCTCGCCCACCAGCACCGCCCGCACGCCGGCGGCGGCGAGTTTCTTGACGTCGGCGTTCGTGTTGATGCCGCTCTCGCTCACCAGCACGTTGCGGTCTTCTACCAGCTCGGCCATGCGCAGCGTGTTGCCGAGATCGGTCTTAAACGTCCGCAGGTCGCGGTTGTTGATGCCGAGCAGGCTGTAGCTCTTGTGCGGGAATCCGATCACGCGGTCGCGCACGCGGATCAGGTTTTCCATGTCGTGGATTTCGATCAGCACGGTCAGGTTCAATTCCGTCGCGAGAATCTGCAGGTCGATCAGCCGATTCGTCGGCAGGCACTCGGCGATGAGCAGAATCGCATCGGCGCCGGCGGCCCGGGACTCATACACCTGGTATTCGTCGATGATGAAATCCTTACGTAACACCGGCAGTTCAACAGCGGCGCGGACTTGCTGGATGTAATCGAGATGGCCCTGGAAGTATTTCTCGTCAGTGAGCACCGAGAGCGCATCAGCGCCATTGGCTTCGTAGATCTTCGCGATTTCGACCGGATCAAAATCCGCCCGAATCACGCCGGCGCTCGGCGACGCTTTCTTCACTTCCGCGATCAGATTCACGGGCTTTTTGCCGGAATGCGTAACCGCCCGAAAGAAATTCCTCGGCCGCGGCAGGGCGGTGATGCGTTCTTTCAGCACTTCGATCGGCGTGTGTATCTGCCGCGTCGCGATTTCCTCGCGCTTGGTTTCAATGATTTGTTCGAGAATCGTCATCATGGAAAAACATCCCAACTAGCCTAGAATCGCGGCTGGTCCCATCGTCGCGAAAAGGCGGGGAACTGTAAACAAGGTGCTTTGAATGTCGATCCTGCTCGCTGAAGAATTGCCGCATGCCTCGGGTTGGGTGGTGCTGATCGTGATGGCCGGTGTGTCGGCGGTTGCGATGCTGGTGTGCGGCGCCTTTGCCCGGCGCGATGATGGAGCCGTCGCCCGACTTTTCGCACGCCGGCCGGTCGGGATGTTGGCGCTCAACGCCGGGTTGAGCATCCTGGCTTACCTGGGTGCGACGATCGTTCTGCTTTCCATCCTGCGTGCCCGGGGCATGGTCGATCTTGAAAAGATGACCGAGGAAACGATCCCGCCGCTCGTGATGATTCTGCTCAGCGTGATGCTGCCGGCCGTTTCGCTGCTGATGCTGGTGGTGGGGCTGCGTTACATCGTGCCCGGCGGGTTCGGGCAGGTCGGGCTGAAGCGCGAACTGCCTGCACGTGCGATTCTTCCGGCGATCGGATTTCTCGTGGCCGTGTTGCCGTTCATTTTTCTGGTTTCCAATCTCGCGGAATGGTTTTACCAGCGCATCGGCATGCGTCACGCCAACGAGCATCCGCTGCTGCATTCGATGGATGGAACGGGTGCACAGTGGGCGAAGATTCTTGCGTCGATCGCGGCCGTGGTTCTCGCGCCGCTGAGCGAAGAGATTCTCTTTCGCGGGCACATTCAAACCATGCTGCGCAGTGTGTTGAATGGGAGTTTGATATGGCTGCGGCGAATCGCGCCGCCCGCTGTTTTCGCGACGCCGGCCGCGCCGTCATCGCAGGAGGGAGTCGCGCCATCGCCGCCCGCCGTGGTATTGCCGTACGAGCCGCGAGCTATCGCGCCGCCGCCCGAATTGCCCGTGGGACCGTCGCTAGAAGCCTTTTGGGTAAGCGTAACGGCGGTGATCCTGACCTCGTTGCTGTTCGCGTTCGTCCACCCCGGCTGGACTCGGCCGCCGATCTTCGTCCTCTCCCTTTTCCTCGGATTCGCGTACGAGCGGCGGGGCAATTTGTGGACGACGATCTTCATGCACGCGATGTTCAACGGCGTGATGGTCCTCGGTTTCCTTTTCATGACGCATCCGACCTCGTAAAATTGACGACTCATGACTTTCCAAGAGCAACTGAGCATCCTCTCCCGCCGCAGCGAACGGATTTTGAACGAGGCCGACTTGAAGGCCAAGCTCGAAAAATCCGCCAAGACCGGCAAGCCGCTGCGCATCAAGTTCGGCATGGACCCGACCGCGCCCGACGTCACGCTCGGCCATGCCGTGCCGATGAAAATCATCCGGCAGTTCCAGGACTGGGGCCACAAGGCGGTGCTGATCATCGGCGACTACACGGCCAGAGTCGGCGACCCGAGCGGCCGCAATGCGACGCGGCCTGTGCTGACCGGCGAAGAAATCGACGCGAACGCCAAAACATACGTCGGCCAAGTCGGCAAGATTTTGCTGACGGACGAGGCGCACCTCGAAGTCCGTTACAACAGCGAATGGCTCGGCAAGATGACTATGATCGACGTCATCAAATTACTCGCGCGCAAGAGTGTGGCGCAACTGCTGCAACGTGAAGACTTCGCCAACCGCTTCGCCGCCAATGTCGATATTCGTCTGCACGAGATGTTCTACCCGCTGCTGCAGGGTTGGGATTCGGTCTGCATCGATGCCGACGTGGAAATGGGGGGCAGCGATCAGTTGTTTAACAATCTCGTAGGCCGCGAGTTTCAGAAGGAGCAGGGCGGCGACGGGCAGGTCGTGATCGTCACGCCGCTGCTCGTCGGCACGGACGGCGTGAACAAGATGAGCAAGAGCAAGAAGAACTACATCGCCGTTATGGATCCGCCGAGCGGGCAGGACGGGATGTTCGGCAAGGTCATGAGCTTGCCGGACCATCTGATGGAAAGCTACTACACTCTGCTGACCGATCTGCCCGCGGAAGAATTCAAACCGCTGATCGCCAGCAACCCGCGAGACGCCAAGATCGCGCTGGCTAGGCACCTCATAACCTGGCTTCATAGCGGACAGGCCGCTTCAGCGGCCAGTGACGAATTCCAGAAAGTCATCGTCAACAAAGGCGTTCCCGACGAGATGCCAGAGTTCTCCGTCGGCGCAGGCCCGCACAAGATCGCGCCGCTGATCGTCAAGGCCGGCCTCGCGGCAAGCAACAGCGAGGCGAATCGAAAGATCAAGGAAGGCGCCGTGAGCTTGGACGGCCAAAAGGTGGCGGACGGGCAGATCGAGCGGACGATCGACGGGCCGATCGTGCTCAAGCTCGGGCGCAAGTTTGCACGACTCAGGCCTTGAACAGAAAGTGAACACAGAGACACAGAGAAGAAAATCCAATTTCTTCTCTGTGTCTCTTTGTCTCTGTGTTCACTTCTTTTTGAATCAGCCCGCCGACCGCTGGTGTTCTTCCTTGTACGCCTTGAGCAGTTCCACGTTCGATTTGTAGATCGTGAGCAGCACGTCGTTCTTCTCATTGTTGAGCGCGTGACGGGTGCGAGGTTTGCGGATGGTCCCGCCGCCACCACCGCCGGAACCGAGGTTGCGGGCGGCGTTGCGGAGCGTGGCGAGCACGGCTTCGGCCTCGCTGACCACATTCACCAATCGCGTGATCTGGTCGTCGAGCACCATGTTGCCCGTGCCTGATGCGACCGGCGCCGGCGTGGAAACGACGGGTTCGGGCGGCGGCATCACCGGGTTGAGCGAAATCGTACCACCGCGACCGGCGGCCACGCGCTGGGCGCCCATGCTCGGGTCGTTGTACTTCACGCCCATCACGCTCGAGGCGTTTCGCTCGCTGGCGAGATTGCGGTTGTCGCTGAACAGGCCGTGCAGCGCGGTGCGGATGCGCTCCTGCGTCTGGGCATGGTTCTCGCCGCTCACGGTCGAGAGATGGAATGCGGTTTCAACCACCTGCGCCACTCGCCGGCGGATCTTGTCGCGGTCGATGACCCACACCTTCTTGCCGCGGTGGTTCTCCATCAGGTCGTCGAAATTGACTTGTGAAGAACTGCTGTCGAGCGCGCTCTCCAGCGCGTCGGCCAACTCAGGCGCGTCGGGGAGTTCTTCGTGAATGTTGAGGGGCTTAGGATCAGGCAGAACGGAAGACGCAACCACGCCGTGGCCGCTGAGCATGTCGTAGGCGATGTCGACTTCGGCCGCTTCGATATGCCCTTCGACGGGCATGCCGGTGTCACGCATTAATCCGGAAAACAGATATCTCACTGAAACCTCTCGCTTGGAACTACAGGCCTAGGCCACATTGTACTCACGTGCCGCGAGCCTTTCCCATCTCTCCGGGGGACAGGCAGTTAGGATAACAAACTCCTCCTCGGATGCATGATTCTTCTTGGCAAATCACAAGGTATTTGATGCGCGTCCGGTAATTTGGGGCGAATTTCGCGGGGATTGTGAAGTTGCCGATTGGCGCGGGTAATTCTTTTGGTGGGGCATCCACGCGCTTTCGGTTTCGCATTGCGAAAAAGTAGCACAATGCGAAACCGAAAGCGGGAAGCCAAATCGAGTGGTGTTTCGTCACTTCGCGGCAACTACGCGCGACCATAGACGTATTCGCTGAGATAATGCAATTCCGCATCTTTGCGGATCGAATTATGCGCGTTGATGTCGCCGATCGAAATCACGCCGAGCAGTGTTTGTTCTTCATCGACAACCGGCACGTGGCGGATGCGGCGGGATCGCATGATCTCGGCGATCTCTTCCATGTCAGTCTCGGGCTTGCAGGTTTTGAGATCGGTCGTCATGACGTCGAAAATCGTGGCTTTGGCCGGATCCAGCAGATTGCCGACCACTCGGCGGAGCACGTCGCGCTCGGTGAAGATGCCAGCCATTTGGCCGTCGTTCATCACGATCAGCGCGCCGATCTTGTGATGATTCATTCGATTAGTGGCTTCCAGTACCGTTGCAGTCGGCTCGATGGAGTAGATGAGTGACCCTTTGCGGGCGAGGATGTCCTGTGCGGTTGGCATGGCCGGTCTCCTTTGCTGTTTGGCCGCGGCCGAGAGCCGGGCAAGCTGGTACACCGAATCAGATTTGATATCGACACGATACACATGCCGACCGTGCAATTGCAATATTGTGAATATATTCTCACACTTTCCTGGTTTAACGGTCGCGTCTCCTTCATTGCGTAGCCACGAACGCCAGTCCGCGGTCTGGGGGCTTACAACTTCGCGAACTGGCGTTCGCGGCTACGTAAGGGTTCACGCTCACACACCGTTCAGGCGATACATCCCGACGCCTGACCGTTTGACATCTCTCCCCATAACACCGACAACGATGTGATGTCTAAGATGCCCGTGGTAGCGATCGTCGGCCGGCCCAACGTGGGTAAATCGTCTCTGTTGAATGCGCTGGCTGGTCGGTTGATCAGCATCGTGCAGGATATGCCCGGCGTGACGCGCGACCGCATCTCCACTCCGCTGCGCATCCGCGACCGGTTCGTCGAACTCGTCGATACCGGCGGGTACGGCTTCGTCGACGCCGACAACCTCACCGATCACATCAAGCATCAGATCGAACTCGCGATGACCCGGGCCGACCTCGTGCTGCTCGTCGTCGACTGCCAGGAAGGGCTGACCAGCGCCGATTCCGAAATCGCCTCGATGCTCCGGCGGAAGAACATCAAGACCGTGCTCATCGCCAACAAGGCCGACGGCCCCAAGCTCGACAGCAACCTGGCCGACTTCGCCCGCATGGGCTTCGGCACGCCGATCGGCGTGAGCGCCACCAACGAGCGCAACGTCGATCTGCTGGAAGACGTGATCGCGAGCAACGTCAACCTCGCCGACGCGCCGACGACCGTGCCGCAGCCGCAGGCGCTTGTGGCGATCGTCGGCAAGCGCAACGCCGGCAAGAGCACGCTGGTGAACTCGGTGGCCGAGCTCTACGAAGGGCACGGCGATCGCGTGATCGTCTCGGAAATCCCCGGCACGACGCGCGACAGCATCGACGTGCGGTTCGAAAAAGAAGGCAAGACGCTCATCGTTATCGACACCGCCGGTGTGCGCAAGAAGCGCCACATGATGACCAACGACATCGAGTTCTACAGCTTCCACCGCGCCCAGCGCTCCATCCGCCGGGCCGACGTGGTGCTGATGTTGATCGATGCGACCGAGCCCGTCAGCGAGCCGGATAAGAAGCTCGCGCAGTACATCGCCGAGCAGTTCAAGCCGGTGGTGCTGGTCATCAACAAGTGGGATCTGGCCAAGCAGATGCTGCAGGAGCAATCCAAGTCGCAGGGCGGTAAGCACGACGACTCGGGCATCATGCAGGAGTACAAAACGTACCTCGACGCGGAACTCCCGCACATCAACTATGCGCCGATCGCGTTCATCACCGCCAAGGACGGGAAGAACGTGCAGATGGTAATCGACCTGGCGCAGAAGCTGTTCAAGCAAGCTAACGAGCGGCTCAGCACCGGCCAGCTGAATCGCGTGATCAAGCAGATCTTCGAAGAGCGCCGCCCGAGCACGCCGACAGGTCGCCGCGCGAGAATTTATTATGCGACGCAAACCGACGTCTCGCCGCCGACGATCGTGCTGTTCGTGAACAATCCGGATTTCCTCGACACCGCGTACCAGCGGTTCATGATCAACCGATTCCGCGAGTTGCTTCCGTACGCCGAAGTGCCGATGCGATTGATGCTCCGCGGCAAAGGCGCCCGAAATCTCAACGGCAAGAAAGAACTCATCCCGCAGCAAGACGGCACGCCGCGACCTCGACGGAAGGCTGACACCGCGCCGCCGAAGCGCCGCCCACAGGCGAAACCGCACCCGAAGCGCACCGCCAAGCGAGGCCCGCAACGAGGAACACGCCCCGGGCGATGAAGATTCGAAGTTGAGGAGGCTCGGGGATTATCAAAGCGGACGATCAATCGAGACCTTCGACATCGGCCCTTACAGAAAAAAAACGTCCGAAAACGTCAATCACTTGCCTGCCATGGAGTTATGATTTTCCGAGCCGAAAAAAGCGCCCCCAAAGCGCCCCCGAAGCGCCCCTAAATCGCCCCCATCTCAACCTGTTTCCACCCCGTTTTGACCCGAAACCGTTCAAATTCAGTCGCGACTCTCAGTGAGTTGGCAGGCGGCGGGGCACTTCGAGTAGTTCAACTTCACCTGTATTGCCCGACTCTCGTAGTCGTCATCCTGAGGTACTCCGAAGGATCTAGCGTCCACGGCAAGTCGGCTAGATCCTTCGGAGTACCTCAGGATGACGATAAGCTTGGAGTTGGTCTGCTGTAGAAGCGAAAGCCAATCCGGCTCCCCACGGAATTCAAAACGCTATTCAAATGCCAAAGAACACACTTGGCGTAAAACCTAACTATGGCCAAACAAAAGTCAAGAAAAATTCCGATTTTTTTGGGATTTCGCACCCGCCGCGGTGAATTAGTGGGTTTCTTCAAGCGTCTTCAATCGCAATGAGCACCGCTGAATATCGATGAGATATTCCCCGCGGTCTTCGCCGTGGCTTTCCTGGGCGCCCTTGGCGATGGCTTCCTGGATACGCAGGGACGCGACGTGAAGTGCGTCGGGCTTCAGGGTGTCGATCTGCTCGCGCTTCACCGTCGGGAAGAAGGCGCGGAAAACGCCTTCGTCGGTGTAATACTTCATCATGATGCGCTCGTAGTGGAAGATCGTCTGCGCGTATTCGTCCTTGGCGATCTTCACCCACTTGGCCCGCTCCGGGCCGGTGGTGAGTATCGCATGCAGGTAGGCGGCGTCGGCCTTGCCGAAATGCTCGGTCGCAACCAGGCCGTCGAGGTGCGACTGGTACGTGAAGATCTGGTTCGGGAAGAGCTTCAGATGCTGCTGATACTCCTCGCGCGCGAACCCCGTGAGCAGGGCGGAGCGGTCGTAATCGTAAATCGCTTCGTTGACGTCATCGAGCGCCACCGGCTTTTCATTGAGCCCGAGGCCGGCGGTCGGCAGTTCCAGTTCGGTGCGGTCGACCGCGTTCGGCAGAACGATATTGAACGCGCGCTGCTCGTTTCGCCGGCCGATCTCCTGCTCTTCCTCGGCCCAGAACTTGAGCGCGATCGACGGGCGGCCGTCCACGATGTGTTCGCTGAGCTGCGCGTGGCGCAGGTGCGTGACCCGCTGCAGCATCTGAGCTTTCTTGTAGTAGTTGTACCCCAGCGCCATTGGCGAAACGCCGTACTTGAACGGCTGAAACGCCGCCAGGTACTGAAGTTCCGACCCGTCGTTGAACGGCTCACCGGCCGGCAGATCGGCGGGGCGTTGGCGCAGCGGGCGGAGCTTCTCGGGAAGGATGTACCCGTTGGCGTCGACGAGTTGGTCCATCTCGATTCGCCGCCAGCCGGGGTCGCTCTTATCCAGCCGCTGGTGCAGCTTGTGCGGGAGCGATTCCTTGCGGACCTGCGTGCGGTAGTAAATCTTCTCCGCCGCGCCGCCGAGCTTGTTGAAGTAGACGTCGCCGATCGCTTCCAGAACGTTGATGTTGTCCGGGTTGTTCTGCAGGGCGGCCTGGCCGTAGTCGATGGCGTCGAGGATCGTCGTGTACTTGTTGAACAGCGACGACATCTGCACGGAAATGTTGTAGGCCTTGTTCCAGATCTGGAAGATCAGCACCGAATCGAACTCAGGCTGGAGCAGTCGGATCAGCTCGACCTTGGTATCGAAATCCTCGAGATTCTTATCGACTTTCTGCGATTCGCTGCTGGTCCAGAGGATCAGCACCAGCGGCCCGCGCAGCCCGCCGAGCAGCAACGCCAGCGTGTAGCTGTTCATGTTCGCGATGGTGCTCTTGCCGCTGGTATTGATGGGCGAATTGCCGCGGTTGGCGTTATCGCGGGCGGCACGGGCCCAATCGCGCGTCAGGGCGCTGGCTACAAGAGAAACCAGCATCACGCCAATGATGGCGATGCGCGTCTTGCGGATCTGCTTCGCGCGGGGAGTCGGCGGTTCAAGAAGGGTTCGGCTCACGGGGCCACCTCCTTCTTCTTGAAGATGACGTATCCCATCAACAGCAACGGTGCGCCGTAGAAGGTCGCTTCGGTGACCGATTCCCACAGTTTTGAAAGCGGGATCGATACGCCGCGCTCAATGTCCTCTGTCGCCGGGAACTGCGAGATGTCCGGCAGGATGTGCGAAAGCATGTTGAGCAGCTTGGTGAGCGTTTCGACCGATTCGCTGATCACGTGGACCTCATTGGCATTGCGGAAGCCGAAGTCCATCGCGACCTGCGGGCCGATGCCCGGCTTGGTCGCATCACCGAGTTGTTCCACGCCCCAGCGGCCGAGCAGGATCACCACGCACAGCACCACCGCGATCGGCCAGGAGACGAACGTGCTGCAGAAGATCGCCACTGAAACGACCAGCACCGCCAGCAACCAGAAGATCGTCAGGCTCTTGAACAGGTTGAAGTAGAAGTGGCCGGAGTTCATCACCACCTGGACACTCACCGGCTGAATGCCGACGGCGTGTTGCGGCGAAGTGCAGCGGAGCGTCAACTCGTAATCGCCGCCCAAGACGTCGGCGGCGGGGAAGGTGAAGTACTGCGTGCGATTGGTTTCCGGCTGAATCGTGATCGGGTCCGAGACTTTGCCGGTTTTGTCATTGCGAATTTGCGCGACGACATTGGTGATGGTGTCGGCCTCGTCGGCGTTGTCGGTGCCGCTCCGCTCGATGCCAAGCCGCAGCTCGAAATTCACGACGTCGGAGTTTTCGTCCGGCTCGGCATGGCGGAAGTGATAGACCGCGACTTTGCCGGGCTCGGCGGAACCTCGGAGTGGCTGGCCGTATCGCGAATATCCGCCGTGGTAGATCGGCAGCATGGGTTGGCCGTTACGGTTCGGATCAGCAGGCGGCATGACGGTGCGGGTGGTGATGGCACCGGCGGCGTCGGTTTTTCGGATTTCAAGGTAGCACGAGTTGGGGTCGGCGAAATAAAGGTAGTTGGGATCGCTGCCCGCGAAGCAAATGTAAACGCGATTATGATCCGGCGATCGCGCGGCAATCCACATGCGGGTGATGGCGTCGGGCGTGAGCGGGGCGGAGAAGCCCTGCTCGCCGTCACGCTTCAGCGGAAGACGCGACAACCCACTCGCGGAACTATCGACGAGGACGGCTTCATCCGTATCGAGCACGGAGACGGCGACAAACGTGCCCGGATCGGGCGGGACGTTATTGATCGGCTGGGTGGACGCGACGAACGGCAGCGGGCCGGTAATCGGGCCTTTCGGCGCCTCGGCCGTGGTCGGCTGCGTCGTCGGGGGCTTGGCACCGGGGGCGAGCTTCGTGCCGATCGCGCAGATCACCCGCATGCTGTAGTTGGCGCTCGGGTCATTGGCCCCGATGAACATGTCGTTCGTCAGATCGAACGGCACGATGATCTGACCTTCGCCGGCGAAATACTGATAGCGGCGAGTTTCATTGACCGGCGGGAGCGTGGCGTAAAACTGCAGGTCTTCGGTCGTCGCGAACGTTTTGGCGTTGAGCAGGCCGGCGGCGCGGTAGTGCTCAAGCGCGGGACGGTTGAGCGGATCGACGGCACCGGTATCCAGGCGCAAAGCGATGTCGCGCTGCAGGCTCCACGCGCGCACCTGCAGATAGACGGCGGTGAACAAGCCCATGATCAGCAAAATCGCCGCCGCCACGCGGGCAAAGCCCAGCGTTTTACCCAGGACGATTTCCAGGCGAGTCGTCGGCTTGGTGACGATCGTGAAGATGACGCGATTTTCAATCTCTTTCGGCAGGCTCGTGCTGGCCAGCAGGATCGCCACGATGACCACGACCATGCCGGTGGCGAAGAGGCAGAATTTGGTGGTCTGGCGGATCGCGTCCTGCTCGTCGGTGGGCCGCTGAAGTTGGGCGACGACCATCACGCCGATGATCGCGACCGGGGTGATCCAAAGCACCTTCCTGCGGATCGACTCGGCGAAGCAGACGCTGGAGATCGCCCAGATGCGCTTTCCGCTGAACCGCAACAAGTCGCCGAGTCCAAATATCAGCGTGAGGACGAGAATGATCGCCGCCAGCACCATACCGGCGTGTTCAACAAGCAAGTCGCTGACGGAAAATGCGAGGATGGAATGAATGTGTTGCATGATTCGCGATCAAGGATGAAGGCGGATGGATGAAGGATGAAAAAGGAGAAGATGATCATTTTCATCCCTCATCCTTCCGCCTTCATCTTTTGTTCAGGCCCGCAATGCCTCAGGCTTGTCGCCCGATCCCGTGTACGCTCCAACGCCGCCGGTGTTTTCCCGCACGATTCGGAGGAAGAGGTCTTCCAGCGTGGTCGTGGGGTGTGTGATCAGTGCGTCGCTCACGCCCATGTTCGAGAGCATTTGTTTCAGCTGCGCGATCTGCTCGGGAGTCATGTTGCGGGCGTTGAGCTGGGTGATGTCTTTCACCTGCAGCACGTCGCGAACCGGCGCCACGCCGATCGGCTGGCCGTCGGCGTCGTGCGCGAGCGGCTGCATCTTGCCGCGGAAGAAGATGGTGATGCGGTCGCAAACGTCCTGCACGTCGGCGAGCAGGTGGCTGCAGAGCAGGACCGTTTTGCCTTGGTCCTTGAGCGAGAGGATGAGGTCTTTCATCTCGCGCGTGCCGATCGGGTCAAGGCCGGTGGTCGGCTCGTCGAGCAGGATCAAATCCGGGTTATTGATCAGCGCCTGGGCCAGGCCGATTCGCCGGGCCATGCCTTTGCTGTATTCGCGGAGTTTGCGTTTGCGGCTTTTCTGATCGAGGCCGACGATGTCGAGCAGCTCGGGCACGCGGCGTTTGAGTTCCTTGCTCGGAATCTTGAAAAGCCGGCCGTAGAACTTGAGCGTCTCTTCGCCGTTGAGGAATTTGTAGAGGTAAGATTCTTCCGGCAGGAAGCCGATTTTTTCGTTGATGTCGGTCGACCCCGCCGGGCTGCCCAGCACGTGCGCTGTGCCGTGGGTAGGGAAGATCAGACCGAGCAGGAGCTTGATGGTGGTTGATTTTCCCGAGCCGTTAGGCCCGAGCAGGCCGAACACCTCGCCGCGCTCGATGGTGAGATTCAGGTCATCGAGCGCCCGCACCTTATCGCGGCCCCAGAAGTCCTTGTAGACCTTGGTCAGATGCTCCGTATGGATCGCAGCGGTTTGGGCTGATGACATAACAGAACTCGAAAGGGGAGATCCCGCGCCGGATATTTTATATACGCCGCGAAGGGTGCCGCGGTTTCGCGACCCTTGCCGCGGCGTGATCAGCAATTAAGCCCGCGTGCTGCTGCTGCCGCCGGTGGCGATGCGCGGCTTGCTGCGTTTCTGCCGGCGACGCTTCTCGCTCGGCTTTTCGTAGTACGCAACCCGCTTGATGTCTTTGGTAAGACCTTCTTTTTCACACATCTTCTTAAACCGGCGGAGCATCTGCTCGGCCGTTTCGCCGCCGCGGGACTTTACTTTAATCATGGTCGGTACGCCTTTCGAGTTCCGGTCGATTCCAGAGAGACAACCGCCGACGGTGGTTTCCCCGTCGGCGAGCCAAGTAGTTTAGCGAAAAGGCGATTCGGTTCAAGTCAGGGGGGTTGAATGGGTTGCAACTCGCCAGGAAGCAGAGAAATTAGGAGAAAGTCAGGCGTTTTGGCCCGTTCGACCGCAGTCTGTTCAGTCCAACGTTGCAATATCTCGACTTTTAGCGACGCTCTGCTCCAATGTCCGCCACCCTACAAAACACGCTGACGATCCGCGTCCGCTATCCGGAAGTCGACGCGATGGGCTACCTGCACCACAGCCGGTTCCTGCAATACTTCGAACTCGGCCGGGTTGAACTGCTCCGCTCGATGGGCATCAGCTACGCCGACCTGGAGCGGAAGGGGATTTTCTTCGTCGTCACCAAGGCCGACATCCGCTTCAAAGCCCCGGCCCGCTACGACGAGGAACTGACGCTGCTGACCAAAGTCGTCAAGCAAACCCACGTCCGATACGACCACGCGTACGAGCTGCGGCGCGGCGAGACTTTGCTGGCGGAAGGAACGACGACCATCGCCTGCGTTGGCCGTGACGGGCAAGTTCGGAAAATTCCCGACGAGCTAGCCGGGAACGATGAGCCGGCCGCTACAGCGACTCCGATTTCGACGAACGGCACGAAGCCTGACCTGGTCGACATCGACTGGCCGTGCGTCAATTGCACTTACAACCTGCGTCTATTGCCGGTCGACGGTAAGTGCCCTGAGTGCGGCGAGCCGATATCGCGGTCTGTGGATGATGACGAGTATCTGATCTATCTCGCACGCGAGATCGCCGACAAGAGCCTGGGCGAAATTCGAACGTGGCTCCGATCCACCAATCGCTACAGCCGCAGCGCGGCCGCGTATTCGCTTGCGATGAAAGAAGGCGCCGACGAAGCCATCCCCGATCTGGTCGCCGCCGCGGGTGATGCACACGCCGATGTGCGGTGGTGGGCGATTTCAACACTGGTCGCGATTGATGCGAGGTCTGAACCGGTGATAAGCGCTCTCCAACGCGCTCGTGACGATTCTGATGCCGATGTGCGGGATGCGGCGATAAAAGGTCTCGCGAAAAAGTCGTGAGTTAGAGATGCGGGTGAGCGAGCTGGTCACTTCCTCGTGATTTTGCGTGCCTTGGCTGGCGATCCGTTTCCAGGCTTTTTGCTCTCAAATTCAATTTGCGCCGCTTCCAGCAGTTCGCCGGCCTGCGCCCGCGTGGTTGCGGTGATCCGTTGGCCGCCGATCATTTCGGCCAGTTCCTGGATTCTTTCCGTGCCTTCCATCGTACGGACGCTGGTTTGCGTGGTCGTGCCGGTCTGTTCTTTGCGGACGGTTAAATGGCGATCCGCATAGCTGGCGATCTGCGGCAGGTGCGTGATGCAAAGCACCTGATGATGGCCCGCCAGCTCGCGCAGCTTTTTCCCGATCACGCTCCCGAGCCGGCCGCCGACGTTGGCGTCGATTTCGTCGAACACCAGCACGCTCACGCGGTCGCTCTGGGCGAGGATGCCTTTAAGCGCGAGCATGATGCGAGAGAGCTCGCCGCCCGAGCCGGTTTTGCGGAGGGGCTGCGTGAGTTGGCCGGGATTGGTCTGGATCATGAACTCGATCTGGTCGGCGCCGCTGGCGCCGGGATCCATCGCGGCGAAGTCGATGGAAAATTTCGCTTTTTCCATTCCGAGTTCCGCGAGGGATTTTTCGATCTGCGGAGAGAGTTTCTTCGCGACCGATTTACGCTTCTCGCTCAATTTAAGCCCGAGTTCCGCGACTTTCGCTTTGAGCGGAGTAATCTTCGCTTGAATTGAGGAAAGATCGTCCGTCTGCTTCTCCAGATCAGAAATCTTCCCGCCGATCTCCTCGCGATAGCCGGCCACGATCTCGATCGTGTCTCCGTACTTGTTCATCAGCCGCTGCAGCACGTTCAACCGCTCATCGACTTCCGTCAGCTCCGCAGGATCAAGATCCAGCTTGTCCAGATACCGCGAAAGATCGAACGCCGACTCTTCCAGTTGAATCATCGCGTCCTTCAGCCCAGCCGCGATCGGCTGCAGGCTGTGATCGAGCGATGAAAGATCCGCGATGATAGCCGTCATCATCTTCACGCGCTCCAGCACCGATCCGTCCACCTCGTACAGCGCCGCGTGCGTCGCACCGGCTTCCTTCTTCAGTTTTTCTACGTTCTTCAGCACCGATGAGCGGCTGGCGAGTTCCTCATACTCCCCAGGCTGCAAGTCGGCCGCGTCGATCTCGCTGGCCTGAAATTTATACAGCTCCAACTGCTGCTGCCGCAGCGTGCGATTGCCGGCCAAGTCCGCGAGCCGGGCGTTGGCTTCGACGAGCTGGTCGTACGCCTCGCGGTACTCCGCCCGAAGCGATTCAAGCTGGCCGAAGTGGTCGAGCACGTCGAGCTGATTGGAAGGCTTGAGCAAAAACTGATGATCGTGCTGCCCATGCACGTCGATGAGTTGTTCCGCGACGGCCTTGAGCATCGTGAGCGTGATCGGATTGCCGTTGAGCGACACCGAGCTTCGCCCGCTCGCATACAGCCGCCGGGCGATGAGCAACTCGCCGCCGTCGTTGGTGACGGGAATATCCGTGGCCTGCTCGATTTTCTGGAGCATCTCTTTGCTGGCGATATCGAACACGCCACTGACGCGACCTTCCTCCACGCCGGGCCGGAGCATTTCCGACGCCGAGCGCAATCCCAGTAGCACCTCGATCGCCCCGATGACGAGCGACTTGCCCGCCCCCGTCGCCCCGGTAAAACAATTCAGCCCGGCCGACAGGTCGATGCGAGCGTCGGTGATCACAGCGAAGTTGGAGATGTGAAGTTCGCGAAGCAAGAAGCGTAGGACTTAGGACTAAGGACTTAGGACTTAGTGAACGCGCTTTTCACTAAGTCCTAAGTCCTTAGTCCTAAGTCCTCTCCTAACTAACTCGTGACCCCGCCGCCGCCGGCGCTGACGGCGAGACGACGATCACCTGGTGCGTCGGCGCGTCCGTCGCGGCCAGCAGCATGCCCTGGCTGATTTCGCCGCGCATCGTGCGCGGGGCGAGGTTGGCCACCACGATGATCTGCTTGCCGACCAGTTGCTCGGGTTGATAGTGCTGGCGAAGCCCGGCGCAGATTTGCCGCTTCTCGCCGCCGAGATCGATCTGCAGGACCAGCAGCTTGTCGGCATTGGCGTGCGGCTTGCACTCCAGCACGGTGGCCACCCGCAGCTCGAGCTTGGCGAAATCGTCATAAGTAATCTGCGGCAACCCCGGCGACGCCGCGGGGGCAGCAGGCGGCGTGGTTGCGGGCGGTTGCGAAGGCGTCGGATCCATGGCGAACTCCTGTTTGATCGGTTTCTGTTACTCTACGCGCCGAGACGCCAATCGCCAAGCAGCAGAGTTCAGCGGACGTTGATGAACACAGAGACACAGAGACACGGAGAGGAAAGAAAATCAATTCAATTCGTTTCTTCTCTGTGTCTCTGTGCCTCTGTGTTCATTCTTCTTGAATGGTGGTTGAATTCTTTTCGCCAACCCGCATGATGCACCCATGTCGCTCTACCCGCTGCAATTCAAACCCCGCTTCGTAGAAAAAATCTGGGGCGGCCGGAAGCTCGAAACGGTTCTCGGGAAAAAATTGCCAACGGATAAACCCACCGGCGAGAGCTGGGAAATCTACGATTTCCCGCCCGGCGTGATCGAAAATACCAAGGACTGGGTGAGTGCCGAAGTCGCCGCCGGCCCACTCGCAGGTCGCACGCTCCACCAGATCATCGAAGAGTTCGGCTCCGACCTGCACGGCGACGTGCCGCTCGTCGGCTCGCATGGTCAGTTCCCGATCCTGATCAAATTCCTCGACGCCCGCGAAGATTTATCCGTGCAAGTCCACCCCGATCACGACTACGCTAATACGCACCCCGGCTCGCACCTGAAAACCGAGGCGTGGTATGTCATGCAGCACGACCCCGGCGCGCGAATCCTCAAGGGCCTCGCCCCCGGCGTGACAAAAGACGCCTTCAAAGCTGCCATCGCCGACGGCACGGTCGAAAAACTGATCAAGCCCATCCCCGCCAAGCCCGGCGACTGCTACTTCCTCCCCAGCGGCACGGTGCACGCGCTGGGCGCCGGAATTTTAGTCGCCGAGGTGCAGACCCCGAGCGATACCACGTTCCGCGTGTTCGATTTCAATCGCCTGGAAAGCGGCAAGCCGCGCAAGCTGCACGTTTATGAGGCGCTCGCCTGCATCGATTTCTCCGGAAAGCCTGTGACGAAGCAAAAGCGTTCGCACGTGGCCGGCCTGTTCACGACCGTCACGCAGCTCGTCAGCTGCGAATATTTCAAGCTGGAAAAGGTGCGTTTCACCGAAGGCGTTGAAGAGCCCGTGCCGTACGACGTGCCGGTGGTGTGGATCATGCTTTCGGGCTCGGCACAGATCAAAGTCGACGGCGTGGACGAGGTCACGCACCTTACGCCGGGTCAAACGTTCCTGCTCCCCGCGCGGATGAAAAACCCGATCATCAAAACGACGACCGATTGTCAGTGGCTAGAAGTGACGTTCCCCACGCAATCCGAAATCGACCGGCGCGCCTAATCCACACCGGGCTTGCTACTTCAGTGGCAAGCGAGCGCTGGTACAGGGTCACTCTGAAATGATCGCGCCTTTCTCCCACTCCCGGTAATCCGGGAGAGGGCGGGGTGAGGGTTCTGTCGCGAGGCTCAGGCAATCCGCGATTGGTAGAACACACCAGACTCGAAGGCATTTTGATTTGAATGCCGTTCTGCGCGGGAAGCAGAACCCTCACCCTACCCTCTCCCGGATTACCGGGAGAGGGACAATTCGAAGCCAACTCCCGAGGATCGCCCCAAGTGCTAAATCCCTCGATTTCCGCTAAGATTCACGACAAGTGAAACAACGCATCCAAAAAATTCTAGCCGCTGCAGGCGTCGCCTCGCGACGTGCCATTGAAGAGATGATCGCCCAGGGTCGGGTAACCGTGAACGGCAAAGTGGTGATCGAACCGCCGATCTTGATCGATCCGTTCAAGGACAAGGTGAAGATCGACGACGAGCTGGTAAAACTCGACCGCCGGCAGACGCAGGACCGGGTTTATTTTCTGATGTACAAGCCGAAGAGCGTCTACAGCACGAATGTCGCGCAAGGCGAGCAGGTTCGCGCCATCGATTTGCTGCCGCCCGATTTTAAAGGGCGCGTCTACCCCGTCGGCCGACTGGATGCGGAGACGAAAGGCCTGCTGCTACTTACCAACGACGGCGAGTTGACCAACCAGCTCACGCACCCGCGCTACGGAGTCTCAAAAACCTACCGCGCCCTGATCGACGGCTCGATCCCGCCGAACGCGGTGGCGGATCTTGAGCAGGGCGTGTGGATGACCGACCCGCGCACGGGCAAGAACTTCCGCACCGGCAAGATGAAGGTGAAAGTCATCCGCCGCTCGCACGAGCAGAGCACGCTGGAACTGACGCTGCGAGAGGGGCGCAATTATCACATCCGCCGCATCCTCGCCCGGTTCGGCCACAAGGTGCGCGACCTCACCCGCGTGCAGTTCGGCCCGCTCGATCTGGACGGCCTGAAAATCGGCGACGTGCGGACGCTTTCGCTTCGCGAGATCAAAACCCTCCGCGCGATGGGCAAGAAACTCGCAAGCACAACGCACGGCGAACCGCCACGGCATGCCGATGCTGCATCGCAAACTGAAACCGACGTGTCCGACGCCGAAGTGGCCGCGCCGCCGCCGCCGGTCGCGCGGCCGTACGTGAAGAAGACGGTCTCTTCGTTCAAGCCGCGCCCGCAGGACAAGGCCGCCCAGGGCGACGCGGCTCCCGCAAAACCCACCGGCCACGATCGCAACGCCACCAATAAAGCCCGCCAAACCTGGCAGCGCCCGCCGCGGCGGAACAAGCCGTTCGCGAAAAAGCATGCTCACTAAACGAATCATTCCGTGTCTCGACGTCGATCGCGGCCGCGTGGTGAAGGGCGTGAAGTTCTTCGACCACGTCGACGCCGGCGACCCCGTCGAGCAGGCCAAGCGCTACCAGGCCGACGGCGCCGACGAGCTCGTCTTCTACGACATCTCCGCCAGCCACGAAGGTCGCGACATCATGGCCGACCTCGTCTCGCGCGTCGCGGAAAACGTCTTCATGCCCCTCTGCGTCGGCGGCGGGATTCGCACGCTCGATGACGCTACGCGCCTGATCCAGGCCGGCGCGGAAAAAGTCTCCCTCAACTCGGCCGCGGTGAAGAACCCGAAACTGATCGCGGAAGTCTCGCGAAAATTCGGCGCGCAGGCGGCCGTGCTCGGCCTTGACGCCAACCGCGTGATGAAAGACGGCGTTGAAATCTGGGAAGTCTTCGTCAACGGCGGCCGGGTCGGCACGGGCATCAAGGTGATGGACTGGGTGAAGCAGGCGGCCGACTTAGGCGCCGGCGAAATCGTGCTGAACGTGATGAACGCCGACGGCACCAAGGCCGGGTACGACATAGAAATGACCGCGGCCGTCAGCGACGCGGTGAACATCCCCGTCGTCGCCAGCGGCGGGGCAGGCAGCCCGCAGCACATGCTCGACGTGCTGCAGCAAGGCCACGCTGACGCGGCCCTGGCGGCCAGCATCTTTCACTTCAAGGAACACTCGGTGGGTGAAGTGAAAAAGTTTTTGGCCGACCACGGCGTGGCGATCCGGCTGATCTAAACTAAGAAGGAATGAACACAGAGACACAGTGACACAGAGAAGAAAAAGAAAAACTCTTTGCTTTGCTTCTCTGTGTCTCTGTACATCTGTGTTCATATTTTTCTGCGAATGAGTGTGTCATTCCATGTTGAAGCAATCACTCCACGACGGCTGGTCGGTTCGGCCGGTTTCCAATCTCGAAAACGTCCCCGCCCACTGCCGCGAATCCACACCGGCGATCGTCCCCGGCTGCGTGCATACCGATCTTCTGCGGGCCGGGAAAATTGCTGATCCGTACGGCGACCGCGTCGAGCCGACGCTCCGCTGGATTGGCCAAACCGATTGGCGGTACGAGACTTCCTTCACGGCCGACGAGAAATTGTTCGCCCACGAGCGCATCGACCTCGCCGCCGACGGGTTGGACACCGTCGCCACGATCGAACTCAACGGCCGACTCATCGCCCGCACCGAATCCATGCACGTCGGCTATCGCTTCGACGTGAGGCCGCACCTCAAGCCCGGCCGCAACACGCTCGCCATCACCTTCGCGTCGGCCGAGCGTTACGCGACCGCGATGGAGCAGCGGCTCGGCACGCTGCCGTTCCTGAACACGCGCGTGCCGTTCAACATGATCCGCAAAATGGCCTGCAACTTCGGCTGGGACTGGGGGCCGGAACTGATTACCTGCGGGATCTGGCGGGGGATTCGGTTGGAGGGGTGGAGTGAGGCACGCATCAAATCGTGTCGCGCAAATCTCAAGCCGATTAAACATCAAACTTACATCAGTGTGGAGTGTGAACTGGAGACGACGAACGGCGCTCCGTCAGATGGGTCCGAATGGGAAATTCACGTGAGCGTGAAAGAGCCAAACGCGCCCGGAGGATCTGCCGGTGAACCCATTCGTAGCGACTATAATTTTCCGGCAGTCTCAATTTTCACCGCGATCACAGGTCCAGCGCAGTGGTGGTGGCCGGCTGGTCATGGAGAACAACCGCTCTACGCCGTCACAGTGCAACTCACGGGGGCCAATGGCGAAAACCTTGATTCCTGGTCACGAAAGATCGGCCTCCGCACCATCGAACTCGACACAACGCAAGACGACATCGGTCGCGCGTTCACGCTGAAGGTCAACGGCAAGCCGATCTTCTGCAAGGGTTTTAATTGGATCCCCGACGACTGCTTCCTCGATCGTGCCTGCACGCCGGAACGTTATCGTACACGCATCCAGCAAGCCGTCGCCGCCAATGCCAACATGCTCCGCGTGTGGGGCGGCGGGATTTATGAAACGGACGAGTTTTACGACCTCTGCGACGAGCTCGGCGTCCTCGTCTGGCAGGATTTTCTCTTCGCGTGTGCGGCCTACCCGGAGGAAGAACCATTCAAAAACCTCGTCGAGCAGGAAGCACGCTACAACGTCGCCCGGCTGTCGCACCACGCCAGCCTCGCGATCTGGAACGGCTGCAACGAAAACGTGTGGGGCTATCACGATTGGGGCTGGAAACAGAGCGGCGAGCTGAAAAATCGCACGTGGGGTTTGGGATATTATTTCGACCTGCTGCCGAGGATCGTGAAAGAACTCGACCCTTCGCGCCCGTACTGGGCGGCCAGCCCGTGGTCGGGCGATTACAATGTAGAGAACGGCCTGCACCCGAATCTCGCCTCGCACGGCAACAAGCACGTGTGGGAAGTCTGGTGCCGTGAGCCGGCCAGTTCGTATCGCCAATTTTCGCCGCGGTTCTGCAGCGAGTTCGGCTTTCAAGGCCCGCCGACGTACGCCACCCTCGCGGCCTGCCTACCGGCGGATCAGATCGAGGCGAATTCGCCCGGCCTGCTCGCGCACCAGAAGCACCCTGCCGGCGATTTGTACAACGCCAAGCGGCTCGCGGAATCGTTCGTCGAGCCGGAGAACTTCGATGACTGGCACTACCTGCTGCAACTCAACCAGGCCCGCGGCCTGCAGACGGGCGTGGAGTGGTTCCGATCGCGCATGCCGGTCTGCATGGGCACACTCTATTGGCAATTGAATGATTGCTGGCCGGTGAATAGCTGGAGCGCAATCGACAGCGACGGGCGACTCAAACCGCTGTGGTTCGCCACGCGACGGTTTTATGCGGATGTGCTGTTTACGATTCAGCCGGGGAGCGAGAAGTACAAATCGGGAGATCCAATGACACTCTTTGCGATCAACGATACTGACGAGCGAGGCGTATCAAAAACATGGATTACGCGGCGATCCTTCGCCGGCCAAGTGCTGGCGGAGCAGGAGATTGAAATTGGCTGGGCGGCGCGGTCGAATCAGTCATTCCGCCTGGATGATGCGATCACAACGCCCGTTGACCCGGCCACGGAGTTGATCGCGGTGGGCTTTCCAACGGCCGCCACTTGGTTTTTTGACGCGGATAAGAATCTGGCCTACCCGCCGGCGCAATTTGATGCGGAAATTTCATACGAGCCCGGCCAAACGCGGGTGACGATCACCGCTAAGTCGCTGCTCCGCGACATGCTGATCCAAATCGACCGCCTCGACCCGGCCGCCACGATCAGCGACAACCTGATCACGCTCTTGCCGGGCGAATCTTTCAGGTTCGATATTCGATCGAACGAAAAACTGTCAAAGGAATCTCTAACAACCCGGCCGGTGTTCAACTGCGCGAATTATTTCGGAAAAGCGACCTGAGTAATCCTAAAGGGCATGAGTTGCCAATGTCTTAGTAGTCGGTCGGTATTCGCCCGTGTGAATTATTTCGGGAAGAGATAGTTTTTCTGTCCAAAAACGATTCCTCGTAGCACGGCCGTCTCGGCCGTGTCCAAGCGCCTTGGCATGGGCGAGACGCCCATGCTACGTGAAGGAATTTAATCCACCTGCTCAAAACTCACGCTGCGGTCGAACACATCAGCGAAGAAGTCCATCTTCCGGCGGGCTCCCCAAATCTCCAATTCCGCATCGGCCCGGGCCCGAACGCGCACGTCGACCTTTTGCTTCTTCACCGTGCAGCGGAGGGATGACACCACGCTGGAATGGCTGCGATCGAGCCCGTCGGCGATGCGCAGCAGGGCGGCCCCCACGCGCACGGTTTTCTTTGCCGTCGCGGAAAGATTCGCGTACGCCTTGTGATCTTCCTTCGGCTCCGGCCCGCGGTGGTAGCGGGCGATGTTGGCGATGATATCCACTTCTTCGGCCGTAAATCCCTTGAGATTGCCGTTAAGCACCAGGTACATCGCGTGCTTGTGATGATCTTCTCGGCTGATGTGCCAACCGATGTCGTGCAGGAGCGTGCCGTACTCGATGAGCTCGCGCTCGGGCTTGCCCAGGCCGTGCAGCTTGCGGGTTTGGTCGAACAGCTCGAGGCACAGCCGCGTGACCTGCAGGCTGTGCGTTTCGTGCCAATCGCAACGCCGGGCGAGATCGAGCACGCTGCGGCGGCGCTCGTCGGGCACCTGCCGGCGGATGGTCAGCTCCGGCACGTGGCGGGCGAGGTAATCGAGCATGATGCCCTCGCGCAACGCGGAGCCGCCGATTTGCATCTCGGTCAGTTTCAGCTTCTCGAACACTTCATGAATCAGCAGCACGCCGGCGATGATCTGGTCCTTTCGCTGATCGTCCAACCCTCTCATCGTAGCCCGCTGCTTGGAAGTGCTGGCAATCAACTTCTGCAGCAGCTTGCCGAGTGTGAGGCGATCAATCACGCGGACTTGCTCGGCCCGCCCGCCTTTCAGATTAAAGCACAGCTCCGCCACGCTCTGCAGCGTGCCGCTCGTGCCGATCGCGCGGACGGGTCGCAAATCCTGCACAGCCTGGCAGATGGGCGTAAGCTCCTTGTCGTAATAATTTCGCAGTGATTTGAGATTGGCTTCGCTGATCGGATCGGAATCGACGAATTTTGCGGTCATGCGGGCCGCCCCGAGCTTGCGGCTTTCGAGCAGCATCGCCCGCACACGGTCGGCCACGATGAACTCCACGCTGCCGCCGCCGATATCGACGATGAAATTGGGTGTGGTTCGCAGATCGATCTCGTGCCGCACGCCCAGGTAGATGAGCCGGGCTTCTTCGCGGGCGGAAACGACGCGGATGTTCAGCCCAAGCTCGCGGCGAACGCGCTCGAGAAAATCGCCGCCGTTCTCCGCCTCGCGCACCGCGCTGGTGGCGACAGCGACAATCTTCTCGCACTGCCGCCGCTGCGCGGCCTGCTGGAAACGGCGGAGCGTGGTGATGGCCGCGTCCATCGCGGAGTTGCTCAGCCGGCGCGAGGGAAAGCTCATGCGCCCTAGGCCGACCATCTCCTTCATCCGCCATAGCGTGGTGACGCTGCCGTCGGCGTCCTGCTGGGCGACGATCATGTGCAGGCTGTT
The DNA here is from genome assembly GCA_038329865.1 of Tepidisphaerales bacterium. Lineage (GTDB taxonomy): Bacteria > Planctomycetota > Phycisphaerae > Tepidisphaerales > Tepidisphaeraceae > JANMES01. Next base: position 18,539 of record JBBQNK010000020.1, on the reverse strand, counting down.
GCTGCCGACGTCAATCGCCGCCATGCGGAACGATTCGCGAGCATCGCTCGTCGCGGCGGGGTGGCGGGTGGCTGTTTTTTTCCTGGTCGGCATGGCTTGATCTTCGGATTATATCGGCGATTGTAAACCCCGAAATTCGGATTGGCCGTGGGAAAGAAAGAATGAACGCGGAGTCGCGAAGAAAGAGCAGAAGAGATTGAAAGTTGAATTCTCCCCGATTTCTCCGCGTCTCTGCGTCTCCGCGTTCATCTTTTGTCTTCATCCGCCGTATGGCAGCGGAATCCGCTGATACGCCTTGGTCGGCCCGTTATCCAAAACTACCCGGCAGACTTCGTCGAAGGAGACCTGGTCGCTGGCCCACATCAGGCGGGCGCGGACTTGCTCGCGCGGCATCCATTCGCAATCAGTATTTTCCGAATCGAGGGAGACCGAGGCGTCGTCCGGCACGATGGCGCAAAACTCGATGCCGGTGTTGAGCGAATCGTCGTCCGATCGATAAAACGTCGTGGTCTGGCTGAGGCGGTACAGTTCGACGGCTTCAAGCCCGGTCTCCTCGCGCATCTCGCGAAGGGCCGCCTGCCACACGGTCTCGTTCGATTCGAGCTTGCCAGAAATCAGCTGCCAGGTGCCGCCCATGTATTTTCCTTCTGCCCGGCGCGCGAGCAGGAACTCTTGCGAATCGCCGGCGGGGCGGATGATGAAGACGATGACGTAGGTGACTTGCTTCATTTGATTATCTCGGTTGAGTCATCGCCTGGATCGGACAAACTGCTGGCCGTCGAGGCGCTTGACGATCGCCTTGAGGCTGAGCAGTGTAAGCTCCTGCAGCACGATTTGCGCGGGAAGCTCCGTGCGGTCGATGATCGCATCGACGCTCGTCGCGTCGCGGCCGACGCAGTCGAAGATTTGCTTCTGTCGATCCGTGAGAACGCTCTCAAAACCACTGTCTTCGACGGGGGCCGATGGCGCGGATGAATCTGCGAAAGGCAATTCGTACTCCGGCTCATCCGAATCACCCGCGGGCGCGGCGACATCGTGAACCAGCTCCATCGCTTCAATCGGAAGTGGACCAAGCCCGTTCACGATGTCATCGAGATTACACGCGATCGTCGCGCCGTCGCGCAGTAACTGGTGCGTGCCTTCCGACATCGGATTATCCACACGCCCCGGCAGCGCGAACACCGTGCGGCCCTGGTCTTCATTCGCCAGCCGGGCGGTGATCAGCGCCCCGCTGCGGGCGGCGGCCTCGATCACGAGGATGGCGCGCGACAGGCCGCTGACGATTCGGTTGCGGCGGGGGAAATTATCGGCGATCGGCGCCGAGCCCATCGCGTACTCGCTCACCACCGCGCCTCGCTGGGCGATCTGCGCGAAAAGGGCGGTATTCTCCGGCGGAAAGACGACATCCACACCGCAGCCGAGCACCGCGATCGTCCGCCCGGCCGGGTGCTGCATAGCGCCACGATGCGCGGAAGAATCGATGCCACGCGCGCCGCCGCTGATCACCGTGAGCGCCGCGCCGGCGAGCAGCGCGCCGAATCGCTCCGCTTGTTCGCGGCCGTACATGCTGCACTGGCGCGAGCCGACGATGCCGATGCTGTTCAGATCGCGCGGTTCGAATCCGCCTTTGATGTACAGCACGCTGGGTGGATCGGGAATGGATTTCAGCAGCAGTGGGTATTCGTCATCATCGGGGCAGATGATCCGCGCGCCGGTGGCGTGGGCTTTGGCGAGTTCCTGCTCGGCTTCATCAGCACTGCGCTTGAGCGACTCCGAAATGTGCCGGCCTTTCGATGAGCCGATGCCCTCAATCTTCTGGAGCAATTGCGGCGACGCGTCGCACGCCGCTTCCGCGCTGCCGGTCGCTTCGATTAGCCGCCGCGTGAGGATCGGGCCGATGCCTTGCGTGAGGGAGAGCCTGAGCCAGTGGATGAGCGCCATTTATTATTTCGTCGCATGGGCTACCAGCCCATGCCCCCTAATGCACGGGCTGGTAGCCCGTGCGACGTAAAATCATCTCAGCGATTCGACGGCCGTTCGTACCCGGTCGATCGGCACGTCGTCGCGGATGGTGGCTGCGCCGATTTTCCCCGGCAGGATCAGCCGGAGCTTGCCGCCTTCTACTTTTTTGTCGAAGCCCATCGCTTCGACGACGCGGTCGGCATCGAGCTTCATTCCGCCGGTGGGCAGACCGGCGGATTCGATCAGGCGGGCGATGCGCGACTGCGCCATCGCGTCGATCATGCCCAAATCCTGCGCCAAGTTCGCCGCCGCCGTCATGCCGAGCGCGACGGATTCGCCGTGCGAGTATTTGTAGTGGGAAACCGCCTCGATCGCGTGGCCGAAGGTGTGGCCGAAGTTGAGGTGGGCGCGCTCGCCGCGCTCGAACGGGTCGGCCTCGACGACTTTCGCTTTGATCGCAACGTTGTGCGCGATGAGAGCGGATAGAAAATCGATGTCGAGATTGAGCGCCCGCTGAATGTTATGCTCAAGGGAGATGAAGCCGTCGGCGTCGCGGATGATTTCGTGCTTGATGCACTCCGCCAGCCCGCCGCGGAGTTCGCGGGCGGGGAGCGTCTTGAGCAGGTTCGGGTCGATCATCACCGCGATCGGCTGGTGGAATGCGCCGATGAGATTTTTGCCGGCCGCGTGGTTCACGCCGGTCTTTCCACCGACGGATGCGTCGACCATCGCAAGCAGCGTGGTCGGCACTTGCACGAAGGGCACGCCGCGAAGAATCGTCGCCGCCAGGAAGCCCGCCATATCGCCGACGATCCCGCCGCCCAGGGCGATCACCGGCGTGCCGCGCTCGATCTTCTGCGCGAGAAACTGATCGAATACCGGCAGCAAATCCGCCAGCGATTTGTGCTCCTCCCCCGGCGGCACGACGGCGACGATCGGCCTGATCCCCGCATTCAGCAGCCCCGATGTCAGCGGCGCAATGTAGTGCGGCCCGATGGTGGAGTCCGTGAGAATGCAGACTTTTTGCGAAGGAGAAAGGCGGGTAAGGAGCATCCCCACATCGTGCAAAATCCCCGGCTGCACGTGAATGTCGTACGGCCGGGGCGGGAGATTGACGGTGATAGTTCGCCGACCGACAGGCATGGCGGGGATTGTAGCGAAAGCTGGCAGGGCGTCACGCATCGGTTACACCGCGGGAATGATCGTTCGAATCGGCCCCGCTCACCCAGTCGCGAGGGTCGGCTGTCGGTACGTCTGCATCCCGCCGGATCCCGTTCACAAACCCATCCGCTCCAGAGTCTCTTGCAACGCAAGCTCCCATTCTTCGTGCCGCCAGGCAAATTCCGGGTACTCCGTTTCAAAATGATTCCACGCGACCGGTTTGTCCAGGATCCAGGATGTTGGTTTTTCATCAGGCCATCTTTCCTTCGCGAGGTGAAAGGTCTCGAACAATTGCTCAAGGGTAAGGTGTGCGTCACGGCTCAGAAGAACAGCGTCGTAAAAGTCTTTGCCTTGTGCTTCTATGTCTGTTCGCAGCCAAAGTAATTTCGATGCAAGCGCCTGCTCCCGAGTCACCGCCAGCAATTCAATATCAGGCCGATCCAAAATGGGAATCCGCGTGAGGATGGGCTCGATCGCCTGGCACTCTCCAAAAACGATATCCATTTGTATATGGCCCGGCGGCAGCGTTTCGCTGATCCAAGGAATGCTCAATCGGCAACCCGGCGCTCTTTCGTAGCTCCATATCTCATCGACGGCCAGCATATCCCGCACTGTCCGGCCGGATTCCAGCGAGAGGTTACGCAACACATTCGAGAAGAATTCGATGCACGCGGTGGCCCACTCGCTCTTGAAGGAAATAGAAGGTTGCCGAACCACCCAGTCGATATCGCCCGGCAATCGAGCCTCGTCGCCGTACCATTTTTTCATGAGTGTGCTGCCGCGAATCACGAGATGATCACGGTATTCAGACTCCGCAACGCCTTGCAGAACCTGATCCATCACCGCCTCTCGAATGCGCTGCCATTTCTGCTTTTGTTGAGGATCATCAAACGCAGGAATTCCAGCGCGGACGCCGTGGGCGAAGTGGCGTAACGCGGGATCGAACAATTTTTGTCTGGTCGGATCGAGTTGCGAAACGTTGCTGAATGCGGCAGGAATCGCCGGCGTAGGCACTGAGATCAGCACGCCGGCCGGTGCCGTGCGGGCTGCGATCGCGGGCGCGACATCGCCCATGGCAGGAGCGATTGGCTTCACTGCCCGAGGACTGTTCTGGTCGAACAGGCGATGTATTATTCGTGCGATCCAGCCGCTCATCTACGTTGGTTCCCCATGATCCATCCGTCGTCCAGCGACACGTTGCTGTCATATACAACATACTCTCGCTCGACATCTACAATCTCGAAGGCTTGAATCGCGACGAGATTAAGCAATGCGTTGAATTGCAGACCGGCGGATTCGCATCCAACTCCGTAACACCTCTGTGTCACAAATCTTTCCTGCCTGCCATCGGTTCTCGTTCGCAGGGCATTACGTGACAGTTGCGCACGGCACGGTTTGATTGTTTCGATCAGCTGATCCAAGTCGGCCGACAAGGGCAGGCTTAATTTGATGTGATGTTCAAAATGACAGATACGATCCATCGCGCCGGCGGCTTCGTCAGAGCTCGGCACTCCCGCATTTTCAATCCCCGCTTCGATTTTGACCCGATTGACCATCCAACCTTGTTCAGCCAGCGCACTGCACACTTGTCGCGCCTCCACCAACTGGTCGGATAAAGTGCCCGAGCCGTGGCCGGTCAACATCGGCTGGGATGGGTGAGAGCCGGAATGAAGTACGATATGCGTTAGCTTCAAGCCCAACACGGTTGCGGCACCTTCGAGCAGGCGGATACTTTTATCGCCGCCAGCAGTGATCGTGTAATGCGACTCAAATTGTCCGGGGAAGTCCACTTCGTGCCTCATGTTTTGTTCGAAATTGATGGCGACGTGAGTCTACACTTGCCACCTGATTTATTCGAGACGCAGCCAGGCCGCCCATCCAGTCATCCTATCCAATTTCGATTCGACGACGGATAAGATGCACCCGTGAAAATTGCATTGGTGGGCTTTACCAACAGTTACAACGACCAGCAATGGCTGGCGATGGCGGGTGCGTGGGTGGCGGAGCATGATCCGGCCCTGGGGTGGGCGGTGGCGGGGCACGTCGTGTTTGATCTACGCGGCGAGAACGGCTTGAACTTTCTCGACGACTCCGGTGAGTACGACGCGGTCGTCCTGTTTGCGATTTTCAATCCGCCAATAGACAGCTTGGAATTTCAACGGGCGCTGGGCCGGCGGCGGGGGCAGATTTCGCTGGCGGTTAATCATTCACGGGATAACTGGGCCGCGCGATTGTCGTTGACGAGGGCGAAGTATCTTTTCGTCTTCAGGCGGCCCGATTCGGTCGATGGGGATTGGCTTGGGGAAATTGCAGGATACGAAAAGCTGCCGGAGCGGGCGGGGGTGTTCGGGATGTCGATTTATCAGCTTTTGAATTGAGAGGGCAAGGCGGCGGAGGGCGGCCGCCCTCCATGCGGGCGGTGCAATTAGGGGGCGAGTGTCTTCACCCGCGGGTTTGGAGGCTCATTCGTGTAGCCGGCGAGCTTGCTCGCCGTGGGATAGTTACGGTGAGCGAGCTCGCCGGCTACACAACGCTAGACCGTCATCCCGTCGTCCGCGTCCACCTGCTGTTGGGCTTTCATCGCCTCGTACTCCTCCAGCGTCAGCATCGCCTCGCGGGCCTGTGAGCCTTTGTATTCGCCGACGATGCCGGTGGCGGCCATCTGTTCGATCAGGCGGCTGGCTCGGCTGTAGCCGATGGTGAGTCGTCGCTGCAGGAGAGACACGCTGCCGCGCTTGGTTTCTAAGACTACGCGTACGGCGTCGTCGAAGAGTTCGTCTTTTTCCATCTCGCCGTTCTCGCCGAGGGTGGCCTTGATCTGCACCAGCTCCGGCTCGTACTGCGCCTCGGCCAAGCCCTTCACGAGCTTCACGCTTTCCTTGATTTCGCGGTCGTCGATGTACGTGCCTTGGCTGCGGATCGGTTTGCTCGCGCCCGGCGGGAGGAAGAGCATGTCGCCTTGGCCGAGCAGCAAATCCGCGCCGTTCTGGTCGAGGACGATGCGGCTGTCCATCTTGCTGGCGACGCGGAACGCGATGCGGCTGGGCATGTTCGATTTGATCAGGCCAGTCACCACGTTCGCCTGCGGGCGCTGCGTGGCGAGGATTAGATGAATGCCGACGGCGCGGGATTTCTGCGCCAGTCGCACGATGAAGCTTTCGACTTCCTTGCCGCTGGTCATCATCAAGTCTGCCAGCTCGTCGATGATGATCACGATGTACGGCAGCTTCTTGGGGATCTTCGCCTCTTCCTCCGGCGAGCCGGGTTGGAAGCGCTCGATCAACTCTTCCTGCGTGAGCGTGTTGTACCCCTTGATGTTTCGCACGCCCGCCTCGGCCAGGTGTTCGTAGCGCTCGTCCATCTTCGTGCAGGCCCATTCGAGCACGCTGGTGGCCTTGGCGCTGTCGTTGATGACGGGGCACATCAGGTGCGGAATGTCCTTGAAAGGAGCCATTTCCACCACCTTCGGATCGACGAGGATCAGCTTCACCTGGTCGGGCCGTTGCAGGTACATGATCGACATGATGATCGAGTTGATGCAGACGGATTTGCCCGAGCCGGTGGTGCCGGCGATCAAGCAGTGCGGCATGGCGGCCATGTCGCCGATGAGCGGCTCGCCGCTGGCGTCTTTGCCGAGGAAGAGCGGGATGGCCATCTTGCTCATCGCTTCGGGGGCGAGCTGCATCAGCTCCTTCAGGCGGACTTTTTCCTTCTGCGCGTTGGGCACTTCAATGCCGACGGTATTTTTCCCCGGCACGGGCGCAACGATGCGTACGGTTTCAGCTTTAAGGGCGCGCTGGATGTCGTTGGAGAGGGCGGTGATCGTGCTCACCTTGATGCCCGGCGCGAGCGAGATTTCGTACATCGTGATGACCGGGCCGGTGTCGATTTCCACCACCTGCGCGTCGATGTTGAATTCCTTGAGTGCATTTTCGAGGATGGCCGCCTGCTCGCGGACGAAACCTTCCTGGGATTCTGTGTAGCCGTGCTCGGGCTCGCCGAGGAGTTCCCAGCTGGGGAGATGATATTCGCCCAGCTCGCGCGGCGGCGACATCGGCGGGCTGACCTGCCGCGGCTTCAACATGCTGGGCAGGTTGACGATGATGTCTTTGCGGAGTTCGAGGGATTTTTCGGGTTCGACGAAGGGGCCGTCGGTGTCGTTTTCGGGAGTTGACTGCCCCGCTGAAGCGGGGCGGACCGGGGAAGACGCATCGGGTGCGGGAATCGTGACCGCGGCGCTGGGCGCGGGGTCGGAATCGTCTTTGAATGCTTCTTCCACCGCAGCGGCGGGTTCGTCGTTGTCGTAGTTGAGATCGATCTCGGCGTCGATGTTCGCGGTCTTCAAGTCGCGCTTGAACATCACCGGCGAATCGTCGTCATCGTCGTCGTCCAACTGTTTCGATGACGAGCCCGAAGCGGTCGCCGCCTTCGCGGGCCATTTCGGAAGCGAGGGCATCGAAGGCATAGAAGGCATTTTGAAGTTCTGCGTTTTTTCCTTAATCGCCCCGAGCGTACCGATCGCTCCGCGAGCGACAGCCGGTGCGCGGAGCACCAGATCATCGGCGGCAAGCAGCAGGCCGACTAGCATCGCGCTCAGAAGGATCAATCGCGTGCCGATGACGTTGAAGTGCGCTTGGAGTAAATGCGAAGCGCCGATGCCGAGCAGGCCGCCCTGGCCTTCCGGGAATCCGGTCGACGAGTTCGGCATGAAGCTGTGCACTGTGGCCGCGAACGCGACGGTCAGCAGCACTGAGCCGATCGCGCGCATCCAGATGTCGCTGATTTTCCCCTGGATCATTGTCATCACCAGCAGCACGCCGGCGAAGAAGAGCATCGGGAACACGCCCTGCCCGAGCAGCCAGAAGGCGTAATACGCCACCAGCGCCCCGGCCGACCCGCAGAGGTTGTGAATCGCCGGGTAAGGATAAACAGTATGGCTAGGCCAATCCGACGAGGAAAAACTCGCCAGAGCAATCAGCAGGAAGACGTACCCTGCAAAAGCCAGGAAGAGTGCGATACGACGAAAGACGTTTGAACGATCCATCTTCTTGAATTCAGAAGTCAGAATGCAGAATGCAGAATGAAAACCCGGTATTCATTCTGCATTCTGCATTCTGACTTCTGCATTTCCTTTACGTCCCTGTATGCCCGAACCCTCCCGCGCCTCGTTTGGTTTCGTCGAGGTCTTGGTCGACCTCGATCAATTCCACGTCCGGCACGGGCAGGATCAGCATTTGCGCGATGCGCATGCCGCGTTCAACCGTGAACGCGGCCTTTCCGTGATTGATCATCGGCACGAACACTTCGCCGCGGTAATCGGCGTCGATCGTGCCCGGGGCGTTGATCATCGTGATCCCGAATTTCACCGCGAGCCCGCTGCGAGGCCTTACTTGTGCTTCGTAACCCACCGGGATCTGCATCGAGAAGCCGCACGGGATGAGAGCGATCTCCCCCGGCTGCACCACGACTTTTTCGTGGCAGGCGGCACACAAATCAAACCCGGCCGCGTGCTCCGTCATGCGTGCCGGCAGCGGTAGACCGATGGCCCCGGGCAGTCGCTTGATCAATACTCTTATCGGGTGAGGCAAAGGAAACTCTCCAGTAAATGTAAGTGATGGATTGAGCTAAGTTAATGTCGTGATCGCGCGATCTCGCTGCGGAACGTTTTGGCGCTGTGCCCGGTCGATGGGCCGGCTCTGGTCTTTTCTGGTTATCCTCCGAATTCCTTCGGCTGATCGATGATTCTCAGGCACACGGTAGGTGGCTGGATCGTCGGCAGGAGGTCGATCGCTTTGAGCGCTTTTCGCATCGCGCCTTCGCTCGCCAGGTGCGTAGTAATCACCACCGGCACGATCTGTCCTTCGGTTTCGTGCTGGCTGATGGCGCTGAGGCTGATGCCTGCGTCGCCGAGCGCGCTGGTGACGTCCGCCATCACGCCGGGTTCGTCTTTTGCCGTCACGCGGAGGTAGTAGCGGCTTCGGAGTTGCTCGAACGGCAGCACTTTCGCCGGCGGCGTGGTGTCGGGGAATATATTGAGCTGCGAAAACGCCAGCGGCGTGGTGCCCATCGCCACGCCGACCAGGTCAGCAACGACGGCGCTGGCGGTCGGCAGTTGGCCGGCGCCGCGGCCGTAGAAGAGGGAGTGGCCGAGCGCGTGGCCGAAGACGCTGATCGCGTTAAAGCTCCCGCTGACTTCCGCCAGCACGTCGGTCTTGTGAACGAGCGTGGGGTGGACGCGGAGCGACACCTGGCCGTCAACTCGCTCGGCGATCACGAGCAGCTTGATGACGTAACCCAAATCGCCAGCGTATTTGATGTCATCAGACTGGATGTTGCTGATCCCTTCGACGTGAATATCCGCCTCACTCACGCGGACATTGAACGCGAGGCCGGTGAGCAGCGCGAGCTTTTGCGCCGCATCACGACCCGAAACATCCATCGCCGGGTCGGCCTCGGCGTAGCCTAGCTTTTGGGCCTCTTTGAGCGCCTCGGCGTAGTTCCAGCCGTTGCGGGTCATTCTCGTGAGGATGACATTGCACGTTCCGTTAACGATGCCGAGCAGGGCGTCGATACGGTTTGCGATCAGCCCTTGCTGCAGCGCCTGGATGATCGGAATCCCGCCGCCGCAGCTGGCCTCGAAGGCGATGCACGCCTTGTGTTTCTTCGCCAGCGCGAAAAGCTCAGGCCCCCGGGCGGCGAGCAGACTTTTGTTCGCGGTGACCACGTGCTTGCCGAGCTTGAGCGCCCGCTCGACGGCATCGCCGGCGACGGTCGTGCCGCCCATCAGCTCGACGACGATTTTGACGGCCGGGTCGTCGATCGCGGCTTTCCAGTCGGTCGTGGAATTGATCTGCGTACCGCCGTGCTTGGCCGGGTCGCGGACGACGGTGTGGCGGATATCGAACGACAAGCCCGTGCGCCGGCGCAGCAGATCATGCTGCTCGGCAAGAATTTTAATCACGCCGCTGCCGACCACGCCGTGGCCGAGCAGAGAGATGCTGATGGATTGATCCGCCATAAGATTGCCGACAATTTACGGCGGGCGCGGGTGGTTGTCACTTGTCCATGGGCTATTATTGCGGAACGCATCGCAGGTTTTTTACTTTTACAAGGAGCAACAGCCCATGGGATTTGACCAATATCACGAGCCGCCGGATGAGTTGACGCAAAAGACTCGCACCTTTGCCCGCATGATTTTGTCCTTGATCGAGGAAGCGCAGGCCATCGACTGGTACGAGCAGCGGATGGATGCGGAAAAAAACAAGGACGCGAAAGCGATCATGGCCAACGCACAGCAAGAGGAGTTCAAGCATTTCGGGATGGATCTCGAATTCCTTCTCCGTCAAAAGCCGGTGTGGAAAAAAATTGTGAAGGGAATTCTGTTCAAGGAAGGGGATATCGTAGAACTGGGGAAAAAGGCGGAAAAGGCAGCGGATTAACTGCTTCAGAAAACGAAATAAATCCACGCCGGGCGCAGTGCGGCCGGCTTGAGTTTTGTTGTTTAGAAGGTCCGCAACAAGACTCAGTTCTTGTCGTTGATCTTTTTGCCTTGAGCGAGTTCTTCTTCGCCGAGGCTCTTGAGCGCCTTACCCTCGGCGATTTGGCGATCGCCTTCGACTGTATCGCCCTGTTCCTTGATCGTCTTGCCGCGGGCGATTTCTGCTTCGCCGTCGGCGATGTGCTTCTCGCCGCGGAGCATCATGTCGGCGGCGTTGGTTTTTTCTTTGGCTTCGACCTGGGCCTTCTGCCCGGCCGTCTGGCTGGAGCAACCCGCGATCATCGCCGCTGCTGATACAAGGGCTACACCTAAAGTCGTTGAAAATCGATTCATCTGAAACCTCCGTTGTTGAATTCAGTTCGCACCTAAATCATCGCGAGCGGAGGAGTCGGCTACCATCATTGTCGGCCCCATCCAATGGTCGGATTTGCCCCGATACGGCTGCAAAAGTGGATTAAGAAAAAACGCTCGCCGCTTGATGAACGCGGCGAGCGTGTGTTGCGTTGCCATCTTACCGCCCGTCTCGCGAGCGGCGCGAGACGGGGCGGTGACTGAATCGTTTACCGATGGCCGAACTCAATATGGAGGCGCTCCACATGAGGGCTATGGTCGGCGTAGGCGATGCGGTCGACGCGCGTTTCCCAGTGGCCGGGCGCTACGCAGACCTGGCGTTCGACGTTCGTCCAGTAGCCGGACGAAACCTGCACTTCGTGGTTTTGCAGTTCGTAATGGGCCGGCTGAACGAGTACGCGTTCGCAGACCACTCGCCGATCCCAACCGTAGCCGCGAACGACCTGGCGTTCTTCGTAGCGATCGGGAACCCAGACTCGCTCGGTAACGGTCTGGCAGGCCGGGGCGACCCATACTCGGTCACACACGGTCTGGTAAACCGGCTCGACCCAAACGCGGGTTTCGCGGCGTTCGCAACGCTGATCGTAGTCGCGAATATCGAACCCGATCCGGAAATCTGCCTGAGCCTTCTGCGGGGCGGCCGCGACGGTTCCGAGGCCCACAACGGCGGCCAAGGCGAGAGCGGCTTTACGTGACACGAGGTTTTGAACAATGCGAATCATAGTGATCTCCTGTTACTCGATCAGACAGATCGCCCCGAGCGGGGTTAGTGGGAACTAAGGCGGGTAGAGACTGCCTGAAGTTCTATAATGGGCGTTTCGTGCGAAATAATTCAGCTGGATGGGCGTATTGGCGCCCGATCCTCACTCAGGCATGATGACAAAGTCACTCAGTTGCTGGTGTCGCGACTCTCGACGCGCCGATAATATGGTGCCCATCACATTACGTATTGAATTTCGTGAAATCGATCGCAACGGCCTGAGGCGTCGTCGGTAGAGAGTAGGGGGATTTCAGGCTAAGGAGAGGCCAATGGCCGTGGTGCTGCAACCGCCGGCGGATCCGTTCGGGGTGTACTCGCCGACCGCGGATCGACCGTTCGATGATCGTCGCGTGGGCCATCTGCTGCGCCGCGCCGGGTTCGGCCCGACGACCGAATGGCTCAAGCAATTCACCGGCCAACCGCCCGCGGCCGCCCTCGACTGGCTCTTCAACTACTCGCTCGACGAAGACCCGATGAACGACAAACTGGAGGTGCTCCAGGGCCTGGTGACTTTCCAGAAAGTGGAAATGCTGCAGGAGTGGTGCCTCTTCCGCATGGTCTACACGCCACGGCCGTTGCAGGAGAAGATCGCGCTTTTCTGGCACAACCACTTCGCCACCTCCGCCGCCAAGGTTGATCAGACGAATTACATGCACAAGCAGATGGAGATGTTCCGCAAGCTGGGGCTCGGCAGCTTCCGCGAATTGCTTGTCTCTGTAACGCACGATCAGGCCATGCTCGTCTGGCTCGACGGCCGAACGAATAAAAAGGGCAAAGCCAACGAGAATTACGCCCGCGAGATCATGGAGCTTTTCGCGCTCGGCGTCGGCAATTACACCGAGCAGGACGTACAGGAACTCGCACGCGCTTTCACCGGCATCGCTGAAAACGGAAAGCTCATCCCCAACCAATTCGACAAGGGCGACAAAACCGTCTTCGGCAAGACCGGCCCGCTCGATGCCGAAGGCGCGATCGATCTGATCCTCTCCCAACCTGCGGCTCCGAAGCATTTGGCGCACAAACTGTTGAAAGAATTCGTCCATCCGCATCCGACAGACGATCAAGTCAATCACTACGCCGAGCGCCTGCTCGCGACGAAGTGGGACATCAAAACCACGCTGCGGGAAATGCTCTCCAGCAATCTGTTTTTCAGCGACTGGGCGTACCGCGCGAAAATCAAAAGCCCGATCCAAGTGGTCGTCGGCGCGACCGTCGCCGTCGGTGGGAAGGCGAACATGCCTTTCCTCCGCGAGTCGACCGCCAAGATGGGCCAGGAAATCCTCTTCCCGCCGAACGTCAAAGGGTGGGACGGCGAAGAGACGTGGATCAATTCCAACACGATCCTCGTACGATTCAACTTCGGCCTGTCGCTTTCCACGCAGCGGGCGGATGAATTCGTCAAAAAGTCGCAGATCGAAAAAGGCCTGTTAGCCGCCAACGCCACCACCGGCGAGCAGGCGGTCGATTACTTCGCTCGCCTGCTGCTGGACGGCAAGATCCAGCCCAAAATGAAGCAGGAACTGATCGACTACATGAAGGTGGCGGATAAAGGCAAGAAGGTGGTGTTCGAACTCAAGACCGACAAGCCGAACGACAAAATCCGCGGGCTGATGCATTTACTGATGTCGACGCCCGAGTATCAACTGGCATAAGGAACCGGCCATGCAAACATCTCGACGTGACGTGCTGCGGGTGGGCTTGAGCGGATTGGCCGTGGTGAGCCTGGGCTCGACGGTGCCGACGTTTCTCTCGCGCATGGCGCTGGCCGAGCAGGTGCCGACCACGCAGATGAGCCGCGACAATATTCTCGTCGTCGTGCAGATGTCCGGCGGCAACGACGGGCTCAACACCGTCATCCCGTTCACCAACGACGAGTACTACAAAGCCCGGCCGGTGATTGGCATTAAAGATCAGAAGCTGAAATTGACCGATAAGTTCATGCTCAACCCGGCGATGATCGGTTTCAAAGATCTGTTCGACCAGGGCCAACTCGCGATCATCAACGGCTGCGGCTACCCGTCGCCGACGCGATCGCACTTCCGCTCGATGGAAATCTGGCAGACTGCCGCCCCGGAAAAACCGGAAACGCTCGGCTGGCTCGGGCACTACATCGACCACGCGCTGCGCGGCTCGCAGAGCATGCTGAAGGGCGTGAACGTCGGCCAAGAACTACCGCGGGCGCTCGTGGCCGACAGTGCGCCGGTGCCGTCGATTCAATCCATCAACGATTTCAGCTTCAAGCTCGATCGCGGCAGCCAGTTCGACGCGAAAATGGAAGACCAGATCATCCGCGAGTGCAACGCCGTGCGGAATGATTCGCCGGCGTTGGAATACCTCTCGCGGCAGGCGACCAACGCGATCATCGAGACCGACAACATCCGCAAAGTTGCTTCGAGCTATAAGAGCGACGTGAAGTACCCCCGCGGCCTCGGCGAGCAGCTCCGCACGGTCGCGCAACTCATCAACGGCAACTTCGGCACGCGCGTGTTTTACGTACAGTGCGGCGGGTTCGACACGCACGGCAACCAGTTCGCCGGCCACGGGCAGTCGCTGGCGAATGTCTCCAACGCGATCTCCGCGTTCTACAGGGATCTGGCCGAAATGGGCTTGACTGACAAAGTCACCACGATGTGCTTCAGCGAGTTCGGCCGCCGAGTCCAGCAGAACGGCTCTAACGGCACCGACCACGGCGCCGCCGGCCCGATGTTCATGGTCGGCGGGAAAGTAAAGGGCGGCATTCACGGCGAGTACCCATCGCTCACAGACCTCGACGGCGGGGACCTGAAATACACGGTGGACTTCCGAAAGGTCTACGCGACGATTCTAGACAAGTGGCTCGCGGCGGATTCGAACGCAGTTCTGGGCGGGAAGTTCGGCGCGATTGACGTGTTGTAGTTCAAGCGTGTCTTACTTCATTGGCCCGTCCCGCTTTAGCGGGACGAGGATGAATTCAGTCCCGCTAAAGCGGGACGGACCAGTGAATAAAAAATCCGATCAACTCAGTACACCAGCACCGAATGCGGCGTGATCGGCGCGATCTTGGATCGACCCTTCAAAAACTCCAACTCAATCATCACCGCCACGCCGGCGATCTCGCCGCCTAGTTGGTGAACCAAGTCAACACACGCCTTCATCGTCCCGCCGGTGGCGAGGACGTCGTCTACGATCAGCACGCGCTGGCCCGGCAGGATCGCGTCGGCATGCATCTCGAGCGTGTCGGTGCCGTATTCAAGGTCGTAGGTCATCGAGACGGTTTTGAACGGCAATTTCTTCGGCTTGCGGACGACCTGGAACCCGGCCGAGATCGCGCACGCGACGGCGGTGCCGAAGATGAACCCGCGACTCTCAGCGCCGACGACAATGTCGATTCCCTTACCGCGGAATGGATTGGCGAGCAGCTCGATCGAAAGGGCCAGCCCCTGCGGATCGACCAGCAGCGGCGTGATGTCGCGAAACAGCACGCCGGGCTTGGGGAAATCAGGAATATCGCGAATGAGTTTTTTCAGCTTGCTGACGGGATCGTTCATGGCCGGGATTGTAGAGGATGAGGGTGGGTTGTGGAATGTTGATTGTTGAAGTCTTCCACAAACCGGCGGAGTTGCGGATTGACTATCCGTGGCACGGGCGGCCCGCCCGTGCTCTTGTTTTAATGCGAAGACATGGGCGAGCCGCCCATGCCACTGAATTCTGCAATGACCGACCATCCACAATCGGCAATCACGCTTCGCTCATCATCGAGTCGCGCAGCTTCGCCAGCGCTTCGTGCTCGATCTGGCGGACGCGTTCGCGGGTCAGGCCGATGCGTTGGCCGATTTCCTTCAGGGTCATCGGGTCTTCGCCTTCAAGGCCGTACCGCAGCTTGAGGATTTTCGCGGCCCGGTCGTCAAAGTCTTCGAGCAGTTCGCCCAACTGCCGCAGTTCGTCGTTGTCGTGAACCTGTTGATCAGGGCCGGGCGTGTTGTCGTCGGCCACCATGTCGTTGATGCTCGACTCGCCGTCGTCGCTGCCGGATTGCGTGGGCGAGTTGTACGCCTTCACCGCGCTGCGGATGATCTTCACCTTCTTGACCGACACTTTCAGGTGCTCGGAGATTTCCTCCGCGCTCGGCAGCCGGCCGTTCTTGGCTTCCAGCTCGCGGACGGCGTATTTCATCTTCGTCATCATCTCCACCATGTAGGCGGGGATGTGAATCGGCTGCACCGCGTTGATGAGTGATCGCTTGATCGCCTGCTTGATCCACCAGCTGGCGTAGGTGCTGAATCGGCAGCCCATTTCCGGGTCGAATCCTTCGACCGCTTTGAGCAGGCCGATGTTTCCTTCTTCGATCAGGTCGGGCAGGCTCATGCCGCGGTTGACGTAATGCTTGGCGATGTTGACGACCAGCCGCAGGTTCGATCGCACCATGCGTTCGCGCGCAGCGTGATCGCCCTGGTGGATGATCTGCCGGGCCAGGGTTTTTTCCTCGTCCGCCGTCAGCAATGCGGATTCGTGGATCTGGCGGAGATAAAGTTGCAACCCGGATAAGACTGCTGCGGTGGCCATACCGAACGTATCGGTTGGAACGGGGGGCGACTTTGGCTCGCGGGCGCGGTTGCTTCCGATAAATGGGCGGGTTTGTGCAAAAAGAAGCGGGGTCAGCATAGCTGACCCCGCTGGTGATCGTCTGAATGTAAAAACGCGTTCTACTTATCGAGCTTGAGGTCGCCCAGGCCGGACGTTTGTTCGCCACCTTCCAAGCCGCCCTTGAGGCCCTTCTTGCTCGTTCGCTCGGTGCGAGCTTCTTCGCGGACTTCCTCTTCCTTGGCCCACTGGGCGCGCTTGAGGGAGAGGCCGATCTTCCGCTCGTCGGTATCGACGCGCAGGATCTTGACTTCCAGTTCCTGGCCGACCTTGAGGTTGTCTTCGGGCTTGTCCACCTTCTGGTCCGAAATTTCGGAGATGTGGAGCAGGCCTTCGAGACCCGGTTCGAGTTCCACGAACACGCCGAAGTTGGCGATCTTCGTGACATGGCCGCTGACGACCAGGCCCGGCTTGTAGTTGAACGGAATGACGCTGACCCACGGGTCTTCCTGCATCTGCTTGAGGCCGAGCGCGATCCGCTGCTTCTCCTGATCGACGGAGAGGACAACGGCTTCGATGTCTTCGCCCTTCTTGAGCAGTTCGCTCGGGTGGCCGATCTTCTTGGTCCACGACAGGTCGCTGACGTGCAGCAGGCCGTCGATGCCTTCTTCGATCTCCACGAACGCGCCGTAGTTGGCGATGTTCCGAACCTTGCCGGAGACCTTGCTGCCGGGCGGGTACTTCTCGGCCACGCGTTCCCACGGGTTCTCTTCAACCTGCTTCATGCCGAGGCTGATTTCCTGCTTGTCTTTATTAATCTCGAGCACCTTCACCTTAACCTTCTGGTTGGCGGTGACGACTTCGCTCGGGTGGTTGATGCGCTTGGTCCAGCTCATCTCGCTGATGTGGACGAGCCCTTCAACGCCTTCTTCAAGTTTGCAGAACGCGCCGTAGCTCATGATGTTGACGACTTCAGCTTCATGCACAGAGCCGATCGAGTACTTCTGCTCGATATTCTCCCACGGCGAAGCATCTTTCTGCTTGAGGCCAAGTGCGATCTTTTCCTTGTCCTTGTCGATCGAAAGCACTTTGACTTCGATCTCCTGATCGATCTTGAGCACCTCGCTCGGGTGATTGATCCGGCCCCAGGACATATCTGTAATGTGCAGCAAACCGTCGATGCCGCCGAGGTCGATGAATGCGCCGAAGTCGGCGATGTTCTTGACGGTGCCCTTGCGGACTTCGCCGAGGGTGAGGCCTTCGAAGGTCTTCTTCTTGAGCTCTTCGCGCTGCTGCTCGATCATCTTGCGGCGGCTGATGACGATGTTGCGACGCTCTTCGTCGATCTTGAGAATGACCGCGTCGATCGAGCGCCCGATCCAATCCGAAATCTCGCCCGGGCGACGGATGTCGACCTGCGAAGCCGGCAGGAATACCGGCACGCCGATGTCGACGAGCAGGCCGCCCTTGATTTTCTTGGTGACCTTGCCGGAGACGGGATCGCCTTCCTTCTTGGACTTCATGATGGCTTCCCAGTTGATGATGCGATCAGCTTTGCGTTTGCTGATCTTCACCAGACCGGTGTCGCCTTCGACGTCTTCAAGGAGGACTTTAACTTCGTCGCCGACTTTGACGTTTTCGGGTTCGTCGAACTCGGATCGTTCGAGAACGCCTTCGCTCTTCAGGCCGAGTTCGACGATGAAATCATCGCCGACCACGCCGCTGACTTTGCCTTTGATGATCGCGCCGGGGGTGAAGTCCTGGACTTCATCGCCGCCGACCAGTTTTTCGAGATCGTTGGCCGCATCGCCGAGGGCGGTTGCGACTGCGGAGTCTACTTCGTCATCAATATTTCCGAGGGAGTGAATGAGATTGAAATCGACCATGGGTGGGGTGCGCTTGTTTGGTGAAACCACAAACCCGTGCGCGGCGGATCTGCGTGGACCATGAAACCCGCGGCAGAACGCCTGCCGACGGGGGAGGTAGATCGTAGCGAAAATGGGCGGTTTGGCAAGCAGGGAGACTTGGCGGCCCGGTTTGAAACTATTGAGGCGGCGCGTGAAGTGAGCTGCTCTATGAAAACACATTCGGAATTTCGCGAGAATTGTCATCCTGAGGTACTCCGAAGGATCTAAATAGCCGTTCGTGATTCTCGAACTCCCAATGGAGTTTGACGATTGTGGCGCATGAGATAGTATGTCACTTCACGCATCAGGTGCTCGATCGTCTCACATTGGTGATTCGCGG
>JBBQNK010000019.1:0-82147 GCA_038329865.1 Tepidisphaerales bacterium | reverse complement strand
TAAAGTTATCCACTATCGTCAACACCCGGATCTTTCGCCCGTCACCCAGCCCGTCGGACATGAAGTCCATACTCCAGATCTCATTGGCCCGGGTCGCCAGGGGCCGTTCCACCCGACGCCGGCTGCTCACATGACGACGAGGCACGCGACGTCTCATTTGCAGGCTTTCCTCCGTGTAAAGTCGATACACTCGCTTCCGGTTGATGCGCCAACCCTCCCTTAAAAGCAGAACGTGGATCCGAAGATACCCATACCTCACCCGCGTCGCCGCGATCTCCTTGATTCGCATCCGTAAAAACTCCTGGCGGTCCCGGCGATGGCAGTACCGGTGGCTTGCCCGACAGAACGCCAACACCCGGCAAGCACGCCGCTCGCTCACCGACCACGTCACTTTCAGCTCCTTCACCAGCCCACGCCGCAACGCGGGCTTCAGAGCTTTTTTGCCAGAACCTCCTGCAGCATTGCACGGTCCAGGCTCAGGTCGGCTACCAGTTGCTTTAACTTCCTGTTTTCCTCCTCCAACTGCTTCAGCTTCCGAACCTCCGACACGCCCATCCCGGCGAACTTCTTCTTCCACCGGTAGAACGTCTGCTCAGACACGCCCAGCTTCCGAGTAATCTCCTCGATCGCCGTACCGGACTCCGCCTGTCGCAACGCAAAGGCGATCTGCTCTTCCGAAAATCTCGACTTCTTCATGGCCAACTCCTTGCCGGATTCACTCCGGCGATGGAGGCCAAATCTAACAAACTTTTCTCACTATGGATGGCTCAGTTCTTGGGGAGAACGTCACCCGTCTCAGTTTTCTTTCTCATCTCGCCTCCGTCGGGATGACCGCCTAAAACAATTATGGCCACTGTAAACAGTGGCCATAATCGAATCTTAACTACTGGCTATCAAATTCACTTCAACACGCCGTCCTTCTTGCCCATGTACTTGATGAGGTCCACAACGCGGTTGCTGTAACCCCATTCGTTGTCGTACCAGCTGATCACCTTGAAGAAACGCTTCTCGCCCTTCAGGTTGTTCTGCACTGTGGCCAGGCTATCGTAGATGCTGCTGCGCGGATCGTGGATGAAATCCGTGCTGACCAGTTCCTCGTTGGTGTAGCCGAGAATGTCTTTGAGGTACGTCTCGCTGGCCTTCTTGAGCAGGGCATCGATTTCTTCGATGCTCGTGTCCTTCACGCTGCGGAAGGTGAGATCGACGACCGACACGTCAGCCGTCGCGACGCGGAAGCTCATGCCGGTGAGCTTGCCCTTGGTGGCGGGCAGCACTTCGCCGACGGCCTTGGCGGCGCCGGTGCTGGACGGGATGGTGTTAATCGCGGCAGCGCGACCGCCGCGCCAGTCTTTCTTGCTCGGGCCGTCGACCGTCTTCTGCGTGGCGGTGTAAGCGTGAATGGTGGTCATCAGGCCGGTCTCAATGCCGACGCCTTCCTTCAGCAGCACGTGAACCAGCGGCGCGAGGCAGTTGGTGGTGCAGCTGGCGTTGCTGACGATGGTGTGCTTGGCCGAGTCGTACTCTTCGTGATTCACGCCGATCACCAGCGTCTTCACGTCGCCCTTGCCGGGCGCGCTGAGGATGACTTTCTTCGCGCCGGCGGTGATGTGGCCCTGGGCCTTTTCGCTATCCGTAAACAGTCCGGTGGATTCGATGACGTAGTCGACGCCCAGCGCCTTCCACGGCAGGTCCTTCGGCTCGCGCGTCGCGGCGACGCATTTCACCTCGTGGCCGTTGACGACGATGATGTCCGCCTCGGCCTTGCTGGCGTCGGACTTCTTCGTCTTCACTTCATGCTTGAAGCGGCCGTGGACTGAATCGTATTTGATCTGATAAGCGAAGTAGTCTGCATCGGTCGAGACGTCGACTACTGCGACTACGTCGATCGTCTTGCCGAGCAAGCCCTGATCGCACAGCGCCTGGAAGACCATTCGCCCGATGCGCCCGAAGCCGTTGATTCCAACTTTTAATGCCATGATTCAAACTCCTTGTTTCAAATAAATCGAGCCGAGCAAAATAGGGCTGGCTCGGAGTGAAGTCAAGAAATGATAGGCCGGTGAGTTAGTGCAAAAAGTCACGAAAGCAGCGGAATCTGCGGTGGATCGGCCGCTATCGTTTGCACGGCGCGAATGTATCGCGCTGGGCTCATTGTTTTGAGCGACAAATGAACCATTCCATGTCGAGCGGTCGCTTCTCGGCCATCAAGGAGGCTTGCGTCGCGTAGGTTTCGTTGATGAGTGCCGGTGATGGATACACGATGGGCCGAACAAAATCGGGAATCGAAGGAATCCGTGTCACGTCGTGTGTCACGTTCAATCTCGCAAAAAGAGTTGACGAGATCGTCGGATCAAGAAAATCGTGGATTTCGATCACGAGATCTTGCCCCGCCAGCGCCGCGCACGTTTCGGATGAAAAGAGCGCTTTTTCGTATCCTTCGCAATCGCAAATGACGACGGCCTTGCCGCGTACAGGTATTTTTCGAAGCGCGGCCGCATCGCAATGCCCGGCGACAGTCACGCGATACGATACGTTATTTTCCTTCGCCAGTTTTTCACATAATGCGCGGGCCGGGGCATTGGTATCAAATGCCCACACTTTCAACTCCGGCTTTTTAACGGCCAGGCCGACGGCGTAATATCCTTCGGCGCAGCCGATATCGACCACATCCGTGTATTTTCCGTCGATGATTTCCTGCATGACCGGATGAAGTTCCTGCTCGTATGAGCCGATGATCTTCGCGAGCAAAGCGCTTCCCGCGGCTTGGCCAATCGAATAGCTCATTCCTTCGAACGGCCCTCGCATCACCTTCGACTCGGGAGATAATCGAGCGATCGCCTCGGAGGCTTTCTGCTCGCCGCGCATGCCGTACCACCGATGTTCGCGGTACGCCAATGCGGTGAGCCTGGTGAGCGGATGCCAGAAACGGCGGTAGAAGTTTGGATTACGGGCGGATTGATAAATCCACCGCCGAAGCAAATTCTTCATACATGACCCCGCTTATGGTTTGGGATTTTACCAATTTGGGCAGGACCATTACGTCATCTGCGAAGCCACCGATACAAACCGCATCCGCGTTTCGTACAAAGCAGAGTCGAGCAGCTTTTGTTCTTCGGCCGTGAGATTACCCTTGGTTTTGTCTTCCAGCAGCGAAAGCGTATCGATCTGGTGCTTGGCGACGTCGAGATTGAGCGTCGGCTCAACGCCCGGTTGGGCAAGCTCGCCGAGGTAGTAGAGCGCCTGCGTCATCAAAGACTGCACGAGCGTGGCGACGCTGGCGGCGGGCATTTCGCGCGACGGTCGGCCGGTGCGACCCGGAGACGCAGACTGGCCCGCTGAAGCGGATCCCGCCGACGTAGGCGCCGTTGCGGGCACGGTCGTCGATTCGGCCTTTTTCGCCGCTTCCGCCACCGCCAGCTTGCGTTTCTCCTCTTGGGCCTGCTTTTTCCAGTCGGTATCAATGTGCAGCGAGGGCATTTCGTCGGCCATGGGTCAGACTCCTTTGCAAATCCGTTCAGATTAACTAGTATACGCGACTCGCGCCGGCGAGGAGAATCGGCCGGGCACACTAAATTAAGAGGTCGCTATGTCAGACGCAAATACCGCCGTGGCCGAGGAAGTTTTTCAGTACCAGATCAAGGTCGAGGATGCCGGCCCCGCCACCAAAAAGGTGCAGGTCGAGATTCCGGCTGATCGGATCAAGTCCAAGCTCGCCGAGCAGTTCAAGGAACTGCGGGCCCAGGCGAACATCCCCGGGTTCCGCGTCGGCCACGCGCCGGCCAAGCTGATCGAGAAGAAATTCTCGCACGACGTTCGCGACCAGGTCCGCCGCACGCTCATCAGCGAGAGCTACGAGCAGGCCGTCGAAAAGAACAGCCTGCAGGTCATCGGCGAACCGCAGTTCGATAACCCCGACGCGATCGAGATGAAGGACGATCAGCCCCTCACCTACAGCTTTGAAGTGGAAGTGCAGCCGGAGATCAAGCTGCCGCTGCTCACCGGCCTGAAGGTGAAGAAGCCGAAGATCGAAATCAAAGAAGAGAACATCGACCAGGCCATGACCAACCTGCGCGAGCAGCAAGGCGCACTCGTCCCGGTCGAAGACCGCGGCGCGCAGGCCAAGGATTTCCTCGTCGCCGATGTGCACGTGAAGGACGGCGAAACCGTCCTCACGCACCAGCACGACGCCCAGATCGTCGTCCGCCCCGGCCGCATCGGCGGGATTCAGATCGACGACCTCGATAAACAACTCGACGGCATCAAGCCCGGCGAAGCCCGCACCATCAACGCCAAGGCCCCCGAGTCGCACGCGAACGAAGCCCTCCGCGGCAAGGACGTGCAGATCGAAGTGAAGGCCAAGGACATCAAGAAGCTCGAGCTGGCCGAGATCACGCCGGCGTTCCTGGAAGACCTCGGGTTCGAAAAAGAATCCGAACTCCGTGACGCCCTCAAGGAACAGATGGTTCAGCGGATCGAGTACGACGTTCAGCAGTCGATGCGTGAGCAGATCAACCGATACCTGCTTGAAAACGTGCAGATCGAGCTGCCGACGAAGCTGTCGGAGAAGCAGACCGATCGCATCGTCCAACGCCGCACGATGGACCTCCTCATGCGTGGCCTGCCTGAAGACAAAGTCGCTGACTTGGTCGAGAAGCTGAAGGAAGGCGCCAAGGACGAAGGCGCCCGCGAGCTCAAGCTTTTCTTCATCCTGCAGAAGATCGCCCAGCAGGAAAATGTCGACGTCGACGAGAGCGAACTCAATGGCCGAGTCGCCATGCTCGCCGCCCAGAAGGGCGAGCGCCCGGAAAAGATGAAGGGCGAGATGAGCAAGGACGGCAGCCTCTCCAACCTCTACATCCAGATGCGCGAGCAGAAAGCCGTCGATAAGATCTTGGAAACCGCTTTGATCGAAGAAGTCGAAGTGAAGCCGGAAGACGCGGCGAAGACGGAGTAGTTTTCACGCGATATTTTAAATTTGAAAAAAGACACGGACTGCAAAGTCCGTGTCTTTTTTTTTTGCCTTTTTACGTAGCAAGTGCTGCCAGCCCGTGGCAGGGTGCATTCCCTCCGCTCTCGGGAAAGGAATTTGAAAAGCCACTTCTCGAAACCAATCTCTTTCTCCTCTGCTCGCGGTGGTTTTTCAAACTCCCGTTCCCGCCTGGCTTCGCTGATGCCTTCTAACAAGGGCTGGTAGTCCGTGCTACGTGTAGAGGCGATCGCCTACACTCATCCGTCTGTACAAGACGTTTGTGAGCAAAAAGAGTATGAATCGAGGAGTACCTCGCTTCGTGACAGACAGGAATGTCTGTCCTACTATGCCCACCTATGGCCAGCAACGCCAAAATTCAGGCTCCCAAGGGCACGTATGACATCTACCCCGGCGGCAACCCGAAGGATCCGTGGACCGTCAGCGCCAACTGGCAGGCAATCGAGCGCATCGCCCGCGAAGTTGCCGGGCTTTATCACTACGGCGAGATCCGTACGCCGATCTTCGAGCACTCCGAACTCTTCCACCGCGGCGTCGGCGAGACCAGCGATATCGTCAGCAAAGAAACGTACACCTTCGCCGACCGCGAGAATCGCTCCCTCACGCTTCGGCCCGAAGGCACCGCCGGCGTAGTTCGCGCCGCGATCGAGAACGGCCTGCTCAACGACCAGGGCGCGCGGGCCAAAGTCTTCTACATCGCACCGAATTTCCGCTACGAGCGCCCCCAGCGCGGCCGATACCGCCAGCACCACCAGTTCGGCGTCGAAGCCTTCGGCGTGGCCGAGCCGGAGCAGGACGTCGAGTGCATTCTGCTCCAGATGGATTTCTACCGCCGCGTCGGCGTGAAGGATCTGGCCCTCCGCATCAACAGCCTCGGCGACGGCGAGAGCAAGCTGCGCTACCGCGACGAACTGGTGAAGTTTCTATCGCCCAAGTCCGCCACGCTCAGCGAAGATTCGCAGCGCCGACTGACGACGAACCCGCTGCGGATTCTCGACAGCAAGGATCCACGCGACGTCGAAGCATGCATCGGCGCCCCACCGGCCAGCGAAAGCTTATCGGAAAAATCGCGGGCCCACTTCGCCCGCGTGCAGGAGTTACTGTCGGCGGCGAGTCTGCCTCTTGCTCCCTCGCCCGGTACTCCGGGAGAGGGTTGGGGTGAGGGTTCCGCCGCGACGGTGAGCAACTCCGCGAACGACCAGAACCCTCACCCTACCCTCTCCCGGATTACCGGGCGAGGGACAAACGCCGGCGTTCCCTTTATTGTCGACGGCGGGCTCGTTCGCGGGTTCGACTACTACACCGACACACTCTGGGAAGTCACCGCAGGCGGCCTCGGCGCGCAAAATGCTATCGGCGGCGGCGGCAGGTATGACAATCTCGTTGAAAACCTCGGCGGCCGACCGACGCCGGGCGTCGGCTTCGGCAGCGGGCTCGAACGGCTGCTGATAGCGCTGGAAATGCAGGGCGTCACCCTGCTGGCGACGACCAAGCCGCTCGTCTGGCTCGTCAGCCTCGGCGACGCCGCGAAGGCTCACAACCTGAAGCTGCTGGCCGAGCTCCGCGCCGCCGGCATCCCCGCCGACATGGATTTCGCCGGCCGGGCGGTCAAGGCGCAACTCAAACTCGCCGAACGCGCCGCGGCGAAGTGGATGATCGTCGTCGGCGACGATGAAATCGCGAAGGGGCAGGTGGTGCTGAAGAATTTCGCGACGAGAGAAGAGTTACCCGTGCCGCGCGGCGAAGTCGTCGCAAGGCTAATGTAGGGTTCGCCTTGGCGGACTATGGCTCCGTCAATCCGCTACGGGGACGCTGCAAGATTTTCTGCCGTAGGGCGGTATGGCTATCCCGCCCTACTACAACTATTTTTTTAGAATCACGAATACCGTATTAGGCGATTCCCGATTGAGCGACCCACTGAATCAACTTCATTACCAGCCGGCCAAGAAGACAATTTCGCGAAAGATTCGCGATCGACTCATTGCCGCTGTTGTCATAGCCGTCGTGTTCTTGATCACGCTGTGGTTCGGCCCGTCGGCGATGAAGCGTGTCGAGCTACTCTATTGGCAACGCCGGTGCTCCAACTATCCCTCGCAGTCTGACCAGATCGTTTACACGTATCACCCTGAAAAAGGACAGGCGGCCGCGATTCAACCGATCGAGTGGCAACGGTATTCGGATCTGGCCGGGTTTAAGTTCACGACGGGCGACCTCGCGGTCTTTATTCACAGTCGAACCTCGCCGAATGGGACTTCAAGAATCGTGATGGTTGGCGCAGGAGGGACGCCGCTCGATTGGGACAAAAAATGGCGCATTTCATTGAATGGACAGGCGATTGTCCCCGGCGGGCTTTTTGCGATGCCGGGAACGACCTCCCAATCGATGGCACAAAACATCGTTCGCTTTTTTGATGTGCCGGCTGCCAAGCAGGTGATTTATCGCAACGGCCGGATCGATCCGGATGATTCATCGCATTTCACGCTTGAAATGGATGCCGATGATCAGAGGTTTACCACCGACGGTTGGCTTCGAGACGACGACACGGTGCTGCTCGAGACCCGGCCGAGTGTGCCTATCCCACCGCCGACATCGTTGCCGGTGACGTTTCCGTGAACGGGTCGATCGGCGGGCTCACGCCGACTCGGCCGAGCTTGGCGATCAGCGGCGAGCTGCACGCGCCGATCCACATGCAGACGCCCATCACAAAAAACAGCGTGGTGTAGGCGTGCGGGTCGGTGGCGGACGGGCCGAGGCGGTCGGTCAGGTGGCCGATGATCCACGGGCCGCAGCTGCTGAACGAGCCGGCCCACAGGAGGAACAGACCCGTGACCCGGCCGCGACTGCGCGCGGGCACGCGCTCGGCCATCGCGGCGTCGCTGATCGCGTAGCTGCCGAGTTGGAACCCCATGAAGACGCAAAGCACCGGCAGCACCATCGGCAATGGCCAGTGCGGAAGCGTCGTGATCACCGCCCCACTGATGAGCATCACGATCGAAAGCGCTGGAAGCCGGAGTTTCCCCGGCGTGAAGTAGACCATGAGGGGGTTGATCACCGTTGCGCTGAGTGTCATCGTGCCGAGCACGAAACCGACTTGCTTCGCCGGCAGGTTGAACGCTTTGAGCAGGTAGATCGAAACCAGCGATAGCGTGGCGATGCCGCCCATGTCGCGGAAACCGAGCACGAGTGCGACGGCGATCGTGCGCAACGCGAGCGGCCGCCCAAGCGAGTTTCGCTTACTCGGCTTCGTCTCGTGAGCATGCGGTGATGACGGCTTGGATCCGCGGGCCTCTCGCGCCACGAATAGAAAGATGATGCCGATCACAAACCCCGCCAGCCCCGCTTCAACCAGCGGCCGTTGCCAGTCGGAAACGCCGGCGAACTGCCACGTGGCCGTCGCGACCCGACGCCCCACGAACCACGGCCCGGCCCAGAAACCCAGTCCGGAACCGATGCCGAGAATGCCGATCGCCATGCCGGGATTGTTCGGGTAATGCTCAGGCACAAGCGAGTTAGCCGCGGGATGAAAAACCGTTCCGCAAATGCCAGAGACCACCGCCAGTGCGACCAGGAATTCGTATCGGTGCGTGAACCCCATCAACGTAATCGCCGCGGCGTTGCCGAGCAGACCGAAACCGAGCAGCACCTTGCGATCGAATCGATCCGCCGCGATGCCCGCGAAATAGCTGCCAAGGAAATAGACGACGCCGTACACCGTGACGATCCAGGAGACTTGCGCCACGCCGTCCAAGTGCAGATCCTTCTGCACGAGCAGGTAAAGCGGCACGAGCAGCATGCCGTACCCGTGAGTGAAAGCGTGAAGGATTGTGCAGAGAATAAGCGTGAGATGGCTACGGAAATGCCCGATTGGTGATTTCGGAGTGCGGGTTGCGGATTGATATTCCAAAGTCACTCAGTCTTCCGTTTCTTCAATCCGAAATCCGCAATCGGAAATCCGCAATTAAAACATTCCCAATTCCAGCATGGCCGTCTCAGACATGCGGCTCTTGTCCCACGCGGGCTCCCAGACGAGTTCGACCTTGGCTGACGCAACCTCCGGAATGCTCTCGATTTTCTTCTCGACTTCGCCCGGCAACGTGCCGGCTACCGGGCAGGCGGGCGCGGTGAGCGTCATTTTTACATCGACGTGGTCTTTTTCATCGACCTTGATCTCGTAGATCAGGCCGAGATCATAAATGTTCACGGGGATTTCGGGGTCGAATACCGTCTGCAGCGCGGCGATGACTTTGCCCTCGATCAGTTTAGCCCGCGGCGGTTTGGTCGGGTCGAGCGCGCGGTCGATCACATTCATATCCACCGGCTTTTTCTCCGGCGGATGTTCCGTCAACTCCTGCTTCAACTGCTCCACCTTGCCGGAGTGCGGCAGCACGTTCAGGCTCTGGACGGACTCGGGATATTTGTAGTCTTCTGGCATTACTGAATTATAGAACCACGGAGGCACCGAGGCACGGAGGCCCGCTCGAAGCCCCACGCGATTCGACCCCACCATGCTTCAAGTTGTTTTGGTTGGGTCGGTTCATGTCGATCCTCTCGCAAACGCCTCTGTGCCTCTGTGCCTCCGTGGTTCATTCCTTTTTCATTGAGCGAGCCCCCGCCCGAATACGTTCGATCATGCTTCCCAGGCCATTCCGCCGCTGGGCGGAAAGGAAATGCTCCAGGCCGATGCGGGTGAAGAAGGCGTTAGTGTCGAAATCGAGAATATCTTTCCCCCGCTGGCCGGAGAAAAGCTGCTGTAGCACGTAAATTTCGCCGCGGACGATTTCGGCGTCGGCGTCGGCGACGAATTCGAGCCGGCTGGGGTCGGTCGGCGAGGGTCGCGTCAGCAGGTAAACCTGCGCCTGGCAGCCGGGCACGCGGTCGGTCAACTTTTTCAGAAGATCAAAGTTGTGCGGCAGCTGCTTGGCGTAATCCATCAGCTGCTCGCTCTTGGCGTCGCGTTCGCTGAGGAATTCGAAGACTTCGGCAATTTCGTCCGCCGCCGCCTGTGGCGACTGGCCGGCGGCGGTCGGGAAAATGACGGAATCGCTTTGGCCGGCCAAGGTGGCCGTTACAGGAGCGGGAGCGATTTGGCCGCTGCGCGCCGACGACGCGATCAAATTCGCCGCCATAGCCGGAACTCGCTTGGCGGTCGGCTTCGTGGGCGCGGTGGCGTTTCGCGAGTCGACGATCTTCTTCAGCGCGTTCGCGAGTGCGTCTACGTCCGCGCGCGTGTTATACATCGCAAAACTTGCCCGCGTGGTCGATGGAACCTTCATCCGCTCCATCACCGGCATGCAGCAGTGATGGCCGGTGCGGACGGCGATGCCTTCGCGGTCGAGGGCCATGCCCAGATCAAGCGAGGCGATCGGCGGGTGTTCCATCACGAAGGAAATGACGCTCCCCTTGTTCCTCGCCGTGCCGATGATGCGGAGGCCTTGGATCGCCGAGAGTGTTTCAGTGGCATAATCGAGCAATTCCTGCTCATGTTTAGCGGCGGCCGCCAGGCCGACGGATTGTACGTACTCGATCGCCGCCGCCAGTCCGATCGCACCGGCGATGTTCGGCGTGCCTGCTTCGAACTTGTTTGGCAGCGGCGCGTAGGTAGTCTTTTCGAACGTGACCGTCTCGATCATATCGCCGCCGCCCTGGTACGGCGGCAGGCGGTCTAGCCAACTTCGTTTGCCGTAAAGCACGCCTACGCCGGTCGGGCCGTAGAGTTTGTGGCTAGAGAAAGCGTAGAAGTCGCAGTCGATCGCCTGCACGTCGGTGACGTGATGCGCGACCCATTGCGCCCCGTCGATCAGTACGGCCGAGCCGTGTTCGTGGGCCATCGCGGTGATCTTCGCCACGTTGTTGATCGTGCCGAGCGAGTTGGAGAGGTGAGTGACGGCCACCATCTTCGTGCGCGGGCTGAGCAGCTTGGCGTATTCGTCCAGCCGCAGCTCGCCGGCGTCGTTGACGGGGATGACCTTCAGCACCGCGCCGGTGATCTCCGCCGCCATCTGCCATGGAACGATGTTGGAGTGGTGCTCCATCGTGGTGACGATGATCTCGTCGCCCTTCTTAAGAATCGTCCGCCCGAAACCGGCGGCCACGAGGTTGATGCCTTCGGTCGTGCCGCGGGTGAAGATGATCTCGGCGTCTTCGCGGGCGTTGATGAATGCCGCGACGGTGTGCCGCGCGTCTTCGTATAATTTGGTCGCGGCCTGGCTGAGCTCGTACACGCCGCGGTGAATATTGGCGTTCTGTGACTCGTAGAACTTTGCCACGGCATCAACGACCGCCTGCGGCTTTTGCGTTGTCGCGCCGTTATCGAGATAAACCAGTGGCCGACCAGACGATATAGTCCGCAAGATCGGAAAATCCGCCCGAACATCAGCCAACGCCCGTCGAGGGGCATGGGCAGCGGAATTGTGCGTGGTCGAGCGATGCATCCGGTGCTTATTGTATGCGGTAACGGCCGGTTGACCAATTCAGGTAAGTGGCCATCCCATAACACACTTACGAAAAACCCCCGCATTTGGCGAATGGCGCGGATAGGTTATATATTGAAGTCGGCCTTTCCCCTTGGAGAAACGACATTCATGACGCAGCCCAACCCCGCAGCGCCGACGTTCAATGCAGAAGTCACGTTCGATTTATTCCGTGCCGGAAAATTTGACGACGTTTGCGAGCATTTCGACAAGGTTCTCCTGTTTCTTCACGCCAACACGATTTACACGCTGGATGATTCGGGGCTCCATTTCATCAACGTGTTTCTCAAGACATTCTTTTACGTGCTCTCGCAGCCAGGCTTTGTCATCCCCGACCATCGGGTGGAACGGTTCCTGCAATACAACCGAGTGATTTCGAATGTGACCGCGATGTCGTCGTTTAAGACAACTGACGCGTACATCGCCATTCTTTCCAAGCAGCAGGTGAATTTCGTTCCTCTGCTGATCCTCTGGTCGGCCCGCAACACGATCAAGCCGGATCGCAAGGCCATCTTCGACATGTCGCCGCACCTGTCGTCGATCTGGTACCTGGAATACGGCTCGCTATTCTACAGCGGACTGATTTCAGAAACGGTCGTGAACAATCTGCGCGAGCATTTTGAATTCAGCCACCCCGGCCTGGTGCTGGTGGCGAACATTCAGGAAGTCTATTTCGGCTCGACGTATGTCGATGGCAAGTGCGATCGGCCGATCAAAACGCATTTGAACGCCGCACTGACCAACACCTTGAAGGGCTTACCGCCGGCGAGGAATCGGCCGAAGAAGAATAAGATTGCGGTGTTCAGTGGGTATTGGCGCGCGGGGCATTCGGTCTATCGAAACTACTATCACTACCTGAAAACCCTGCGGCCGACGTATCACCTGACGTTCTACAAGCTTATCCCCGGCGCCGACTGTGATGAGACTCTGTTCGATGACGTTCAAAGTTACGACCTGCAGCGCAACGGCGTGCCCGGCCCCGCCAGCTTGCAGGATAACGACTATGAAATGGTCATTTTCCCCGACGTAGGCATGTACACGGAGAGCATTCTGCTGGCCAATCGGCGGCTGGCGCCGATCCAGATCTGCTGGCCAGGGCATTCGGTCAGCACGTTCGGATCGCAGATGGATTACTTCATCAGCGGCAAGGACGTTGAGCTAGCCGAGAACCCTGAGCGAAACTACAGCGAGCGCCTCGTGCTCGTGCCGGGCATGGGCGTGATCCACAACAAGCCGACGTACGAACTGACGAA
The DNA here is from genome assembly GCA_038329865.1 of Tepidisphaerales bacterium. Lineage (GTDB taxonomy): Bacteria > Planctomycetota > Phycisphaerae > Tepidisphaerales > Tepidisphaeraceae > JANMES01. The sequence continues at coordinate 69,440 of JBBQNK010000019.1, read as the reverse complement.
CAAGCGCATGCCTGCTGATCGCATCCGCATCAATTGCCCGTGGTACGCGCAGAAGGTGAATCACAACATGTTGCAGACGATGAAGAAAATCGTCGTCGGCACCGAGAAGAAAATCGTCTTCCGCCTGTTCATTGAACACTCGCTCAGCCGACAGAATGACTTCCTGCCGTTCGTGACTGAAATCAAAAAGGAAATGGGCGACAACCTGGAAGTCGTCAACGGCCTGCGGTACCAGCTCTATATGGAACAGCTCGAGCAAGGCGATCTATCGATCGACTCGATCCACTTCGGCGGGTGCAACACCATCTCCGACAGCCTATTCCTCCGCACGCCCACGATCTCGTGGGAAGGCGAAAAGTGGTACAACCGCATCGGCCCGCAGATGCTGCGGCTGGTCGGCATGCAGGAATGCATCGCCACGAGCGAAGAGGAGTACATCAAGCTCGTGCTGCGGATGATCAACGATGATGCCTACCGCGCCGACGTGCGGCAGCGTCTGGAAAAGGTGGACCTGGACAGCACCATCTACAGCACCGCCGACGCGCCGTACTTCTTGCACGCAGTGGATTACCTGATCGAAAATCACGCGAAGCTGCAAAAGAAGGGCGAACGCACCGCCATCACGATCCAGCGGTAACTCCTCGCGGGCCCTTAATAGAAGGAACTCCTTGCGCATCGGCTTCATTGATCCTCTCAACGCCGATTACCACGTCGGCACGGTTTTAGAGCGGCCCCTGGGCGGCACGCAGTCGGCCGGCTCGTACCTGGCGTTTGAGCTGGCCAAGCTCGGGCATGAAGTGTTTTACGTGACGCAGTCGTCGGTCTTCGCGATCGTCAACGGCGTGCTTAGCCTGCGCTGGCTGGCGGTGGATTCCATGCCTTCGCTCAAGCCGGACGTGCTGATTATTCTGCAAACGCCCGGCTTGGGCGCGGCGTTTCGGCAGCGCGTGCCGGCGCATTGCAAGATCGTCTTCCAGACCGGCGACACCGCCAATCAACCTGTTCTGCAGGCGCTCCGCAACCCGGCTGAGCAGCAGGCGTACGATGCGGTCGTCTGCGTGAGCGAATGGCAGCGGGCGCAGTTCGAACAATATTTTGGATTGCCGAAATCAAAACTGTTCGTGTTGGGCAACGGTTTTTCGCCGGCGTTTATGAAACTCTTTCGCGATGACGAGCCCGTCCTGCCGCAAAAGCAGCACCCGCCGACGCTGGCGTATACGAGTACGCCCCACCGCGGGCTGGAATGGCTCGTCGAAGCGTTCCCGCACATTCATAAAGCCCGGCCCGATGTGCGGCTGCAGATTTTTTCCGGCATGTCGGTCTATCTCATGTCCGCCACCGACGAGCAATCCGCCTTCGGCCGACTTTACGCGATGTGCCGGACGACGCCAGGCATCGAATACATCGGCAACCTCCCGCAGGCGGAGTTGGCCAAGCGAATGCGATCGGTCTCGATGCTCGCCTACGCCAATGTGTACGAAGAAACGTCCTGCATTTCCGTGATGGAAGCGATGGCGGCGGGATGCGCGATCGTCACCAGCGAACTGGGCGCGCTGCCAGAAACTTGTGCTGGTTTCGCCACGCTTGTGCCGATTCGTGATCGCGCTCAATACATCCCGGCATTTGTGAAAGCAGTGCTGGATCGGCTTGAAAAGCAATCGAGCGACCAGGCCGGCGATGAAGCCGCTCGCAAGAGGCAAATCGAGTTCGTTCACAAAAACTACAGCTGGCCCATTCGCGGGCGGCAGTGGATGGAAATGTTCAAATCGATCGGCGCGGCCAACACCTGAACGGCGTTAGTTCTGTCGCGCCAGCTCGTCGTGCTCGCCAAGGTCCGTAATCCGCAAATCCAACGGCAGCCCGTGCTGGGCAGCCATGAAATTTTCCAGGCGACGGCGAACCGGCTCAACTTTGATGCGACGCGTCACGTCGGCGGCGAAAGCGTACGTCAGCAGGTGGCGCGAGGCCTCCAGCCCTACGCCGCGGCTGCGGAGGTAGAAGACCATGTCGTCATCGACCGGACCGGTCGTGCTGCCGTGGGTGCATTTCACGTCGTCGGCGTAAATTTCCAGCGCGGGTTGGCTGAGCATCGTCGCGTCGTCGGTCAGGAGCAGGCATTTGCTCGTCTGCTTGCTGTCGGTCTTCTGAGCGATCTGGCGGACGAGGATTTTGCCTTTGAACACGCCGGTCGATTTACCGTTCAGCACGTGCTTGTACAGCTCGTGGCTGGCGCAGTTGGGCGCGGCGTGATCGAGCAGCGTGTGATTGTCGATCAACTGTGAACCGTTGGCGAGCACCAACCCATTGAGCGTGGCATCGGCGAATTCGCCGTTCATGACGACGTTCAGATCATTGCGAGTCAGCTTGCTGCCGATGCCGGCCGAGTGGTTGACGAAGACGCTCGAACGACCCATCTCCACCTGCATCGTGGCCACATGATAGGCCTCAAGACTTTCCTGCTGCAGCTTGCAGCGGTCGATTCGGCAGTCGTTACCGAGATGAATTTCCGTCACCGCATTGGTGAGATAAACGCCCTCACTGCCGACGTAGCTTTCGACGATCGTCGCTTCGCAATTGTCCTCGGCGATGATGAGGGTGCGCGGATGACTGACGGTCTTCCCGTCACCGGCGACCGAAAGGTACAGAAAATGGATCGGCCGATCGATCGTCTGGTTGCGTGCGATCAGGAGGAATGCGCCGTCGCTGATGAAACCTGCATTGAGCGCGACGAACGGATTCGCGTCGATCTTCGCCAAATGGCCAAGGTGCTTTCGAACATCGGCGGATTCGTTGCCAATTTCATCCGCCAGGTTCGCCAGCCGCACGCCGTTCGGCAGCGCGTCATTCCGCGACAATTCCGCGGAAAATCGGCCGTTGACGAAGACCAGTTCGCACACGGCATCGCTGCCGAAGGTGTACTGCTCGAAAAGCTTCTGCACGTCGGCGGCGTTTGCATCGCCGGGGAGTTGGAAGGCGGTTTTGGCGATCGGCTCGATGTTCGTCTGCCGCCAGGCTTCGTCTGTGCGCGCGGGGAACCCGACCTGCTCGAAGCGATCGATGCCGGCTTGGCGCAAGCCTTCAATCCATGCACTTCCGCTCGCCTGCTGGTTGAAGCGGGAGAAGTTGCTGATGTGCCGGGAGGTGTCTTCCATTAGTTCAGTCATTAAAACTCCGTACGCCTCGCTTCACGATTCCTCGGACTTCCTTTTCAGAAAGACAACCCGCTGAAGCGGGTTGACCGCGCAAGCGTTACACCGCGGCGCTGGCGACTTCTTTTCCGACCCAATCGTAACCGCGCTCTTCGAGTTCGAGCGCGAGAAGCTTGTCGCCCGTCTTCACAATCCGCCCGTCCATCATCACATGCACGAAATCGGGCACGATGTAATCGAGCAGCCGCTGGTAGTGCGTGACGAGCAGGATCGCACGATCAGGCCCGCGCAAGGCGTTGGCGCCGCTGGCGACGGTCTTGAGCGCGTCGATATCAAGGCCGCTGTCGGTCTCGTCCATCAGGCAGAGGGTCGGATCACACACGGCCATCTGGAAAATCTCGTTCCGCTTCTTCTCGCCGCCGGAGAAACCTTCGTTGATGGCGCGACGCATGAAGCTCGGGTCCATCTTAAGAAGGGCCATCTTGTCTTTGATCAGCTTGATGAACTGCGCCGAGTCGAGATCGGGCAATCCCTTGTGCTTCCGCGTCGCATTGACGGCGGCCTTGAGGAAATAATCCGTGCTCACGCCGGGAATTTCGACCGGGTACTGGAACGCCAGGAACACGCCTTCGCGGGCGCGCTCTTCGGGGTCCATATCCAGCACGTCCATCCCTTTGAACGTGATCGAACCAGCCGTCACGGTGTACGTCTCCCGGCCCATGATGACATTCGCCAGCGTGCTCTTGCCGCTGCCGTTCTTGCCCATGATGGCGTGCACTTCGCCGGCGTTGATCGTGAGATCCACGCCCTTGAGAATTTCCCGGTCCCGAATGCCGGCGTGGAGATTTTTAACTTCGAGTAATGCCATTTTTTATCCGACCGATCCTTCCAAACTCACGCCGAGCAGCTTTTTCGCCTCAACGGCGAACTCCATCGGCAATTCCTTAAACACTTCCTTGCAGAAGCCATTCACGATGATGCTCACCGCGTCTTCCAAGCTCAGCCCGCGCGATCGGCAGTAGAACAATTGATCTTCGCCGATCTTGCTGGTGCTGGCTTCGTGTTCCACGCGGCTGGTCGTGTTCTTTACTTCGATGTACGGCGACGTATGCGCGCCGCATTTGTCGCCGAGCAGCAGGCTGTCGCACTGCGTGTAGTTGCGGGCGTTCTCGGCGTTTTTCATGATCTTCACCAGGCCGCGGTAAGTGTTTTGGCCTTGGCCGGCGCTGATGCCCTTGCTCACGATCGTGCTTCGCGTGTTCTTGCCGATGTGGATCATCTTCGTGCCGGTGTCGGCCTGCTGGAAGTTGTTCGTCAGCGCGACCGAGTAAAACTCGCCGACGCTGTTATCGCCTTGCAGGATGCAGCTGGGATATTTCCACGTGATCGCGCTGCCGGTTTCTACCTGCGTCCAACTGATCTTGCTGCTCACGCCGCGGCATGCTCCGCGCTTGGTGACGAAGTTGTAAATCCCGCCCTTGCCGGTCTTCGGATCACCCGGGAACCAGTTCTGCACCGTGCTGTATTTGATCGTCGCGTTATCGAGCGCGACGAGTTCCACCACCGCGGCGTGCAGTTGATTTTCATCGCGCTGCGGGGCGGTGCAGCCTTCGAGATAGCTCACGCTGGCGCCTTCGTCGGCGATGATGAGCGTGCGCTCGAACTGGCCGGTGTTTTTCGCGTTGATGCGGAAGTACGTGCTCAATTCCATCGGGCACTTCACGCCCTTGGGGATGTAAGCAAAGCTGCCGTCTGTAAACACGGCCGAGTTCAGTGTGGCGTAGAAATTATCGCTGTACGGAACGACCGAGCCCATGTACTTTTTCACCAGCTCCGGGTGATTGTGCACGGCCTCGCTGAAGGAGCAGAAAATGATCCCCTTCTCCGCCAGCACGCTCTTGAAGGACGTCGCGACAGAGACCGAATCGAACACCGCATCCACCGCCACGTTCGGCTGTTCAACACCCAGCAGGGCCGCGCGCTCGCCCATCGGCACGCCGAGCTTTTCGTAGATCGCCAGCAGCTCTGGATCGACTTCGTCCATCGATTTCAGCTTCGGCTTGGGGGCCGAGTAGTAAATCGTCTGCTGATAGTCGATCGGCGGGTACTTGATCATCGGCCAGGCGTGCGGCTCGGTCATCGTCAGCCAATGGCGGTACGATTTCAGCCGGTAATCGAGCAACCACTGCGGCTCTTTTTTCTTGGCGCTGATGAAGCGCACGATCTCCTCGTTCAGGCCCATGGGAGCCGAGTCGGCTTCAATATCGGAGATGAAGCCCCACTCGTACTCCTTGCCTGCGAGTTCTTCGATTTCTGCATCAGCTGTTGGCATGGAAACTCTCTTACAAATCTAATCAATGGAACCGCGGATGAACGCAGATACACGCAGATTGAAATGCAGCAGAGAATTTTCTTCTCAATCTGCGTTCATCCGCGTCCATCTGCGGTTTCTTCCCGCGTTTAAGCGGAGAATGAACTACCGCAGCCGCAGCTGCTTGTGGCATTCGGGTTCTTGAACACGAACCCGCGGCCCATCACTTCGTCCTTGAAGTCGATCTCTACGCCGTTGAGGTAGAGGTAGCTCTTCATATCGACGAGGATTTTCACGCCGTTGCATTCGAGCTCTTCGTCCATCTCGCCTTTGGGCTCTTCGGTGAGGTCGAGCATGTACGAGAATCCGCTGCAGCCGCCGCCTTTGACGCCGACGCGGAGCTTCGTCTCGGCTTCGGGCAGGTTCTGCTGGGTGATGATCGTCTTGATCTCACGGGCGGCGGTTTCGGAAAGAAGAATAGGCATAACAAACTCCTTGAAGGTTCGATTTTAATGCGCCATCGCGAGTTCAGTTGCGACGGCTTTGCGTACTGTTTTCACGCGCTCCAGCGGAACATCGATTCGCTGTCCCGGAAGCACCAGGTCGGAAATTTTCACGTCCCGCAGAAACCGCGTCAGCTTCAGATGCAGCGCCGCCACTGGGCCGAGCTGCATGCTGGCGGTTTCGAGGTCGTAGGCGCACTCGCAGTTCTCACTGGTGCGGTCCACGATCGCGATCAAGTCCCACAGCGAGACGGCGGCGAGATCGGTCGCGATTTTGTATCCGCCGTTCACGCCGCGGGTGCTTTGCAGGATCTTTTTCTTCTGCAGGCACTTGAGGATGTTGGCGACGACGGCGACCGGCAGGCCGAAGCCTTCACCGATCTCCCTAGCCGACGCGACACGCCCCGCCTGCTCCGCCAAATGGGCGAGGCTGATCAGGGCATAATCCGTCTTTTTCGAAAGTGCTAGCATGACCGGCTAAATATAGGACTATTGTGGTCCTATTTCAACCTCTTTGCGATTAAATCTCAGCAAGATGGCGATGTTCGACCATTAGACAGCGATTTTCGACGTAATCCATGCCTGCGGAGTCGGCAATCGTCCGCGCCTCGGGCGAAACAATGCCCGACTGCAGCCAAAGCCCCTTGGCTCCCGCCGCCGCCGCCTGCCGGGCGATTTCCTGGCAAAACTCCGCCCGGCGAAATACGTCGACCAGATCGATCGGCCCGCCGATCGCCGCCAGCGACGCGTAAGATTTCAGCCCCATCACCGATGTCACCTGCGGGTTCACCGGCAGGATTTCCTTCCCCACGCTGACAAGATACGCCGCCACGCCGTAGCTCGGCCGAGACGGATCGTCGCTCAGCCCGACGACGGCGATCCGCTTGGCGGCAATCATCCTCTGAATCATCGGCGTAGTTGTGTCACGCTCGCCCATTCAATGCTCCTTCACGAAGCACGGGCTACCAGCCCGTGTCAAACCAAGTAACACCCTCAAGAGAGGTCGCCAGTTAGCAAAGCCCGGCGTCAACACTAATCCGAATCCCACCCCGCCGCGTGGTTTTGCTAATTGTTTATGCCGCCAGCGCGGTCACGCCGTCTGACATGGGCTGGTAGCCCATGCTACATGAAGGCTAGGAAGCCCATGTTGCGGAGAAGGCAAAGTACGGCATTACGTTTTCAAACGCTCGCCTGCTACAATTCCGCAAACACCATGGCCAGAGACTATTACGAAATTCTAGGCGTTCCCCGCACTGCGTCGGCGGACGAGATTAAAAAAGCACACCGCCGGCTGGTACGCAAGCATCACCCTGACGTGAATAAAGGTGATTCGGCCAGCACCGAAAAGTTCAAGGAAGCGCAGGAAGCGTACGACGTTCTGTCGGACGACACCAAGCGAGCCAACTACGACCAGTTCGGCCACGCCGGCGTGAGTGGCGGCGGGCAGCCGGGCGGGCAGGGCGACGGCGACCCGTTCGAAGCCTTCCGACGAGCGCAACAAGGCGCCCGCGGCGGTCGCAGTGGCGGACGAGGGCCGTCCCCGCAGGATTTCAACTTCAACGGCGGCCAGGGGAGCGGAGATTTTTCCGAAATCTTCGAATCTATCTTCGGACAGCGCGGCGGACCCGGCGCCACCGGTCGCGGGCGCGCCCGGCAGCAGGACATTCCGCGCGGGCGCGACATCGAGCATCCGGTCACGCTCACGTTCGAGCAGGCGGTGCGCGGCACTGCCCTGCCGCTGCAGATTAATCGCGGTGGGAAGCTCGAGACGATCGACATCAAAATCCCGCCAGGCGTGAAAGACGGCAGTAAAATCCGCCTCAAGGGCAAAGGCGACTCCGCCGGCGGTGAGCCGGGCGATCTGTACATCATCGCCAGCGTTCGCCCGCACGAATACTTCCGCCGTGAAGGTCTCAACATTCTGCTCGACACGCCGATCAGCATTTACGAAGCATTACTCGGCACGAAACTGGAAGTGCCGACGCTCGAAGGCAAAGTCACCGTCACCATTCCGCCCGGCACGAACAGTGGCGCCAAGCTCCGCATCAAGGGCATGGGCGTGAAGCGTAAGGAAGAAGTCGGCGACCAGTTCGTGGTGGTAAAAATTATTGTGCCGAAGGATCTGAACGAAGACGAAACGGATCTGATTCACGAACTGCAGCAAAAGCATCCAATAGAGGCCCGTAAAGACGTGAAATGGTGATTCATTCACCATGAACGCGTTCACGCGGCGAGTCATTCCGCGTTCAGAGTAGACATTCGGTACAATGGCGTGACGGGATACGCATGCGCCTGCTGCTGCCTTGCTGTTCAAACCAATGACGTCACCCCAACCATCCCGTCCGTCATACTGGCCGACGCTGGCGTTTCTGGTCGGGTACGTGTTGCTGCTCCTGGCCATTTTCAAGTACTACCTGTTACCGGCGCTCGATGCATTCCGCGACGCCGATCAGCCGCACAAGGAACTGCTTTCCGCACACTCGGCCCTGATTCTCGCCATCCTGCTGCTGATTTTGGCGGCCGGCATCATGCTCACGTTCCGTATCGGGCGATTTTTCTTTCCGCGAATATCGGAAAAGCGGTCGCAGACGAAATATGTAGACGCCTGGGCCGAAGCGGGGAAGCGCACGCCGCCGGAAGAGCAATAGGAATTGCGACCGAGGACCTAGGCCTTAGTGAAACGCAGCGATACTTCTTACTGAATCCTTAGTCCTACGTCCTCCCACGCACCGCTAGATTCACCGCCGGATCGTTCCTATCATCGGTCACCTTAACACCCGGAGATTCCCGCTCATGCCTCACCCTCGCCCCGCCACGCTCGGCCAGTTGAAAGAATCCGGCTACTCGCCGTGCAGTGTGAAAGACGAACTCCGCCGGAACGTCATCGCTAAATTGCGCAAGGGCGAAGAGCTCTTCCCGGGCATCGTCGGTTATCGCGACACCGTCATCCCGCAGATCATCAACGGCATTCTGAGCAAGCACGACCTGCTGTTCCTAGGCCTGCGCGGGCAGGCGAAAACGCGAATCCTCCGCATGCTGCCCGACCTGCTCGACGAGTGGATTCCCGTACTCAGCGGCATGGAGATCAGCGACGACCCGATCGCCCCATCGACCAAAGCCGGCCAGCGAATTGTGAGCGAGCAGAAGGACGATGCGAAGATCGAGTGGATTCACCGCAGCGACCGCTATCGCGAAAAGCTCGCCACGCCTGACGTGACGATCGCGGATTTAATCGGCGAGATCGATTTAGTGAAGTACGCCGAAGGCCGGTACCTGAGCGATGAAAGCACGATGCACTTCGGCCTGATCCCGCGCAGCAACCGCGGCATCTTCGCCATCAACGAACTGCCGGACTTGGCCCCGCGCATCCAGGTCGGTTTGTTCAACGTGCTCGAAGAGCGCGACGTACAAATCCGCGGATATCCGATCCGGCTGAACCTGGACGTGTGCCTCGTCTTCAGCGCCAACCCCGAAGACTACACCAACCGCGGCCGAATCGTTACGCCGTTGAAGGACCGCATCGGCAGCGTGATTCGCACGCATTACCCGGAGACGATGGAAGAGGGAATCGAGATCGTCAACGCCAACGCATACACCGATCGCACCAGCGACGGCTCTGACAGCGGTGTGGCCGTCGAAACGCCGCGGTTCATGATGGAAGTCATCGAGGAAGTCGTCCGCCTCGCCCGCACGAGCCCGCACGTGAGCCAGGCCAGCGGCGTGAGCGTGCGAACGAGTATCGCCAACGCTGAAACCGTCATCAGTAACGCCGAGCGGCGTGGGCTGATGACGGGCGAGACGCGCGTCGTCCCGCGAATCAGCGACCTGAACTTCCTGAGCGCCAGCTGTCGCGGAAAGATCGAGATGACGCTGGCCGAGGAAGAAGGCGCTGAAGACAAGCTGATCAAGTCGCTCATCGGCGAAGCGGTGAAGGCCGTCTTCAATCGCGTGACAGGCGTGGACGAATTCGACGCGATCACCGAGCAATTCAAGGGAAATCTAACATTCCCCACCGGCGACGACCTGCCGGCGGTGGAGTTTGTCGCGAACATGAAGGCGATCAAATCCCTCCCCGCCTCGGCAGTGAAGCTGGCGAAGGAAATGAGCCTGAATTACGACGATGCCGGAGTCCTGGCGAGCGTGGGCGAGTTTATTCTCGAAGGTTTGTACGTGAATGATCGGCTGAGCAAGTACAACAGCCGAGGGAGGTCGTTCTTTCGAAAATGAGGCAGGAGGTACAGATATTTGTTATTGGGTATTAGGAATTGGGTGTTTGGTTTGCAGGATTGTGTCCCATAGGCGAACGGTGTCGTTCGTAAAACCTAATACCGAATATCAAATACCCAATACCGTTTACCTCACTTTAATCCCGCCATCAGCAACTCGATCCGCGTCAGTTCATTCTTCGCCATATCGATCTCCCGCTGGCCGTGCAGCTTAGCCAGTGCTCGCACCAGGCACTGTTGCGCGCGCGGGTATTGCTCCAAATATCTCGCGTAAATCAGGCCGAGCATCAGTTCAACCTGCTCCATCTGCTCAAACTTGGGATACGCTCGGATGAACTGCTCGTACGCTTCGGCCGCGGGCAGGTAAAGTTGTTGGGCGGCGAGTTGGTTGGCGATGTCGAGCTGCGCCTGTCGGGGCAAAACCTGTGCGGAGTCCAGCATCTTCAATTCCTGGTACAGCGACACTGCGCGTTCCAACTCGTGCGATCCGATCGCGTTGGAAATGGCCATCCTCAGCTCGCTGATGCGTTCGTCGCGCGGGCTCGGCGGCGGTGGCGCCTTTCGGGAGTCGGCATTCACATAGCTGAACGGGTTGTACCCGGTCGCCACCACGTCGCGGTATTGACGGCGGCGGTTCCAGCGGTCAATCAGCGCGACGACATCAAACTGATCCCGCGGCAGCAACTTGATCCACAATAGCGCCAACGTAACGACGAATCCGAAAATCGTTCCCGCCACGTGCGCCGAGTACGCCACCCCGCCGCCATGGCTTTGCACGCTGGTTACGGCGAAGTAGACATTTTCAGCAAAGAACAACAGGACGACATAAATTCCCTGCAGTTCGAGAAACCCGAAGAGGATGAAGAAATAAAACAGCGTGATGTTCGACCGCGGGAACAGCACGAGGTACGCCCCGGTAACTGCCGAGACAGCCCCGCTCGCGCCGAGTACGCCGCCGCTGCTGGTGATCGAAAACCCGAGCCCTGCGAACACCGCGCCGGCCAGGTAAAATCCAAGATACGCCGAGTGACCCATCTTGTCGTTTACGTTGTTCCCGAAGATGTACAGGAACAGCATATTTCCCGCGATGTGAAGAATATCCTGATGGAGAAACGCGTACGTAAGATAGTTCCACCATTGCGCATTTCCGGGAATGAGGACCCAGCGGGTATTGAGATTCAACGGCTTCTGCAGCGCGAACACCACCACGTTGACGGCGATGATCAGCCAATTCATGTAAGGCGTGGCGCGCAGGCGGCTATCGGTTCGGATCGGAACGATCATGCGACGGGATTGTGGGGTGTCGAGCGGCGATTGTCGAGAGCGAATTGGTATTGCGGATTTCGGATGGCGGAATGCGGAATGAAGATAGGCATTTCGATCCGAATTTCGTGATCCGAGATCCGCTGTCCGTCATTTGCTCGACAATCGGCAATCGGCAATCAACAATTGAACGCATGCCTCGCACTCGAGTGAAAATCTGCGGCATTTGCCGTCCCGAAGACGCCGCCGTTGCGGGTCGGCTGGGGGCGGATGCGATCGGGATCGTCCGCGCGGAGGAGGCGGCCCGGTACGTGACGATCGAGAACGCTCGCCGGATTGCCGCCGTGCTGCCGGCGTTTGCCACGCCGGTTTTGCTGTACGTCGATGCCTCACCGGACCAAATTTTAAGCGACCTTGCCGCGCTCGGCCGCCCCGCCATGGTGCAACTGAACGGTGGCGAATCGGCGATGTTCATTCGCGATTTGGAAGGCGCCCTGGTGCTTAAGTCGCTCCGCGCGGATGAAGACTTGCAGGACAATCTCACCGGTCTGGCGGGCCTGATGCTGCCGAACCTTGCCGGCGTGGTGCTCGAATCACCCGGCCAAATCGGCGGGAGCGGCTTGGGGAATGACTGGGAGTTGATCCGATCTCTTAAGGACGCCGGAGCGTTCAACGGCGCGCCGCCGCTCATCGCCGCGGGCGGACTTTCACCGGCCAACGTCGGGCAGGTCGTCCGATCGATCCGGCCGTTCGCGGTCGATGTGAGTTCCGGCGTCGATGAATCGAAAGATAATAAGCGAGAGAAATCCGAATCGAAAATCGCCGCGTTTATTGCGGCAGTTCGGGAGGCGGATTCGTAGCCGCGCCGGCCGTGTTCTCGTCTTCAACCTTGTACATGTGCGGCACCATGAACAGCACGTGCTCCTGCTTTTCTGTCGGCGAATCCTGCATCAAAAACGCCCGACCTAGGCTTGATTCCAGGTTCGCCTCTTCCGAAGGCGCGACCACGAGCAGAAAATCCTGCGGCACGTCGGCGCGCAGGTTCACGTCCAGCGCTTTCTCGGGATACGTGAACGCGTATTCATGTTCGTTGCCGAGCGCCGTGTAAATCACCTGCTTGCGGGTCGATCGCACCCGCGGCGACATCGTCACCCGCAACTGCCCAGGCTTGCGCGGCAGTTGCTGGAACGAAACCGTCATAAGATTCTCGCATCGTTCGAACGTTCGGCCCACCAGCGATCGATCGGGCATGAACACGAAGATGCTTTGCGCCAGCACTTCCGGCTTCAGCGTGATTTCAAGATTGGTCAGGTCACGCCCGCTGGCCGTGCTCAAGTGCGTGGTGGACGGCGAATTGTTGAGCAAGTCGCGCATGGCGGTCCAATCGCTGACCGGGGCGATGCCCACCCGAATGCCGTTGCGGCGGAGCACGTCGTACGTACCGGGGTCGATTTTTTCTTCATCGATGTGCTTCCAGAACGCATCATTGCGGCTAACCGCACCGGCGGGGAAGACGATGTCGTAGATGTCGAACCGAGCGCCGAGTTGAATCGGCGGACGCGGGTCTTTGGGCCCGTTGCCCGCGTGCCGCACGATCCGCAGCGGCGGCGCGGCAAGCGTGAGTGGCAGCGGGTTTTCCGCCTTTCCGGCGTTGCGCGTGGCGGGACGGCTTACGGGCCGATTCTCATCCGGGATCAACGCGGCCGGTTCTGAGGTCGGGAACATTGGCGGCTTGGAGCGGCACCCGGAAATTGGGACCGCTATCAACGAACCAGCCATGAGCACTGGGAAAAGCCATCTTTTGTGCATTGGTGAAAATCCGTTGCCCATGCGTTACTCCCGTGCCGGTTAGAGGGCCGCGATAGAGTCGATCACACGCGTCAGGCCGAGGTTCCAGTCGTCGAGCGTGATGTTGATGGCCGGCGCTACGCGGATCACCTTGCTGGCGGTGACGTTTAAGATCACACCGAGGTCCAACGCCTTTTCCACCAGCTTTTCCGGCGCGGCTTTCAACTCGATGCCGATGAACAGCCCTCGCCCGCGCACGCCCGCGATTTTGCCGGCGATTTTTTTATCCGCCCGCAATCGCGCCAAGCCGTGCTCGCCCATGGCCGCGGCGTGCATGACGAGGTTGTCACGTTCGATCACGTCGAAGATCGCCTTGCTCACCGCAATGCAGATTGGATTGCCGCCCAGCGTACAGCCGTGCCGGCCGGGGACGAGCAGGTTCGCGATTTCCGGCTTGGCGAACATGATCCCCACCGGCAGCCCGCCGCCCACCGCTTTGCCGAGGGTCATGATGTCCGGCTGAACGACTTTTCCGTTTGCGTCGGTAAGCCACTGATGGCCGAACCATTTGCCTGTTCGGCCGCAGCCGGTCCAGACTTCGTCGTAGATCAGCGTGATGCCCTTGGCGTCGCACAGCTTCCGCAGTTCAACGGCGAAGTGCGGATCGACGGGATAAATCCCGCCTTCGCCCTGGATTGGCTCGACCATAATGCCGGCCGTCTCGTCATCCACCGCCGCCATCAGTCCTTCCATGTCACCGAGATCCACCTGCGTGAACCCCGGCACGTTCGGCCCGAAGCCTGCCTTTACGGCCGGGTTGCCGGTGGCGGAAATCATCGCCAGCGATCGGCCGTGGAATGAGCGGTTGAATGAAACGATCTTCCACTTCTTCTTTTCGCCGATTTGCCCGCGCAGCCGCGCGAGTTTGACCGCCGCCTCATTCGCCTCGAGCCCGCTGTGACAGAAAAACGCCTTGCCGGGGAAGGCCGTCTTATTCAGCCGCTCCGCGAGCTCCACCTGCGGCTCGGTGTGGAAGGTATTGCCGACGTGCCAGAGCTTAGCCGCCTGCTTGGTCGCCGCTTCGATCAGGGCCGGATGGCAATGCCCCAAAACCGCCCCGCCGAAGCCGGCGAAGAGGTCGAGGTACTCCTTCCCGTCGGTATCCCAGAGGTGCGAGCCTTCGCCGCGTTTCATAACGATCGGTAAACGCGCGTAATTGCCGATAAGGACATTGGCGGCTCGATCGAGAATTTCCGACGTCTGAGACATCTGTGGAACCTTTTGTGCAATTTTGCTATTCGTTCAATGTGATGATTGATGAGTGGTGATTGACACGAATTCTGTATCAATCTCCACTCATCAATCACCAGACTTTCGGAAAGAATAACAAAATCGCGTAAGATGGGAACGAGGATGTTTACATGACCAAATCTATCCGCTGGGGAATCCTGGGAACCGGCAATATCGCCAAGCAGTTCGCGGCCGGTGTGGCGACGAGCCAGCGCGGGAAGATCGTTGCGGTCGGATCGCGTACCGAGCAGGCCGCTCGGGGGTTTGCTGAGACTTACAAGATCCCCACCGCCTACAGCAGCTACAGCGAAGTGATCGACGACAAGAACGTCGATGCCGTCTACATCTCGCTGCCGAACTCGATGCACTACGAATGGACGCTCGAAGCGATCGCCGGCGGCAAGCACGTGTTGTGCGAGAAGCCGATCGCCGTGAACGCCGTGCAGGCCGAGGAAATGTTCACCGCCGCCGAGCGGGCGGGCGTGAAGTTGATGGAGGCGTTCATGTACCGTTCGCATCCGCTCACGCTGGCGGTGCTGGAGCGCGTGCGCAGCGGCGAGATCGGGCAGCTCAAGATGATCCGCAGCAGCTTCTGCTACGCGACGAAAAAAATCGACGGCAATATCCGCTTCGATCGCTCGCTCTTCGGCGGAGCGCTGATGGACGTCGGCTGTTACTGCATCAACCTTTCACGGTTACTCGCTAATCGCGAGCCGACGAAGATGTCGGCCGTCGCGCATCTTCACGCGATGGGCGTGGACGATGCGACGGCGGCGGTGATGGAATTTTCCAGCGGCGTGTTGGCGAGTTTCACGTGCGGCATGAGCCTGCACGTGGACAACACCGCCTACATCAGCGGCAGCGACGGATACATCGAAATCCCCGTGCCTTGGAAGCCGCCGCGCGAGAAGGCCAGCTACACGATCGCCCGCTCGACCCCGCCACGGATGGACTTGAAGAACGCCACCGCCCCGGCCGTCCCGCCGCGCGAGACGTTCACGGTCGATGCTGGCGTTGATCTGTACGGGTTAGAAGCGGACGATTTTGCCGCCGCTGTTTTTGATGGTGTTCCTTTGCGAGTCAGCCGGGCCGATTCGATCGGCAACATGCGCGTGCTGGATGAATTGCGACTACAGATCGGCCTGCCGATCACGGATGACGCCCCGGTTTCAGAACGCACTTGAACAACTATTTCTGCCACAGATGGGGCACAGATCGACACAGATAAGGACAATTCTTTTTCTCTTATCCGTGTTCATCTGTGCCCCATCTGTGGCTAAAATCCCCGCATGATTCTTCTCCAATCCACCGGCGGCATCGCTTCGACCAATTGCTTTGTCATCGCCGACGAGGCCACGAAGAAGGCTGTGCTGTTTGACGCGCCGGATCACACCGTCTCGCCGCTGCTCGATGAAGTCGCTAAGCGCGGCTTCGACCTGATCGGGCTGTGGCTCACGCACGGGCATTTCGATCACACGGCCGACCACAAGGTAGTGACGGATCGATTCCCGAACGCCCAGGTGCTGATCCATGCACTCGATGAGCCGAAACTCGTCAACCCGCGTACCGGCATTTTCCAACTGCCTTTCGCGCTCCTGCCCGGCAAGGCCAGTGCGAACGTCGTCGACGGGCAGAAACTTTCGATCGGCAATCTGCCAGTCGAGGTGATCTTCACTCCCGGCCACGCGCCGGGGCACGTGATGTATTATCTGCCGACTGAAAAAACACTCGTCGGCGGGGATTTGATCATCGGCGGGTCGGTCGGCCGCACGGATCTGCCGGATTCGAAGCACAGCGATCTGGAAGCTTCGATCCGGCGAGTGATGAAACTGCCGCTGGATACCAGGCTGCTTCCCGGGCACGGCGAGGTGAGCACGCTTCGCGAGGAACTCGAATCCAATCCTTATGTGAGGATGGCGATCGAGAGCGGCGCGAAGTAGGTCGCGATTCCGTGGATCGTTCCAAGCGAAATGTGCGAAACGGTCAATCGCTGGGTGTCACGGGTCGCGGTACTCCGAGACCTCTGCAGGTTCCCCGAAAAACTCAGATCTCGGAATACCGCGACCTTTGGCACCCGCTCAACGCAAGCTGATGCGCGCAACAAAAACCGCTTGCGGTTTCGCGTTGATCGCGAAGCCGCAAGCGGTAAGTTCACTCGAATGAAACCGGCCGATTTAGTTGGCGGCGGGCTTCTTCGCCTTCGCTTCCACCAATTGCAGCGGAACGTTGAGGGCGTCGCCTTCCTTGATGGAGACGGCCTGATGGACGTAACCGGCGGCGTCCTTGCGGCTGCCGGCCTGAATCTCGTAGTCGCCGACGGCGATGTCCGACAGCGTGTACGTGCCATCAGCAGCGGTCGTGGTCGTCATGATGGGCTCCGGACCCTTCTTGGCGCCCTTTTCGCCTTTGCCGGCCTTAACGGCGGCCTTCGCCTTGCCTGCTTTGCCGGCCTTGGCGGGCGCGGGCGGGAAGAGGCTGACCGTGACATTCCCGGCCGGCTTCTTATCGATTCCGGTCACCGTGCCGGTGATTTTTCCGACGGCGGGCTTGGCGGGCGCGTCTTCCGCGCGGAGCGAAGCCCCCGACCAACCGATCAACAACGCAACGGCCGCAAGCGGCGCAACCCATTTCAGCAAACGCATTTGTGCTCCTTTGAAGCGAATTTATGCCGGACTTATTCTGTTCTGTATCATTACAACGCTCGAAACACCGAAATGTTGCTGGTGGTGAATTGCGGGCGATTTGGATTACCGATTTTCCGGCCGAAACACATCTATCTCGCGCCAAACGTCGGCCAGGTCGAGCGTGGCTTGCACCGCCGCCCCGCCGTCGGCCTGGTAGTCGAGCTTGGTCAGCTTGGCGTGTCGAACGGCCCGGTCGATCGCCTGACTCAGGGCCGGATCCGCCTCGGCGGCTTGGCCGACGGTCGCTTTGTCGGTCAGGGCAAGATCGTCGATCTGCTCCCGCAGTTTGGACAGGGCTTTGGTCTCGGCGGCGCGGGCGGCGCGAAGCTTGGTGCGATCGGGGCCGTTCTTCCCGTTTGCGGACATGAATTGCCCCACCCAGCGCGGAGGCGCTTTCGGAAGCGCAATATGGGCCGGCTGTGTCGCGGGGGCGACCAGGAAATTCACATCTCCGGGGCTTGTGCCGGTGGCGGTGAACGTTCGACGGTCCCACTCTTTCAGGGCGGCCTGCAGAGCCTTCTCCTTCAAGGGAGATTTGTCGCCGGCGGCATTGGATATGTTCAGCAAACTATCGGCCACCTTCTGCCCGGAGATTTCGAGCCGAACCTGGCAGGTCTGCTCGTCGATCCAGCGTGGCCCGCCGATCTGGTCGGCCTGCTTGAGCGTGGCAACCAAAGCCTCGGTGCCCTTCGTGCCGGTGAGGAACTCGCGGACGGAAAGACTCTGCGTGATCGGCTGCCGCGAGATGTCCGCCAGCAAGGCCGTCACCGCGGTGGTGTTGGCGGCATCAATTTTGGCCTGGCGCGGATCCCCCTCCGCCAGCAGCAACGCCGGCATCAACAGAAAAATGAAAATGATGAAAGTCCAGCGCATCGTTCAGCCCGCAATACTAGACAGATCGGGCGGGGATCGGTTAGCCCTGTAATCTGCGGGGGTAAACCCGATAAAAGCACATCGTAGCGAGCTAGGCGGCGAGCGGAAGGACTTAGGACTGAGGACTTAGTCAAGAAGTGGCTTCCGCGTTTTCACTAAGTCCTAAGTCCTTAGTCCTAAGTCCTCCACTTCCACGCCTCATGACCCGCGTCTATGATTGCGAACCATGATCACCCGCCGAAAAACCCGTCAAGTCCAGCTCGGCGACGCCCGCGTCGGCGTCGTTAAAATCGGCGGCGACGCCCCAGTTTCCGTTCAGTCGATGACGGCCGGTTATACGCATGAGATCGACAAATGCGTCGCCGAAATCCAGAAACTCGCCGCCGCCGGGTGCGATATCGTCCGCGTGGCCGTGCCGGAGAAGAAAGATACCGAGGCCCTCAAGCACATCCTGCCGCAGGTGACCGTGCCGATCGTGGCAGACGTGCATTTTCACTTCCAGCGGGCGCTGGAGGCTATCGAGGCCGGCGTGCATAAGATCCGCCTCAACCCCGGCAATATTTCCGATCGCGCCCAAGTCCGCGACGTGATCCAGGCTTGCAAAGCGCGCAAGCTGCCAATCCGCATCGGCGTAAACGAAGGCAGCATTGTCGAACGTAAAGACAAGCAAAAACGCCTGAAAGAACTCGGCGGCGTTTTCTCCGACAATAAGCACGGCCATTTCCTCGCGATCATGGTCACCAAGCTCGAAGAATATCTGGACATCTTCCAGGCCGAGGATTTCCACGACATCGTCATCAGCGCTAAATCCATCGACCCGTTGCTGGTGATCAGCGCGTATGAAGAAATCAGCCGCCGGTTCGATTACCCGCTGCATTTAGGCGTCACCCACGCCGGCCCGAAAGAAACCGGCACCATCCGCAGCGTCGTCCCGCTCGGCCACCTCCTCGCCAGCGGCATCGGCGACACCATCCGCATCAGCTACGCCAACGACCCCGTGTACGAAGTGCAGGACGGCCAGGAGCTTTTGTACTGTCTGGGACTGCGGCCACGAGTCGGCGCCGAGCTGATCGCCTGCCCCAGTTGCGGCCGCATCCAGGTCGACCTCTTCAAACTCGTGCAAGACGTGCGAAAACAACTCGCCAAAGAAATCCACCTCCCGATCAAGGTGGCTGTGATGGGCTGCGTCGTAAACGGCCCCGGCGAATGCGAAGGCGCCGACATCGCCATCTTCGCCGGCGACCGGCGCGGCATCATCTACGTGCAAGGCGAAAAAGTCGCCAACGTGCCGGAGGAAGAAATCCTAAACGCCCTGCTGAAAGAGTGCCGCGATTTCCAATCCAAAATCGAACGCGGCGAAGCCAAGCTCGGCGAAAAAAAGGTCGACATCCTGCCGCCCGACCCACTCGGCGAAATCGGCAGCGGGTGGGAAAAGATTCAGCGGGAAAAGGGTGTGAGTTTGCCGGTGGTGAAGGCGTAGAGACGGACTTAAATAATTGATTCCTAAATTCAATGCCGCTGCAACCTGATTATCGCAATCCCGCGGAAGACGTCTCGCATGCCAAAGCCAGTTGGATGCGGTTGGCTGTTCCACCAGTTGTAAGCTACGTATGCTGGCCGATCTCGCTTTTGCTGCTTGGCTTTGCGGGCGTACTTGCGGCCCTAATTATTGTGATTTTGTGCCTGCCATGGGGCTGGTCAATCAGCAAAAGAGTAGCCGCCCGATATCACATATCCTCCTCTGACGTTGCGATCATTGAGCTTGGACTGATCTTATCGTCGATTCCTGTGATCATCGTGACGGCACGAATTCTGAATAGTATGTAATGTGCTTTGTAGGGCATGCTATTGCGTGCCGTCTTCGACCGATCACACAAGTCACGGCATGCAATAGCATGCCCTACAGAAATGCAAGAATCCCCACGCTCCCACTTCGCCCACAACGCCGCCATGCATCGGGAGATTCGTACGATGCTGGCCCGGTTCGGGGAGCCGTCGCGGTCGCGGATGCGGGCGAAGATTCGGGCCGACCGGGCGGCGTTGCGGGATCAGGCCGCCGATTCAACCGCCGACGCGACCGCGAGGCACACGTATCACGAATTCGTCGTCGGCCTGCACCTGCTGCGGAGCGGGCTTTCGCCGGAATACAATCATCGACTCGACGGCAAAACGCCCGACTGGTACGACGCCGGCCGGCGGTTGGTGATGGAAGTCTTCACCTGCGAGCGCGGCGGCAGCACCGCCCCGGGGCCGCGGGTGGTTTCACGGATTGCACAAAAAGTCCGCAAGTATTCGCAGACCGTACAGGCGCAGTCGCTCCGTTTCGTGGTGGCCGTCTACGGCGACGCGCTGAGCGGCCTTACGGCGGAAGTTTGCGAGCGCGCGATTCACAACGGCGGGCTGTTTGCGACCCATCCTGATTTGAGCGGGGTTTTGTACTTCGCCGAGGATGCCGCTAAGCCGGCCGACAGAGAGCGCCGCGGCGCGATTCAAGAGCGGTCTTACACCTTTACGTTTTTTGAAAAGTCAGGATGCAACCATTACATGAGTTGACGGGCGTCCGTTGATATACTGCGGTCATGGCTGAAAACATCTCGAACGTCATTCACTTCAGCAGCCACGAATCCGATTCGCTCCCGGCCCCTAAACCGGCAGCGCAGCACATTCCTGAATGGCTGAAGCAGATGCCGCGTGACGTGACGCTCACGGGCTCGTCGCCGCCGGTGACTTCGTCGTCGGTTAAAATGTGCATGCCGTTCGTGGATGCGATGTCGTGCGGCTACGTTCTTCCGTTAGCGGGTGACGTGCGGTTTACGATGCGCGACGCGAATATCCTGGAAGTGCAGGCTTCGGACAGTGCCGTGCTTTCGCAGGACCAGGCGCAGTTCCCCGGCGCACCGTTCGCGGGGAAGATCATCGTTAAGTTCCGCAATTCCTGGGTCATTCAAACGCCGCCGGGTTACTCAACGCTTTTTCTTCCGCTGTTGAATCAGTTTCATATGCCGTTTCACGTTTTAGGTGGGATGGTGGAAACCGACACTTTTTTCATGCATGTTTATTTTCCGTCGGTCTGCCTGATGCAGCCGGGCGAGGTCTTCGAGATGAAAAAGGGCGCACCTATCGCTCAGGCGATCCCGATCAAACGAGAATCGTGGACAGGCACTCACGGCCCACTGGATATTGAACGGTTCAAAAAACTCGCGGAAGAATGCGAACACAACCGACACGAGTATCGCGAGAAATACTGGGAGAAGAAGAATTACCGCTGATCACGGTCGGGCCAGCTTCTAAAGAAGCTCTTGATAAGTCGGCCTGTCTTTCGGCGACCGCTGGTAGCAAGCCGGATTTGCAATTTCCCACGGTCAGGCGCACTCTTTAGCGATGCGATTTTCCATATTCAGCTTTGCCGCGTTCCTGCTGATCGCCGCCCCGCTTCATGCCGCCACCAGCGTTTCTCAGTGGGGAATCACCTGGACGTTCGATAAGGACTATCCGACCGGGCAGTTCTGCAACGGCGACTACTGGGTCATCGGGCCGGTCAAGGTGGTGAGCATTTCAACGACGCTTCACGACGGCAAGTTCAAGCCGGAGCCCGGCGAAGACGGATCGATGCTGAACCCAGGCACGAACGCCAAGCAAGGCTACGACAAGCGCCTGAATTCCTACGATGAAAAACTCAATGCCGGGCTGATCGGCGGCAAGCCGGTGGCGGCGGACAATCCGCTCGACTTGCCGGTCAACAGCAGCCTGGTTTCGATGGTCAGCTGGCTGCTTAATTCACCGGCCGATGCAGAGCCGGGCATTCCGCGAATGAACGGCGGGACGAAACAGCCGCGGCCCGTCACGCGGAGCGGCGCGGTCCTGACTGTGCTCGCCGCCGAGCCGCCGAAGAACGCCTTTCGACCGCCGTACGTAGGAGCCGATAAAACGATCAAGTTCACGTCGGATAAGCTCGATAAAACCAAGCTGCCGAATCTCGCCCCGGTCTCGGCCACGCCCGATCCGGCGGCGATGTTGAAGCGCGTCGAGCGGCCGTGGATCGATCACGTCAACCAATACCTCGGCGCGATGGTGCATCCGTCGGAAAATCTGCCCAACTACGGGCGCGATCTCGCTCAGACTTCCAGCGATGCGATCCTGCTGCTGATGGTCGATTTCGACAAGCTCCCCAACAAGCCGAGCAACGAAAAGCTGCTCATCGCGATGGTGCAGTACGGCATCGATCTCACCGGCATCGCCGACAACGGCGGCTACTGGCCCGCGAACGGCGGGCACCACATCGGTCGCAAATGGCCGATCCTTTTCGCAGGCACGATGCTCAACGATCCTCACATGAAAGACGTCGGCCATTGGAAGACGAAATTCCAGGAAGACGACCAGACCTTCTTCGTCACGCAGGCCGACGTCGACAGTTCCCACGACCCAAAATGGAGGCCCGACGAACGCAGCAAGGACGGCCTGATCCCGTACGAGAAGGAAGACATCGGCACGCCCGATTGGGGCATCTGGCACGCAGATAACCCGATGGCCGACAACAAGGCCTGGACGGCAACATACCGAATGGTGAACAGCCCAGTCTATCCCAGCTTTATCGCCGGCGTGCGTCTCATGGGGCTGGAAGACGCGTGGAATCATCCCGCTCTTTTCGCGTATACCGATCGATATTTAAAGCGAGCCCTCGCCGAAGAAACCAAGGGGCACGCGGGCAATTTCGCGCTCAGCATGTGGACGACCTACGTGGAGAAATTGCCCACGACAAAACCCGCGGAGAAATAGAATTTCAGATCAATTTCTTCGCGAGAAAAGATATCACCCCAGTCAGCGTTGATCGGAGTGTACGATTCGTCGCTTCACTTCGCTCGCTCGTCCCGCGGAATAGGTGAAACTTCAAACCCGCGCTCGACTTGCCTGCGGATGATCCACTCGCGCACGCGAACCCACACCGCATTTAGCATCAGCCCGACGAGAACGCCCACAACCAAACCGCAGACCGTCCCAAGCGTGAGGGTGACGCGCAGCGGCTAATTCACGTCGGCGATCCAGGCAGACAACACAAACCCCACGCAACCGGCCACCGCGCCGATAACTGCGGCGACCTGAACGAACAGCGCCTTCGCGCCCGACTCGATTCGACGATTTTTTACGCCGATGAGAATGGAAGTCGAAAGCACGCCGAATAACACCAGCACGGCAATCGCCGCCATCGCCACCACGCCGACCACCGCGGCAACGATGGCGATGAAAATCACCACGGCGAAGAGGATCAGTACTGCGATAAGCAGCCCCGGCGCGAAATCATCGTCCGCGGCCGGCGATGTAGTCGCGGCGGTGGTCGCGCTCGCTGTTATCGACGGCGCGGTTGAAGGCACGGTTGAAGGCACGTCGGCCAGGGCAGCCGGCGATCGCACCAGGCAAAGGGCCGTCACAATCACGATGAAAAGTAGTCTCGCCATGGAGTTGAATGAGCAGCGTAACCTCTCGCCACGGGATGACAATTCCGACACGTCATCGCTCCGGCCGGCACGACGTTCCGCCATGCGGTTCGATTCCGCCGCGACTCGATGACATCCCGCGCGCGGTAGGCTAAACTCCGGGGATGAGTATTCGGATCGGCATTGTCGGAGTGACGGGCTACGGCGGCGGCGAAGTGCTGCGGCTGGCGGCGACGCACCCGGAGTTTGAAGTCGTCTACGTCGCCGGCGAGAGTTCGGCGGGTACGAAGCTCGGCGAACGCTATCCGGGCGTCGGCGAACTCGGCGAATTGGTTGTGCAGAAGTGGAACCCGACTGAATTGCCGAACCTTGATGTGCTTTTCGCTTCGCTGCCCACCGGTGAATCGAAGGCCGCACTCGCGGCAGTCAGCAAGAACACGAAGATCGTCGACATCGGCGGCGATCATCGTTACGTCGACGGTTGGACTTACGGCCTGGCCGACATTTGGCCGGAAAAGATTCGCGGGCAATCGCGCATCGCCAACCCCGGCTGCTACCCGGCGGCCACACTCACCGCGCTCGCCCCACTGCTAGCAAATAAGCTGATCGACCCGGCGGGCATTATCATCGACGCCAAGACCGGCGTAAGCGGCGCTGGTCGCGGCGGCGGAGATTCCAAATTCAGCTACGCCGAGGTGAACGAAGACGTCGCCGCGTACGGCCTGCTCAAGCACACGCACATGCCGGAGATCGCGTCGACGATCGACGCGCTGCACGCTGTAACGAGAGTCGCGAATTCTTCCACGGCAAAAGCTTCTACGGGATTGGTCTTTACGCCGCATCTGATCCCGATGACGCGCGGCATTCTCGCGACGATCTACTGCCGCGGCACCGCCACCACTGAGCAATGCCTGAAGGCCGCCCGCGAGTTCTACAAGGATCGGCCGTTCGTAAAAGTGACCGATCGGCCAGTGCACACGAAGTGGACGCTGGGCTCGAACCTCGCGTTCGTCTCCTACGCGGCCGACCCGGAGCGGAAATTGATCATCGCGATGGGGGCGGTCGACAACCTCGGCAAAGGCGCGGGTGGCCAGGCGGTGCAGAACGCGAATCTGATTTGCGGATTGCCGGAGACTACCGGGCTCGAAGGCGCGCCGTTGTGGCCGTGAGGCATTAGCGGTCCGCCCGCTTCAGCGGGTGACGTGTAGCTACCCGCTGAAGCGGGCAGACCGGTAAACAAGTGCGTCGCGTGCATTTAGCTTTTGGTAGGACAGACATTCCTGTCTGTCACGAACGGATGTACTCATCTGTTCGTACATGAGTCGAGGTCGGAGAAAGTGAATCGAGGAGTACTTCGCTTCGTGACAGACAGGAATGTCTGTCCTACTGAAGAGCAGAATCGTCAGCAAGGGGAATCGTCCGATCCATGAAAGACCGACCCACCAGACCGCGCGATCGAATCGAAACCGCCAAGGCGCGAAAGCGCCCGGCGTCGCGCACGCTCATGCGGGCGGACCCGATCAAGCAGATGTCCGGCTGCGGGGATTGGCCGATCGTGCGGGCGTACGTGCCGCCGGAGGATTGCTGGCAATCGACCGGTTTCGGCACGGCCGGCATCGTGCGGGAGCAGCCCGACGGCAAACTCGCGGCGAGTTTTTTCATCATGGGCCTCACGCGCGGCGGGTTGATGAACGTGTTCGGGCATGTCAATTCCAGCTGGGAGGAAATCGAGCGCGACCTTCGCATCCAGCGCCACAAAATCCCGCCGACAATCGAAGGCGATCCAAAACTGGCTACGCGATTTATCTGGGGTTCGTACGCGTGGAGCCTTGAAGATGATCTGATCTGGCCGGACGAATTAGAGCGGCAGCACCTCGCGCTGATCCCGCCGATGCCCGGCAGTCGCACGCGATGGCTCGGCCAGTTCGCAGGCCCGACGGGCGTGATCCCCGGCGATTTGTACGACTTGGTGAAAAGCATCGACCCGATGCTCGAGCCCACGCCCGATATGCCCGAGCCGTTGGTGTTCACGGAGATCACCTACAGCATTGCCGACCAGGCCAAGGTGCTGGAAAAGCTGCGCGCCGCCGGGCCGCACATCGTGTCAATGGATCAGGATCTGGACACGGTCTACTTCGAGTGCACCCGCGAATACAACCCCCGAAAGGTCATGCCGCTTGAGCCAGTGCGATCGCGTCAGCCGGTCGGAACGTTGCGAATCCAGGGCGGTAAGCTGATCGCCGAGGCGCGGTCGCTCTCCATGGCGGCGTATCTCATCGGCAAGTTGAGAGAGTATGCCAGTGAACTCATCGTCTTCGAGAAGACAGAGTGGAGCGACCTCGACGCGTGGCTGACAGGGCCGGAGAAAGACGACCCGACTGCGGCGTATTAATTCACGGGCTTCTCAGGTACGACTTCAAACGCGGCGCGCTTCGCATCCTTCCGCGCTTTCCAAAATTCGATCGCCATCGGCAGCACGGAGATGATCACGATCGCAACGATCACCAGTTCAAATCGCTTCTTCACAAATTCAAACTGCCCGAAGAAATAGCCGGCGGTCACGCACAGCAGAACCCAGGCGATGCCTCCGATGACGTTATAGAGTAAGAACTTCGCGTAGCTCATCTTGCCAATGCCGGCCACAAACGGGGCAAAGGTGCGAACAACGGGGACGAAACGGGCAAGGATGATCGTTTTGGCCCCGTACTTCTCGTAGAACGCGTGGGCTTTATCAAGGTGTTCGCGATTGAGAAGGCGGTCCGCCAACCGCTTTTCGCGGGCCGAGCCGGTCGCGTAGTCCACTACGCCGGCGGCGGTCGGAGCTGCGGTAACGGTGGCGCTGCCGTGATTGAAGATGGCGGGACCGAACTTGTATCCGATCCAATAGTTCACCGCATCCCCAACGACCGCGGCGACGATCAGCAACACGGTGATCAGCGGGAGATTGATGACGTCAGGCAGTCGCGCGCCGACAGCCCCCAGACCAAACAGCAGCGAATCGCCCGGCAAAAACGGCAGAATGACGAGCCCGGTTTCGCAGAAGATGATCGTCATGAGAATGGTGTACAGCTTCCAGATGCCGACGTAGTCGATCATCGCC
The DNA here is from genome assembly GCA_038329865.1 of Tepidisphaerales bacterium. Taxonomy (GTDB): domain Bacteria; phylum Planctomycetota; class Phycisphaerae; order Tepidisphaerales; family Tepidisphaeraceae; genus JANMES01. Next base: position 42,821 of record JBBQNK010000019.1, on the reverse strand, counting down.
GTCCATTTGTCGTCGTCGGCGAGGTGCCGGAGCAGGTCGTAGAGCTTGTGGAAGAATTCCATGAGAGCTGATTTCCTTAGGGTTGTCGGGCCGCATTGTATGAATCGGCCCGACGGGCACAATGTCGCCACAAACCTCAAGATTTCAGTCCCGCTTGCCGACTTGACCATCATGCCTACAATCAGGAGACCGATGGCCAAGAAGAAACTACCCAAGGTTCTCGCGCTGCTCGATGAAGACATGTGCACCGGCTGCGAGGCATGCCTCTGCGTCTGCCCGGTGGACTGCATCAGCACCATCCCCGGCCCGCGCCACGAGAACGTCTTCCAGGTTTGCACCATCGACCTGCCCCGCTGCATCGGCTGCACGCTTTGCCACCAGGTCTGCCCGTGGGATTGCATCACGATGATCCCGACCGACCAGTTTCTGCAGAACGACAACACCGCCAAGCAGCTCGAATAATTCGCCCAATCCGCGCAACTTTTATTGCCATCGGGTGTTCCCCGTTCCTTGATTACGATTAGAGGCGGTCTACAATCACAGCGCCAGAGGTTTCGTTCGCTCGATCGGCTCATTTCAGTCGATGGCGAATAAGAGACCCTTGCCATGAGGGGTCGGCCATTGATACGCCGACCAACAGGAGATGGACATGTTTGAACGGTTCACGGATCGGGCCAGGAAAGTCATGGCGCTTGCCAATCAGGAAGCGCAGCGCTTTAACCACGAGTACATCGGCACGGAGCACATTCTGCTCGGCCTTGTTAAAGAAGGCTCGGGCGTTGGCGCGAACGTGCTGAAGAACCTCGACGTCGACCTGCGTAAAGTTCGCCTCGAAGTTGAGAAGCTCGTGAAAAGCGGCCCGGATATGGTCACCATGGGCAAACTCCCGCAAACCCCGCGGGCGAAAAAAGTGATCGAGTACGCGATCGAAGAGGCGCGCAATCTTAATCACAATTACGTAGGAACCGAGCATTTGCTACTCGGCCTGCTCCGCGAGCACGACGGAGTGGCGGCACAGGTGCTGATGAATCTCGGTTTGAAACTCGAAGAGGTTCGGGAAGAAGTTTTAAATCTTCTAGGAGCCGGTGTGGAAAGCGAAGAACCCCAGCAACAGGAAAAGACAGGCGGCGGTGCCAAAGGCAAATCCAAAACCCCAGCGCTCGATTCGTTCGGCCGCGACTTAACCGAACTGGCCAAAGAAGGTCAGCTCGATCCGGTCATCGGGCGCACGAATGAAATCGAACGCGTCATCCAAATCCTCTGCCGTCGGCAGAAGAACAACCCGGTACTGCTCGGCGAAGCGGGCGTGGGTAAAACCGCGATCGTTGAAGGCCTTGCACAAATGGTCATCTCGTCGAGCGTGCCGGAAATCCTGCACGACCGCCGGATCGTGGTGCTCGACCTGGCGATGATGGTCGCCGGCACGAAGTATCGCGGTCAGTTTGAAGAACGCATCAAAGCCGTGATGAACGAAGTGCGGCGCGCGAAGAACGTCATCCTGTTCATCGACGAATTGCACACGCTGGTTGGTGCCGGCGGCGCTGAAGGCGCGATCGACGCCAGCAACGTACTCAAGCCGGCCCTGAGCCGCGGCGAGATTCAGTGCATCGGCGCGACGACGTTTGACGAATACCGCAAGTACATCGAGAAAGACGCGGCACTGGCTCGCCGATTCCAGCCGATCACGGTGGAACCGCCGAACAAGAAAGACGCGATCGAAATCCTCAAAGGACTGCGCGATCGGTACGAAGCGCATCACCGCGTGCAGATTCTCGACGCCGCAATCGTTGCGGCGGTGGAAATGTCCGACCGGTACATCACCGGGCGATGCCTTCCGGACAAAGCCATCGACGTGCTCGATGAAGCCGGCGCACGCATCCGCCTCCGCAGCATGACCAAGCCGCCGAACCTGGCGGAGTTGGAAGAGCAGATCGAGCGGCTGAGCATTCAGAAGGACGAGGCGGTCAAGAACGCCGAGTACGAAGAAGCCGCCAAGCTCCGCGATTCGGCCGAGCAGCTGCGCTCGAAGAAGGAAGAGATGCAGCGGCAGTGGCGAGAAAAGTCCAAGGAAATTGACGGCGTGGTGGACGAAGAAGTCATCGCCGAAGTCATCAGCAAGATGACCGGCGTGCCGCTCACGCGTCTTGAGAAAGAAGAAGCCCAGCGGCTGCTGGAACTGGAAAACGAACTGCACAAGCGAGTCGTGTCGCAGGACGAAGCGATCAAGGCGATCAGCAAAACGATCCGCCGAGCACGCAGCGGCCTGAAAGACCCGAACCGCCCGATGGGGTCGTTTTTGTTCCTCGGGCCGTCGGGTGTCGGCAAGACATTGCTCTCCAAGGCATTGGCCGAGTTCATGTTCGGCGACGAGGACGCGCTCGTGCAGATCGACATGAGCGAGTACATGGAGAAGCACAACGTCTCGCGTCTCATCGGCGCGCCCCCCGGCTACGTCGGCTACGAAGAAGGCGGCCAGCTCACGGAACGCATCCGCCGCCGGCCGTACTCCGTCGTGCTGCTCGACGAGGTCGAGAAGGCGCACCCGGACGTGTTCAACATGCTCCTGCAGATCATGGAAGAAGGCCGGCTTACCGACAGCTTCGGCCGGCACGTCGACTTCCGCAACGTCGTCATGATCATGACTTCGAACATCGGTTCAGAGCTGATCAAGGGCGGCGGCCCGCAGTTTGGTCTGCGGCAGATCTCCAAGGCCAGCTCGGAAGAACGCGATTACCAGCAGATCAAGACCACGGTGATGAAGGAGCTCGAGCGCTACTTCCGTCCCGAGTTCATCGGCCGGTTGGACGACGTCATCGTCTTCCGCCCGCTGGGCCGCACGCAGCTCGAAACGATCGTGGAGTTCGAGCTGAAGAAGGTCACCAAGCGATTGGTCGATCACGGCCTGCGGATCGAGATCACGCAGGAAGCCAAAGACTTCCTGATCGACAAAGGCACCAGCGCCGATTTCGGCGCCCGCCCGCTGCGTCGAGCGATCGAGCAGAACGTGGAAGACCCGCTTAGCGAAGAAATCCTGCGCGGCAACTTCAAAGGCAAGGATCTGATCAAGATCACCGTCACCGGCGAAACGCCGGAGACCAAGCACCTGTACTTCGAGTCGCTGTCGACTAAGTCGGCCGACGACAAGGGCGCCCCGCTGGCACAGGCGTCGAGCGATGCGACGTAAGGTTGTAAGTCCAATGAGTTTTTAGCCGTGCCCGGGTCGACTTCGATCCGGGCACGTTTATTGGTATGGCGATCGAGCTGGATGAAGATCTCGTTCACAACGCAAGCAGCGGCCAAAGTGAGGCGCTGTCAGCGGTGCTCTGCGCACTCTACCCGTCGGTCAGCCGGATCGCGATCGCCATCAGCGGCAGCACCGAGCGCGGGCTGCAACTGGTGAAGGAGCTAATCGACCAATCCCTGTCGGCCGCCCCCAAGTGGCAGGACGGGCTCGCGCCATGGCGGTGGTTCCTGCACCATCTGATCCTCAACCTCCGCCAGCGGCCGGGCAAGCCGAGTGCGGTCGATCCACTGCTGCAGTTCGCCGCGGGAAAAGAGCTGCCGTACAACGCGTTCCTGCGGGCGATGCGGAAACTCCCGCCGCAGCAGGTCGAGGCGTTCATTCTCCGCCACGGCGAGAACCTCGACGAGCGCAAGCTCGCCATCGCGATGGACTGCTCCACCACCGCCGCCGCAAATCACCTGGCGGCGGCGAATCAGTCGCTGCGGCTGGTCGCGAGTGAATCTTTCAATGAGCGGCTCGAAGAATTCAAAACCGCGTACCAGAATCTGTCACCGGATTTGCAGGCGGTTCAACTTTACATTTCGACGCGAGTGAGGAACTTCGTCGTTCCGCGCCAGACGATTCGGTGGACGCTCCGGATCTTCGTTTTGCTCCTGATCCTGGCGATCGCGTACTTCGCGTGGCGGGCATTCGTCTACATGTCGAGTTGATAATTTCTGTCTTCCGTAGCACGGGCTGCCAGCCCGTGTCCAGCGGGTTGCCAATTCCAAGGCGGGTTAACAGTTGGCAAAAACCAATCTGCGAAACCAATTCGTCGGATCCATCTCGGAGCTTGGTTTTGCAAATTGACGACCCGACGGAGTGGTCTCGCCATCGGACACGGGCTGGTAGCCCGTGCTACGTGAAGAAAAACACATCTCACGCGTTGAAGTGGAAGTGGACGATGTCGCCGTCCTTCATCACGTAGGCTTTGCCTTCCGATCGCAACTTGCCGGCGGCGCGGATGGCGGCTTCGGTTTTGTTCGCCTTGAGGTCGTCGAGCGAATACACGTCGGCGCGGATGAAACCTTTTTCGAAGTCGGTATGGATCACGCCCGCCGCCTGTGGGCCGGTGGCGCCTACGGGGATCGTCCAGGCGCGAATTTCCTTCGGCCCGGCGGTGAAATAGCTCTGCAGGCCTAGCAGCTTGTACGCCTCGCGGGTGAGCGTGGCGAGCGCAGGCTCTTTCAGGCCCATGCTCTCGAGCATCTCCTTTCGGTCGGCCTCGGGCAGTTCGGAGAGCTCGCTCTCCAGCTTGCCGCAGACCGGCACGACCACGCCTCCCTCGTCCTTGGCGCGATCGCGAACCTTCTGCACGTACGGGCTTTCGCCGAGCACGTCGTTTTCGTCGACGTTGGCCACGTACAGCGCTTTCTTCGCCGTGATCAATCCCAGCGACTTGATCAACTTGCGTTCCTCCGGCGACATCTCGATCTGCCGCAGCGGATTGCCTTCGTTCAGATGCGCCTTGGCCTTCTTGAGCAGGTCGGCCTTCAGGATCGCTTCCTTGTCGCCGGTGCGCGCCAGCCGCTCGGCCTTGTCGAGGGATGACGTGACCGTCTCCAGGTCCGCCAGCGCGAGCTCTGTATCGATCGTGTCGATATCGCGGATCGGATCGACCGACCCTTCGACGTGCAGAATATCCGTCCCGCCGAAGCAGCGGACGACGTGCAGGATTGCATCAACCTCGCGAATGTGCGTGAGGAACTTGTTCCCCAGCCCTTCGCCGGTGCTGGCCCCGCGGACGATGCCGGCGATATCGACGATGCGGATGGCGGCCGGGATGATCTTTTCCGTCTTCTGGAACTGATTGATCACGTTCAGCCGCTCATCGGGCACCGCCACGATGCCGACATTCGGCTCGATGGTGGCGAACGGGTAATTCGCCGCCAGCGCGCCGGCCGCGGTAAGGGCGTTGAACAACGTGCTCTTGCCGACGTTAGGCAATCCGACGATTCCGACTTCTAGTGCCATAGGGGTCGCGATAATACCGGAAAACTCGTCCGCGTGTACCGCGCGGGGCGGGTTGATCGTTAAATCCTCCGCGAAGGCGCAAGCGAGTGTCGGCGCCCTACCGCGCCGCCGATCGCTTGCGCCTTCGCGGGACTCCAAGTCGAGGGAAGAGCAGATACTGGCACACTTTGCCTGTCAGCCGGTCCCTGTGCGACCGAACTACGGAATCCGGTCGCACAGCGACCGGCGTGTCAGGCAAAGTGAACTAGGATCGAAGAGCAAAGCCGCTAGCCATACGATCTTTTCCGAGTCGGGTGCAAACGCGATTCGGGCAAAATCGCCGCCCGCCCTTTCGCGGGCCGCCTCACGCCCGGGATAAACCGCATAAAGCGTCGCAAGAAGGGGCTGCCGACCGATCAAAATCCTTCGACTTCTCAAGCCTCCTTTCAAACTCGTGCTAGGTTAAACCCGGTACGTTTGGAACATTTCTCTTTTGATTGAGGTGGGCTCATGCTCGAATATTGGCAGACGCTGCACGCCTATTGCGTGCCGTATTTGGATCAGTTGCAGTATGCGACGCGCGACGTTTCACCCTACGCGATGTACGCGGCCGGGCTCGCCGTTTTGGCGCTCGGGCTCTTCCTGATCACCAAGTGGAAAGAGTTCATGATGATCGGCCTGACGGCCGGGATTTACGTGATCCCGTTCCTCACGTCGGGTCTGCACAAGTTTTAATTTCGCAGGGACTGGTTCAGATTGATCGACACGCCGGTCGCACATCGACCGGCGTGAAAGACAAACCGAGCCCGTGCCAGACCGCGGTCGATTTGACGAAACGGCCCGCTCATCATACGAATGGGCCATGCCGCAGTCCGCCGAACAGGTCGTGGAGGCGTTTGGAGCCGCCACCGAGGAAAATCAGCTGAGCCCTCTTCGCGATCAGCAGGTCGTCACCCTGCCCGCGGAGGGCGAAGTCTGGATGACAGGCGACCTCCACGACCACCGGCGGAACTTCGACCGACTGCTCCGCGCCGCCGACCTGCCGAACCATCCGGAACGCCATCTCATCCTGCACGAGCTGATCCACGGCGACCGGTTCGACGCCAACGGCGCCGACGGCAGCTGGGAACTGCTCTTCCGGGCCGCTGAACTCAAGTGCGACTTCCCCAGCCAGGTACACTTCCTGCTGGCCAATCACGATCTCGCGCAAATCCACGGCGAAGGCATCATGAAGGCCGGCCTGGGCGTGTGTGAGGCGTTCAACGCCGGCGTGCGGCGCGACTTCGGCGCCAGCGCCAGCACGGTGAACGTCGCCATCACTGAATTTTTACTGTCCCTGCCGCTGGCGATCCGCACGCAGAACGGGCTTTTCTTCTGCCACTCGATGCCGACCGACGATCAGATCCCCAAGTTCGACTACACCGTTTTCAACCGCCCGCTCACCGGCCTGGATTACAAGCGACGCGTAGGCCCGGTCTACCAGCTCATCTGGGGCCGGCACATGTCGCCGGCGTCGGTCGATATTTTCGCGGAGAACGTGAAGACGAACCTGATCGTCACCGGCCACCAGCCGCAAGACATGGGCTACGCCGAGAACGGCGAGCGACATTTGATCATTGCGTCCGACCACAACCAAGGCGTCTTCCTGCCTCTCAGCCTGAGCGAGCCGTACGCGAACACGCAGGCGCTGGTTGATTGCCTGGTGCAGTTCATCGAAGTGGAATGATCAATATTCCCTCGCCGTACGAATTCGCGACTCAAATCTTCGTTTTTCACGTTCCGATTTCTTTTGCACGCCACAAGTCCTTGTTTCACAATGATCTAGCTGGATTCGTGTGCAAAATTTCAGGTACAAAAAGGGAAGGAAAGGTACGGAAAGGTACGGAAAGGTACGGAAAGGGACGGAAAGGGACGGGAAAAATACGACTGGAGCGTTTCGACTTCAGGTGTATCGTCATCCTGAGGTACTCCGAAGGATCTGGCCTCCATGGGAGGTCAGCCAGTTCCTTCGGAGCACCTCAGGATGACGAAAAGCGCAGGAATCGATACAGGTAAAGTTCAACGCTCTAGGGGTCAAGGCACATTTCCCGCATCATTCCAAATCCTTATTCACTTTTAAAAGAGCGCAACGACAGATAAGAACGCCATCAGTTACGATCCTAACATCGGCCGTACGCAAGTCAAGATAAATCTTAGAATAATCAGAAAACCAGAGCGCGTGGGGAAGGACACAAACGGCGATCATCCCCTCGACTGGGCACGCTCTCGCAGTATCAGCCACCACGCCGTCGGTAACAGCAGAATGGCACAGACCACCAGTAGAGCAGGATCCGATATTTGAAATCTAACGAACGGCCCGCCATAGCCTTGAATCTCGGAGGCGGTGAACCCAAGCCAGGTGTGAGTTTCGAAGTGATCCCAGCCGAAGCTTTTATCCTGATCCCATCTGATAGGTAGGCCACGAGCCCACCGCCATGCCAGCAAAGTGACACTCGTCACGAGACAGAGGATCGCCAGAAGTTTCCAGCCAAATTCCTTCATTGGCTAGAGAGTTCACACGCGAGCCCCGCGTACGACGACGAAGTAGTTCGGCCGAATTACTTCGTAACCCAGCACGCCGCCAGATGGCCGGGCTCGCCTTGCTTGAGTTCGAGCGGGGGGGATTCTTCGACGCATTTGCGGAGGACGCGGAACGTTTCGCCGCCGGAGGTGATTTCGACGGTCTCGCTCGCGGCCGCCTGCTTGGCGGCTAATCGCGCGAGCGGGCAGCGTGGGTGGAACGCGCAGCCGGTCGGCGGGTTGGCGGGTGATGGCACTTCGCCGCCGAGCACGATCCGCCGCTTCTTCGGGCGCGGGTTGGGTTCGGGGACGGCGCTCAGCAGCGATTCGGTGTACGGATGTTTCGGATTCTTGTAGATCTCCGGGCCGCTGGCTTTTTCGACGATTCGGCCCAGGTACATCACCGCCACGTCGTCGCTGAAATGTTCCACCACCGCCAGGTTGTGCGCGATGAAGAGGTACGCGATCTTCAACTCGTCCTGAAGGTCGTTCAGCAGATTGAGAATCTGTGATTGAATCGACACGTCGAGCGCGCTCACCGGTTCGTCGCAGACGATGAATTCCGGGCTGAGCGAAATCGCCCGGGCGATGCCGATGCGCTGCCGCTGACCGCCGGAGAATTCGTGCGGGTATCGCGCGGCGTACGCGGGATCGAGGCCTACGCGCTGCAGGAGTGATGCGACGCGGTCGTTCTTCTCGCTCCCCGTCGCGATGCCGTGCACTTCGATCGGCTCGCCGATGATGTTGCCGATGGTCATGCGCGGGTTCAGGCTGCTGACGGGGTCCTGGAAGATGATCTGCATGTGTCGGCGGAGCTTGCGCAGCCCTTCGCCGCGATAGCTGAAGAAATCTTTGCCGCGATAAATCACCTCGCCGCTGGTGGCGGGGATGAGGCGGAGGATCGTCCGCCCTACCGTGGTTTTGCCGCAACCGGATTCGCCGACCAAGCCGAGCGTTTTGCTCGCGGACAGATCGAACGACACGCCGTCCACCGCTTTCACGTGCGCGACCGTTCGTGAGAGCAACCCGCGGCGGATGGGGAAGTACGTTTTCAAGTCGCGCACCTGCAGCAGCGGAGAATCCGCGTTATGCGTGGCCGCGGTCGATGAAGCAGTGGTCGAAGGCATGTTTGCAACGTCACTCACGCCTGCACCTCCGTTGCGAGCGGGATATAGTCTTCACGCTTGTGCTGCAACTGAGGCACCGTCACCGGCGATTCGGCGAAATGCTCCGCGTGATGGCACGACGCCCAATGCCCGGGCGATACCTCGCGCAGCAGCGGCTCCACCGTTGAACAGAGCGGATCGCCGTTCAGACGATCGCACCGGGTGTGAAACTTGCAGCCGGGCGGGAATTTTGTCGGATTGGGCACCGTGCCGGGGATCGTCTCGAGCCGCTTGGACGTGACGCCGAACTTAGGGATCGAGCGGAACAGGCCCTGCGTGTACGGATGCTGCGGGCGATCGAAGAGCTCTTCCACGGTCGCCGTCTCGACGATTCGCGACGCATACATGACGGCGACGACATCGGCGTTCTCGGCCACCACGCCTAAATCGTGCGTGATGAGCATGATCGACATGCCCGTCTGCTGTTGCACCTTGCGGAGCAGTTCGAGGATTTGCGCCTGGATGGTCACGTCGAGTGCGGTCGTCGGCTCGTCGGCAATCAGCAGCTTGGGCTTACAGGAGAGCGCCATCGCGATCATGATGCGCTGCCGCATGCCGCCGGACATTTCGTGCGGGTATTCGCGGAGTCGGCGGTGCGCGTCGGCGATACCGACATCTCGCAACGATTGTTCAGCAATGCGCAGCCCTTCGCGCGAGCCGACGTGCTGGTGCAGCACGACGGCCTCGGCGATCTGGTCGCCGATGCTGTAGACCGGGTTGAGCGACGTCATCGGCTCCTGGAAAATCATCGCGATTTCTTTGCCGCGAATCTTCTGCATCTGATTTTCCGGCACGGTTACCAGATCGCGCCCGGCGAACATGATGCTGCCGCTCAGCACCTTGGAAGGCGGCGAAGGGAGCAGGCGGAGGATCGACATCGCGGTCACGGATTTGCCGCAGCCGCTCTCGCCGACGACTGCGACGGTTTGGCCGGGGTAGATGGAGAGCGAGACGTCGCGCACGGGCCGAATCAGTCCGCGCGCGGTTTCGAACGCCACGTTCAGGTCGGAGATTTGCAGGAGCGGATCAGGCATGATGGGTGATTAGCTTCTTTCTCGCAGTTTCGGATCCAGCGCGTCGCGCACCGCTTCGCCGATAAAGTTATACGACAGCACCGTCAGGAAGATGGCCAACCCCGGATAAGTCGCCAGCCACCAGATAAAACCGCCGCCGGCGCTGACGGCTTCGTTAAGCAGCGCTCCCCAGCTCGCGTCGCCGACGGGAATTCCTAGACCAAGAAAGCTAAGCGTGCTTTCCGAGAGAATCGCGCCGGCGATGCCGAAGCTCGCGCTCACCAGCAGCGGCGCCAGGGCATTGGGCAGCAGATGCTTGAACAAAACCGACCGCAACGGCAACCCGGCCGCAATGGCGGCGTGTACGAATTCCTGGTTGCGGAGTTTTAGAAATTCCGCACGGACGAACCGCGCGTCGCCGGTCCAACTCGTCAGGCCGATGATCGCCATGATCAGGTAAATGCTGCGGTAATCGGGAAACGCTGCGACGAAGATCAACAGCAGGTAAATCGTCGGAATCGCGCCGACGATTTCGATCACCCGCATGCCCAGCAGATCGACAATCCCGACAAAATAGCCCATCAACCCGCCGAACACGATTCCGATCAATACCGAAATGCCGGTGGAGATGAACCCGATCGCCATGGCGATTCGGCAGGCGTAGATCATCTGGCTTGTGATGTCGGCGCCGAATTTTTCGGTGCCCATCCAGTGGTCATGGCTCGGGGCCCACGGGTGCGGATGGTCGGCTGAGAATTGGTCGTACAGGCGGTCGTCGAATGTATAGGGAATCGGCGTGCGGACGACTGATTGAAGTCGGCCGGCACGCTCGAGCAAACGGTACGTTTCACGCGGCGTGTTTGGCGGGCGAATGAAGATGAACGCCAGAGAACCCACGATGACGGTCGCAATGAGCATGGTGTAAATCTTGCTCAGGAAGCCTATTCGCCTCACGAAGCAAAGAATGCCGCAAAGCAGGGTAAGAATCGGCAGCGTGACATCGGTCGCGGTGAGCTGGTGCAGGAACGGGCTCGACCAGCGGCCGTTCATTTTGATCGCGATCGGAAAACTGTTGGCCAGCAGCGGCGCGAAAATGGCGCAGAACGCGACGACGGAAATCCAGGCCAGGCCGAATCGAGCGGCGCGCTGCGAGATGCTTTGCTTCCACACCTGCGCCAGCCAGGGGAGCGGTACATCGACATTGGAAGTCGGAAATTGCACGTCGGTGCCGGCGTCCGCAGGCGTGGCGGCGAAGTTACTCATACGTCACCCGCGGGTCCGCCGCCGCGTAACAGAGATCGGCCACCAGCAGGCTCACCAGGCTCACGATGCCGATGACGAATGCTTCAGACATGACCAGCTCGCGGTCTTTCTGAAAGATCGCATCGATCATGAGCCGGCCCATGCCGTTGATGCTGAAGATGGATTCGACGATCAGCGACCCGCCGAGCAGCCCGGGCAGAATCCCCGCCGCGACGGTGATCAGCGGCAGCACGCTGTTGGAAAGGACGTGACGAAAGAGCACCGCGCGGTCGGTCAGCCCTTTGGCTCGGGCGGTGCGGGCGAAATCGGCAGAGAGATTTTCCAGCACGCTGGCGCGCATCAGCTTCGACATGAACGCGAACCCGCCGTAGGTGAGGCAGATGATCGGCAGCGTGAGATGCCAGGCGAAATCGAGCAGCCAGCCGCGCGCAAAAACCCCGCCGGGCCAACTGGGGAGGAACCGCATCTGCTCGGCCAGCGTGTCGTGCAGGCCGGAGGCGGGGAAGATGTTGATCACATCGCGATTGGCAAACAGGCCGAGGAACATCACACCCGCCCACATGGTGGGGATCGACCAGAGCGCCAGCGAGGTGGTGCCCCACGCCACGTCGAATGAATTTCCGCGCCGCCGCGCCGCGTAAATGCCTGCCGTGATGGAAATCGCGTAGATCACCGGCACGGTGATGAGGTTGAGCAAAATCGTGACCGGGAGCGCTTCAGCGACGACATCAATCACCGGGCGGTGGCGCATCAGGCTTTCGCCGAGGTCCGGCGATTTAAGTCCGACCGGCCACTTCCTCGGAAAACCCTCGCCGGCTTCTTTCGCGCCGAACGGAAGCACGTGGTTGAGCCATCGCAGGTATTGCCTATAGAGCGGCTGATCGAGACCGTACCGTTTCTTGTAATACTCCTCGATTTTTTTCCGCTGATCGGGCCGCATGTTGCCCTCTTGCCCGCGGATGCCGGCAGTCAATCCGCCCGGCGACATCGCCATCACCAAAAACACCAGCAGCGTAATGCCGATGATCGTGGGGATCATGAGGAGCAGGCGTCTGATGATGTAATTCAGCATAAATCACCCGCGGACGACGGACGGAGCTACTTCGTCCACTTCTGCGCCTTGGTCGGCACATACCACTCTGTCCGCGGATTCAGGCCCAGCGTCACGCGGTGGATATTTTCGACGCGCTTATCGACGAAGATCAGGCTCTTTCCATACCACAGGAACGTGTACGGCTGATCTTCATGCAGCACCGCGTGCGCCTGCTGCCAGAGTTTCATGCGGGCCGGTTCATCCATGGTGCGGCGGGCGGCGTCGATCAGGCCGTCGAGTTTCTCGCTCTTATAGGACATGAAATCATCCCCGCCCGGGCCCATCTGGCTGGAGTGGAACATCTGGTAGATGTCGCCTTCCACGCCGGCGCTCCAGCCGAGGCTGATCGCCTCGAAATTCTTCTCTTCAAGCCGCTGCGTGAAGGCCCCCCACTCCAGCGGATCGGGCTTCAACACAATCCCCGCGCGGGAATACGCGTCTTTCATGAAAAGCGCCATCTGATCGTAATTCGATCCACCGGCCGGGTAGGTAAGCTTGAATTCAAACGGCTTTCCGTCGGGCATGCGGAGCACGTTATCCGCGCCGAGTTTGAATCCCGCGTCGGCCAACAGTGCTTTGGCCTTCTCCACATCAAACGGCCAGCCTTTGACGTCCGGGTTCGATTGCTTGCTCTGCGGATTGAACGGCCCCGTCGCCAGCACCCCGTAGCCGTAGGCGATTTGCTGGATCATCCGCTCTCGATCGAGCAGCATCGTCAGCGCCTGGCGAACGCGTTTGTCTGCGAAGAGGGGATTTTTCTCGTTCCACGCCACGTACCGATAGCCGCCGATCAGGTTCTGGTATTCAAAGTTCTGCACGTGCGACATCAGCGCGTCGTCCTTGATCAGCTCACGGTACTGCTCCGGCGAGGCGCTGAAGAGATCGGCCTTGCCGTTTCGGAATGTTGCAAGGCGAGCCTTGTCGCTGGAAATTTCCTGGTACACCAGCCGCTCAAATGCAGGAGCGAGGCCCCAGTATCGTTCGTTGCGAACCAGCTGAATCGGCGTGCCCGGTTTCCAACTTTCCGGATCTTCAAGCCGATAAGGGCCCGAACCCAGCAGCAATCCGACTGACTGATTGAAATCTTCCGGCTTAAACTTTTCGTAAAAATGCTTCGGCAGGATCGCCATTCCCGCGGCCAGATTGAACGCCTCAAAATAAGGCTCAGCGTAGACAAATTCAACGTCGTACGGGCCCTTCTTTTCCACTCGCTTAATCCGCTCGAGGTACGCCCGGTCTCGCGGCGCGGCGATTGCCGGGTTCATCGTGAAGTCGTAACTGAATACCACGTCGTCGGCCGTCAGCGGCTCGCCGTCGCTGAAACGTACGTTGTCGCGCAGCGTGAAGTGGATCCGCACCGCCTCGGGCAAGGCGGGGTCCTTGGCGATTTCCTCAGCCGTCTTGCCGGCCTCTTTTTGCTTTGCCACGTACGCGTCGTAGGCGGCGCTGTTGTCGATGATCTTCCAATTCTTCGCGATCAATCCCGTCCATGCCAGCGTGTCAGGGTCGCGCTGCGCCAGCGAATCGAGAATCTGCTCCTGAACGTTGGAAGCGTATACGTCGGTCGAAAGCATCGGCGTGAGCTTGGCGACTTGGCCGGGAAACATGTCGATCAGCCAGTCCCCGCGGGCAAAGTCCGGCGTGGTGGTGACGGCGCGAAGTGTCGCGAACGGGTCCGCGCCGGCTCCGGTGGTCGGCGTTGCCTGCGTGGTGGCAACGGCGCCCGGATTAACAGCGATGCCGTTGGCGAGCGACGCGTTGATTGTACGGAGCTCTTTAGATTGCTCGTCGAGTTGGCCTCGAACTTTCTGGATCTGCTCCCACTGCCGATCGAATTGAACCATCGCCAGCACGATCAGGATGATGACCACCAGGAGAAAAAACGTGAGCAGCGCGTCTTTCAGGCCGAAGCGATTTTCCATGTCAGTCCTTTATAGGGCCGTCATTCCGAATGGTCGGAAACGGGACGATTCATATCTTAGCGGCATCGCGCTTCGGATCGAAGAGGTCGCGCAGGCCGTCGCCGAGAAAATTCAGACTCAGCAGCGTGACGGCCAATAGTACACAAGGGAACAGCAGCAGCCACCATCGCGAGACGATCGGGTTAAGCGCCGGTGCCAGCCCGTCGGCAGCCAGGCTGCCCCAAGTGGCCATGGGCGCGTTCACGCCGATGCCCAGGAAGCTGAGGAAGCTTTCCTGCAAAATCGCCTGCGGGATCGTGAGCGTCGCGTACACGGTGATCGGCCCGACGAGGTTCGGCAGCAGGTGTTTGAAGAAGATTCGCCGCTCGGGCAATCCCAGCGCGCGGGCGGCTTCGATGAACGGCTGGCTGCGCAGGCTCAGCACCTGGCCGCGGACGACGCGCGCCATCGTCAGCCAGCTAACCAGGCCGATCGCGAGAAACAGTACGATCAGGTTGGCGATGATGTTGTTGTCGTGCAGGAGATGTTGCAGCGGCTTCTCCAGCGCGATTTTGAAGAGGATGATCAGCAGCACGTACGGCAGGCCATAAAAAATATCGACCGCCCGCATGAGCAGCGAGTCCACCCACCCGCCGCGATAACCCGCCAGCAGACCGACGGAAACGCCAAGCACGATCGATATCGCCGCCGCCGCCGCGCCGATGGCGAGGCTGATCGCCCCGCCGACAAGGCACCGCCCGATGAGCGGCCGGCCGAGCTGGTCGGTGCCAAACCAGCGGATCGGCGAAGCCAGATCCGGCGGCGCGAGCGATTCCTTGTCGTTCTGCGCGTCGTAGAAAATCGCGCTGCCGCTATGCAGTGTCCACGGCAGCGTGAACACGCACAGGCCGAAGATAAGCAGCAGCATCCCGCCGCCGATCATGACGCGCGGCTTGAGCAGCGCGGCGCGGATCGGATGCTCGATCACATCGGGCGTGGCTTCGGCAATGGAGGTTGTGAAGACGGCTTCACTCATGAAGTCTTACTCCTTCTCCCGGTACGCCGGGAGAAGGGGGGGATGAGGGTTCTGTCGAGATACCGGACGACTTTCGCATCGCGGCAGAACCCTCACCCTACCCTCTCCCGGCGTGCCGGGCGAGGGACAGAGGGACAGTTCTTGGAACGGCGGCAACGTCTCGCTCATGCTTTCCCCTGCGTCCGCTGGATCCGCGGATCGACCACGCTGTATAGCACGTCCACCAGCAGGTTCAGCGAGAGCAAAAAGACGGAATAAATCATCACCGTTCCGAGGATGAGTGTCTGATCTCGGTTGAGAACACTGCGAACGAAGTAATCGCCCATGCCGGGGATGTTGAAGACTTTTTCCACGACGAACGAGCCGGTGAGCGTGGTCGCCGCCGCGGGGCCGAGGAAGCTGAGGACGGGGAGGAACGCATTTCGCAGACAGTGTCGGAAAACGACGCGCTTGCGCGACAGGCCTTTGGCGCGGGCGGTGCGGACGTAGTCGCTGGCCAGCACGTCGATCATGGAAACGCGCGTGAGCCGCGTGATGTACGCCATCGGCAGCAGCGAGAGCGCCAGGGCCGGCAAAAAGAGGTATTGCGCGAATTTCCAGAGGGAATAAAGCCACGCGGTGCGGAGGCGGAAATAATCGGTGGTGTGATCGAAGAACTGATTCCAATCGAAACCCGTGGCGGTCGACAAAGCATCGATGTTCACGCCTTTGCGCTCGGAAAGATCAATGCCGCTCACCTGGCCGGTGCTGTCGCGCGTCGGCGAGAACTCGAAATACTTTTCCGGATGATCGAGCGCGTCCTTCAACTGCGGATTGGCCGAAGCATACGCGGCCGCGCGGCCCGGCGTGTCGGCGGCGACGAGTGCCGTCTCCATCCCAGTCGGCCAGCCGCCCAGCGGGAAGATTTTGAAGTTGAACGCGAAGCACGTGAGCAATATTGCCGCCGCCACGAAGCTCGGCACACTCACGCCCATCAGCGCCACGCCCAAACTCACCCAATCCAGCGGCCCGTCGCGCTTCACCGCCGCCAGCGTGCCGATCAGCACCCCGCCCACCAGCGCGATCGCCACCGCGACCAGTCCGAGCGTCACCGACACCGGCAGCGATTTACGCAGGATGTCATTCACCGTGAACTGCGAGTAATTCAGGCTCGGCCCGAAGTCGCCGGTGGTGAGAACCTGCATCGGGTAGTAGGTGAGAAATGAAGTGGCGCTCTCGGCGTGGAATTTCTGCTTGAGATACGCTTCGGTCGCCGGCGGGAGTTTTTTCTCGCGCTCGAAGGGGCTGCCGGGCGCGACCCAGGCCAGCAGAAACGTCGCGAGATAGATGATCGCCAGGATCAGCGGGAACTGGAGGAGTCGGAAGAAAAGGAATCGGATCATCGTGGCTCGTGAAAAAATGCAGAACGCAGAATGCAGAGTGCAGAATGTAAATACTTCAGTCTGAAATTCTGCAATTTGCATTCTGCATTCTGCATTTCCAAATCTATCGTCCCGCTGTCACTTTTTTAAACACCACCATATTCCGCGCGTTCAGCGGAATGCCCTGCACGTTGTCTCTAAACGCGTACTTGTTCACGTAGTGATAGAGCGGGATCAGCGGCGCTTCCTGCAGCAGAATGTCCTCGGCCTTGGCGAGAATGTCGAGCCGCTTCTGCACGTCTCCCTCAAACTCGGCCTTCTTCAGCAATTCGTCGAATTGCGGATTTACCCAGCCGGCGTCGTTGTTCAGGCTGTCGGATTTGAATTTGTCGGTGAAGGTCGAGATGTCGGGGTAATCTCCATACCAACTGGCGCGGGCGATGTCGTAATCCTTATTGTGCAGCCGCTGGCTGAACTGCTTGATCTCGACGCCTTCCAGCTCAACGTTGATGCCCAAATTGTCGGCCCACTGCTTGCGAACGTACTCGGCAATCGGCTTGTGATCGCCCTCCGTGTTATAGAGCAGCGTGAGCTTGGGAAAGCCTTTCCCTTCCGGATAACCGGCCGCCGCGAGCAACTCCTTCGCCTTCGCGAAATCCTTCGGCAGGCCCGGCGGGGCTTTGTATGTGGGGAACGAACTGGCCGGCACGTATTGACTGGTGATCGGCTCGCCTAAGCGAGTGACGTTGTCGACGATCGGCTGCTTGTCAATCGACATCGCCAGCGCCTGCCGCACGCGTGCGTCCGCCATTGGATTCACTCGACCGCCAGGCAGTTTCGGCTGGCAGTTGATGCTGTAAAAATAAGTGCCGAACGACGGGAAGATGTGAATGTCCTTCCGGCCGGCTTTTTTCATTTCAGACGCAATCTCACCGGTCGGCTCGGCGAGCCAGTCGACTTCGCC
The DNA here is from genome assembly GCA_038329865.1 of Tepidisphaerales bacterium. Classification (GTDB taxonomy): domain Bacteria; phylum Planctomycetota; class Phycisphaerae; order Tepidisphaerales; family Tepidisphaeraceae; genus JANMES01. The sequence continues at coordinate 25,229 of JBBQNK010000019.1, read as the reverse complement.
CTGGTCGTACTTCTGATATGCCAGCAGCGGGTCTTCGACGCTGACGGCTTCGATCGCTTTGCACTTCACGTTCTTCGCGTCCCAGTAGAACGGATTGGCGTCCATCCGCTGGCCGACTTTGAGAGTCCAACTGGTGAGCTTGTACGGCCCGTTGGTGATGAGGTTCGGCGGACGGATAAACTCGCCGGCGTACGTGCTGCGGCCGGCGGGGTCGGTCTGTTTGAACTTCTCCATCGACTTTTCGTTCAGCGGGAAGAACGTGGGGAAGGCGCACAAGTCTGCGAAGAAGGTAACCGGATGGGCGAGCTTCACGACGAGCGTGTTCGCGTCCGGCGCTTCAATGCCGACGGTTTTGAAGTCGGCCGTCTTTGGGTCAGCGGTGTAGGCTTTTTCGTACGCCTGCGCGCCGTTGATGTAGTAGAAGAGGTACGTGTAATCGCCGGGCTCCTGCAGCATGCGCCGCCAGGCGAAGACGAAATCGGCGCTGGTGACCGGCTCGCCGTTGCTCCACTTGCCGTCGGCGCGGAGATGGAAGGTGTAGACGGTTTTGCCGGCACTGACATCAATTTTCTCGGCCGCGCCGGGCGTGGGATCGAGCGTGTCGGGGTCGAGCGCGTACAAGCCTTCCCACAGCGCGTAGCCAATGCGGATGTCCTGCACCCACGACATGCGGTTTGGGTCAAGCGTGTTAACTTCGCCGCGGTTGATGAAAGTGAACCCCGCCTTGCGGCCGGCGAGTGTGGGAGCGATCAGAAGGCCAAGGAGAATCAGAAACGAAGCCAGGAGCGTCGTGTACGAATGCCGTTTGCTCATGCGTCAATTTATAACCGCGGAATTGCCCGGGAGCGAGCATGCGGCCTGTACGGCCGGTGCGAAATCAGTTGCGGGTGACCGGCGCCGGCGGGGTTGCGGGTGCCTGCATCTGCGGCAGGGCCTCCACGGCGCTAAGCAGCGACTTGCATGCTGCCGCTACTTGCGGAGCAGGCGTCGTGGGGGTGATTTTCTTTGCTTCCTTCACGGCTTCGGTCAACGTCGCGTCATTCAGCGTGCTTCCGACGACGGAAAAACCGCTTACGACCTTGGTAATCAGATCGTACAGATCGCGCTTGTCGGCCGCGTTTCCGTAGGCATTCTGGGCGCTATCGAGAAGATCGTGCATCAACTGCAACGTCTGCCGCTGCTGCGCGGGGGTTTGGTCATTCCAGACGGCGACGATGATCAGGAAGCTGGTGGCCTGCGTATCGAGCGTCGGTTCTTTCGGCACGCCTGCGGCCCACTGCGCGTTGCGCTGCGAGAGAAGATTCTGCAGCGTATCGATGACGGCCGTGATCTGTGCCCGAGCGGCGGCGGCATTTTTCGGCTGAGCGACGTTCAAAGGATTAAGCGTCAAGCCCTGGTACGCTTCGTCGAGCACCGGGCCGGGGTATTTCAGGGCGACCGTCACCATCAGCGGCAGGAGCGTGTTCTTGCCGACCTGCACCTGGAGCATCGTCGGCAGGATGAACTTGGCCGTCTTCATGCCCCACAGCACGACCGCCTCGGCCGGGTCGTTCAGCAGCGCTTCAACCGAAGCCGCCTGCTGGCTGGAATTCGTCGCCTCGGCCACGCGTGCCGATACGATCGCCAGGTTCAGGCGAACGCGCAACCCCGGTTGCGTTTTGAGCGCAGCAAGCACCTGTTGATCGATCGAGTTCGCGTAAGAATCTAAATATTGAGCGGTAATTCCATTGGCGGCGCCGGGGGCTTCCTTGATCAGGCGGTCTCGCGCCTTCTGCTGGTCCGTCGCGGGGCCGGTGAGCAAGATCTGGACTTCCGCCCTGACGAAAGAATCGATTTCAAGTTTTTGAGGAGGAGAAATCGCGGGACTGCCTTTGGAGTCGGTCGAAATTCCGGGAACTGCCGAGGGATTAGTGGTGGGAGTGACCTGGGCAAACGCCATCGAAGCGCCACAGCTCATCCCTAGCACGACGGTCCAGACGCAAAAACGGCGATTCATCAGGAAACTCTCCAGTGCCCGTTATTTTTCGACGACGACTCCGGCCAGGGCACACGCAAAGATGTTCAATCGGAAGGTGCTCACTCGATCCGGCAAAAGCCGCGGATCGCGCATCTCTGACACTCTACAAATCACTCCCGCACTGCTCACAGCGAGTCCGAAACGTAGCAAAGCCGCAAAATAGTGTCAAGGAATGCCTGGGTGCGCAACGTCCGAGAAATGCTCAGGATACGACAGAGAAGTAAGACTTAGGACTAAGGACTTAGGACTTAGTAAGCGCTAAGATCCACGCTTCTTCACTTCACTAAGTCCTAAGTCCTCAATCCTAAGTCCTACGTCCTCCCTTGACGCTACCCTCCCGAACGAAATAATCCCTTCCACCATGGAGCCGACCCGCCCGGAACTCATCCCCAACCCCGCCGTCCGTCGGCTCAGCTTGTACCTGCGTCAGCTGGAAGCCTTCAAGCGGAAGGACCGGCGGACGATCTCTTCCAAGCAACTCGGCGAGTCGCTGGGGCTGACCGATGCCCAAGTCCGCAAGGACTTGGCCTACTTCGGGCAGTTCGGCCATCCCGGCATCGGCTACCGCGTGGAAGACCTCATCGGCCAAGTTCGCAAGATTCTCGGGACTGACAAAACCTGGAACGTATTGCTCATCGGGGCAGGCAATCTCGGTCGGGCGTTGATGACTTACAAAGGTTTCGACGCCAAGGGCTTCCGCCTTGCCGCCGTCTTTGATGCCGATTCTGGGAAGGTCGGGAAAAAGATGGCGCAATTCACCGTCCAGCCGCTGGCGGAGCTGGCGGACACGATTGCCAAGCAGTCGATCCGCCTGGCGATCCTCGCCGTCCCCGCCGACGCCGCCCAACCGGTGGCCGACCAACTCATCGCCGCCGGCATTCGTGGCATCATGAATTTCGCGCCGACCAGTTTGACCGTGCCTCCCAACATCGCGCTCAATGCGGTGGACCTTGCGGTGCAGCTTGAGCAGTTGAGCTTCCAGGCGAATCTATCGCCTCTCACATAAAGCGAGCCGACTTCACCGAGTTACCTTCCCTGATTTGTTTAGCCGCCCCGCGGCGGGGCGAGTTACGATCGGAGAAAGCGCTCCCCGCACGCGGGGCGGCTAAACCATCGCTCTTACTAAACATCAAACCTCCCAGCCCCCGACAATTGACCCAACTTATCGAATTGATTGCAATCAAAATGTCGCCAACTTCCACTCAACATTACGAGACCTGCCAGAATCAAATTGCCTCCATTTGTCGGCCGTACGGATGAATTCGATGTTAGTCGCATGAGTATCATGACTTCATTTAATACGTCGCTTTCAGGGTTTTCTGCCACCAACACGCTGCTGAACGTCGCTGCGTACAAGGTGGCGAATATGTTCTCCGGCGACTACGGTGCTCAGGACACGAACGGCCAGCAAATCGACGCCGCCACGATCGACAGGCAGCCGAACCTGGCGATGCTGACCGGCGCATCATCAGCCATTACAGACCTGACCGCCGATGTCGTCCACACCATTCAAAGCAAAGAAATGTACACCGCCAGCGCGACGATCACCCGGGCGGCCGATCAAATGCTCGGTAAGCTGCTTGATGTGACGTCGAAGGATTGAACGGAGCCCGATCGCGAGCGACCACACAAATCCGATTGCCCCGCGACTAGGCCGGGACCATTCGGCTTTTCTTTTTACCCGTTGCTGGACGAGAAACTGTTGGATCGGCTGATTGCGCCCGACCCGGCAGATACGCACGAATCAACTGCTCCACCGCCGGCCGGACCATTCTTGCGGCGTCGTTTCGACCGTGGGTTTGTCGCATGACCAGCGCGCCTTCGACCATCGTCGCGAAGCAGTCGGCAAAGATTTCCGCGCCGGCCGCATCCGCCCCGCCGGCTTTGGCGAGATCGCGCCAGCCGTCGCGCGTGCGTCGCTTGTACGCGGCGGCCGCTTGGTGGACCGGATCGTGCGGGTTGGGAAATTCCATGGCCGTGTTGGTGAAAATGCAGCCATAGAATTCCGGGTCGTTGAACCAGAGGTCCATCACGTCGATCATTCCCAGGAACTGCCGGGCCGGATCTTCGCCAGCAATCTCTCGCACGGCCCTTTTCCAAGCGACCGACTCCCACTCATCGCGCCGCTGAACGGCCGCGACCATCAGATCGTCTTTCCCCTCAAAATGCTTGTAGAAGGTTGTCTTGGTCACGCCCGCGGTGGCGATGATCTGATCGACACCGACCGCGCCGAACCCGTTTCGATAGAACAATTCGATCGCCGCCGCAACGAGTCGCTCGCGGCCGGTCTTGGGAGCTTCCGGCAGGCCGAACAACTCTGAAACTGACTTCTTCTTCGCCGATTGCATGGCTCGCACCTCCATGAAACGCAGTTTACCCGCAGTGAACCCTGGGGTGTACCACAAGTGCACTGTTCCGACAGTTTAGGCTGGATAAAGTCCTCCAGTCGATGCCGATCACCCGCGACGTAGCGGGCGAAACGCAGAGAAAACAGTGAAAAAGGAGTCTGCCATGTACGACATGAAGAATCTCGCAAAGTTCAAAGCCCTCGGCGAGTTGGCCCCGGAAACGTTCAAAGCCTTCGTCGCCTTCGACCAGGCCGCCGTGAAGGCCGGCGCGATTCCCGTGAAATACAAGGAGCTGATCGCGGTGGCCGTGGCGCTCACCACCCAGTGCCCCTACTGCATCGAGATCCACTCGAAGCAGGCGCGGCGAGCGGGCGCGAACGACCATGAACTGTCCGAAGCCACGCTCATCGCCGCCGCTCTGCGGGCCGGTGCCGCGATGACGCACGGCACGCACGCGTTGGAGTGATCTCTCACTCCTTCTCCCGGTATTCCGGGAGAAGGTTGGGATGAGGGTTCTGTGCCCATCGCGAAAGATTCAGGTATCGAGACAGAACCCTCACCCTGCCCTTTCCCGGAGTACCGGGAGAGGAACAAAATGGTCACACGCGTTATTGAGTTGCAATTCGTGTGACGACAACCAACCGCAACTCGAATGGAGATTGGTATGCCGTTAGTTACAGTCAAGATGATCGAAGGTGTGTTCACTCCCGCTCAGAAGCAGGAGATGATCCAGAAGCTCACCGATGCGATGGTGTCCATCGAAGGTGAACCGCTCCGCCCGTACACCGTGGTGCTGCTGGAAGAAATCAAAAGCGGCAGCTGGGCCGTCGGCGGCGACGCGTTTACGACCGGGGCCGTGAAATCTCTCGCGGCAACGCGTGAGGCCGTGGGCGTGTAGATTTTGCCGAATAGCCGTAGGGCGCGAATTATCGATCCTGCCGGAGCTGCAATCTGCTCCACAACAGAATCGCTAACCGCCATACGGCAGCGGTCTCTATTATTGTTGCTCGTTTTTTTCGTCCCCTACTGCGCTCTCAGAAATCTGCCGATATATCGCCCGCCTACGCTTCGCTACAGTTTTCAGATCAGCAAAGTCACTCAGCTCCCGCACAGCACCGACGGCGTAACGATTTCTCTCTGGCAGCAGACCGTTGCGCCCATCGACTTCCCCGCCCTGAAGACAAATGCGACGACCGAAATCTGCGTCATCGGCGGCGGGATCGCCGGCCTCACGTCGGCGTATTTGCTGCTGCGCGAAGGGAAGAAAGTAATGGTCCTCGACGACAGCCCCATCGGCGACGGCCAAACCGGGCGGACGAGTGCGCATCTCACGGCCGCCGTCGATGACCGATTCCTCGCCATCAAGAAAATGCACGGCGATGAGGCGGCGAAGATCTGCTACGAAAGCCACACGGCCGGCATTGCGCTGATCGAGAAAATCGCGGCCGATGAAAAAATTGACTGCGATTTCGCGCGGATCGACGGCTACCTCTTCGCAGTTCCATCCGATAAGCCCGGCTACCTGCAGGAAGAACTCGCCGCCGCCCGGGATGCCGGCACGGGCGCGGAAATGATGGATCGAGCTCCGCTCGATTTCAACACCGGCCCGGCGATCAAGTTTCATCGGCAGGCGCGGTTTCATCCGCAGAAATACCTGGCCGGGCTTTGCAAGGCGATCGAAAAGCTAGGCGGGAAGATTTATTGCAACACGCGCGTGACTGACGCGCAAGGCAGCGATCCTGCCAAGGGCGAGAAATGCAAAGTCACAACAGCCAGCGAGATCGAAGTGTCGGCCGACGCAGTCGTCGTCGCGACCAACACGCCTACGCCGATCAACGACTGGGCCGGCATTTACACCAAGCAGGCGTGCTATCGCTCGTACGTCGTAGGCTGTCTCGTGCCGAAAGGGAGCGTGACGGATGCGCTTTACTGGGACACCGGCGAGCCCGCCGCCCTCACGCGACTTCGGCCGTACCATTACATTCGCATCGATTCCTCCATCGACGACGAAAAGCACGACGTACTGCTGGTAGGTGGCGCCGATCACAAGACCGGCCAGCCGGAGGGCGATGAATCGCCGTTCGATGAACTGGCGGCGTGGGTAGCCAAGCGATTCCCGAAAGTGAACAAGCCGACGTTCCGCTGGTCCGGCCAGGTGAACGAGCCGGAAGACGCCATCGCCTTCATCGGCCATGCCCCACCGCCAAGCCGAACGTCTACTGCATCACCGGCGACAGCGGCATGGGCCTGACGCATGCATCGCTCGGCGCGATATTGGTTCGCGACCTGATCATGGGCCGCGAGAATCCGTGGCAGAAGCTGTACGACCCTTCGCGTAAACAGACGGCTGCGATCATGGAGTTCATCCGCGAAAATATGAACGCCGCCGCCACGTTCAAAGACTACGTCTTCCCCGGCGACGTCCCGAACGAAGCCGCGCTCAAGCGCAACGAAGGCGCCATCATCCGCCACGGCCTGAAGCTCGTCGCCGCCTACCGCGACGAACACGGCAAACTGCACAAGCTCTCGCCGGTCTGCCCACACTTAGGCTGCAGCGTGCGATGGAACGGCATCGAGAAAAGCTGGGACTGCCCCTGCCACGGTTCGCGATTTACCGCGACCGGCGAAGTAGTCATGGGGCCGGCGAGAGATCCGCTGAATAAGGTGGAGTAACCGCCGGCGATTTGCTGAACGCTACGGCTTGCTGAAATTCCTCACTAGTTCCACAAACATCTTTGCCCCCACCTCAATCGCGTCGTCTGTAAAATCGAACCGATCACTGTGCAGCGGCGCATGGGCTTGGGCGGCCAGCGGTTCTACGCCAATGAGAAAGAAGCAGCCGGGAACTTTTTCGAGATAGTAGGCGAAATCTTCGCCGCCCATGCTGGCGCGGCCGGCGGGGATGAAATTGGTTGCGCCTACGACCTTGCGGGCCATCGCGGCGACGTAGTCGGCCATGGCGGGGTCGTTGACCGTCGGCGGGTAGCCGTTCCACCACTTGAACTTGATCGTGCAGCCGTTGGCGGCGGCGATGCCGGCGCAGCGGCGCTCGACCGACGCGGCGACCGCCTTGCGGGCGCCTTCGCTCAGCGTGCGGGCGGTGCCGGCGATTTCGCACGTGTCGGGGATGATGTTCGTCGCCGTGCCGGCCTTGATCTTGCCGACGGTAATCACGCCGGGTTCCGTCGGATCGAGCTCGCGGCTGACGAACTGCTGAAGATTCAGGACGGCCTCGCACGCCGTGACGATCGGATCTCTCCCCAGGTGCGGGAACGCGCCGTGCACGCCCTTGCCGACGAACGTGACGGTGAAGCTGTCGGTCGCCGCGAGCAGCGCGCCGGGCTTGGTCGCAACGGTGCCGACTTTCAACCCCGGCCAGCCGTGCAGGCCGAAGATCGCGGAGACTTTCGGCCCGAGTCGCCCGTCGAGCACGCCGGCCTTGATCATCGGCACCGCCCCGCCGCCGCCTTCTTCAGCCGGCTGCCAGAGAAGCTTGACGCAGACTTTCAGCTCGTGTTCGATCGCCTTGATCGCCGCCGCCGTCGCGAGGAGCGTGGTGATGTGGCCGTCGTGCCCGCAGGCGTGCATGCACCCTTCGTGCGTGCTGGCGTACGCCACGCCAGTCTGTTCGACGATCGGCAGCGCATCGATATCGGCCCGTAACGCGACGCACGGCTTGCTCGGATCGCCGATGAGCGCGACGGTGGCCGTCGGCGCATCCGGCACCCCTGCGGTGTAGGTGATCCCGAGCGCATCGAGCTGCTCGCGAATGACGGCGGCGGTCTTGAACTCCTTGTAGCCGAGCTCGGGAATCGTGTGCAGTTTTTGACGCAATTCAGGCCAATTTTGGGTCTTCATAACGAGAGCAAGGTACGCTTTGGCGTGGGCGGCGGCAACTGGGTGGGAGGAAATGCGATTTAACCACGAAAGCACGAAGAGCACGAAGGGACAAATTGAGTTCTATCGCGTCTCAGTCAGCGGAATCAGAAGCAACATTAAACTGCGCATCACTAAAAGCCGCTTCGTGCTCTTCGTGCCTTCGTGGTGAACATTTCCCGATCTCCCCAAGCCGCGGCGTTGCGGCTATTCTGGATCGAGATGACGCAGCCGGAATCCATTTCGAGCAAACAACCCAGCCATCGCGAGGACGCGTTGGCGGTATTGAAGAAGCTGCGCGACGCCGGCCATGTCGCGTATTTCGCCGGCGGGTGCGTGCGCGATCTGCTGCTGGGGAAATCGCCCAAGGATTTCGATGTTGCGACGGACGCGCCGCCGGGCCGGGTGCAGGAATTGTTCATCAACACCCAGGCGGTTGGCGCCGCGTTCGGTGTGATTCTCGTGCGGCAAAAACGTAGCGTGATCGAGGTAGCCACCTTCCGCGTCGACGGCGATTACTCAGACGGCCGGCGGCCCGACAGCGTGCGATTCACCACGGCCGAGGAAGACGCCAAGCGCCGCGATTTCACGATCAACGGAATTTTTCTCGATCCGCTCGCGGACGGGCCGCACGGCAAGGTGATCGACTACGTCGGCGGGCAGGCGGACCTGACAGCGCGGATCGTTCGGGCCATCGGCGAGCCGGCCGCCCGGTTCGGCGAGGATTACCTGCGGATGCTCCGGGCCGTGCGATTCGCGGCCAGGCTGAGCTTCGCGATCGACTCGGCGACGGCCGACGCGATTCGCGCCGAGGCCGGCAGCATCGCACGCGTCAGCCCTGAACGAATCGCCGACGAACTGCGACTGATGCTGACCGCTCCGACGCGCGAGGATGCGTGGCGGCACCTCGACACGCTTAGCCTGCTGCCGACGATCTTCCGCGGCATCCCTGGCGCCGCCAATAGCGGGCATTTCTTCTCGGAAACGGATCGAGAGAATCCGATCTCGTTCCGGCTCGCGCTCGCGATCGCGGTCGTCAGCTTCCCCACCGGCGGCTCGCCGCTGGAAACCCTGACGCAGGCATGGATCGGCCAGACCGTGAAGAAAGTGCGAACGCTGCTCAAGCTGAGCAACGACGAGCGCGACGCGCTGCAAGCGATCCTGCAGGACGCCGCCGGCCTGGTGCACGAGTCGTGGTCGCTCGCCCGGCGGATGCGTTTCATGGCGACGCCGACCGCCGGCGACTGTCGAACGCTGCTGCACGTGCTGGCGGAGAACGGATTCGATCGCGAACGCATCGCGGCGATTGAAGATTCGCTTCAGCCGCTGGAGTCTGTCGAATGCAATCCGGCGCCTTGGGTGACCGGCGATGCACTCATCACCGCCGGCCTGTCGCCGGGGCCGAAGTTCAAGAAAATTTTGGACGACGTGTACGACGCGCAGCTTGAATCGCGGGTGAGCGATCCTTCGGCGGCGCTTGAATTCGCAATGAAGCTGGCGGGTGAGAAGAGGAAATGAACACCGAGACACGGAGGCACAGAGAATTCGCAGATTAATTCTGGTCTACGATTTCTCTGTGCCTCCGTGTCTCGGTGTTCATTCTTCCTATTTGAATGAAAAATCAAATCAGATTGTGCGACCGCGCCATCAGCATCACCACTGCGATGCAGACCGGCACGCTCGTCAGCCCCACGCCGATCGCGCCCAGTAGTTTACCGTACCGATCGTGCCGCCGGCCTATCTCTTCGCAGAGGATGATGATCAAGAGCACCAGCGCAAATTTGTAAGCGACCATGCCGCTGAAGCCCCACGCTTCCATGACATGCGCCGCCACCATGTTCACCTCGCGGCCGCCGTAATAGATCACCAGGTGAGTGAAAATCAGATCGAGCGCGGAGAGAAAAACGAGCCAGGAATAAAGATCGGGATAACGAAGGTGGCGTGCGTTCTCACTAGCCATGCGGGGATTGTAGCGTCGGGGAAGGGACAATTTCGAGCTTTTTTTCTGTGGATTTTCCACGAGCTTGTGCTCGTGGCTACGGAAGGGAATGGATGCGTGAGTCGAGACGAGAGGCTCTACCGCTTGTCCCCGCCGAGCGACTGGATGATCTGCTTGATGTCGCCGATCTGGGTGATGCGGAGCCCGAAGTTTTCGCCCACCTTCACTGCTTCGCCGACGCCGATAGCTTTGTTATTGATCAGCAGTTGCAGCGGCTCGTCGTTGGATTTGATGAATTCGATGATCGCCCCGACGCCCAGACGCATGACTTCAGACAGCAGCAGCTTCCGCTCGGCCAATTTGACGATGACGGGGACTTCCAGCTTCAAAATGCGTTGAAGCTCGGCCGGGGTGTTGGTTCGGGTTGGCTCTGAATGCAGTACCGGCACGGCAATCCTTTGCTGGTTGCGGTTGAGACATTGGGATTATCGGGCAAAAAGGGCAAAAGACAAGAGTTAACCGCGAAGATGCGAAGTCGCGAAGAAGAAAAAGAGCGATTTTCCTGCTTTGCGCCTTCGCATCTTCGCGGTTAAAGATCGGATTTACGCGAATTTCTTGAGAAGCAGCGTCGCATTATGCCCGCCGAAGCCGAAGCTGTTGCTCATGGCGTAGGTGACTTTCAAGTCCTTGGCCTTGTGCGGGGTGTAGTCGAGGTCGCACTCGGGGTCGGGATTGTCGAGGTTGATGGTGGGCGGGATGAGGTTGTGCTTGACCGCCATGGCCGCCACGACGGCTTCCACTCCGCCGGACGCGCCGAGCAGGTGGCCGAGGTGACTCTTGGTGGAGCTGATGGCGACCCGCTTGGCGTGCGGGCCGAGGGCAGCTTTGATCGCCCGGGTTTCGCCGATATCGCCCAGTGGCGTGCTCGTGCCGTGGGCGTTGATGTAGTCGACGACGTCGGGATTCACGCCAGCGTCTTTGAAGGCGAACTGCATCGCCGCCGCCGCGCCGCTGCCGTCTTCTAACGGGGCCGTGATGTGGTGGGCGTCGCCGGTCATGCCGTAGCCGACTAGTTCTGCGTAAATCTTCGCTCCGCGCTTCTTGGCGTGCTCGAGTTCTTCCAGGATGACCACGCCGGCGCCTTCGCCCATGACGAAGCCGTCGCGGTCTTTATCGAACGGCCGGCTGGCATGGGTCGGGTCGTCGTTGCGAGTCGACAACGCCCGGGCCGCACAAAAGCTGGCCATGCCGAGTCCGCAGAGAGCGGCTTCAGACCCACCGGCGATCATCACGTCAGCCATATCGTGCTGGATGAATCGGCCGGCATCGCCGATGGCGTTGCTGCCGGTCGCACATGCGGTGGCGACGGCGGTATTCGGGCCGTGGATTTTGAAAATGATCGAGACGTTCCCGCTGGCGGCGTTGACCATCAGGCGAGGAACCGTAAACGGGCTGACGCGACCGACGCCGCGTTCGATGAGGATTTTGTTCTGCTCTTCGAGGGTTTCGATCCCGCCGATGCCGCTGCCGATCAGCACGCCACAGCGGTAGGAATCTTCCTTGGAGAAGTCGATCCCCGCGTCTTTGACCGCGACGACCGAAGCCGCCACGCCGAATTGACCGAAGCGGTCGAGCCGCTTGGACCCCAGCTTGTCGACGCCGTAATTGGTGACGTCAAACCCCGTGCACTCCCCGCCGAACTTCACGGGGTAGGTCGAGAAATCGAACCGGGTGACCAGCTTAATGCCGCTCTTGCCCGCGCAGAGGTTATCCCACATCGCGTCGGCCGATTCGCCGAGCGACGTGATAACCCCCAGGCCGGTAATGACAACGCGACGTTTGGTCATTGGAGTAGGCGGTACGCAGTAGGCAGTAGGCAGTGAAAGGCAGAATAAACTGCCTACTGCCAACCGCCCGCTGCCAACTGATCCTTACTTGGCCGAGTGTTCTTTGATGTAGTCGATCGCCTGGCCGACGGTTTGGATTTTTTCCGCCTCTTCGTCAGGGATGGACAGTTCGAACTCGTCTTCGAATTCCATGACCAGTTCCACGGTGTCGAGGCTGTCGGCGTTCAGATCGTTGATGAAGTGGGTTTCGCGAGTGATCTCGCTCTTATCCACGCCCATCTGTTCGCTGACGATCTCGATGACCTTCGTTTCAATCTCTTCCATAATTTTACCTACCCTGACTGAGTGTTTTCCCGGGACTACGCTGCCCCAGGGAGCCCGGAACGAGTCCGGGAGAATCAAAAACTATATACGTCCCGGGGTGTTTTGCAAACCCCGGCGTGACGGACGAATTATTTGCGACGCTTGACCGAATCACTAACGGGTTGCAAACGCGAAATTTGTTCCACCCGCTCTTCGCGGTCCGCCCGCTTCAGCGGGTGGAACTTTCTGCGCCACCCGCTGAAGCGGGCGGACCGCCGAGTTTCATCCCATCACCATTCCGCCATCGACGCAAAGCACCTGTCCGGTGACGTACGCCGCGCCTTCCGACGCAAAGAACGCCACCGCCGCCGCGATTTCCGCCGGCTCGCCGAAACGGCGGAGCGGGATCATCGTCTTCACGCCTTCCTTGATCTTGTCGTTCAGCACGTCGGTCATGTCGGTGCTGATGAAGCCGGGGGCGATCACGTTGCAGGTGATCCCCTTACCGGCGAATTCCCGGGCGACGGTTTTGCTCAGGCCGATCAGCCCCGCCTTACTGGCCGAGTAATTCGCCTGCCCCGGGTTGCCCGCCACGCCGGCCACGCTGCTGATGTTAATGATGCGACCGCTCTTGCTCCGCATGATCAACCGGGCGGCCGAGCGGATGGCGACGAAGGCGCTCTTCAAATTCGTGTTGATGACGGAATCGAAATCCTCGTCTTCCATGCGGAGAAGCAGACCGTCCTTGGTGATGCCGGCGTTGTTGACGAGAATATCAAGCCGCCCGTGCTTTTCGCCGATGGCTTCGATCACCGCGGCCAGGCCCTTGCTGTCGCCGATGTCGCACGCGACCGCCTCCGCGCTCCCGCCGGCGGCTTCGACTTCGCTCACCACCTGCAGCAGCTTATCCAAGTTGCGCGCGATGGCGACGACGTGAATGCCGTCTTTGGCGAGCCTGTGGACGATCGCCGCGCCAATGCCGCGCGACCCGCCGGTGACGATGGCGACTCTTTTTTCGGTCATGCTTGCTCTCCTGCGATTCGTTTTCTCTTCATCGGCGTGGCCCGCTTCAGCGGGCCGCAATCATTTGAGTCAACACGGCCCGCTGAAGCGGGCCACGCCAATGAAAATTAAGCCTTCGCGACCAGCGTATCCGCCGTCGATAAACTTTCGACCGGCAGGCGGCGGTTGATCCGCTTGATCATTCCCGCCAGCGATCGGCCGGGCGCGAGTTCGACGATGCGTACGTTCAGCTCGTCGGTCATCGGCTTGATCGTCTGCTCCCACCGCACTGGCGCGATGATCTGCTTGACGAGCATTGCCTTGATCGTGGCCGGCTCGTGGAGCTGCGCGGTGACGTTGCTGTAGACCGGCTTCTGCAGCGGCTTGAACGTTACCGTTTCGAACTCGACTTTCATCTTGTCGGCGCCCGGCTGCATCAGCGGGCTGTGAAACGCGCCGGCGACTTTGAGCGAGACGGCCTTCAACCCCGCCGCTTCGGCGGCCTTTAAAACGCGATCGCACGCGGCGAGCGATCCGCTCACGACGATCTGGCCGGGGGCGTTGAAATTCGCAGGCACCAGCACTTCGCCGGCGGCGTTGTCTTCGCAGAGTTTTACGATCGTCGGCTCATCGGTGCCCAAGATCGCGACCATCCCGCTCGGCGACGCGACGGCCGCCTCCTGCATGTACTTGCCGCGGGCGGCGACGAGTTTCAGGCCTTCCTCGAACGTGAACACGCCGGCCAGGTGAAGCGCGGTGTACTCGCCGAGGCTCAGCCCCGCGTAGGCGGTCACGGCGGCGGGGTCGATCAGCCTGGCATCGACGGCGGCGCGGTAGCAGGCGATGCTCGTCGCGAAAATCGCGGGCTGGCTGATGTCGGTCTGGTTCAGCCGTTCTTCCGGGCCGGCGAAGCACAACGATGACAGATCAATCCCGAGCACGCGGTTGGCAGTATCAAAAGCAGCCTTGGCGGCGGGCGAGGAGTCGTAAAAATCCTTCCCCATGCCGACGATCTGCGCCCCTTGGCCGGGGCAGAGGATGTAGGTGTTGTTGGCCATTCCGTTGGCTACCTTAAATGTTACTGGTTACTTGTTACTTGGGGTTACCGCTAGTAACAAGTAATCAGTAACGACTTAGAATTTCACAACCGCATTGGCCCACGTCAGCCCCGCGCCGAACGCCACCAGAATCGCGACGTCGCCCTTCACAAGCTTGCCGGCGCGAACCGCTTCGTCCAGCGCGATCGGCACGCTCGCCGCACTCGTGTTGCCGTACTTTTCGATGTTCACGAAGACTTTTTCCGGCGGGAATCCGAGCTTGCCGACGGCCGAATCGATGATCCGCTTGTTCACCTGGTGCGGCACGATCAGCTTCACCTGGTCAACCGTCAGCTCGCACTTGCGCAAAGCGTCTTCGATCATCTGCTCGAAGCGATGGACCGCGAATTTGTAAACCTCGCGGCCGTTCATCTTGAGGAACTGATTGCGATTGGCGGCAAGTTCCGGCGTGATCGGGTTGCGGCTGCCGGGGGCGCAGTAAAGCAATTCCCATCCGCGTCCATCCGCGTGAAGGGCGCTGTAGATCAGGCCGCGCGAGGTGTCGTTCGAGCGCTGCAGCACCACGGCGCCAGCGCCGTCGCCGAAGAGAATGCACGTGCCGCGGTCGGTGTAATCGGTGATGCGGCTGAGCGTTTCAGCGCCGATCACGAGCACGTTCTTGTACCGCCCGGCCTTGATGAACGCTGCGCCGGTATCGAGTGCGTAAACAAATCCGCTGCACGCCGCGCCCAGGTCGAACGCGGCCGTATCCCCGAGCCCGAAGGCGGCGGCGACGAAGCACGCGGTGCTCGGCGTGACCATTTCCGGTGTGATCGTGGCGCAGATGATCAGGTCGAGATCTTGCGGCGTCAGCCCCGCGGCGGCGAGGGCTTTTTGCGAGGCCGCAAGCGCCATGGTGGCCGTGCTCTCGCCCGGCGAAGCCATGCGGCGTTCGCGCATGCCAGTGCGCTGCACGATCCACTCGTCGTTGGTGTCGACCATCGTCGACAAGTCGGCGTTGGTCAGTCGCTTCTCCGGCAGGAAGCTTCCCGTGCCGGCGATGATGGCTCCGTAGGTGCTCATAAGCTGGCAGCCGGCAGATGGCAGATGGCAGTGCGGGACTTTTCTGCCCGCTGCCTGCTGCCCGCTGCCCGCTTATTCCTCATCTACCTCAATACTTGCCGCGATCTTCTCAACGATGTGTTCGTTGATCTTGCTGGCCACCAGGGTTTTGCCAACGCGGATGGCGTTCATGATCGCCCGCGAATCGCTTCGGCCGTGGCAGATCAGCGAGTAGCCGCCCACGCCCAGGAGCGGCGCGCCGCCATACTCCTGCCAGTCGTGCTTCTTGTAGATTTTTTTCATCGTCGGCTTGAACTGATCCATCAGCTCGGGGGCCGTCTCGGAAAGCTCGTGCGCGATCATCTGGAAGATGCCTTCGCTCACGCCTTCCATCAGCTTCAGCACGATGTTGCCGACGAAGCCGTCGCAGACGATGACGTCGACCACGCCCTTGGTCAGATCGCGGCCTTCAACGTTGCCGACGAAATTGATCTGCGGCTCGTCGCGCATTAACTGGCGCGTCTCTTTCACGAGCGAGGTTCCCTTGGAATCTTCTTCGCCGATGCTCATCAGACCGACGCGGGGATTTTCAACGCCGCACACAGCCGTCGCATAAGCGCCGGCCATGATCGCGTACTGAAATAAATGCTTGGGTTTCGGGGTGACGTTCGCGCCCGCGTCACAGATGACGACCGGCCCGTAAAACGTAGGCACGATCACCGCGATACCCGGCCGGCTCACACCGGGGAGCGTCCGCATCCGCAACTGCGCCGCCGCCACGCACGCGCCGGTGTTGCCGGCGCTGATGACGACATCCGCCTCGCCCTTGGCCGCCATCTTGCACTGCACGGCGATGCTGCTGTTAGGTTTGTTGCGGATCGCTTCGACGGGGGAATCGTCCATCTCGACAACTTCCGTCGTCGGGACGATTTTGTAGAACTGTTTTTGATCGGGAGAAAGGCCGGAAGATTCCAAGCCGTCGCGGCAGACTTTTTCGTCGCCGACGAGGAAGACAACGTCCCCGGTTTCGAAGAGCGGCGCGGCTTCCCAGCATCCCTTGAGAATGGCGGCCGGCGCTTTATCACCGCCCATCACGTCCACCGCTGCTCGCACTGATGATCCTCCCTACCTACGTCTGCCCGGAGATCGGAAAAGACCGATCGATCCGAACAGTCAGACCCGCAGCCCGCGTGGGTTGCTTAAGCTTCAGCCGACTCCGTCGGAAGCGCCATCTTGGGATTGACAAAGCCGCAATTATCGCACGCCGCGTGGGGCAGCTTGGAGTTGCCGCACTGCGGGCAGCGCACGTAATGGATCGGCTTTAACGCCAGATGCGAACGACGCTTGCGCTTGCGCGACTTGCTGTGTTTCTGGACCGGAAGCATGACTTCACCTTCAGCTCGTAATGAATCCCATCAAGCAAACAACGGCGGGACAAAGCCCCGCCGTAGTCAATGGGAGGGGTACGTTAGGCAAGGGGGAGGATATTGTCAAGACGTACGACAATTTGCGAGAATCCAGCAACCGCATGGGAATTGCGATTGTTATCCTCTGTATTGTAGCGATCTGGTTGCTTCCCAGGGCAATCCGGCACGGCCGTCGAGCGATTCGCAGCCGATCCCAATCGCGATACCGCCTGCGGCAGTGCGTGCGCTGCGGCTACGACATTCACGCCAACGTCGACCGGTGCCCCGAGTGCGGCAGCGATCTCTTCGACCAGGCGTTGACCCATTGGCACGACCGTTTTTGAAACGATTGCGCTACATTTATGCAGGATCAAGAGTCGCAGTCGACGATCCCCTAAGAAAGCGTCTTCGACGCGAACACCTTCGCCTGATCGAGCGCCTCGCCGAGCTTGGCCGGATCCTTGCCGCCCGCCTGCGCCATTTGCGGGCGACCGCCGCCGCCGCCGCCGGCTACTTTGGCGGCTTCTCTGACCCAGTCGCCGGCCTTGAGGCCTCGTTTGATCAAGTCGTCGCTCACGGCGGCGACGAAGCTCACCTTTCCGTCGGCGGCGCTGCCTAGCAGGATGCCGTAGCTGCCGGATCGCTTCTTCAGCGAGTCGGCGATCGCGAGAAGTTGGTCATTCGTCGCGCCGGCGACTTCGGCGACGACTATTTTTCCACCGCCAAGACTCATCGCAGTTGCGAGCAGACCGGTGGCGACGACATCAACTTCGATCGTGCTGGCCGACGATTGCTTATTCGATTTTTCCCACGCCTTGAATTTCATCTGCAGCTCGCTGATGGCCGCGTGTGCCTTGCGGCGCGTGCGTAACCCAACCGGCGACGAGGCGATTGTCTTCTGAATCTCGGCGATCAATATCGGCAGCTCATCCTCAGGAGTGCCGCTGGCGGCGGAGAGCAGGCGATCGACTTCTTCGTTCGCCGACTGCACTTCCTTCGCTGCCGAGCCCGTGCTGGCGACGATTCGGCGGATTCCCTTGCTGACGGAGCTTTCCTCCATCACCACAAATCCGCCGACGGTGGATGTATTGCCCAGGTGCGTGCCGCCGCAAAATTCTACGGAGAATTCACGCCACTGAATGTTGTCGGGCTTCTCGATCAGCTCGCCGACCGGCACGCCGATCGAAACCACCCGCACCAGCGGCGGGTATTTCTCGCCGAACACCGCCCGCAGGCCGTGGATTTTGAGCGCCTTCTCCTGCGGCACGTTTTGCGTGTACACCTGCATCGACTGCTCGACGCAGCGGTTCACCAGCGTTTCGATCTTGCCGAGCTCGTCATCGGTGACGGCCTTGCCGTGTGAGAAATCGAAGCGGAGTTTTTCCGGATCGACCAGCGAGCCTTTCTGCTGCACGGCGTCGCCGAGGACTTCGCGCAGCGCCCAGTTGGCCAGGTGCGTGGCGGTGTGATTCTGTTCGGTGCGGTCGCGGAGCGGATCGACGGCGGCGGTGACGATGTCGCCGACTTTCAGATCGCCCTGCTTACGCTGGCCAAGGTGCAGGATGAATTTTCCGGCCGACTTGGTCCCGCCGACGGCGAAAAGTCCGCCGCGAGAAGTTTTGAGCGTGCCGGCGTCGCCGACTTGGCCGCCCATCTCGGCGTAGAACGGCGTGCGATCGAGCACGACGGCGAACGAGTCGCCGGCATCGGCGGCGATGTGATCGGTGAAGGCATTGCCGTCCCAGATGGCAAGGACTTTCGAATCCACCGCCTCGCGCAGATATTTCGGCTGATCATCGGTAGCGGCGGCGCTCAACGTATCCAACGTCGCCAGCGCAGCCGGCGGCAGATTGGCGAGCTGCGATTCGCCCTCTTTCCCGCCGGAGCGTGCACGCTCCCGGGCCTCTTCCATCAGCCGCTCGTACTCGGCCACGTCCACGCTGAACCCGCGCTCCTCAGCCATGATGCGCGTGAGATCGATCGGG
The DNA here is from genome assembly GCA_038329865.1 of Tepidisphaerales bacterium. Taxonomy (GTDB): domain Bacteria; phylum Planctomycetota; class Phycisphaerae; order Tepidisphaerales; family Tepidisphaeraceae; genus JANMES01. Next base: position 6,407 of record JBBQNK010000019.1, on the reverse strand, counting down.
AAACCGTACGTGTCGTGGAGTTTGAATGCGTCTTCGCCGGAAACGCGGACGTTGGTCTTGTCACGCTCCCAAGCGCGATTCACGGCGTCGTCGAATAACTGAATTCCGCGGTCGATCGTTCGGCCGAAGCTCATTTCCTCGTCCTTGATCACCTCGGCAATGCGCGTGGCATTTTTCGTCAACTCAGGAAAAGCCCCGCTCATCGATTGGACGACGACGGACACCAGCTCATATAAAAACGGATCGCGCAGCTCTAGCTGCTGCCGCCCGAATCGCACGGCCCGTCGCAGGATTCGCCGCAGCACGTAACCGCGGCCTTCATTGCTGATCACCGCGCCATCAGTCAGAGCAAACGTAAGGCAGCGAACATGATCGCCGATCACGCGGAAAGCGATGTCCTTGCGCAGTCCGGCGTCCGCAGCTTCAGCCACTGCGTCCACGCTGTTCGTCTTCGGAAATTTCCCGCCGTACGCGTGGCCGCTGATTTGTTTCAGCTTGGCCCAGAACGGATCCCAAAGATCGATGCTGTAGTTGCTGTCCTTGTCCTGCAGCACCTGGCAGATTCGCTCGAAGCCCATGCCGGTATCAACGTGCTGGGCTGGCAGTGTGGTGAGCTTGCCGGTGGCGTCGCGGTTGTACTGGATGAATACGTTGTTCCAGATTTCCATAACGCGCGGGTCTTCGCCGTTGACATGCGGGCCGCCGGAAAAATCAGGGGTGCGGTCGTAGTAAATTTCCGTGCATGGGCCGCACGGGCCGGTCTCGCCCATTTCCCAGAAATTGTCCTTGCCGAAGTAGTGGATGTGATCGTCCGGCAGGCCGGCGACTTTTTTCCAGATGTCGGCCGCCTCGGAATCGCGCGGGATGCCGTTTTTCTCGTCGCCTTCAAAGCAGCTCACGTGCAGGCGGCGCGGGTCGAGCTTCCAGACTTTCGTGAGCAAATCCCACGACATCTCGATCGCGCCCTGCTTGAAGTAATCGCCGAACGACCAGTTGCCGAGCATCTCAAAAAACGTGTGATGCCGCCGCGATCGCCCGACGTCGTCGAGATCATTGTGCTTCCCGCCGGCGCGAATGCATTTTTGCGTGTTGACCGCCCGCGTGTACGCCCGCTTTTCCTGGCCGAGGAAGATCGGCTTGAACTGGTTCATGCCGGCGTTGGTGAACAGGAGCGTTGGGTCGTCGTGCGGAACGACAGGGCTGCTGGGCACGAACGTGTGGCCGTGCTTCTGGGCGAAAAAGTCGATGAACTGCTGACGAATCTGCTGCGAAGTCATGTTTTTCCTTCAAATTCAGGGCCGGGAATTATGGTCGATGGGTGGGGGAAAGGGAAGGGTTCGGGGTTCAGGGGTCGGGGTTCAGGGAGAGAGAATTCCAAACTTGCTGCAAGCTGACGAATCTCTCCGCGATTGAATTTCCTTCCCCTGAACCCTGAACCCCGACCCCTGAACCCTTTTTCCTTGACACTCTGAAAATAGATGATAGTTTGTGTTCACTAACTTTCATGGAGACGTCCTGATCCTCGCCTTCGGTCATCTTCAGAACTGGTACGGCGGATGGGCGCTGATCGGCGGAGCATTCCTTACCGGTGCGGTGATTGGCCTGCGGTTTCATGACGAGGAATTCTGGGGCGGATATTCCTCGTTCCGCCGGCGGATCGTTCGGCTGGGGCATGTGGCGCTGGCGGCGCTTGGGCTCCTGAACGTGGTCTTCGCGATCGCGCCGTGGCCGCCGGGGGGATCGCGGTTCGGGCAGCTTGCTTCGATCATGCTGCTTCTCGGCGCGATCGCGATGCCGGCCGTCTGCTTTCTTACCGGTTGGCGGGCGGGATTTCGGCGATTGTTTTTCATTCCCGTCGCCCTGCTGCTTTTGGCGGTGGTGCTCATCTTACTCGGAGGTGTCGGATGAAGATCGGCCTGCTGGCGATGAGCGGCATTCGCGCTCACGATAAGAAATTACTCGAGTACGGCCTGACGCTGCCGGGGTTTGTCGATCGCAGCAAGGTGATCGCTTCGCTGCCGAGCCTGGGATTGCTCTACCTCGCCGCGATGACACCCGCCGGGCATGACATCGCGTACTACGAAGCTGAGGCGGATCTGAAAGAGCCGGCCGCGGTGTACGCGTGCGATCTCGTGGCGATCAGCACGTTCTCCGCGCAGATTTTCGAAGCGTATGCGATCGCCGATCGCCTGCGCGCCGCGGGTGCGAAGGTGGCGATGGGCGGCCTGCACGTCAGCGTTCTGCCGGATGAAGCGGCCGCGCATGCGGACTACGTCATCGTCGGCGAAGGCGAGCACGTCTGGCCGGCCGTCGTCGAAGCGGCGATGAACAACGAACCGCCGCGGCGATTTTCTTCGCGCGACGTGGCACCGCTGGATGTGAGCACCCTGCCCGTGCCGCGTTACGATCTGCTCGTCGGCCGGGCGTACAACCGGTTCACGGTGCAAACCTCGCGCGGCTGTCCGTGGCGGTGCGATTTCTGCGCGTCGAACGTCATGCTCGGCCAAAAGTACCGCAAGCGGCCGGTCGAGCACGTCATCCGCGACATTCGGCGGATCGCGGAAATCTTCCCCAAGCCGTTCATCGAGTTCGCCGACGACAACACGTTCGTCGACAAGGAATGGGGTAAGGAACTGTGCCGCCAACTCGCGCCGCTGCACGTGAAATGGTTCACCGAGACGGATATTTCCGTCGCTGATGATCCAGAATTGCTCGACCTGATGCGCCTGGCCGGTTGCCGGCAGGTGCTGATCGGACTGGAGAGCCCGGCCCAGTCGGCGCTGGAGGGCATGGAACTCCACAGCAACTTCAAAGCCCGCCGGGCAAGCCAGTACGAAGCGGCGGTGCGGACGATCCAGTCGCACGGCATCACCGTCAACGGCTGCTTCATCCTCGGCCTCGACCAGCACGACACGGGAAGTTTCCAGGACGTTTTTGATTTCGCGATGCGCACCTCGCTCTTCGACGTGCAGATCACATTGCTGACGGCCTTCCCCGGAACGCCGCTGTATGCGCGACTGCTTCGCGAAGGTCGCATTCTTTATCCCGGCCGATGGGAGCTTTGCACGCTGTTCGACGTAAACATTCAACCGGCGCGCATGACGCCTCAACAACTTCGTGACGGGCTGTACTGGCTTGGCGGACAGCTCTACAGCGCGGAAAATACCAACGCGCGAAGAGAGGGATTTTTCAGAAATCGACAGCACGCCGGGCAACGCGAGAAGACGGCGGGATTATCAGTGGTTTGAAATTCGCGTGCGCTGCTTGTGGTAGGACAGGCATTCCTGCCTGTCACGAGACGTGGTACCCCGCGGCTCGTACGCGGATGCGCGATCGACCGACGAAGAACGGGCGGAGGCGTACCTCCGTCCGCGACAGGCAGGAATGCCTGTCCAACCACAGACAAAGGACAATTAAAAAGTCAGGCGATCCTGTCGGATCGCCTGACTTCATCAATATCTATCCGTCCATCTGCGGTTATTCCGCCTCTTCCGGCGTCAGCGGCGTATCGACGGCTTTTTTCGCCTCGACCATATTCTTGCTGACCAGCACGGCCTGGCGGATTTCCTTCGCCAGATCCTTATTCTCGAACAGGAACTGCTTGGAATTCTCGCGGCCTTGGCCCAGACGCGTCGTCTTGTAGTTGTACCAGGCGCCGGATTTGTCCACGACGCCCGACAGCACAGCCAGGTCGATCAGGTCGCCTTCATAGCTGATGCCGCGGTCGAACATGATGTCGAACTCGGCGTCGCGGAACGGCGGCGCGATCTTGTTCTTCACCACGCGGGCGCGGGTGCGGTTGCCGGTGGCGATTTCCGCCTCCTTGATGCTGCCGGTGCGGCGAACGTCGATGCGAATGCTCGCGTAGAACTTGAGCGCCCGGCCGCCGGGGGTCGTCTCGGGGCTGCCGTACATCACGCCGATCTTTTCGCGGATCTGGTTGATGAAGATCACCGTGCATTTGCTCTTGCTGATCGCGCCGGTGAGCTTGCGAAGCGCCTGCGACATCAATCGCGCCTGCAGGCCGACGTGACTGTCACCCATTTCGCCTTCGATTTCAGCCCGGGGGATGAGGGCCGCCACCGAGTCGATCACGACGACGTCGACCGCGTTACTGCGGACAAGCAACTCGCAAATTTCCAGCGCCTGCTCGCCCGTATCGGGTTGGCTGACGAGGAGTTCATCGAGCTTCACGCCGATGCGCTTGGCCCACGTCGGATCGAGCGCGTGCTCGGCGTCGATGAACGCGGCCGTCCCGCCGAGGCGCTGCGTGCTGCTGATGATGTGCAGCGTGAGCGTGGTTTTGCCGGACGATTCAGGCCCGAAGATTTCGATCACCCGGCCGCGCGGAATGCCGCTGCCGCCGAGGGCGATATCGAGCGAGAGCGAGCCGGTCGGGATGCCGTCAATGTTGACCGGCTTATCGCCGTCAAGCTTCATGACCGAGCCTTTGCCGAACTGCTTTTCGATCTGCTGAACCGCGCGGCTGAGTGCGGAATCGCGGGCCGCATCGCGCGGCGGCTCGGCCGGCGCTTTGGCGGGCTTGCCCATCGGCGGAGCCGACGGCTTCATCTCTTTCATGACAGGGGTAGCAGGAACCGACGCTGGCGCGGACTTGGTGTCCGGCTTTTCGAGAGTTTTGGCGGCCACGGGGGCCTCGCTTTCTTGCCGGGTATCTTGGTCAGCCGGCAGAGGGCGGTGTGAACAGCGGCAAGCCGCTGGTGAATTTGCTTCGGGACGACAAAAAGCCGCTAAATCCGGGGCAAATCCGTTACACCGCAAATGAGTGACTTGAGTGTGGCGGGCCATCCATTGGGACAAACACCCGACTCGCCACGCCTGAACTCGACGGAAGTCACTTCACCGTCCCTGTTCAGGGTTTGTTATACCGAAAGCATATCGAACAGATAGCGGGTTGTCCAACAGAAAATATGGAAAATTATTTTTTCAAATGCGGCAAGTGATTTCCAGTATGTACCGATTCCGCGGGACACAGCAATACCAGTTCAAACGCGTCCCGCTTAAGTGGGACACGCCGACGAAGAATCGCGAAGGCAATATTTAGAACGCAGTCGCCTGCTTGAACAGGTGGTATCGATCATCGATCCCCTCGCGCGTCGCCTTTTGAATCCCGCCCAGCGAGAAATCTGCGATCGTGTGGCTCGCGACCACCGTACCGTACGCGAGGGCGCGCTTGATCGTTGCGGATGAAGTGACGCCCTGCGTGGAAAGGTAGCCCATCATCCCGCCGGCGAAGCTGTCGCCGGCGCCGGTGGGGTCGATCACCTGCTCGGCGGGGAACGCGGGGAGGACGAAGACTTCGTCCTTCATCACGAGCATCGAGCCGTGCTCGCCTTTTTTGATGACGACGAACTTCGGGCCCATCCTAAGCACTTCCTTGGCGGCAGCGACTAGGTTTTTCTTTTCGGTGAGGAGTCGCGCTTCGCCGTCGTTGAGGACCAGGCCGTGGATTTTGCCGAGGAGTTTGACAAGCTCGGGTCGTTCGTTGGTGATCCAAAGGTTCATCGTGTCGGCCACAATCAGCTTGGCGTGCTTGAGATTGCCGGCCATCTCCTGCTGCAGCACGGGGTGCGTGTTGGCGAGGAAGACGTACTTGCTGTCGAGGAATTTATCGGGAATTTTCGGTGCCCGCTCGGCCAGCACGTTCAGGTCAACTTCGACGGTCTGGGCCTCGTTCATGTCCTTCACGTACGAGCCGTGCCAGCGAAACGTCTTGCTTCCCATCCGCGTTTCCAAGCCGGATGTGTCGACGTCGCGACCTTCAAACACGTTGAGAAATTCGCGCGGGCAATCTTCGCCGACCACTCCGACGAGTCGGACGGGAGTAAGCATCGACGCCGCGTACGCGAAATAGATGGCCGAGCCACCAATCACGTCGTCGCGCTTGCCGAAGGGGGTTTCGATCGTGTCGATGCCGATGCTGCCGGTGACGAGTAGAGACATATGATTACTGTTTACCGGGAAGCTGCCGAATTTTCACGCGCGAGCCGGTCACGGTATACATCCGGCCGGCAGAGAGGCGCTTGTAACGCTTGAAGAGCCGGTCGATCGCGTCATCCTGTTCAACGTCGCCGCCTTCAAGTTGCAGGTAGACAAGCGTGCGATTGAATGGCTGTCCAGCTTCGAAGATTGCATCGACGAGCGCGGAATCCGCAGTAAGAATCTCGATCTGAGCCTTCGTCGCGCCGCGCAGGACATCTTCGATCGACGCATCCGGCGCTATCTGCGCATCGCTGGCGGAGAGCGGCTTCTGCTCATGCCGCCGCATCGCTTCGGCGGCGGCGGGTGTGACGTTTCCGTGAATCAACCAACGCATTTCTAATCCGATTCAAAAAAGGGATTCATCGCAGAGGCGCAGAGAACGCGGAGGCGCGCCCGACTCGAGC
>JBBQNK010000018.1:0-85512 GCA_038329865.1 Tepidisphaerales bacterium | reverse complement strand
TACAAGGCTACGGACGATCGGACCGCTAGACCAAGGTCCGCCGTCCATGACCTCGCCGACGGTGCCGCCGGCGAAGCCGCTCCCGCCGAACACCGGCCCCTCCGCCGCCCCGACCGCCGGAGATGTGGGTAATCGTAAGGATGGCCGAGCACGCACTGTGGTCGATCTGGTTCCGCTGTGGCAGCGACTGTGCGAACCGCGCGATCATGCGCGGGTTGGAATGTCTCAGCAAGCGCGAATATGACGAGGCCGTCGGGCATTTCACGCACGCGATCGAGCGCGACCCGGACTTTGCCGAGGCGTACAACCAGCGGGCGATCGCTCACTATCTGAAGGAAGAATACGAGGAATCCGCCCAGGACTGCCGGCATACGATCCAGTTAATGCCTTGCCACTTCGGCGCATGGGCGGGGCTGGGCCATTGTGACGCTCATCTTCATCGCCACGCCGAGGCGATCGAGTGTTATGAGAAGGCGCTGGAAATCAACCCGCACTTGTCGTGCATCAGCGACGCCGTGGCGGAATTGCGGGCGGGGCTGAACTGAGCGGCCGATTGCGAACAGTCGGCTGTGCAAATCCGAAGCGCACCGCCAAACCCTGCTAGGTTTACAGTATGCCGAACCCTGACACATTCGATCACTTCGTCAGCGCCCTGCATCGGCGGGCGGTGGTGATCCGTTTGATAGAGCGTGTTGGCATTTGCCTCGCGACGGCGGCGGGCGTGGCGTGCGTACTGACGCTGACGGCGGAGTATCGCGGCGTGGCGACCGGGCCGATCGCGCCGATGCTGATCGCGACGGCGGTGCTTGTCGGCGCCGCGTGGGGTTTGATCCGCCGGCCGACCCGGCTTGAGGCGGTCATGCAGGCGGATGAGCAACTCCGCTTGGCGGATTTGCTCTCGTCAGCGGTGCTGTCTTCGACCGACGACTTCGGCCAAGCCGTTCGCGCCATGGCGACGCGCGCCTGCACGACTCGATCGCCTTCAGAAGTAATGCTCAATCGATTCGGTGCGCGGGCGTGGGGCGGCGTCGGGCTGGCGTGGGCGATGGTGCTCGTGCTCAGCCTGTTGGCCGGCAACGGAAGCGATTCTCGCGCGGGCGAAACCAGCAACGCCGCAATCGGGCGGTCGCCGACGGCGGCAAACGGCGCGTCCACTACGCTGGCAAACGGCCGGCCTGTGGTCGGCGGGAAAGAAGCTTCGTCGGATGACTTCTCGCATCACGGCGCGCCGCAGGATTCGCAATCCGCCGGCACCGGCCACGCAGCCGGATCGAGCGGCCAATCATCCAACGCAGCAGGTGGCGAGCATGCGTCGCAGACTCATTCAACGAATGCCGATCAAACGGCAACGCCACACGGCGGCGCGCCGGGCAACGCGAACGATTCGACCGCGCAACTCGCCGTCGGCAACGGGGCCGGTTCCATCGGCGTGACGACCCCCGGCCGCAGCGGTGAAAGCACGACCGCCCGCCCGGCCGATCATGCCGCTGCTCCGTGGTCCAGCGACCATTGGCCCGCCGACCGCGCCGCCGCCCTCAACGCCGTTCAGGACGGCAGCGTGCCGGACGCTTATCGCGATCTGGTCCGTGACTATTTCAGCGCCGATCATTAGGGCCGCTTGCCTTTCAATTCAAACAAGTTAAAACGGCGCGCGGGCGTCAACTGAAGGCCAGCGGTCATGACTCAATCGAGTGGTTCTTCAACTCTTCCGAGCGGCGCGTCGGTTCAAGACGGCAATCGCCCTGATACCTACTACAACTCCGAAAGGCAGGACGTCGCCGACCTTCTGCCCGTAAGCGCCCAGCGCGTGCTGGAGATTGGCTGCGGCGAAGGGCACTTGGGTCGGCTGCTGAAATCGCGCGGGCATTATGTCGCGGGGCTTGAACTCGTTCCGGAGGTGGCCGAAATCGCGCGCGGCAATATGGATGAAGTCTTCTGCGGCGATATCGAAAGCGCCGCCATGCCGTGGCAGCCCGCGAGCTTTGATGCGCTGATCATGGCCGACGTGCTCGAGCACATGGTCGATCCGTGGCGCATCCTCGGCAGTCTCTCTCGCCTGCTCGCGCCCGGCGGCTTCGCGATCGCGAGCGTTCCCAATGTGCAGAATTACCGAGTGATTCGAAATCTCATCCGCGGCCGATGGGAATACACCAATTCCGGCCTGATGGATTGCGGGCACGTGCGGTTCTTCACGTACGCCGAAATCGTGCGGTTGTTTGACGGCGCCGGGATTGAAGTCGTTGACCGCCGGTGCCTTTACAATCGCACTCTGATTCGCCGGATCCTGCTCGCGCTCAGCTTCGGGAAGATCGAGCCGTACCTCGTGCGGCAATATCTGGTCGTCGGCAAAAAGCGATAACCGCCCGCCCGCTCACGCCACCGGCGGCAAAACCAGCCGATTAAATCCGAGCTTGTCTTCGCCGCTCAGCAGCACGGCCGCGTGGCCGGGGAAGAGCGGCGAGATGTCGTGCTCGATCTTCACGAACGGCAACGTGACACGCATCGACAAACCCATCCGGCGATTGTTCGACCGGTTCGGCTCGGACTGGTGAAGCGTTTTTTCGTTGAACAGAAAGAATTCGCCCGGCCGAAGTTCCATGTTGATGGCCTTGGAGGTGTCGACGTAATTCATGTCCACCATCTCGCTGAACGCCATGCCCGCCGGCGATTTCACGTGCGGCACGACTTTCTTGTGCGAGCCGGGGATGATCCGCACGCAGGAATTCTCAGTCGTCACTTCATCGATCGCCATCCACGAAGAGATATTCACCACCGGCTCGAGCGGCCAATAGTTCATGTCCTGGTGCCACGGGATTTCCACACCGCCGGGCTCTTTCGTAAAGAAGTAGGAGGCCCAGAGAATCAAGTCATTGCCGTACAGGCTTCGCATGCGGTCGACGATCGCCGGCAGCGAGGAGAGTTCGTACACCACGGGGCTGTCGAGGTGCCGACACTGCGAGCGGTTTCGCTTGTTCGGCCCTTCAGTGGTGAGCACGTCGCGCTCGATGCGCTCGCGGAAGGCGCTCATCTCCTCCGGCGACATCGCCGCGTACGGGCCGAGATAGCCTTGCGAGTGGAACTGTTGAATCTCTTCTTTCGTCAGCGCGAAATTCCGGGTGGTGATCATGGGCGGGTCTCCTGTGTGAACCGGTGATAGGACGGAGTCATTAGATCGTTTTTATTCGACCATTCCATACGCTGACCCGTTGATATTTTACACTTAAACGGTGTTCGCTTTATGATTTCATTGCGATGATTCGTCCGCAACAATTCATTGAAACGCTGTCTCACAAGGCTGACGTTTCATTCACGTTGTCTGGCGATCTGACTGTAGCGCGAGACTGGGTGGCGCCGTTTCGCGCGTTTCCGTCGCATCTACTTTATTACGTAACGAAGCACGCTTTCGCTGGTCGGATCAACGGCCAACCGATCCGCGTGGAGGCCGGGTCGTTGTTGTGGGTGATGCCGAATGTTTTGCGCGAATTCTGGATCGAACCGGGCAAGCCGCCTTTTTCCGTGCGGTATTTCCGCGTCGCGATTGACCACCACGCCAGGCCGTTGCGGCTGGCGGAGGATTTTCTGTTGGTGGAGGACGCGTGGGAGGCAGGGCAGATCATGCAGCAGATCGTCAACGAACTGCCGAGCAATCTCCCTCTGGGCCAGGCGCGGTTGCGATCGTTGCTCGTGCTGCTGTTCACGTCGGCGGTTCGATTGCGCGACCGCCGACAGGAGGGCGGGCACAGTCTCTCGCGGTCGCAGCGCGTGACGCTCGCGCGGCTCGCGCGCGACCACGCCGCCGACCGACTTTCGCCGGCGGACCTGGCCGAGGCGGTCGGACTGTCTGCGGACTACTTCGCCCGGCTGTTCCGGAAGAGTTTTGACCTGTCGCCGCGCGCCTGGCTGGTCGACCAGCGCGTCCGCCACGCCGCCGCCGCGCTGGTGAATTCCGGGCGGTCGGTTTCGCAGATTGCGGTCGATTACGGATATCAGGACGTGTTTCTGTTCAGCCGGCAGTTTAAGCGGATTATGCACATGAGTCCGCTACGCTACCGCCGCGAACACGGTTCGGGTTGACCCTTGCGAACCCGGAAATCAATTCATAAGTCACTATAATGTAATGACTAATGATCAATTTTATCGCCGGTCTTGTCCGGCCTGAATTTGCGGTAAACTTGGATCAACTTCGCGCATGTAGTGTTAAAGTACTTCCCAATGCCGATTTATTTTGTAGAAGTTTGATGGGGATTTCGGATAATCAGGTGTTCGAGGGGCCACCATGATGGGCCGCTTTGCCGCGTAACGGCTAGAGAGGGTCCGCCATGTCTTGGGATCCGGTGGATCAGAACGATATAGACAAAGAGGACGATGAGATGGCTCGTTTGACCGATTCGTATTCGGCCGATGTGGAAAGCAGTGTCGGCCGGGCAGAAGCCCAGCCGACGAGTCTTTCGCTTGAAGGCAAGCTGGTATGCCCGTTTTGCGGGTCGATCAATTCGCGCGCCGATGAGCCGTGCCCCAGTTGCGGGATGGAAAACACGCCCGCCACGCGAAACAGCACGCGCGGCCGAGTCGGGCCGTGGTACGTTTTGCAAAAGCGAAATCCCGCCGCGCCGGGAATGAAATTTGAAACGCTGGTGAAGTTTATCCGCAAGGGCCGCATTCAGCCGCGGGCCGTTCTCCGCGGGCCGACGACGTCGCAATTGTGGCGCTTCGCCGTGACGGTGAAGGGCGTGAGCCGCGAGTTCGGCCTCTGCTACAACTGCGGCGGGGATATCGATCCCGCCGCCGACCAGTGCCCGCACTGCAGCCGCGATCAGCGCCCGCCGGTGGATCCGAACGCGCTGCTGGAAGTCAGCGCGCCCAAGCCGGCAGCCGTTCGTCCGCAGCCGATTCCCGCGGAGGCGCGGGCGCACGACGATCCGGACTTGAGCGACACGATGATGCCCGCTCCGGTCGTCATGCCCAAGGCCGCGCCGAAACCCGCTCCGCAAAAGCAGCCCGAGCCCGTTCGCCAGCCCGTCGCCGCGCCGGTAAACAAGCCGCTCGTTCGCGTGCCGGAAATTTCACAGGAAGAACGCGACCGCCGCGAGATCGAAGCCGGCCGGCACGCGCGCGAGAACGAGCCGCGCGATCCGAACAAGAGCAGCCCCACGTTGTCCGCGCGCGAATTGGCGACGGCGTTCCAACTGGATTTCACGCCGACCGATCGCAAGCGCCGTCGCAATGGAAAATCTCACAAGGGACTTTACGCGCTGCTGTTTCTGCTGCTGATCGGCGGGGCGGGGACGGCGGCGTACTTCAACGTGCCGGCGTTCAAGGAAACGGTCGATACGAACTACGCGTCGGCCAGCACCAAACTTCATGACTGGATGGCAAGTCCGGCCCCCGCCAAGCCGGCGCCGCCTTCGCTGGAACACCTGACGCTGTCGAACAATCCAACGATGCCCGGCCCGCAATCGCCGGTGCACGTGACACCGCCGGTGAACGATACGCCGACGAGGAATCACACGCCGCCCGCCAATAACACGCAGTCGCCGGAAGTGAAAGCGCCTCCCGTGCCTGACAAGCCCGCGGTCGTCACGCCGCTCGTGCCGGTGATCACACTGGCCGAGGCGTACGATCTGGAGCACAAGCTCTGGGGCGAGGCGTTAGACAGCGAATCCCGCGGCGATTGGGCCGCCGCCGTCGCCGCCTATCAGAAGATCAAGGCGCTCCCCGCCAAGGCCCAACCGTCGAGCCTGGAGATGCGCCTGTCCGCGGCCAAGGCGAAGTTGGGAAAGTAAACGCTGAAAATCGTAAAGCGAGGATCCGAAGGACAAAGATCAGTCTTTGTCATTCGGATTTTTGTTTTGGAACTTCGGAGTTGGCTTTGGGCTCGTCGGGATTTTCGTCTCTGAACTCGATCTTTTTCACGTAGACCAGGTCCGTCAGCTTCTGGCCGAGTTCTCCCTTGTCGCGCTTGTGCAGTACGTAGGTTTTCGTCTTGTCGCCGGTTTCGAGATAGATCGGTGCCGCCACGTCGCCGGTGATTTTATCGCCGTTGATGAGGATGAATTCGTACTGCGTCTCACGGGCCGGGTAGGTTCGGCCGGTGAATACTTTCACGTCGCTGCCGCTCTCCTTGAATTGCCACTCCGGCTCGTCGCGCTCCCAGTTGACGATGGCGGTCGCGCTCTTGATCAGGGCGAACGGGATGTCGCGGTAATCTTTAATGGTGGCGTCCCAGATGCGAACGGGTTTGTCGGCGGTGGTCGAGGCTTGGCCGGTCACGGTCTTGCCGTCATTGAGCGTGATCACCGCCGCCCGGCCGTCATCGGCTTGGCCGTGGTTGACGAGCGTAGAGGGCGCCGCCTGCGTGGCCGGCGCGGCGACGGGCTGCGTCGCGGGCTTGGCGGCGGAGTTGATGAGGAAATCCATCGTGGGGTCGGCCGGCTGGGTGGTGGGGGGATCGGCGATGACAAAGCCTGACAGTCCGATGATCAGAAGCAGGCCGAGGGCATGACGAAGGAACATCGCGATTCTCCTCAATGAACTCACTGATTTTGCCACAGATGGGGCACGGATGAACACAGATATTTTTTTCCTTATCCGTGTAAATCCGTGCCCCATCTGTGGCAAAAATTCTTTCCTCTGAAATGATACCACCATGACCGCAGGCCCGTTGCAATCCGCGATCGCGCAAGTCCCGCCGGGCCGGTGGGCGGTGGGCGTGAGCGGCGGGGCGGATAGCGTGGCGATGCTCGGCCTGCTGCGGGAGCGGGCGGATTTGCAACTCGTCGTCGTGCATCTTGATCACGAAACCCGCGGCCAAGCCAGTACCGATGACGCTTCGTTCGTCGCAAGCCTCGCGGCGGGGTGGAAAATGCCGGCGGTGATCGCCCGGCGAAGCGAGATTCAGCCGGGGCTGGCCGATCCGCCGGCGAATGCGTCGGCCCTTTACCGTGCCTGCCGGCTAGCGCTGTTTCGCAAGGTCGTGGCGGAGCGGCAGTTGCAGGGCGTGATCCTTGCTCATCACGCCGACGACTTGGCCGAGACGGTGCTTCACCGCCTGCTCCGCGGCGGGGCGGCGACGGGGCTCGCGGGGATGGCCGCAAGCGGCACGGTCGGCGGGTTGCTGATCCTTCGGCCGATGCTCGCGGTCCGGCGGGAAATGCTTCGGCAAACACTTACCGAGCAAGGCCAGCCGTTTCGGGAAGACGCCAGCAACGCGTCCGACGACTATCTCCGCAATCGCCTGCGGAAAATCCTCTTGCGATTCCCGGATCTGGTGCCGGAACTGCTCGCGCTTTCAAAATCAACGGCGGCCTTGCGGGATTGGGTGCTCGAAAATGCCCCGAAACTCGAAGCGCGGTTCCGCGTCGAACGGATCTGTGATATTCCGCCCGTTTTAGCCCGCGAAAGTGCCCGGCGGTGGCTCGTCTCCCAAGGCGCGCCGGCGTCGGAACTCTCGACCAAGGTGCTCGACCGGCTTGTCCTGCTCTGCACCGACGCCAGCACGCCGCCGAGGGGCCAATTCCCCTGCAGGATCATGGTGGGGCGAAAAGGCGGATGGGTCGAGCGCTTGGACGGAATTTCGCAATCCGCGGGATGACAGATCGGCCTTTTACGGAAAATTGAGTGTTGGACCGAAAAATCGTCGATTTCGCCCGCGAAGGCGCAAGTGGGCGGCCGGCCGAACCGGGCAGGCCGCCCGCCTGCGCCTTCGCGGGAATCTGAGCCCAAAAGCCAAAAATCGCCGCTCATTTTTGAAATAAAGCTATACTAGGACCGATACATAAGGGGCTTCGATGCAACGTTCGCCGGGGCCGGGCGTAGATATACGCGACTGCACCTTTCGAAAGGGACTTCCATGATGGCAGAAATTAGACGGCGGGTACGGGGATTCACCCTCGTGGAACTGATGGTCGTCGTCGGATTGATCGCGTTTCTGATCGCCATGCTCATGCCCGCGCTCACGCGGTCTCGCCAGCAGGCTCAGGCGGTCGTCTGCAAGTCCAATCTCCACCAGATTGGGCTGGAGATGAGCATCTACGCCAACACCTACAAGGGCTGGCTGTTCCCGGTTTGGAATTACAACGCCGGCCCTCCCGGTCCGCTGAATGAGTACATCACGCTCGGCACGAACTGGGCGCCGAATCACCGTTGGCCGATCTACTTCTTTACCTATACGCATCCTGATCCGGACGCGCCGCCGTACTCCGCGTGGAACGGCACGTATGATCCGCCGACGAGCTGGGCTTACGCTGCGGCGCCGAATTACGATTCAGATCCGCCGAGCAACCCCGCCAACTTCGACGCCGCTCCGTGGACGCCGAAGATCATGCTCTGCCCGGCCGATCTTGATGCGTTCGAGGCGCACTCGTACATCCTGAACAAGCATCTGGCCCAGTCGCCGCAGCAGTTGATTCGCGCCTTTAACAGCACGCGCAACACCGTCGGCGGGCGAGTGATTGTGATGGGCGAGAAAGTCACCAAGGAACGCGACTACTACATGGAAGTGCACTACCTGGCCGACGGCTCGGTGGATCAGGACGAGTTCAACAAGAAGGTCGAACTCTTCCGCCACGGCACGAAGTTCGGTTCGAACTACCTGTACAACGACTGGAGCGTGGACAACATCCCGCCGGGCGACGTGCTCGGGCAGATCGATCCGTGGGCGATTGCCAAGCCGTCTGTTCCGTGAGCGAAACGTTCCGCAATTACAAAATTGTAAAAACTTTCACGCCGGGCCACTGTTCAGTCGGATTCATTCCGATCGCACGGTGACCGGCGTGAAATCATTTTATGAGCCGTCTCATTTCTCGAAATCCAACGCGTTGAAGTAAACTGCGGGCCATGCACGAATCCGCCCAGCTCGATCCGCAGACCCTGCTGACGGCCTACTCCGAGGGCGTCTTCCCGATGGCGGACAAGGACGGCGTGATCCGCTGGTACACCGCCGACCCGCGCGGCATTCTCCCGCTCGACTCATTCCACCTCCCCGGCACACTGAAACAGATCGTCCGCCAGGGCCGATTCGAAATCCGCATCAACCACGATTTCCCCGCCACCATGCGGGCCTGCGCCACGGCCCGCCGCGAAGAGGGCGGCACCTGGATCAACGAGAAGCTCATCGACGCGTACACGCATCTGCACGATCTAGGCTTCGCCCACAGCGTCGAAGCATGGCAGAACGACCAATTAGTCGGCGGCTTATACGGCGTTTCGCTGGGCGGGGCGTTTTTCGGCGAATCGATGTTCCACACCGTTCGCGATGCCAGCAAAGTCGCGCTGGTTCACCTCGTGCAACGACTCAAAACTCGCGGATACGTCCTGCTCGACACGCAGGCCACCACGTCGCACCTCAAGCGCTTCGGCGCGATCGATATCTCCGCGAAGAAATACAGCGATCTGTTGAAAGCGGCGATGGGGAAGAAGTGCGGGTTCGCGGATTCGACTAGCGCTTAGCGGCTACTCGTCCGGCTCGATCGTCACGGTCAGGCTCTTGGACTGAAACTGCTCCTGATACAACTCCGCCCGCTCCTTGTGCGTAACCAGCAGCAGAGCGACGCCGGTTTTATCGGCCTCCATGGCTCGCAGGACTGCGTCCTTCTCGTTCAGGGGCGTGAGATCGACGATCGTGATGATCACGTGGTCGATTGTGTTTTTGTCGTCGTTATGCAGAAGCACTTTCCACGGCGGCATCATGCCGGGCAACTTCGGCTTGGGCTGAATTTTGCCCTTTTGCTTCGGCTCGAGCGTGGCGGTTTGGCCGCCCTTGCGCTCGCGGGGCTCGGAACCGTCGGGGAGAACTTTGTCCTTCTTCTTATCTGCCATGGGATCGTCATCCTATTGAATTTGGAATTATATCGTCGCGAGATCGCTGCCGCATCGAAAATATTTAATCTTCGCGGGCTGCACGCGAAAAGTTCGTCCGCAAGTACACTATCGGCATGGCAGACGTTCGACTTTTCGCCGGTGCGATGAGCGGCACGAGTGCCGACGGCGTGGACGTCGCGATCGTCCGCGTCACCGGGCGGGGCCTTGCGATGCGGGCGGAACTCGTTCGTCACCTCGCCGTGCCCTACAGCCGCGAGCTGCGCGAAAAGATTTTCGCCGTTCGGAAGACGGGTGCGACGTTTCTCGCGGATTTGGCGGAACTAGGCCGGGAGATTTCGCTGACTTACGCGGCGGCGATCAACGACGCGCTCGCGGGCACCAAGTTAACAGCGAGTGATCTGACTGCCGTCGCCGCGCACGGGCAGACGCTGTACCACGCGCCGCCGAACACGATTCAATGGCTGGATCCTTCGCTGATCGCCGCTCGAGTCGGCTGCGCTGTCGTGAGTGATTTCCGCCGCGCCGACTGCGCCGCCGGCGGGCAGGGGGCGCCGCTCGTGCCGTTCGCGGATTACCTGCTCTTTCGGCACCAGAGCCGCCATCGCGTGCTGCTCAACCTCGGCGGGATCGCCAATCTCACGCTCGTGCCGGCGACGTCGTTGCAGTCAGAAGCGGCCGGCACTGCGAGCGGGTCATCGATTCGCGCTGGCGAGAGCGATACCGCCTACCCGCCGTCGATTGGCGCGGGCGCGGCCGACACCGTTGGCTCTCCGTCAACACCTGCGAGCGGTTCGCCGACAACCGCCTCGCCGCTCACTTCGTTGATCGCCTTCGACACCGGCCCCGCCAACTGCATCAGCGACTGGCTGATGCGCGAACTCTACCCCGAAGGCCCTGGCGTGGACGAGGACGGCCGCATGGCGTCGCTCGGGCGGGCGGATGAAGATCTCGCCACTCGCGTGCTCGCCGCCGACTACTTCCGCCGGCCGCCGCCCAAATCCACCGACGGCCCGGCGATGATCGACCTCTTCTTCGACGCCGCCGGCGATCTTGGCGGGCGACCGCACTTGCCCAAGCTGCTCGCCACCGCGTGCCTGGTGACGGCCGCTTCAATCGCCCGCGCGATCCGCGATTTGCTGCCGACGTTCCCCGACGAACTCATCGTCAGCGGCGGCGGCGTGCACAATCGCGTGATGATGAAAGCCCTGGCCGACCAACTGCACAGCGTGCCGATCCTTACGATTGATGCGCTCGGCGTGCCGTCAGCGGCGAAGGAGGCGATCGCGTTCGCGCTCCTTGGCGCGGCGACGATCGACGGCGAACCTTCGAATGTACCTTCAGTGACAGGCGCGGCGCGCGCGGTGGTGCTGGGATCGATTACGCCACGGCCGTAGGATTCAGAAGAATTTACCACAGAGACCACAGAGGACTCAGAGAGAAGAAAGAGCAACGGAAAAGCGTTGTGCGATTTTGAATTCCTCTTTCTCCTTTTCGTGCACTCTGTGTTCTCTGTGGTAAATTTCTTAAGAACGGAAATAGACGATGCAAGACCGCGGCCACCTACAGACTGAACAAAGACTTCCTGAGTCGATGAACCTCGACGCGATGAGCGTCTCCCATGCTGTTGCGCTGATGAGCGAGCAGAATCGCGTGGCCGTTGGAGCGGTGGCGAAGGTCGAGCACGAAATCGCCGCGGCGGTGGAGTTGGTCGTCGCCTCGCAGCGCGCGGGCGGACGGTTTTTCTACTTCGGCGCGGGATCGAGCGGCCGGCAGGGCGTGCTCGATGCGAGCGAATGCCCGCCGACGTTTCGGACTGATCCGCAGGCGGTTCAGGGCATCATCGCCGGCGGCGAGGCGGCGATGTTTCGGGCGCAGGAAGGAGCGGAGGACAACGCCGCTGATGGCGCAAGGATCATTGACGAAAAATCCATCGGCCCCACTGATGTCGTCATGGGAATTGCCGCCGGTGGGACGACGCCGTTTGTTCATGGAGCACTCCGTCGCGCGGCCGAGCGCGGGGCGAAGACGATCTTCCTCTCCTGCGTTCAGCCGGTGCCGAGCGAGGCGAAAGTCGATGTCGTCATCCGCCCACTCACCGGCCCCGAAGTGATCACCGGCTCCACCAGACTCAAAGCCGGCACCGCCACCAAGCTGGTACTGAACGCGATCACTACCATTGCCATGGTGCAACTCGGCAAGGTGTACGAGAACCTGATGGTGGATATGAAGGCCAGCAACACCAAGCTGGTTGACCGGGGCACGCGGATGGTCGCGACGCTCACTGGTTTGGATCGCGCTGCCGCTACTGATTTGTTGCAGCGTGCCGAGGGTCATGTGAAGACCGCCGTCGTGATGCATCATCGCGATGCATCTTTGCCTGAAGCGCGGCGCCTTCTCGAACTCGCGGATGGGCGACTTCGGCAGGCGTTGCGGCATCCGTGAGCATAGATCACACGCCTTCCAATTCGCCGACTGCCAATGGACTCACGGCCATTTTACGGGTTGCGGTGGACTGATTTTCTTCCTGAAGACCTTGCCCTTTGAGACGAACGCGCCAATGAGTCCCCAGATCAGACAGGAAAAAAACAGAGCAATCCCAATCGCCGTGTAGTCCCACGCTGTCGGTTCGGATTCGGCGAATGGCGGGGGTACGAGCATGCCGTAGATGAAGACGAACGGCATGGAAACAAAATTTAATGTGTTCCAGATGATCGCCGCGAGATCACTCTGCAGATCCATCGTCGCGATCATGACGACGTCGATCAGCAGCACCGTTCCGGACGCAATGGAGAATCCAATGATGGCCGGCCGAGTCCAAAACTTCCGACGCGAAGGATTTGCGTAATTGAGCGTTGGAGGATTTTCACTCATTCGCTTTCAATTCCGGAACGGATGAAATGACCATTTCGACATAAAAGAAGGAAGAGATTTTCATCTCTTCCTTCGTATCTTCGTGATTTCGTGTTTATAAATCATCGCTTCTCAATCGGCACAACCTTCAACCCCGTCTTGCCGACGTAATCATCCGTCGGGCGGATGATGCGGTTGTTTACGTGTTGTTCCATCACGTGGGCGCTCCAGCCGGTGATGCGGGCGATCGCGAAGATCGGGGTGAACAGGTCGAGCGGGATGCCCATCGTGTAGTACGTGCTGGCCGAGAAGAAGTCGACATTCGGGTTGATGTTCGGCTTCATTTCCTTGACCACGCCGATGAGTTTTTCGCTCATCTCGTACCACTTGGTGTTGCCGGCGGCGGCGCCGAGTTCCTTGCTCATTTTGCGGAGGAATGTGGCACGGGGGTCGAAGGTCTTGTAAACGCGATGGCCGAAGCCGGGGATTTTGCCGCCGGCGGCGAGGGTTTCGCGGGCTTTCTTCTCGGCCGTCGCGGCGTCGCCGCACGCTAGCAGGAGTTCCATGACGTCCTGGTTCGCGCCGCCGTGCAGCGGGCCTTTGAGGGCGCCGAGCGCGCCCGTCACAGCCGCATGCATGTCGGCCAATGTCGCGGCGATCACGCGGGCGGCGAACGTGCTGGCGTTCATGCCGTGCTCGGCATGCAGCACGAGGGCGGCGTCCATCACGCGCGTCAGCGTGTCGTGCGGCTTCTTGCCGTTGAGCATGTAAAGGAAGTTGGCGGCGATCGACAGCGACGGATCAGGCTCGATCAGCGGCTGGCCGTTGCGCAGGCGGTGGAAAGTGGTGACGATCGTCGGGAACTGGGCCGTCAGGCGGATCGCCTTGCGGCGGTTGGCTTCGGGGGTGTTCTCGTTCAGGTCGGGGTCGATGCTGCTCAGCGCGCTCACGCCGGTGCGGAGCGCGTCCATCGGCTGCGTCTTAGGCGGCAGCGCCTTGAGGACGGCGACGACATGGTCCGGCAGAGCGACCGTTTTGCTCAACTCACTCTTGAGCGCTTTCAATTCGGCCTGGTTGGGAAGCTTGTTCTCCCACAGGAGGAATGCGACTTCCTCGAAGGTGGTGTTTTCCACCAAATCGGCGATATCGTAGCCGCGATAAACCAGGCGTCCTGCCGTTCCATCGATGAAGCAGATTTCGCTCTTAGCGGCGACCACGCCTTCCAGGCCTCCGCCTGGAGCTTTGGCTGGGGCCGGATTGGCAACGGCTTGACTCATGACAACTCGCTCTTGGTAAATGACTCGACCGAAAAAGACGCCGGAACAATGTACGAGAAGCGCACGATGAGGGATACCGAAATCGCTGTTTCGGACCAAAAATTCTTCGCCAGTTCCCGTTTCCGTATCGCCCTGCGACTATAGCGGTGAGCCCAAATTCAGTCAAACCAACACGGGAAAAGTCGAAAGTCCCGCACGTTCGCGTACAACGTCGGCGCGCAAAGGGCGTAATATAGATAGAATGGATTGCTTTGGAGGCTGCTATTTCTGAGATCGATTCTGAAGTCGTTCCGTACGATTCCGGCCAGCCTGTTATCCCGCAGGATTTACCGCGCGGGCTGGGTGGATTGACCGAGACGGAAACGCCTGCCCATCAGTGGCTGTTTTTTGCCGTCGCGATTCTCATTTCGATCGGTTTTTTTTGCGTCTGCTGGACCTACTGGGTGCCGGCCAACAGCGGCGTAGACCAGAACGGCTACCTTTTCGGCGGCCGACAGCTGGCGGAGACGGGCACGATGAAGTTCGCGCCCGTCGATCCCGCGACCGGCAAGTTCGATCCGCACCAGTTCGTCGGCCGAATGTGGGTCGGTGCGGATTACACGCTGCCGACCGAGCGGTTTTACCCGAAATATCCGATCGGCCTGCCTCTGCTTGTCGCGATCACACTCAAGATCGGTGGCCCCGTCTGGGGCCCGTGGCTGACTTACTGGATCAACCCCTTTGCAATGACCGCCGCGGTATTCGCGACTTTCCTGCTGCTCCGCCCGTTTTGCGGCTCGTACCTGGCCGTACTCGGGCAACTGATTTTTGCGACCAGCCCGGTGACGATGCTGCTGGCGATCGACATAAACAGCCACGCGACGGCGGTCTGCTGCGTGACTTGCGGAATGGTCGGCCTGTTCGCGTGGTGGCGGCGCGGCTCGCCGGGCGTGGCGATCGCCTCAGGCCTGCTCATCGGTTACGCGGCGACCATTCGCTACAGCGAGGCGACTCTCTGCCTGCCGATCGGGCTGGTGATTTTGTATCGCCTTGGCAAATTCTGGCGCGCCCCGCGGCGCGACTGGCTCGGCGCCGGTCTGCTAACGCTCGGCTGGCTCATTCCGGTGGTCGGCCTGCTGATCTACAACCTCGTCGCGATGCGCACGCCCACCGGCTACGACCCGACGAACGAATCCAAGCCCGGCCAGGCGTTCACGCTCGACCACTTTTACGACAACTGGGAAACCATGCTTCGCCACCTGGCGACGTACGGCCTGTTCTTCGTTTTCCCGATCGGCGTCGTCGGCCTGGCGTGGATGTTCGCCTGGCGCCGTCGCGTGGCGCTGGTGATGGCGGCGTGGATTCTGCCTTGCATGGCGTGCTACACGTTCTACTACTGGGCGCCAGACGGCACGAACATCGGCTACCTGCGATTCTTCCTCACCATTTTTCCCGCCCTCGTACTTTGCGCGATGTGGGCGATCGGCGATCTCGGTTACCTCGTGTCGCTGAAGACGCAATCGCGGTTTACCCGCGGCGTGGCGATGACTATCGCGCCGCTCATCGCGATTATCGCCACCGCTGTTCATTTGCAGAACGACACGCGCGACTTAGAGACGATCCAGTACAGCCGCCTGATGCTCAAAATCAACGCCGATCAGGTGCTCGACGTTGTGCCTGCGAATTCAGTCATTTTTGCGCCCGATTACCAGCTGTTTCATCACCTGCAGTTCATGCGCGATTACACGCTGTACGACGCCAACACATTCCGTGCGAATTACATCAGCACGTTGACAAAAAATATCGACCCCAACGACCCGCAGGGACTCGACCCGGGCCGCAGCGAATCGCTCCACGAGCGGCTGAAGGATTTCGATCAGAAGGCGCTCGACGAGCAGCAGGTGCAACTCGTCGCCGCGAGCCTGGCGGCCGGGAAGCGCGTTTTCGTGATCGAAGGTCCTGTCGGCGGGCGCCGGCGCGACCAGGTGCCTCGGCCGCTGCCGGACCTGCTGCGCCGGATCACCAAATCAACCGGTGCCGATGCAATGTTCGCCGACGTGATCAGCCGATGGCGGATCATCGTCGCGCCGGCTTCGGTCACGGAGCACGACGATGTTCCGAAGCAAGCGGTTCCCGGCAAGCCCGACAAGATCAGGAAGAACCAGCCGCGCCAGCAGAAATCGACCGTGAAAACGGTTACCTATGAACAGCCGTGGTTGATCTACGAAGTGACGAAGCAGCCCTTGCCGCCCAGCCCGGAGAAGCTGGCGATGCTCGACTACGAGGCCGCCACAAAAGCCAAGACCGACCAGGTAGCGGCGGAGAAGGCGGCGGTCGAAAAAGCGCGGCAGGCGGCGGACAAGAAGCGCCAGGATGATCTGCAGGCGCGGCGCGACAAAGATAAGGCCGATCAACTGGCGATGCGCCAAAAGGAAGAAGCCGCCCAGCAAGCCGCCGCCGCCAAACTCGCCGCGGCCGAAGCCAAGCTCAATCAAACCCTCACCACTCGAAACGAAGCCGATCGCGCGCTCAGTGATCTCACCGCCAAACAGAAAACCGCGCAGGACGCGCTCGCGCACGCCGCGGCCGACAAGACGGCGATCGAACAGTCGATCGCCAGCATGAAAGACCAGCAGCAAAAACTGTCGGCCGCGACCGAGGCGGAGAAAAAACAGTCGGCGGATCTGGCGGCTTCAATCGAAGCGCAGAAAAAGCAGCTTGCCGACTTGCTCCAACAAATCGAAGCCGCCAAAAAGGAAATGGCCCGTCCGCATCCAACGTCGAATCCGACCAGTCAGCCCTCATCCGGTCAATGAGCAATCAACCATGGCACTTTGTATTTTGCTTAGATATTGCTAGGTTTCGATTTGATGCACGCGGATCAAACTGCCGACAGTCTGAGCCCCGCAGCAGACGCGGACGGCAGACCTCCCACGTGGAAGACATTTCTCTGGCCGGTTCTGGTTTCGGCGATTTGCTTCGCCATTTTCTGGCCGACGCTGGCTTGGCAGCAGTTTCAGAACAGCATTGAGTGCATTGCGGTCGGTTCGTCGCTCGAGGCGCGACGCGATCACCATTGGCTGATGCCGACGTTCAACGGCTTCACGCGAACGCGTAAACCTCCCCTGACAACCTGGCTCTCCGCCGCGGCGGTTCGACCTGAAACGGTGGCGGAGATGTCCGATCCGAGCAGGTCGATCCGTGAGCAGGCGTTCGAACAATTTACGCGAGAAGTCCGCTGGCCATCCCTTGCTGCCACGTGCCTGATGCTGCTGGTGATCTTCGAACTGGGCCGAGTCGTCGGCGGAACGCAGGTGGGATTTTTTGCGATGCTGGCGGCGGCGTCTAATCTGCTCCTGCTGAAGTACGGCCGCATGGCCACGTCCGACACGCAACTTTCCTTGTGGGTCGCGGTCGCCAATGTCTGCCTCGCGCGCGGACTACTGCTCGGCCAATGGCGCCTTGGAAGCATCGCGGGCGGCATTGCATTGGGGCTGGCGTTTCTCGCGAAGGGGCCGGTGGCGCTGCTTGAAACGATCGCCCCTGCAATCTGCTTCGTGCTGATCTGGCGACAAAGATCCCGCGCCACCGCCAAGGTAATTGATGCGCAGCCGATCGAGTCAGGGTATATCGCGCCAAATCGTTTGGCCGTGATCGTCGGCATCGTCATGTTTCTGCTGGTTGCCGTGCCGTGGTACCTGTTGATGTGGCTGAACGTTCCGGACGTGTGGCAGACCTGGCTCAGCGAATTTACCCGGATCAATCCCGCCGATCCGCGGCCAGACCCGTGGTACCAAAGCTTCAACCTTTTCTGGATGATGCTGCCGTGGGTGCTATGGCTAGTGATCGGCCTTGCCGGCTCGGCCGTCGCGCTATGGAAATGCCGTTCGTCGAAAATGGGCCTTGTGTTGGTGATGCTGATGATTCCGCTGTTGGTGATGGCGCTGTTTCCCGAGCGCAAGGACCGATACCGACAACCGCTCATCGCCCCGGCGGCCGTGCTGGTGGGGTGGGCGGTTCAGCAGCATGTGCAGAAGTGGAAGCAAAATGACCGTCGCGACCTTCCTGTCGTCGTCGCGCATTGGCTGCTGGTCGGCGGGATGACACTCGGAATCCCACTTGCGATGGCGGCGGGGCGGATGGGGCCGGACCGGATTCAGTGGATTTCCTGGAAGCTCGCTGTTCCAAGTATCGCCGCGCTGGCGATTTTGCTCGCCGCCGGTGTGTATCTGCATCGTCGTCGACCGGCGGTGATGGTCGTCGTTACGTGCCTGGCGATGTTCGGCATGAACACGCTTCACCGCCTCGGTGAGCGCGCCAGCGGAAGTTCAGACAGCCAGTTGAAACCGCTGGCCGACGAAATCTGGGCGAGATATCCCGACGCAAAAGTTTTTTCTACGGGCGAGAATCGGACTCAGGTTCACGGTGACCTGGTGATTTATTTGAATCGGATCGTCAATCCGCGCAGCGATCTGAGCGATCTGCGCCCCGGGAACATTCCACAGGTTGTCGTCGTGTATCAGGAGAGCAAGGAACCTAAACCAAAGCCGCCGACAATCGCTGCCGATTCGCATGCCTTCTGGAGCGAGTTGCCGCCGATAGCGCGGGGGCGAAACTGGTATTATTGCTTCGTGCTGCAGCCGATCCGCCCGGCCGCACCGTGAGTCCTTCAAGCAACTGCCTTCGACGCGCGATTGAATCGCACGCACGATATTATTTGAAGCCCTTGCGCCGCTGCCGGCTATACCGGGCGAGCGAGTCTTCGATGATCGGGTACGCCATTTTCGCCGGCTGGATGTCGTCGACTTCGACGGCCTTGCCTTCCAACTGCTTGTAGTCCTGGAAGAATCGGCGGAGCATCGTCAGCCGGTGCACGGGCATCTCGGCGGCTTCGCGGTAGCTGTTGAATTCAGGATCGTCCGTCGCGACGGCGATGATCTTGTGGTCTTTCTTGCCGCCGTCGATCATGACCATCAGGCCGATCGTCCGGGCGTGCATCATCGTCAGCGGAACGACCGTTTCCTGGCAAAGCACGAGCACGTCAAGGGGATCGTCGTCCTCGGCCAGCGTCTGCGGAATGAAGCCGTAGTTGGCCGGGTAGTAGACGGCGGAGTAGAGCACGCGGTCGAGGCGGATCAGGCCGCTTTCCTTATCCAATTCGTACTTCACGCTCGATCCGAAGGGGATCTCGATGATGGTTTTGTACTCGCGGGGGATGTCTTCGCCGGGAGTGACGTCGTGCCACGGATGAATCATTGCAAATCGCTTTCGTTGGACTGGGAAATCGCATCCCAATCATACACGCGCCCCGGAGAAATGCGAAAATGAATTGGAGAGGCCCGATAATCACCGGGCGGTTGATCAGCCATCAATTGCCGTCCAAAAGATCGCGTTTTTCCGCTCGGTCGGCCAGCCAGATGCCCAGCTCGAAAAGCAAAATCAGCGGAAACATCAGCGCGAGCTGAGCCGTCACCACGTCGTGCGGGGCGAGCACGGCCGCGAGGATCGACATGCTGAAATAAACGTACCGCCGGGACTTGCGCAGCGTTTTGATCTCGATGATGCCGATCCGCGCCAGCGCCAGCACCGCCAGCGGCATCTGGAACGCAATCGCGAAGGTGATCACGAGGCCCACTACCATGTCGATGTAGTCCGACAGTGAGATATTCGGCGCCAACAGCGAATCGGTGTTGAACGTCATCGAGCGGACTGTGTTTTCGAAGAATATCTTGATCTTCCCCTGCGTGGTATCGATCCAGATTTCTCCCTCGACCGGATTGGGCGGGTTGCCCTGCAGGCTCGGCACCGTTGTCGGTGTGTATCGCGTCGTCGTCGTCACCTGCGAGTTGGGCATCGGCACGCTGGCGGTGAACAGGAGAAAAAACGAACACGTCCACGGTAGCACGGCGAAATAAACCAGCGCCACGCCGGCAATCATCAGGCTGATGCTGAGGGGCATGTACTTGGTGACGTATTTCCGCTCGTTCGGATAAAGCCCTGCCGCCACGAATTGCCAGATTTGATAAACCATCCACGGCCCCGACAGCACGGCCGCGGTGATTAGATTCACCTTGAGCCAGACGATGAATCCTTCATCGAGCTCGGTGGTGTGCAGCTGCGTGTTGAGATGCGCCTTTTGCAGCGCCACAAACAGCGGCCGGCAGAAAATCACCAGTACATCATTGCCGAAGCAAAAGCAGACGGTGGCGATGACGGCCAAGCCGATGATCGCGAGAATAATCCGCCAGCGGAGCTCTTCGAGGTGATCGCCGATGGACATGCGGAACGCATCGGGATCGAAAACGGTCGATGTTTCATCGGTGGGTTCAGTCGCACTCATCGGGGGTATTGTAGCAGATGACGTGACCCAGCGACGGATGGCTCAATCGCGCCGGCGAAATTAAGGAATTTCAAGGTCGTTGAATTCGACCGGCACTTCTACATTTTTGATCGAGGTGGGAATGGTCCAGACGATCTTAGCCGCCGCGCCCGGCGCGCCGGCATCTTGACTGCCACGCGGCGCATAAGTGAAGGTGTAAGAAGCGTGTCCCATGCCACCGCCACCGCCGCCGCCCTGGTTTTGGTAGGCTTTGCCTTCCTGATCGACGACCTTGATCATGGATTGGATGGAATTGTAATCAGTGTATGGGTCATTGCCCGAGCGCGCGCCGACTGTTTTTGTTGAGAAATCCACATCCAGCGCGATGACGCATTGATCGCCTTGCTTGGTGAAGCTCCGAACGGTGTATTTTCCATTGGGGAATGCGTGCGTTGCCGGCAGGGGTTTGGTGACATCAAGCTCCCAGGTGTCCTGACTCTCGGCGACAACGAATGAAGCGACGGCCTTGAAAGATTTGAGTAGCTTTCCCTGGTTGGGCACGTACTTGAGTTGCGTGTTGAGGTCCCACATCCACGTGGCGCCCCACGACGAGGCGCGAACGTGATTTTCCGCTTCGAACTTTTCATCGGACTTCAGCGAATTGCCTTTTTCGTCAACGGCCTCGGTGACATTCAGGCTGTCCGGCCCGCGCAGCACGAACAACTTCGGGTCGATTAACGCTTTGATGGAAATAGCGAAAGAATCTACGCGGCCCCAGGAACTGCCGTAGTCGATCGTGTGTGAGTGTTGGGCGCTCTGCAGAACGAAGAGATAGCCGTCGTGAAAGACCATCGGCGGCTTAACGGCTTTGTCGTGGTTCGCCCCCTGAAGCGTCACGCGATTGCCGCTGCGGCCGCCCATGTACTGCGGAGTCAGACCTGCCTGAGAGCAGACGTCCATCATCACGACCCAGAACGGTTGTTTGTCGGCGTCGATCGTGACGTTCGTTCTTATGTTACGCCAGACCCATTCCGGCCAAACGTCGATCGGCACGCCCGACTGTTGTGACAGTTCCTCGATGGCAGCCTTGGGAGAACCCTCCTTCACGTGGAGCGAGATGAGGGTGGGCTTTGATTTGTCCTGCCGTTCCAAATCGGCGATCAGGGTTTGCAGCGTTGTGCGAACTTCCGGGTCTTGGGAGCCGTCCATCGCCTTTTGAAGCTGGGGCAAAACGACGGGACCGATTGCGGCGATGGCCGTCGCGGCGGATTGGCGGGTTGCGGCTTCGTCATCGCCGAGATCTAAGAGCAACTGCGGTAGATTGGAAGGCACGGTCGTGGGTTTGGTCGCCTGGGCGAAAACAGCCGTGCACAGCGCCAATACCATTACAATCGCGAGTCGAGACATGATCTTCCTCCCTTGGAACAGACCCAATCAACAGTCGCGCGAATGAAGTTATTCGAGAATCATACTTCCAGCATCAGCCGTGTCGGATCTTCCAGGAGTTCCTTCACGCGGACGAGGAAGCTGACGGATTCTTTGCCGTCGACGACGCGGTGGTCGTAGGACAGCGCGATGTACATCATCGGGCGAATCTTGATTTCATCGCCGATGGCCATCGGGCGCTTCTGGATCGTGTGCATGCCGAGAATGCCCGATTGTGGCGGGTTGAGGATTGGCGTAGAGAGCAGGCTGCCGAACACGCCGCCGTTGGTGATGGTGAACGTGCCGCCGGAAAGTTCGTTCAGGCCGAGCTTTCCTTCACGGGCGGCCAGCGCGAGTCGCTTGATTTCGGTCTCGATCTTGGCGAACGAGAGCGTCTCGGCGTTGCGCATGACCGGCACGGACAGCCCGCGGTCGGTGCTGACGGCGATGCCAAGGTGCACGTGCTCGTTGTAGACGATATCGCCGCCGTCGATTTCGGCGTTGATGCGGGGAAATTCTTTCAGGCCCAGCGCGACGGCGCGGCTGAAGAAGCTCATGAAGCCCAAGCCGATGCCGTGGGTCTTTTCGAATTTCTCTTTCAGCCGGCTGCGGATGGCCATCACTTCGGTCAGGTCGACTTCGTTGAACGTGGTGAGGATGGCGGCGGTCTGCTGCGCCTGCACGAGGGTTTGAGCGATGCGGAGTCGCATCTTGCTCATCGGAACGCGCTTCTTGCCGTCGGCGTCGAAGCCGGTCATTGCGCCGGCAGCGGCGACACCCGGGGCGCTGGACGGCTGCTTCGCCGGCGGCGGAGGGAGCGGCTGGCTCGTGCCGCCTGACGGCGAGCCGTTGCCCTTCGGCTCGGCGTACGTTTCAGCATCCTGCTTGGTAATCCGCCCGCCGGGGCCGGTGCCTTTGATCTTCGAGGCATCCACGCCGGATTCAGCGACCACGCGGCGAACGGCGGGGGAGAGGTCTTCGGATTTGCTTGAGGGTGCTGGCTTGGATTCTGGGGGAGCGGACTGTCCCGCTGAAGCGGGACGGGCCGGGGAAGATGCTGCTTGCGTTGTTGCTGCTTGAGCGGTTGCCGCACTTGCAGCTTGAGTTTTGGCGCCGCCTTCATCGATCCGCGCGATGGTTTCGCCGACGTGCACGGTATCGCCGACCGCCTTCGCGTGGCGGAGCACGCCTGCGGTCACGGCGGGGAGATCGACGTTGGCCTTGTCGGTTTCCAACTCGCAGAGCGGCTCATCGACGGCGACGGTGTCGCCGTCATTCTTGAGCCAGCGGAGCAGGACGGCTTCAGTCACGGATTCACCCATGCCGGGGACGATTACGTTGGTGGGCATAATATTGATTTCAGATTTCGAATTGCCGAGTTCGGACTAAAAGGCGACGCAAGTGCGCCAATTTAATCCGCAATCCGCAATCCGCAATCCGCAATTCCTCTTAATCTTTGTTTTGCTTCGGCGAAGAAACGGTAGCTGGCTGCTTCGGCGAGGCGTCGGTGGCGGCGGACTTAACCGGAGCCGGCGTGGGTGCATTTACTGGCATTGAGGCTTGCGGTGGACCGCCTTCCTCCGCCCTGGGCTGAATGTCCAGCGCGTGGGCGATGATTTCCTTTTCTTCGATCGTATGAATCTTCATCGACCCTGTTGCCGGGCTGGCTGACTCGTCGCGGCCGTGGTACGTGAGCACGGCGGTGTCGCGCAGCAGCTCGCGCAGGCGCGGTGCGATGTACGCCCAGGCGCCGCGATTAGCGGATTCTTCCTGGACCCAGCCGATCTCGCGGGCCTCGCGGTACTTGCTTAAAATCGCCTGAATTTCCTTCTTCGGATACGGATACAACTGCTCGACGCGCACGATGGCGGTGTCCTTCATCGCTTCTTTGTCGCGGGCCTGTGCGAGCGCGAAGTAAATTTTGCCGCTGCAGAAGAGCAGTCGCTTAACCGCGTCGCGATCGGGCTGGCTGGGGTCGTCGATGACCAATTGGAATTCTCCGTCGGTCAGTTCCGACAATTGCGAAGCCGAGCCGGGCTGGCCGACACGGAGCAGCGACTTGGGCATCATCACGATCAGCGGCTTGCGGAATTTCCGCACCATCTGCCGGCGAAGCATGTGGAAATACTGGCTCGGCAACGACGGGTAGCAAACCTGCATGTTGTTCTCGGCACACAGCGACAGCCAACGCTCAAGATACGCGTTGGAGTGCTCGGGACCTTGGCCTTCGTAGCCGTGCGGAAGGAGCATGACCAGGCCGGTCATCTTGCCCCACTTGCTCTCGGCGGCGGCGATGAACTGGTCGATGATCGCCTGTGCGCCGTTGACGAAATCGCCGAACTGCGCTTCCCAAATCACCAGGTTGCGCGGGTCGGCGCTGCTGAAGCCGTATTCGAAACCTAGCACAGCGAGCTCGGAGAGCATCGTGTTCACGATGATCACCGGCGCCTGCGTCGGCGTGATGTTCGCCAGCGGGTAGTACTTACCGCCGTTGGTGTAATCGTGCAGGCAGGCGTGGCGGTGGCCGAACGTGCCACGCTGCACGTCCTGGCCGACGAATCGGATCGGCGTGCCTTCGACGAGCAACGATCCGAGCGCCATCATTTCGGCACCCGCCCAGTCGATCGGCGCCTTGCCGGCGCCCATGTCGGCGCGGTTTTGCAGGATCTTCACCAGCTTCGGATGCGGCGTGAACCCGGCGGGCAGCTCGACGCACCGCTCGGAGATCACCTGAAGCGTTTCCGCGGGTACCGACGTCTTGGCGGACCAGTCGGCGCCGGCGCGGCTCATGCCTTTCCACACGCCGCCGAGCATCTTCATCGCCTGGCGAGGTTTGGTTTCGCTGGCGATGACCAGCGCCTTTTCCATCCGCACTTTGGCGGCGGCTTTCATCGCGTCGAATTCTTCCTGCGTGAGAACCTTGTCCTCGATCAGTTTGGCCGCGTACATCTCGCGGATGCGCGCGTGCTTGTCGATCTCCTTGTACATCAGCGGCTGGGTGAACGACGGCTCGTCGGCTTCATTATGGCCGTTGCGGCGGTAGCTCCAGAGGTCGATCATCACGTCGCAGTGGAACTGCTGGCGGAACGCGACCGCAAGCCGCCCGGCGTGCACGCAGGCTTCGGGGTCGTCGCCGTTCACGTGGAAGATCGGGGCCTGAATCATCTTGATCACGTCCGTCGGGTACGGCGTGAAGCGGCCTTGCTTCGGCATCGTGGTGAAGCCGATCTGGTTGTTGATGATGATGTGAATCGTCCCGCCGGTGCGCCAGTACGGCATTTCGGAGAGCGCCAGCGTTTCCTGCACGATGCCCTGGCCGCAGATGCTCGCGTCGCCGTGGATCAGGATCGGGCAGACTTTCGTGCGGTTGTTGTCGTTGCGGTGGTACTGCTTGGCGCGAACGATTCCTTCGACGACGGGGTTCACCAGCTCCAGGTGGCTGGGGTTGAAGCTCATCGCCAGGTGAATCATCTTCTCGCTGGTGGTCTTGCGATCCTGGCTGTAGCCGAGGTGGTATTTGACGTCGCCGTCGCCTTCTTCTTCGTCGCGCTGAATCGTGCCGAGGAACTCGGCCATGATCTGCTCGTACGGCTTGTTCAGCACATGGGCGAGCGTGTTAAGCCGCCCCCGGTGCGCCATGCCAACGACCGCCTCTTCCATGCCGAGCACCGCGCCGTCATCGACGATGGTGTTCATCAGCGGGATAAACGATTCGGCGCCTTCGAGCCCGAAGCGTTTCGCGCCGACGAACTTGGTGGCGAGGAATTCTTCGAATCCCTGGGCCGCGCAAAGCTGGTAGAGGATTTCCTTGCGTTCCTCGGGCGAAAACGCGGGTTTATTGAGGATCGGCTCCATCCGGCTGGTAAGCCAGTCGCGCTGGGACTTGTCGGAAATGTCCTGGAATTCCACGCCGAGCGATTGGCAGTAGGTGGTGCGGAGTTTTTCAATCAGGTCGCGGAGCGTGCCGTCGGTTTGGCCTTCAAAATTGCCGGGCCCGACTTTGCGGTCGAGATCCGCCATCGACATCCCGAACTGCGACAGGTCGAGCAGGGGATGATTGGCGCGGTCGTGACCGAGGGGATCGATCTTGGCGATGTAATGGCCGAGCTCACGGTAGGAGTGAACGAGGTTGTAGATTCCTACGTGCGCAAGCTCGCCGTCGGAGGTTTCCTGGCGTACGGGGCCTACGGATTTGGAGTATCCCGTGTCGAAACCGGCGAAGAACGCCTGCCAGTTTTCATCCACCGAGCGCGGGTCCTTCTTGTACTGCTCGTATTGACGTTCGATGTAGTCCGCGTTGGCGCGATTCACAAAGTCGAAAAAGGCCATGTTGGCAGCCACTCCCAATCTTCAAAGTCGAACCGAAAAGCATCGTAAGTTAGCGGCGTAAAATCAAGCGGGTGCAGGCATTTGCTTGATACCCCACCCTCGGGCGGGCAACCGTAGGAATTTACGTTAATATCGCCTGCACCGCCGGTTAGAGCGCATTCGGGTGTTGCATTCTACCCTTTCCTTATCGGCCGAATTGTTAAATTGATTCTAGCTTCCTCAGAACGGAAAGGAAATTGCGGAGAAGGGCAATAATCGCCAGTCGCAACAGGTTGAAACCGGCCTCTGGGTGGCGCAAAAAGGTTCATTTCGAGCAACGGAAGCGGGGATAAGGGGGTAGAATGCTCAGGTACTCTCGTTTCTCCAAAAAATTTAGGAAAAACCATGCGATATCTGTCCACTGTCGCTGCGGCGATGCTCGCCGCCGCTTCCATCGCTTCCGGCCAAGCCACGCAGCCTGCGACCAAGCCCGTAAGACCCCCGGCTGTCCGACCACCGGCGTTTGTGCCGCCCAAGGCAGTCGAAGGCTACGACGCCAAGGTCTTCCCCGCGAATATCGCGCCGACTTCCTCCACGCCGTCGAAGGATCCGGTCAAAACCTTCGGCGAGCCGCGTATGGCGCAAGGCCATCCCTCTACGCTCTGGGATCAGCAAGACATTGCTCATTACAAGGAACTGCTCAAGACCAACAAGGTGATGCAGGAAGAATTCGCCAAGCTCCAGACCAAGATGGACGCGCGCATTATCCAGCCCCTGAATATCGCCGAGCCGCAGAAAGACGCCGACGGCAACTGGATCTTCCCCGGCGATCTCGAGCCGTTCAAAAGCAATAAGGCATTGAGGCTCTATCGCACCAACGAAAACAATGTTTCAGATATCGCCAGTCTCGGCACGCTTTACGCGCTCACCGGCGACGCCAAATACGGCGATTTTGCCAAAAAGATGCTGCTCGCCTTCGCCCACGGCTACCCGTACTGGGGCCATCCGCTGTTCAAAGATGCGCCCTGGACCGAGAAAGCGTATCGCAGCGCCTTTGACGGCCGACTCACCGGGCAGTTTCTGGAGGACGGTTTCTGGCTCATCGAGGCGGCGTTCGGTTACGACCTGATCTACAACCTTCCCGGCTGGACCGACGACGAGCGCAAAGCCGTCCGCGATGATCTGTTCGCAGGAGTTACCAACGAATTCGTTGCCGATGTGATCGGACCGGAGTCGTATCTCGATCAGTCGCACAATCGCTCGGTCATCTGCAATGCCGGCGTGTTGATGGCGGGCTACGCGACCGAGGACCAGCGGATGATCGACCTGGGCCTGTACGGCAAAGGCGGCACCAAGGAAAAGCCGCACGGCGGCGTTTTCGGAATTCACTTCTCGCAGAAATGCATCAGCCCCGACGGAATGTGGAACGAAGGCGCGATGGGGTATCAGAACATGGCCTCGGTCGCGCTTGTCGATGACGCCGAAACACTGTGGCACCACGGCGTGGACATGTACAAATATGACAACGGCATTCTCAAGCAGTTGTTCAATGCCGAAATCATGTTCACTTATCCGGATCTCACGTTCCCCTCAACGCACGACTCCGGCCGATCGTCCATCATTCCCGAAGAAACCTGGAATGATGACGGCCCGCGCGCATACGAGTACGCGTACCTGCACTACCGCGATCCGCGCTTTCTCGCGCCGGTGACGCGCAAACACCTCTCGCTGCAAATGAGCGTGCACTACGGCCCGCCGTCGGTGCTGTTCGATGCCGATCTCGACGCCAAAGCGCCGATCACCAATTCCGAAGGCGTCAACTTCACCGACGTTGGGTACGGCATATTGCGGCTCGACGCGCCCAAGTCGCCGATCAGCCTGCTCATGCAGTACGGGCTGAGCCGATCGCACGGCCATCCCGATAAACTCTCGATCGATCTCTACGCGCTGGGCGATGTCATCATCCCCGACCCCGGCGTGATCTTCCCATACGGCGCCGACCTGGACGTCAAGTGGTACTGGACCACGCCCGGCCACGCGACGCTCACCGTCGATGAATCCCCGCAGATTTACGCGGGAAATCGCTATAAATTTTCCAAGCAGCTTCCCGATCCCGACGCCAAGCAACTGGTTTTCGGCCCCGCTTCGACGATGGGCATTGAGCGTGGGTCATCCGACACCACGTATCCCGGCGTGATGCAGGATCGTGCGCTGTTCGTCACTCCGAATTACGTCGCCGATTTGTTCGGCGCGTTCTCCATGGAATCGCACAAGTACGATCTCACGTGGCATCTTCGCGGCAAGCTCTCGACCGACCTGCCGCTCGAAGCGTACTCGTTTCCTGAACCCGTGCCGGCCGGCTACAACGCGCTGGCGCTGAGCGACAATGTCCGCCACGCCACGGTCAAAGATGCGTGGCAGGTCAGCGTGGTGCATAAGGATCAGCCGGTAAAACTACTCGCCGCTGCGGGCGACAGCACGGAGGTCGTCATCGGTGACGGCTACTACCACTACAGCGGCGACGACAAAAATGTGAGAGACGAAAAAGTCCCCGCGATCTTCGAACGTCGCCAGGGAAGCAACACGCTCTTCGGCAACGTCGTCGACATCTCGGCGAAAAGGACGGGTACGTCAAATCCGTCACGCAGGAACGCGGGCTCGATATTGGTTACGGCCTGCTGAAAATTCAGACGGCTAAAGGTACAGATTTCTGCTTCGCCGCTTACCGCCCCGGCACTTATAAGGCCGGCGCGATCGAGACTGATGCGCAGCAGGCGCTGGTCACCATGGACGGCGAGGTCGTTCGTGCGATGTATCTGGGCGGCGGTAAATCTCTGAAGTCCGGCGCGGCGTCGATCGAACGGAGCGAGCCGGGATTGGCGTACGTCGAAAAAACCGCCAATGGTTACGTTCTGTCGAACCCTTCGCCCACCGCAGGCATCGTGACAGTCACGCTGCCGGGTTTGGCGGGTTTGAAAGCGTTCAAGCTCGACGACCAGGGCCGGCGTACAGGCGAAGCAACGGTCACCGCCGGGCCGCTCGCCGGCTCAATTGTCGTGCAATTTGAACCGGCTTCAAAGCTGCAGTTCGCCGAAAAATAAACAGGTTAAATCGCGATTCCTCGACACGAAAATCGAAATCGCCAGCCACTCTGGCGCTTCTGCGCGCCTACCATTGAGAGCTATTCAATGCCTTCCCCCATCCTCCTAGGGGGATGGCAGACTGAGCTTCGGTAAAAGCCCGATACCAGCCCCTATCGATACGGAAGAAGATAGACGCATGAAGTTTCGCCAGGTGGCGACTGTTGTTCAGTAGCTCTTTATTTAAGAGTTGCGAATAGTCTCTTGGAAAGGATTCTCCCATGCCAGGTAATACAAGCACACGCGGTTTTGCGTCGATGAATCTTGAAAAGCAGCGTGAGATCGCCCGCAAGGGCGGCAAGGCCGCCCACGAGAAGGGAACCGCTCACGAATTTACCGCCGACGAGGCCCGCGCAGCGGGTCGAAAGGGCGGCGAGCGCGTCAGCGCCAATCGCGCCCACATGGCGGAGATCGGCCGCCTTGGTGGTAAACGCTCGGCCGTTCAGCGCGCCCGCAACAATGGGCACGATTCCAATGGGCACGACGCCAAAAATGGCAAGCCCAAGGAAGCGCTATCGGAAGCGGTGTCATCCGACATGGCCCCGGCGGTAGAAGTCGCTTAGGGATTCTTCGATCAAGCTCTACATTATTTTCCGCCTGCGACTTGGCATGATGAAATCCGAGGCGCAGGCGGATTTTATTTTGCCAGGTTAAGGGGCCGGGAATTTCGGCGCTCGGCCGTTCAGCACTTCCAGTACATCCCGCACCACCCAGCTCATATTTTCGATGGCCGTATAAGTCCGCGCCGCAAGGTGAGGCGTCAGCAGAACGTTGGCGAATCCGAGCAGCGGAAAATCAGGCTTGGGCGGCTCGGGGGCGAAGACGTCCAGCGCCGCGCCGGCGATCTTTTTTTGGCGGATCGCGTCCGCCAGTGCCGCCGCATCGACCACTTCACCGCGGCTGGTGTTGATCAGGATCGCCGTCGGCTTCATCGCCGCCAACTGCGCCGCGCCGATCAGATTGTGATTGCCCGGCAACATCGTGACGTGCAGTGAGAGAATATCGGCTTCGCGATAGAGCTGATCCTTCTCGACCGCCGTCGCAGGGAATTTCAGCTGGCTATGCACGTCGAGCAAATCATTGTAAATCACCCGGCTGCCGAATCCGTTGGCGAAGAGGTGCCCGACGCGCCGACCGACTCGGCCCATGCCGAGGATGCCGACGGTCAACTCATTCATCTGCACCCCGCGCACGGTGTTGCGAACGCGTTTGAAATCCGCGGGCGAATACGCCGCGTCGCGGAAAAAATTCCACGGCCGCAAAAGCTGCAGCGCGTAGCCGACGACGAAATCGCCGACGGCGAGCGTGTTGGCGTCGGGCGTGAAGACGACCTGCACCCCGCGAGCGCGGCAGGCGTCAACGTCGATGTTCTCCAGCCCCACGCCGCCGCGGCCGACGACCTTTAGCTTCGGCATTCGATCGAGCAGCGCTGCGTTAACCTGCGTGTACGTTCGAACGAGAAGGCCTTGGGCCTCGCTGATTAACGCGGCAAATTCCGGAGAATCGGGCGTGGTCTCCACTACGCGGGCGTTCTGCTTCAGCCAGTCGAGTGGGACGGCGTCGGAACCCTCAGTTACAACAACGAGCGGCGAATCGATCATGAGGTGGAGTTTACTGTCCCGGGCGATACGTTGCGATCATCGCGGAATCAGCTTGAGCTTGTGCACGATCGTGAGGAACACCAGCCCGACCGCCAGCAGATGCAGACTGCTCGGCGTGTAAGGCGGGTTAGACGAATCTACGGCCTGCGATTTAAACTCCGACAGCGGAATAGTCGGGACGGAGGTTTCTTCGGCCCACTGCGAATCGCCAGAAGGCGGGGGCGAAAATATCGGCGACGAATTCGCGGTCAACGATGAATCAACGGGCGATGGTTCCGCGAAAGAATTTCCGACTGTGCCGGCGTGGGCGAAAGTTGCAAACGCGAGCATGAGCACTGCCAAGCCGGCGCCGATCCGATACGAACTTCCAATCCATTTCCTGCTTGAACAGAAAGCGACATCCATGGCACTCTTCCTTTTCCCTCGGAAGAAGCTAAACAAACGGCGTGCCGAACTCGGCGGGCGGGCGTTCTCGGTGCGTTAACCTTCGGAGCAAACGCCCTTTGCGATGTGTCTGCGAGTTCGTATGGAGCGAAGGAAATTCGAGCGGTCGCATGATTGCGCGACAGTCACCCGCCGGATTGCATGCGATATGAGCGGCCGAGCCGTTTTAGGGCCGGGTGGCGGGGCGGGGCGTGATATCGATGTCGTAGCGATTTCCTTCGGCTACGTACATGTAGTCGTGGTATATCACGTTGCCGGCGTGTCTTACCGTCAGGGTGTAAGTCCCCGGCTCGAGAAAGATCGGCGTGGCGAAATCTGCGGTCTTTTCGATCGACACGCGTCGCTCGTTCGTTCCTTCTGAATCCAGAATGCTGATCGTGCTGTCCACCAGGCTGGCATCGGAGTGAAAGATCACGATCGAACTCGGCGTCGGTTGCGTCATCCAGCGCACGCCCGTCCCGATGATCAGCGCCAGCGCCAGCAGCACCGCCAGCGCCAGCGAGCCGTAGACGGTGAGCTTCATCATCAACGTAGGTGCGGATTCGCCGGTCTCGGCGAGTGCGTCGGGCGGAAGTTGCGGGAGCTTGGCCTCCATGGCTACCACAGTTTATCGACATTCGCACCGCGAATCAGTAATCGCGATGGAGGATTGACTGCCGGCGCGCTACGCTTGGGCCATGCCCGCCATTGTTTGGTTCCGCCGCGATTTACGACTCCACGACCAGACCGCTTTACACCACGCCCCGCGTGATTTTCCCGACGGCATCGTGCCGGTGTTCATTTTCGATGACGCCGTCCTCAAACACCCCGACTGCGGCCCGCCGATCGTCAGCTACATGATCGACTGCCTTAGCGAGCTGCGCGACGCACTCCGCGCCGCCGGTGGAGACCTGATCATCCGCCACGGCAAGCCGTTGCAGGAGCTGAAAAGTCTCGCGCATGAAACCGCCGCGTCGGCCGTCTACTACAACAAGGATTACGCGCCGGGTGCCTGCGAACGCGATCTTCAGATTGAAGAGCAATTGCCGAAGCACGGCGTATCGGTTCGCGGGTTTAAGGACCTGGTAATTTTCGAAGAGCAGGAGATTCTTTCCGCCTCCAAAGGGGAACCGTACACCGTTTACACGCCGTACCGAAAAGCGTGGATGGCGAAGCTCGCCGGCGAATTCGGTCCGCTCGGGCCCGACCCGCTGCCGAAGCCGAAGTTGAAATTCGCGACGACGCTGAAGGCGGCCAAAACGCTCCCGCTGCCGACAGCCGAGTTGCTCGGCCATCCGCTGAAACATCCGATCGAGATTCCCGCCGGCGAATCGGCGGGGCGGCGAATGCTCAAGGCCTTCTGCGCCAGGCCGATCGATCAATACAAACTGAATCGCAACCTGCCTGCACTGGCCAACGGGACGAGTCGATTGTCGCCGCACCTTCGGCACGGGACGATTTCGGTTCGACAGTGTTTGCGTGCGGCGTTGAATGCAACGCATGATCGCCCGCGGGAAGCCGCAGTCGGCGCAGAGACGTGGATCGGCGAACTTATCTGGCGCGAGTTTTATCAGCAGATACTTTTCAATTTTCCTCACGTTGAAACGCAGCCGTTCAAGGAAAAGCTGAATAATCTGAACTGGTCGTACGACAAAAAGCATTTCGCCGCGTGGTGCGAAGGGCGCACCGGCTTTCCGATCGTCGACGCCGCCATGCGGCAGTTGAACACCACCGGGTGGATGCACAATCGCCTGCGCATGATCACGGCGATGTTTCTTACGAAGGATCTGCGGATCGATTGGCGGTGGGGCGAGCGGTATTTCATGCAGCACCTGATCGACGGCGAAACCGCGCAGAACAACGGCGGCTGGCAATGGTCCGCCAGCACCGGCACTGACGCGCAGCCGTGGTTCCGCATTTTCAATCCGACGACGCAGAGCAAAAATTTTGATCCCGACGGGAAATTCATCCGACGATTCGTGCCGGAATTGAAAGACGTGCCCGCCGATCTGATCCACGCGCCGCCGCCGACAAAGAATTATCCGCCGGCGATTATCGATCATGCCGAGGCGCGAACGGCTTCACTGGCGATGTTTAAGCAATCCGCACCGCACCGAATTGCACATTGATGCGAGCGCATCCGCATTGGCCGGCTGTTATGTCGGATAACAGGTGTCTGCCGTTGCTACACATTACTAACCAGCGGCGCTAGGATTGGTCTGATAGAGCGGAGAACCCATGAATACCCGCCGTATGTTGCAAGTCGTCTGTGTCGCCGCTGGATTAGCTGTCGCCCCGCTGATCGGATCCGCCCAGGAGGTCGCCATTCCACCGGGCGCCCCCGCAGCGCCCGCGCGGCCGAC
The DNA here is from genome assembly GCA_038329865.1 of Tepidisphaerales bacterium. GTDB lineage: Bacteria > Planctomycetota > Phycisphaerae > Tepidisphaerales > Tepidisphaeraceae > JANMES01. The sequence goes on along the minus strand of JBBQNK010000018.1, from coordinate 52,008 downwards.
CTTCTCTCAGCCGCAACTCGATCAATTGCTCGCACCGATCGCACTCTACCCCGATTCACTACTCAGCCAGGTGTTGATGGCCAGCACGTATCCGATCGAAGTGGTGCAGGCCGATCGCTGGGTCACGGCCAACCCCGCGCTCAAGGGCGATCCATTGGCCGATGCGCTCGAGCAGCAGACTTGGGATCCGAGCGTTAAATCGCTCGTCAACTTCCCGCAAGTGTTGGCGATGATGTCCGAGAAGCTCGATTGGACCACGCAACTCGGCGACGCATTCCTCAGCCAGGAGCAGCAGGTTTCGGACACCGTTCAGTCGCTTCGCGCCAAGGCGCAAGCGGCCGGCACGCTGAAGACAACCGCCGAACAGCAAGTCACCGTCGACAACGCCTCCGGCCCGCCGGAGATCATCATCCAGCCTGCAAATCCTGATGTCGTTTACGTGCCCGTCTACGATCCGAACGTGATCTACGGCCCTTGGTGGGAGCCGACGTATCCGCCGTACTATTACTACCCGCCCGGTTACGTCCGCGGACCGGGGATCCGGTACGGCACGGGTTTCGGTTACGGCGTGGCATGGGGCTACGCGTGGGGATCGTGGGACTGGCGGCATCACGACGTGATCATCGATTTCCGCCGCAACGAAAATTACAACCGCCGGATCGATCGCGATCGGTATCGCACAATCGTTGTGAAGCACGATCCGGACTTCCACGGCGAATCCGGCCAATGGCAGCACGACCCGGATCACCGGCGCGGCGTGTGGTATCGCGACTCGGTGACGGCCCAGCGTTTCAACGCGCCGCAGCGCGCCGCTGCCGGAGAGCGCGATCGCGAAATTTATCGCGGCCGTGACGACTCGCCGCGGTACATCGCAGGTAAGCCGCAAGCACAGCCGACTCCGCAAGATATCCGCAGGGATTCGCATTCCGCCGACTCGCCACACGCGCAGCGGGCCTCGCCGGACACGCATCGCGACTCTCACTCCGCTGAAACGCCACACGCTCAGCCGGCCTCGCCGGACACGCGTCGCGATTCTCACTCCGCTGATACTCCGCGTGAAGAGGTAAGGCAGCCGACTCCGCCGGCGGAGGATTCGCGTCTGAACGGGCCGATGCACCCGAGTCGGTCAACTGATACCGGTGGCGCGCTGCGCGGCATGGACGGCGGGCGCGCGACGCGATCAGAAAGCCAGCGCGGCAGCGAGTCGCGCAGCGGCGGGGCGTCGCGATCCGGCGGATCGGGCGGCGGACAATTGCCCAATGAAAATCGCGGGCCGAGCAACTACAACTCCAGCGGCCCGGGCAACGCAAGCTCAGGCCCAGGCAACGCCAGTTCCGGCCCGGGCAATGCAACCTCCGGCGGCAATTCGAACGCCCCGACCAACAACGGCGGCGGTAACTCCGGCGGTGGACGTTCCGGCGGAAATTCTCGGAACGGGCGTTGAAGCAACGCAAGGAGCCGTTTGTGATTCGATCTCATTTTTTGATGTGGGTATTCGCCTCGATTCTTCTGGCGATAAGCCAGGGCTGCTCGCACCAGGCGACTTTCCAATCCCCCAACGACGCCGCCAAGTCGCTTGCCGACGCTGAGCGCAATCGTTCCGAAACTCAGCTCAACAAAGTGTTCGGCCCGAGCGGCAAGGACCTGCTCGTCTCCCGCGATCCGATTCAGGACCGCAATCTTTCCGATCGGTTCGTGCAGTTGTATGACGAACAGCATGAACTCGTCGCAGCGCCCGATGGAAGCATGACGTTGACCATCGGCAAGAACGAATGGCCGTTCCCGATTCCGATAGTGAAGGACGACAAGGCTGGCACGTGGATGTTCGACACCGATCGCGGCAAGGACGAGCTGATCAATCGGCGCGTCGGACGAAATGAACTCTCAGCCATCCAGGTTTGCATGGCGATCATCGATGCCGAGCGCGATTTCGTGAAGCGCTCCGCCGCCAAGCCCGGCCCGCCGGTGTACGCGACAAAATTCATCAGCAAGGCCGGGCAACAGAACGGCCTGTACTGGGAAACGAAGGACGGCCAGGAGCAAAGCCCGCTAGGCCCGCTCGTGGCCGAAGCGACCGAGGAAGGTTACCAGCTCGGCCATCACCAGCCGTACCACGGCTACTACTACCGAATCATTACCGCGCAGGGCCCGCACGCAAACCATGGCGCTTACGACTACATGGTCGACGGAAAACTCATCGGCGGCGTAGCGATCCTCGCGTGGCCCGCGGAGTACGGAAAATCCGGCGTGATGACTTTCATCACCAATCACGAGGGCACGGTTTATCAACGCGATTTAGGCAAGGAGACCGAGCACGCGGCAAAGTCGATCAAGAGTTTTGATCCGGAACCCGGTTGGCGGAAAGTGAACTGAAGTCGAACCACGTCACTCGCCTTCGCGCAGCCAGTCCAACATCGCCTGCTGCGAAAGGAAATTCGTTCGGCCGGACTCATTCCCGTCGCGGTCGTAGCGGATGAGTGTAGGGAAATACGTAATGTTCAACTTTTGTGCCCGTTCGCTTTCAGCGCGCGTGGGATTGGTCATGTTCAATACGAGATAAGTGTAGTGGCTGTCGATTTCGCTGCGCACCTGTGATTGCGCGAGCACATTGGCGTGCAGATTCCGACAGGCGGGGCACCAGTCGGCCGTCACCAGCACGAGAGCGGGCTGGTGCGATGCCTTGCTTTGCTCGACGGCGCTGTCCCATCGCCAATCGGTTCCGTCGGCGGCGAAAACGGTCTTCGGGTGAAACACGCGCCAGCCGACGACGGCAAGAATCAGCACTAACGCGCCAACGCCCAGGCGGATCATCACATCGTTGCTGTCGATATCAGAAGCCATCGAAAGTATTCCCCCGAGAAACTACTGCACGAGCTGAACCTTGGTGTTCATGATCGTGGTCTGGATGTAGCCGGTGTTGTCCCACCACCAGCCTTTTTCATCCATGATGCCGAGGTAGAGGCGCGTCGCACCACTGGGGATCTTGAACTTCTGAATGTTGCCGCTGTTGTCCAGACCGTCGCCGATGAAGAAGACTTGCTTTAGTGCAGGAGACAACGAACTGAAGTTCCGGCTGGCGTCGGTGCTGAAATCGGGCTCGGCCGCCTGCGCCCAGGAGTTGGGGTTGCGGTCGTCGATGAAAATGCCCACGAACGAGTTCAGCGGCGCGGAAGTCGAGTTAATGCCATTGACGGCGTCCTGTCGGACGATCCAGCCGGTGTTGCCGTCGGGGCCGTAGTCGGCGGCGTCGGCATAGCTGGTTTGGCCGGAGGCTTTCTGGAACGACAGGTACGTGCCAGCCGTCAACGGCAGGCCGGTGATCTGGCAGGGAGATTGCGCCGGCGCTTTGGCGGCGGTGGGATTTCCGCCGGTCGCTGCGACCGTCGTGCCGTTGGTTGCACCCGCCAGCCACGGGCAGGAGTCGGCATCGACCTGTGCGGAAATGATCTGCCCGCGGGTAGCGACGGCCGAGGCGGAAACGTCGACCTGCCGCATGCCCAGGATGCTTGCGAACGTGGTCGCAACTGCCGTGCCGCGGGCGGCGGTGCGACGGCAGGTGATGCGCATCGCCGTCGCGGCGGATCGTGCGCTGCCGGACAAAACAGTGAAGGTATTGGTGTCGGGGTTCCACGAGCCGTACTCGACGTCAGCCGACGTGAGCGTGACCGCAAACCCGTTCGCGGAATTCTCCGCCGCCGCCGAGACGGCGTTGTTGTACGCCTGCGTGATGCTCGTCGACAATCCCGCCGCAGCGTACAGCGCAGCAGCATCGGCGGTGCGGCGCAGTTCGGACTTGGCCAACTGCACTTTGGCCAGATCTACGCTCAACGAAGTGAACATGACGATGACGACGAGGGCGGCAGAAAGATATATCAATGCCATGCCGCGACGGTTGCGCAGTGCAGGCGTATATGTAGTGGCGCTCATAGATGCAAAATCGACAATTCTCAGGAGCGAAATAACCAACCTCATCCAAAACCGGAAATCCAAGGAAAGCAGCGCGATCGCTGGACAGAAAAATCCACCCATTATCAGACCCGCGCTCGTTGCATTAACCTCATGCGTGGCCGATCATCCGCCCACATGAGTTCCGACGTGCCCGATCCCGTTCCGCTCGCGACCGCCCGCAACGAACCATTGCCCGGCGCGCGGGCGGCCCTCGCGCTGTTGCTGCTGATCAACCTGATGAACTACGTGGATCGGCAGATCCTCTCGGCGGTGGAAAAGCCGATCGGCGAAGAGTTCCACGTTTCTGCCGCTGCGACGGGTTGGCTGGCGACAGCGTTTTTACTCGCGTACATGGTCTTCTCGCCGATCTTCGGCGTGATGGCGGACCGCGTCCGCCGCTGGGCGATCGTGGGCGGCGGCGTGATCGTCTGGTCGCTCGCCAGCGGCGGATCGGGCGCGGTGCCGACTTTCGCGATGCTCATCGGCATGCGGTTGTTGATCGGTATCGGCGAAGCGGCGTACGGGCCGGTCGCGCCGACGTTGCTTTCGGACATGTATCCAGTCGCGACGCGCGGGAAGATCCTCGCGTGGTTCAACGCGGCAATTCCAGTCGGCAGCGCGCTCGGCTACGTGATCGGCGGTCTGTTTCACGATCACTGGCACTGGGCGTTTTATCTCACCGTCCCGCCGGGGATTATTTTGGGCGTCTGGTGCTTTTTTATGCGAGAGCCCGGCCAGGTGCGCGGGCAGATGCCGGCGGCCAAACCGCGGGCGACCACGGCCGATTACCTCGCGCTTTTTCGCATCCCGTCGTACACGATCAACTGTGCTGCCATGACAGCGATGACCTTCGCGCTCGGCGGGATCGCGTTTTTCATGCCCCGCTACCTCGAAAGCCGCGGCCAGGCGCCCGGCCATGCCACGCCGATCTTCGGCGCGATCATCGTCGTCTCCGGGCTTTTTGCGACGATCCTCGGCGGGATGACCGGCGACGCACTGCGCGGGCGATTTCCCGGCAGCTATTTCCTCGTTTCCGGCGTGAGCATGTTGATCGGTTTTCCGATGTTCCTGCTGATCCTCGTCACGCCGTTCCCGTACGCCTGGGGCGTGCTGTTCCTCGCGGTATTCTGCCTGTTTTTCAACACCGGCCCGAGTAATACGGTGCTGGCGAACGTGACTAAGCCGTCGGTCCGCGCCACCGCGTTCGCGCTGAACATTTTCGTCATCCACGCGTTCGGCGACGCAGTCAGCCCGCCGGTGATCGGATGGGTGGCGAACCGCTGGAACATGGGCATCGCGTTTATGGTCGTGTCCGTGATGATCGCCGTGAGCGGCGTGCTGTGGCTGATCGGGGCGAAGTATTTACATGCCGACACCGAAGCCGCGGGGACGGAAGAGCCGCGCGGGTTTGAAGTGATCCTGCCTCATTGAACCGAGAAAAATAGACCACGAAGCGACGAAGCAACGAAGAAGAGAATTGAATCTTTTCTTCTTCGTTGCTTCGTTGCTTCGTCGCTTCGTGGTAAAAAATCTTAGAGGGGATTGGCAGGGTCTTTCATCGATTCTTCGTTGCCGTTGACCCGTTGCCGATTGCGGACGAGTGATTCGAGCTTGGCCGAGTCCGGATCGCCGCCGATGGCGAGGATTTGCACGATCTGATCGTCGGCATCAACGCCGATCTCGAGGAAGTTTGGCGAATCGATGGTCGGCGTGCCGCGGATGAGCCGGCGGGTGATACGTCGGGCGTCGCCGAAGACTCTAATCGTCGTGCCGAAGATTTCGCTGTCGAATTGAGCGATTGCGTCGAAGCTCGCGTTCCCGCCGGCCATGTTTTCGCCGGCGATTCGGCCGGTGAGGCTCGCGTGCGTCCAGTGCTGGCCGATGCGGTGCTTGCCGAGCCACTGATCGAAAACGGCCGCACAATCGCCGGCGGCGAAGACGTTGGGCACGTTGGTGCGGCAGGCGGCGTCGGTGAGAATCGCCTTTTCCGCGCTGATCGACGTGCCGCGAAGAATCTGCCGGTTGACTGCAACACCGATCGCGGCGACTACGAGATCCGTTTCAATGGTCGAGTCGCCGGCGATGCCGGGTGACGGGATGGCGCTGGACGTAACAGCAGTGGTGTTCAAAAGCGCAGCGGTAGACCGGGAAAGAATCACGCGCTGCACGCGTCCGTCGCCTTCAAGTCGCGTCGCGGCGGTGCCGAGATGAACTGACACGCCGTGGTGATCGAGCAGCCGCGCGATGAATCGCCCGGCCACTTCACCGGCGATGCCGTTCCACGGCGCGGCGCTCGTGACGATCAAATCGACGGCGAGCCCCAGCCGAGTGAGTGACGCCGCCAATTCCGCGCCGAGCAACCCACCGCCGATGACCGTCGCGCGACCGCGGCCGGTGGTGGTGTTGCGCGGCAGACCGCGATCCGTCGGGAGTAGTCGGCCTTGGCGGCGGGCTTGCTCGATGCTCGTTCGCAGGCGATCGGTGTCTTCCAGCGTTCGCACGTAAAACACGTTCGGCATGCTCGCACCGGGAATTTCCAGCGTTACCGGCGACGATCCCGTCGCCAACAGTAGCTTTTCAAAGCCGATCTCCTGACCGCTGTCGAGGGCCGCCAGTTGCCGGCCGAGATCCAGCGCCGCCACGCGATGGCCGGTGCGCAGTTCGATGTGGTGATTAGCGAACCATCCGACGTCTTTCGTGAAGAGCGATTCACGGGAGACTTCGTCGCGGAGAAAAGTTTTGCTGAGGGGCGGGCGGTGGTAGGGCCGGGTGATTTCCTGGCCGACGAGCATCGCAGAGCCCGCCGGGTCGAGCCGGCGGATCGCCTCGGCCGCGCTGCTCGCGGCGATGCCTCCGCCGACCAACAAATATTTCACGTGGGCGTTGCTCATGTCCGTCTCCGCCGTGAGAGCGTCGTCAATCCATTTGACACGGTTGCCTGCAATTCGTGCGTGGTTGAACGTCCAAACGGCTCGATCGATCAAATTCTACGCACGAGTAGGCCTGTTGCGCCGGACGGGAACAGTGGAGCAATTTTCGCACCAGTCGGGAAATCGCTTGAATCGCAACGCAACCGGGCTTGCCACTTAAGCAACAAGCCCGGAAGTGCGTTTTTGAGCGATCACGCACCATCTTTCATTTCCAAAATAAACTTGACGGAAGGGCATTCGCATCCAACAATGTATCCGGCTAAACGGATGATTAAAAATGCTTCGCAACCCGTGGCCCTGCTCGGTTGGATGGACAGCTTGTCCGATCCGACCCGGCTGCGATTGCTTCGGCTGCTGGAGCGCCATGAGCTGGGTGTGGTCGAGTTGTGCGACATTCTGCAACTGCCGCAGAGCACCGTCAGCCGACATTTGAAAATCCTGCTCGACCAGGGCTGGGCCAAGGCTCGCCGGCAGGGGACGACGCATTTGTATCGCACGATTTTGGACGAGCTGGAAACGCCGACGCGGAAATTGTGGCTCTTCGCCCGCGAGCAGACGGAAGGTTGGTCGGCCGTCCAGCAGGATCGCCTGCGGCTCGACCGCCGGCTCGAGCAGCGCCAGAACGACAGCCAGGCGTTCTTCGCCTCGGCTGCGGGGCAGTGGGATAAGCTCCGGTCGGAGTTGTACGGCGAGTCATTCACGTTTGCCGGCTTGCTCGAACTGCTGCCGCGCGAATTCGTCGTCGCCGACCTCGGCTGCGGCACGGGGCCGATCACGCAGTTGCTGGCCGAGCATGTGAAGCAGGTGATCGCGGTCGATAACTCCGCCGCGATGCTCAAGGCGGCGAAGAAGCGGCTCGGTGATCGCAGTAACGTCGATCTCCGTCGCGGCGAGCTCGATTCGCTGCCGATCGACGACGGCGTTTGCGATGCGGCGCTCCTCGTACTCGTGCTGACGTACTTGGCCGAGCCTGCGAAGGCGATCAAGGAAGCCGCCCGCGTGCTCAAGCCCGGCGGCCGGCTGGTGATCGTCGATCTGCTCCCACACGACCGCGACGACTTCCGCCGGCAGATGGAACAGCAAAGTTCGGGCTTCGAACCGACGGCGTTGAAAGGCGTGCTCAGCGAATCAGGACTTTCGAACGCGACCGTCCGCCCGCTCCCGCCGGAATCAAACGTAAAGGGGCCGACGCTGTTTGTTGCGAGCGGCATGAGGGATTGAATGGAATCGCCACGGGTCGGGCGCTCGCCACTCATTTTGTAGCGAGGCCTGTAGCCCGGGCGCCGGTTGAGAAAATAGTGTCGCGGGGGTTGATGAAAGACGATGAGTGGACAACTCCCGCCGAGCGAGCCGCGACTAAAGGTCGCCGGCGATTCCGGTGGAAGCGTTGGCTGACTGTCCTGGGCGTGCTGTTGGTTTTGCTCGTCGTGGGAGCAGAGTTGTTCGCGAGGTACTACCTTGGACTGGGCGATCCGCCGTTGATGGTGGAGGACCCGGAAATTGAGTACCTGTTCAAGCCGTCGATGCGGTATTCCCGGTTCGGGAACCACATCGCGTACAACGCCTACTCGATGCGGAGCGGCCCGCTGACGTTGAAGAAGTCGTCGCCCGACGAGCTGCGCGTGATGGTGATCGGCGACAGCGTGATCAACGGCGGATCGATGACTGACGATTCGCAACTGGCGACGACGCTGCTGCATCAGAGGCTTTCCGCCGCGACCGGACGCAAGGTATACGTCGGGAATATTTCGGCCGGCTCATGGGGGCCGCCTAACGAGCTGGCGTATATCAAGCGGTTCGGGTGGTTCGATGCCGATGTCGCGGTGATTGTTGTTTCGAGCAGCGACTACCGCGACGTGCCGACATTCGAGCACGTGGTGGGAATGAAATCAGATATGCCCGATCACGCGCCGATGTTCGCGCTGCAGGAAGCAATCGGGCGGTACATCAGGCCGATGGCCGAGCATGACTCGACCGTTAATCCGGGTACGGTTTATGAGACGGCCCCACCGTCACAGGACGACGTGAAGGTGTGCCACGACGCGATGATCGAAATCGTCCGATCCGCGCGGGCGGCGGGAATCAAGACGGTGATCGTTGCCCAGCACGTGCAGGCCAACGAGCAGCTGGCGATCGAAGCGATCGGACATAAATCGCTGATGGAAACGTCAATCGAAGCCGGCGCTCAGACAGTGCAACTCGATACGGCGTTCATGATGGCGATGCTGGACGGAAAGCATCCGTATCGTGATTACATTCACCCGAACGCGCTCGGGCAGAAATTGATCGCCGACGCGCTGTTCGGGCCGATCCTGACGGGTCTGAAGATCGCGATGGACGACAAGAAATCGGTCGGCCCGACGACGAAGCCGTGATGAACTAAAAATTTGTGTATCGTAAAACGTAAGCGAGAAAGAATATTAACCCCCGGTTCGTAAATCGAACCCATTTGGAGAATGCAACATGACCGAAACGCTCATTGCCCCGTCGAAAAAATCCAAGCCGTTGCCGAAGGGCAAGTTGGAATTCAAAGTCCGCGATCAGGAGAACCTCGAGAAATTCCGCGCCGCCGCCGAGTGGGGCCGCAAGGAAATCATGCTGGCCGAGCAGGAAATGCCGGGGCTGATGTCGGTTCGCGCGGAGTACGCGAAGAAGCAGCCGCTCAAGAGGCTGAAGATCGTCGGCTCGCTGCACATGACGATTCAGACCGCCGTGCTGATCGAAACCCTCACATCGCTGGGCGCTGAAGTGCGCTGGTGCTCGTGCAACATCTTCAGCACGCAGGACCACGCCGCCTCGGCGATCGCGGTTGGCCCCAAGGGCACGGTCGAAAGCCCGGCCGGCGTGCCGGTGTTCGCGTGGAAGGGCGAGACGCTGGATGAATACTGGTGGTGCACCGAGCGCGCCCTCGATTTCGGCAACGGGACCGGCCCGGACCAGATCGTCGACGACGGCGGCGACGTCACGCTGCTCATTCACAAGGGAACGGAATTCGAAAAGGCCGGCAAAGTACCGGCGTTTAAGTCGACCGACCCGGAAGAGTGGGGCGTCATCCTGCAACTGCTGAGCAAGACGCTGAAAGAAACACCGGACCGTTGGACGAAAGTCGGCAAGGGCGTACGCGGCGTGAGCGAAGAAACCACCACCGGCGTGCATCGCCTGTACGAAATGCAAAAGGCCGGCACGCTGCTGTTCCCGGCCATCAACGTCAACGACAGCGTCACCAAGAGCAAGTTCGACAACTTGTACGGCTGCCGTCACTCGCTGATCGATGGCCTGTTCCGAGCGACCGATGTGATGGTCAGCGGCAAGGTCGCGGTCGTCTGCGGCTACGGCGACGTGGGCAAAGGCTGCTGCCAATCTCTGAAGGGCCAGGGCGCTCGCGTCATCGTGACTGAGATCGACCCCATCTGCGCCCTTCAGGCGTGCATGGAAGGCTACCAGGTGCTGACGCTTGAAGACACGCTGAGCTACGCCGACATTTACGTAACTACCACAGGCAACCACAACATCATTACCGCCCAGCACATGGCTAAGATGAAGGACAAGGCGATTGTCAGCAACATCGGTCACTTCGATAATGAAATCGACATGGCCGGGCTGAAGAAGGTGAAAGGCATCAAGCACACCAACATCAAGCCGCAGTACGACATGTGGACTTTCACCGACGGCCACAGCGTGATGATCCTGGCCGAAGGTCGCCTGATGAACCTCGGCTGCGCCACCGGTCATCCGAGCTTCGTGATGTCGGCCAGCTTCACCAACCAGACGATCGCGCAGATTGAACTGGCCACCAATCTCAAGAAGTACGGCAATGAAGTCTACGTGCTGCCGAAGCACCTCGATGAGAAAGTCGCCCGGCTGCATCTCGATAAGCTCGGGGCTAAGCTCACCGTGTTGAGCAAGGATCAGGCCAGCTACATTGGCGTGCCGGTGGAAGGGCCGTACAAGTCGGATCACTATCGGTATTGATCGAAATGGCTACATATTGATTCGTCAGAAACCCGGAGACTAAATCTCCGGGTTTTTGTTTTTACGGCAAACCCCGATTGCCGGTATTTGTCTAACCGGCTTTGATTCCGTATCCGCGCGCTGAAAGGTTGTTATGAAGAAGTTCGTGATTGCCGTCGTTTCTTTACTACTGATCCTTGTGATCGGCGCAGCAGTGGCGTTCTGGCAGATCAGCACGACAAGCGGCGGCTCGCTGGAAAAATGGATCGGCAAACAATTGCAATCCGTCGCCAATTCCTATCTCGGGCCGACGCTTTCATTCGATGGACTCGACTACCAATACCCCGGCACGGTCAAGCTCAAGAACATGCGCCTGACGGCCGAGGACCCGATGAATCCCGGCAAAACGATCGACGTGCTCGGCACGACTGACGCGACGATCACCCTTGGCGAAATCCCCAGCGTGGGCAAGCCGATCGTGATCACGAAAGTGATTCTCAACCAGCCGCTGTTCCAGGCGGTCTCAATCTCGCCGACGAATCGCGACCTTGTCGGCTTCGCGCATTTCCTTAAGCCAGGCGTGGTCAAGCCCGACGGCGCTACCACCCAGCCGTCGCACAAGCTGAGCGATTTTTTCCAGGTCCAACAAATTCAGCTGAATGACTGCAAGGTTGTTTACGACCCGCGAATCGCCGGCACGGATCCGATGGTGCTCGATCACATCTGGACCGAAGTCGACATCACGCCAACCAGCGGTAACACCTACGATCTGGCGCTGGGCCTTAACCGCAAGCCGCTTTTCGACCTGAAAGTCGGCGGGCAGTTCAATGTCGATACGCTTGTTGTCAGCAACGCTGACATCAAACTCGTCGTCGCGGTCGATCCGGCGCAGATGAGTTACCTGCCGCCGGAGATGCAGGCGCTGGTCAAGAAGTACCAGGTGCAGGGCCAACTCAGCGTGCATGTGGCCGGAAGTCTGCCGGTGAAGGATTACAAGAACGGAAATGTCGATCTGAATGTCCGCCTGACCAACGCGAACGTGACGACGGACGAATACAAAATTCCCGTCCGCGCATTGGTGCTCGATTCGCAATTGGAAGACGGAAAGGTTGTGATTTCATCGCTCAGCATCAAAGCGCTCAAGGGCCTGGCCGAGGCCAGCGGCACGGTCGATGTTAATCGCCGGCTCGATAGCGATCTGCAGCTTCACGTGCACGATGTTGTGATCGATGAATTCTTCGTCAAACCCGGGACGGCCGAGAAGCCCAAGCTCGCCGGGCGACTCAAGGCGAACTTGCACACCGAAGTCTCTCTCTCAGCCATCATGGTACGCCTCGCGCCCGACTCGGCCACCGGGCTTGAGCTCGCATCAAAAGCCCCCGAGTTGCTCGACCCGCTTCCGGAAAAGTGGGGCTCGGGCGAGATCCATCTCGACCACGGCCGGCTGGTAAATATTCCGGTGCTCGAGCAACTCACCCGCGCGATCACCAAGACCGCCTCGCTGCTCAGCAGCAAGCGCAAAGACAAGCCGACCGAAACCGCCGACGCCACGTTCGATTTCATGGGCGACCAGATCAAGATCAGCGACTTCAACTACGCCGGCGAAATCGTCGCGGCCCGCGGCGATGGGGCGATCGCGTTGGACGAGCGGCTGGACCTAACCTTCAACGGCGGGCCGATCGAAAAAATCCAGAATCTGCTCGGCAAGAAGATCGGATCGATCCTGGGTAGCGTGACCGACCAGGTTTTTTCCTACCGCGTCACCGGCACGGTCGACGAGCCGAAAATCGGCATCATCGTGGCGGGCGGCGTGCAGGATGTTGCCGGCGATATCACTCAAGGGGCAGGAAAAGTCGGTAAATCGATTGGCAACGGCGCCAAGGGCATTCTCAAGGGAATTCTGGGCCTATAAAAACCATTGACGTTTCAACTCGCTCCGCAGACCATGCGACTTGACCGCCGCCCGCGCGTATAATCGTGAGTCATTACAAGCAGGAGATTATTCATGAGTCAGTTCCCAGGCATTGGTACACAGAGAAAAGTCCTCGACTATTCCACCGACGAAAAGGTGATGTTCAACTTTTTTAACACCGTCTACGCATGGATGGCCGTAGGCCTCGCCGTGACGGCGGTGGTGGCGTGGTGGGGATCGACGCAGACGGCGGTTCTCAACCTCGTCTACGGGAATTCGTTCGGATACATCGGCATCCTGCTCGGCGCTATGCTCATCGCCCGCAGCGTGCAGACGACTGCGCTGCGATTGAACGTTGGCGTGGCGACCGCGCTCTTCCTTCTTTACGCCGCCGTCATCGGCTTTCTGATCTCGGGCATCTTCAGGATTTATCCGAACCCCACGCTGCTTTCTGCCTTCATCGTCACCGGCGGAGTATTCGCGGGCATGAGCGTTTTCGGCTTTGTCACCAAGAAAGATCTCACAAGCATGGGATCGATCCTGATCATGTGCGTCTGGGGATTGTTCCTGGCGACGATCGTCAACGTCTTTTTCTATAGCAGCTTTATCTCCTGGATCATCACCTACGCGGTGCTGGCGGTCTTCATTCTGCTGACAGCTTACGACACGCAGAAGCTCAAGCAGATCGCGCTGGCCACCCAGGGCAATAAGCAGTTGGCCGCTCGTTATGCGATCATCGGGTCGTTGAATTTGTACGTTGATTTCCTTAACATGTTCATGGCGATCCTGCGGATCATGGGCAATCGCCGGTAAGTTGCTTTTAATTCAACTCAAAAAAGAACCCACGGAGTTTTGCTCCGTGGGTTTTTGTTTTCGTGTTCAGAATAAGCATGCAGAGGTTCGTCCCGCTTCAGCGGGACGGAAGTTCTCCACGTCCCGCTGAAGCAGGACGCACCGAAGAATCAACCGATTCTCTCTCCTCCGGCTCAACCCCTACGCGCACCACGCGTAAACCGATTCTGCAGAACACCTCATACGGAATCGTCCCGGCGATCTCCGCCAGCTTGTAAACGCTGGCGGGGGAGAGCGGGTCGTTATCGAGCACGGTTACTTCTTCCCCCACCACCGCCCACGGCGTTGCGTTCAGGTCGATCGTCGTGAAATCCATGCTCACGCGACCGACGACCGGCAGCAGCTTCCCGCCCAGCAGCATGACCGCCTTCCCGCCGAACTCGCGGCTGTAGCCGTCGGCGTAGCCGATGGGGACTACGCCAATACGCGTCGCCCGCGGCGCGATCCATGATTGCCCGTAACCCACCGTCTGCCCCGCAGCCAGGTCGTGGATCGCCACGATCGGTGCCGTCCATTTCATGACCGGCTTAAGGTGTCGATCGACGTGCGGCTTCCCGGTCGGATCGATCCCCAGTAAACTGATGCCCGGCCGAACCATGTCCATGTGCGATTCGCGCGAGAAGAAAACTCCGCCGGAGTTGGCGATGTGCCGCAGGAGCTTGCCGGCGTTGTGCGTGGCGTATTCGTCGGTGGCCGAGCGGAAGAGCTGCAATTGTGAACTGGTGAATGGATGCCCGGCGATTTCGCCGCTGGCGAAGTGTGAGCAAAGGCCGACGAGCCGCAGGGCAGATCGCGTTTCGATCTTGCGGAGCATCGCCTCGACCTGATGCGGCGCAACGCCGCTGCGGGTCATGCCGGTGTCGATCATGATCTGCACGTTGGCGCGCTGGCCGATGGCTTGCGCGATGCGGGAAATGTCGTCAATCGCGGGCAGCGAGCAGACGGTGAGCGTCCACCCGCTGTGAATTGCGAGTTCGATCGCGGCGCGCTGCTGGCCGACGAAGGAATTCTCCACCGGGCGCAGCACGGAAACGCCCAGTGTCGTCTCCGGCAATTCCGCCGCTTCATCGACCGTCGCCACCGCGAACGAGTCGACCGCAGGCCGGCCGGTGTCATCCGCAAAATTCGCCAGCGCGTCCGCCACCACGGCGCTGCCGTGCCCGTAGGCGTTGGCTTTCACCGTGCCGCAGATGCGCACGCGCTCGCCGACGAGCCGCCGCACGAATCGCGCGTTATGCAGAAGGGCGGATCGGCTGATCAATAAACGGGGTTGGCCGAGAGATTGTTTCGCTTCCATGCGAACGCTCCGGAGAGATGCTGCGTCGGATCCATCCGACCGGGGCACTATACCAGAGTTGTCGAATCGGGAAAGCGCGAAAAAAGTGTGCCACGGAGGACACCGAGAACACAGAGGGGAAAAAGCCCAGTTTTTGCCTTTCTCTGTGTTCTTGGTGTCCTCTGTGGCACATTCTCTTTGTGATTTTCTTACAACCTAAACCCCGCCCGCTGCATCTGCACGATCCATGGCGGCGTGTTGGCGAGGTATTCGCGGATCGTCTTTTCCCGCCTGAAGTAGAAAATCGCCAGCGAGCCCTGCGCGAAAACCGCCACCGCGATCAGAGTGAAGTAGATGACATAATTGATTTGCGTGTTGATCGAATTCAGGTCGTAACCACCCAGCGCTGCCTTTAGATCCGGCGAAGCCGATTGCAACTCCTTTGAAAGCGACGGCGGAAAAATCAAGTTCCAAGCCGCATACAAAACCAATATCCCCGCCAGCGCCAGCTGGTTGTAGCCGAGTGTTCGGGCTGTCTTCGGCTCGAACTTCCGCAGTCCAGAAATGCCGCGGAGTTCGACGAACGCAACCGTGCCGAGCCCTACGCCGATGAGAATTCCCGTGATGCTGGAAAATCCGCAGATCAGTGAGAGAAACGCGAAGACCGCAAGCGACCAGCCGTCGAAATTGGCCGCGAAGATCGCCCGGCGGATCGGCTTCATCGCAATTCGCGCGTCGGCCATCTCCTGCAATTGCTGCGGCGAGAGCGATGGGAGTGGCGAAGCACCGGCATAAGGAAGCGGAGGAATTTCCATGGTGTACCGTTATCGCCCGAACAGTGTCGATGCCGCCGGTTTAAGTTGGCCGAAGAAAACGACCGTTTCGTACTCCATCCGCACCTGGCCGTCCTCGTTGGTCTCATCGAAGAGTGTCCGCAGCGCGGCGACGGTCGGTGCGTAATTCGCATGGCCCGGCTGTGGAGCGTACGACGACGACATTAGCCGGCCGAGCAGGCTGTCGTAGTCGAACGATTGCTCGCTGGGGAAGGTGGCCTTGTCCATTTCCACCGGCCCGAAGAATCGGCTGAGCTCATTTTCATCGATGTTGTTGTGCCGGACAGCCATGTAATCGACCCCGAAATCGATGAGTAGTTTTTCGTACGCTTCCAGGAACAGCGAGCCTTCGAGCTTGCGATCATTCCAGATCAGCGCGAGGTACCCGCCCGGCCGAAGGATGCGGACGCATTCCTCGCGAAAGGCGGGGCGATCGAACCAGTGAAACGCCTGGGCCGCGGTGATGAGCTCGACCGACTTATCCGCGAGCGTGGTGGCCTCGGCCTTGCCGGCGACGGCGCGGAAATTCTTCTCGCCGCGGAGCATCTCCACTGCCGCGGAGAGCATGGCGGCGTTCGGCTCAACGCCGATCACGGTGCAGCCGGTTTCGAGAAGGAATTTGCTGAAAATCCCCGTGCCGCAACCTATGTCGGCCACGGTTTTGCCTAGGGCGAGTTCCATCCGATTCCGCAACACATCGAGCACGCCAACCGGATAACCCGGGCGGAATTTGACGTAATCGCTGACGCGGGTGGTGAATCGGAGTGTGGGATCGGTGCCGTCGGACATCGCAACTAATGATAGTCGTTGCCGAGCGGTTTAGAAGCGCAGTGTCTCGAGCGAGTGGACGTGGCGAATAGGTTAACCGCGAATGGCCTATGCTGCTTCACTGAGTTGGCGTTTAAAGTCATCGAGCAGCACGCGGGCTACTACGCTTCGGGTGCCCGTATCGCGATGGATGCAGAATTCTTCGATCAGTCGATTCAGGCGGTCGAGATCAAGCTTGGCGGCCGATTCGGTGTCGAGTAATCGCATGCCCCACTTGGGGAACAGCCGCTTGGTCACGTTCTTGCAGAGCAGGCAGCGGACTTCCGTATGACGGACGTCCTGGCGGATTTTCTCGTACAGCTGGATGATGTCGGACAGTTCTCCCTCAAGCAACTGCATGAAGTGCTGGCCGACGGCGAGGAGCGCGCCGCTGATATCCAGTTTGGCGTTATTGGACTCGCTGTGTGCGGCAATTTCGACGATCTTCCCCAGTTCCATTTTGTGCCGACTGCGGCTGATGTAGATGATTTGCGCTAAGGCCATCGTTCCCTCCGGGTGATTGTTGTGTAGCCGGCGAGCTTGCTCGCCGTAGGTCGCGTCAACGGCGAGCAAGCTTGCCGGCTACACGACAGTCGCGATACATAGCGACATCGGCATCTCACGTTCTATTCATGAATCGCCACCTCCAAGGCATCGGCCGCGCTACCGACCCCATCGGCCCGAAATTGACCGAATCGCAAAACCTACTAACATGCGCGAATGGCTCGATCGATCTCCGTCGCGATTTTTTTTGGTCTGCTGGCTGGTTGTGCCTCGCCGAGTGGACCGAGCCGGGCGGTTGATAGTGACGCGATGTTCGGGCCGGTGCTGATGAAGATCGACCCGATCTTCACGCAGGTGAAGGACTGGACCGGCGACGGCAAGCCTGACGGCATCGAGGCGCTGATCAAGTTCGAAGACCGCTTCGAAGACCCGACCAAAGCCGCCGGCCGGGTGCGTTTTGAGCTCTACGAATACCGCCGCGAAGACCCGGACGCGCGCGGCACGCGCCTAGGCAATCCGTGGGTCGGCTCGATCGCCACGCTGGCTGAGCAGAAGGCGCACTGGTTCTCCACCACGCGTACGTACAACTTTCAGCTGACGTACCCGGCGATTCGGGCAGACAAGAATTACGTGCTCGAAGCCCAGTTCGATCGCAGCCCCGGCGGACGTTTTTTTGATAAGATCATCCTCGTCGGAGCAAGCCCCAAGGAGACCAAGCGTGTCGAGCCAGCCAGCCTTCCCAGCAGCACTCCCGGCGGGCGATCTCCTCAGCCTTAGTCCGATCCCCACGCTGCTCTCGCGAACCCGCGAAGAACTTTCCGCCGAATTTAAACCGGGCAAACCGATGCGCGTGAGCCGGGCCCCCGGCCGAATCGACGTGATGGGCGGCATCGCGGATTACACCGGCAGCCTCGTGTGCGAAGGCACGCTCGACCGTGCAGCCGCCGTGGTACTGCAGGAGCGCGAGGA
This sequence comes from Tepidisphaerales bacterium, assembly GCA_038329865.1. GTDB lineage: Bacteria > Planctomycetota > Phycisphaerae > Tepidisphaerales > Tepidisphaeraceae > JANMES01. The sequence goes on along the minus strand of JBBQNK010000018.1, from coordinate 34,026 downwards.
TCGCGAGATACAGGTCTTCAGCTTCAACCTGCTCGACGATCATCTGCCGTTCACGTTCCGCATGTCGATCGACGCGATGGCGGAACAGAGCATCGAGGCGCTGCGAAAGGGATTCGCCGATCCGGGCCGGCGCTGGGCGGGGTATTTGGCGGGTTGCCTTTTCGTGCTACACGAGCGAGGCCTGCTCGATCTGAAACGCCCCGACTTGAAGGGCGTGAATCTCGCCCTCTACAGCACCGTTCCGCTCGGCGCGGGCGTGAGCTCATCAGCCGCGATCGAAGTCGCCACGATGATGAACCTGCTCGACCACTACGGAATCCGCGAGAAGGTCGAGCCGATGATCGTGGCCGAGATGTGTCAGCACGTGGAGAACGACGTGGTCGGCGCGCCGTGCGGCATCATGGACCAGGCCAGCAGCACCGCCGGCGAGGCCGGGTCGCTTATGCGGATGATCTGCCAGCCGCACGAGTTGCAATCGCCTCTCTTTCTGCCGGCCGGTACGCGCGTCATCGGCATCAACAGCAACGTCAAGCACAGCGTCGGCGGCGGAATGTACGGGCGGACGCGGTGTGCGGCGTTCATGGCGCACAAGATGATCTACGAAATCATGCGCCAGATGGGCGTGAAATCCGGCGCGACGATGTCGGCCGACCCAATGGGCGGATACCTCGCAAACCTCGACCCGGAAGACTACAAAAAATTCTTCCGCCCGTTCCTGCCGGAGTGGATGAAAGGTGGCGATTTCCTTCTGAAGTTCGGCGGCACGATCGACAAGGCCACCCGCGTAGAGTTGGACGTGAACTATCACATCCAGCACGCCGCCGATCACCACGTGCTCGAGGCGCGCCGCGTGCGAAACTTCGTCGAGTTCCTGCAGGATGCTGCGACAGAACCGGCCGATTCGCCGAAGCGCCGCGACCTGCTGAACAAGGCCGGGCACTTGATGTACGCCTCGCACCTTTCGTACACGAACGACGCGATGCTTGGCGCCGACGAGTGCGATCTGCTGGTGAAGCTAGTCCGCGACCGCGAACACGCCGGCCTGTACGGCGCCAAAATCACCGGCGGCGGCAGCGGCGGAACGGTGGCGGTGCTGGCAAATGTCGGCGAAAAAGTCGACGCCGCGATCGCCGAGATCATGACCGAGTACGAAAAGAAAACCGCCCGGAAGCCAGAAGCGTTTTTAGGCTCCAGCCCCGGCGCCTGGGCGGCGGGAACGGCGATTGTTTGACCGAAGAATTGTGACGCCGTCGATCGAAGATCGGCGCTTTTCGGTCGCAAAAACAGCGCGTTCGGGCGCGCCGACGAAAACCTCGACTCTCAAGAATCTCACTCCTCTCCCTCCGGGAGAGGCAGGGTGAGGGCGAGCGTAAAGTTGCGCCATTTGATCGCCCTCACCTAACCTCTCCCGGAGGGAGAGGGACCAGAAGGAAGTAACCATGGTTGAAAATCCACAAGCCGTCGTCGAGCGACTCATCGAGTTTCAAAAACTCGTTCGCGATGTCGTCATCAAATCGCACTCGCAGGCCGGGCAGTTTGAAGTCTCGCGCTCCACCGCCGCCGATACGATTTACAAGATCGATACCGACGTCGACCCGATCCTCGAATCGTTCTGCGAAGAGTGGAGTAAGGAAACGCCGCTGGTTCTCGTCGCGGAAGGACTTGAAGACGGAGACGGCAATGAAGTCGTCGGCGGAAAAGTATTTCCACACGGGTCGAATCACGACGACGCGAAGATCCGCGTGATCGTCGATCCGATCGACGGCACGCGCGGCATCATGTACGACAAGCGGCCGGCCTGGGCGCTGGCGGGCGTGGCGGCGAATCGCGGCGTGAACACGTACCTGCACGAGATCGAAGTGGCGGTGATGACCGAACTGCCCACGAGCAAGATGGGATCGGCCGACGTGCTGTGGGCGATTCGCGGCCAAGGCGCGCACGGCCGGCGCGATGATCTGCGTACAGGTGCGCACTCGCCGCTCAAACTTGCACCGTCGCGCAGCGAGAAGATCGATCACGGTTTTGCGATGGTCGCCAACTTCTTCCCCGGCACAAAAGTGCTGGCCAGCGAGACGATGGAATACCTCGTCAGCCACCTGATCGGCAAGGCCGACGTGACCAAGGCGACGGTCTTCGACGATCAATACATCTCCACCGGCGGGCAGTTTTACGAGCTGATCGTCGGCCACGACCGCTTCAACGCCGACCTACGTCCGCTGTTCTACCAGGCACAAAAGCAGCCCGAAGGATTGTGCTGTCATCCGTACGATTGCGCAACGCTGCTAATCGCCGAGGAGGCCGGCGTGATCATCACGAATGGATTGGGCCAACCGCTCGACGGGCCGCTCGATACAACGACGGGCCTGAGCTGGGCGGGGTTTGCGAATAAGGCGCTGCACGACCGGATTCAGCCGCTGCTCGCGGAATTTTTGCGAGGGAAGCTGTAGTCTCCGCATTCAGTAGGACAGACATTCCTGTCTGTCACGAAGCGAGGTAATCCTCGATTCGTACGCGGATGCGCGATTCGTGCCGGTCAGATGAGTACATCCGCCCGCGACAGACAGGAATGTCTGTCCTACCAAAGAAGAGACTGTTCCCCCATGAACGTCCCGAAAGGTTTTGAATTGATCGACTGCCCGAGTTGCCACTCGCGTGAGTTCTCCCTCGCGCAAAAAGGGCGAGACTGGGATTCGCCCGCGAGCCCCGAGTTCCACGTCGTCCGCTGCAACGCGTGTGGACTGGCCTACCTCAACCCGAGGCCGACAGTCGAGCACCTGCGCACTTACTATCCCGATCACTACGCGCCGTATCAAAAGCAGAAAGGAGAGATCGAACGCAAGTCGAAAATCGTCACTACTGCGCGGTTGTTTGTCATGCGAAACGCCTACGCTCGCCCTGATCTTCGCCCGCAAGGCGCAATGAAAATGCTCGCGCATCTTTTCTCGCTCTTCAAGTCCGCCAAGAGTGCCGGCGAAGCAACCGCCTACTTCGGCAACGGCCGGTTCCTCGACTTCGGCTGTGGCAGCGGGACGTTCCTCCGCCGGATGCGCGCGATGGGTTGGACCGGCGTCGGCATCGATTTCGGCGACGCGCCGGTGCAGCGAGTACGCGAGTCCGGCATTGAGGCGCACGTCGGCACGCTGCCGTCGCCGGATCTGCAGCCGGCGTCGTTCGATCTGATCACGATGCGCCACTCGCTAGAACACGTCGGCGATCCGCGCAGCGTTCTCGTCGCCGCCCGCGACCTGCTCGTGCCCGGCGGCGTGTTGGAAATTCGCGTGCCGAATTTCGCCGGCTGGGAGATCGAACATTTCGGCTCCGCCGCCAACATGCTCGATCTGCCGCGGCATCTGATCCACTTCGAAGAGCCGAGCCTGCGGAAAATGCTGACGGATTGCGGCTACGTGAACATCGAAGTGGAGCACCGCTGTAGGCCGGGCTCGTTGAAGAAGAGCGCGAAGCGACTCAATCGTGCAACGGCGACCAAACTCGATCGCCGGCTCGCGAAGTCCACGATGTACTGCCGCTGGATCGCGCGAAAATGTGAGCAACGCCGGGCGGGGAATGAGCTGATCATGACGGCGCGGAAGGCGTGAAGTATTCTTCTTCCGTCGCATGGGCGGCTCGCCCATGTTCTTGTTCAAGAAGGCCAGACACGGGCGGGCCGCCCGTGCGACGGATTTCAGATCAATTCGACTTCACAAACCAACCTGGTGCATTTTTGTTTTCGCTTTGTGTAGCATGGGCGTCTCGCCCATGCCAAGGTGCTTGGACACGGGCGAGACGCCCGTGCTACAGGGAAACGTTTCAAACCTTTCGCCCGCTTCACGCATGTACGAGCCGCTTACTCCAACTCCGCGATGGTCCGACTGGGTGCTCGAGCAGTTCGACCGCCATCGCCGAGTTGCGCTGGTCGCGCTGCTGCTGATCTTCCTCGCCGGCTTCAACGGCCAGTGGCGGCCGGAGCCGGATAGTGCGCTCTATCTTTCGCTCGGGCGGAATCTGGCCGAGGGTCGCGGATACACGTATCACGGTGAGCCGCATCATCTGGCGTATCCGGGTTGGCCGTGGATGTTGTCGGGGATTTTCCGCGCGTTCGGCGGGCACGCGATGTTCTTCGCGCATCTGGCGATTGTGTTGATGGGCCTCGCGTCGCTCGCGCTGATGTATCGGCTCATGCTGCTGCACGCCGGCCGGGCGATGGCGGTGATGATGACCGTCGGCCTCGGGATCAGCCACACCTTTTACCGGTACTGTTTTGAGTTGCGATCAGATATGCCATTCATGCTCGGCGTGATGGCGGTGCTCGCGGGGTATGAAGGCGTGTTGGGCGGGCCCCGCGAAGGCGCAAGCGATCGCCGCCGATCGATCGGCGATTGGATTTTGCTCGGGGCGGGCCTGGCACTCGCGGTCGTCACGAGGCCGACGATGTGGACGCTGCTGTTGGCACTGCTCGGCGCGGTGGTGTTTGCGATCGCACGCGGCCGGGTGTCGAAGAAGATGCTCATCGTCCTCGCGATCGTGCCGTTGTTCGCCGCAGCTTTTCTATTCGCCGACCCGCGGCGGCAGGGGGCGGGGCACACGATGGGCGACTACGAGGACGTGTTGTTGGAGTCCATTTCATGGCAGAACGTCGGCCGGAACATTCATGTGCTGCTCGACCCGATGGCGTCGGAGGCGCTCTTCGGCATCGACTTCGGCAAGGCGCTTCACGTCGGGCCGATCTCTTTGCAAGGGGTCGGCAGCGTTGTCGCGATAGCGGCCGGTCTGCTTGTGTTTCGCGAGCGGGCGCTGTGGGGATTTCTGTTCCTCCTTACGATCGGCATGATGCTGATCGTGCTGGCTCGTGATCGGTATTTCCTGCCAGTGCTGCCGATGATGATCTACGGCTGGTGGCTGCTGATCCGGCGAGTGAATCTTCGCCTGCCAGGGCGGTGGGGCAATGTGATTTTTGCGATCCTGTTCGCACTGGGGGCCGTGCCGAACTTTGCGAAAGTCGGCGAGTTAGTGATCGAGCAGCGCCACCCGAACGTACTGACGGCCATCCGCGCCGGGCGGTATGAATCGATCCACCGCGTGGCAGACATGATCGAAGCGAACGTTCCGCCGGGCGACGGGGTGATCGCGCCGAAAAAGTTCGGGCGGATTCTTTCGTTCCTTACTCGCCGAAAAGTGGTGGAAGCCGCCGAGTTGGGATACGAATATCGGCTCAATGGCGATTGGTTCTACTTGGACCCGGCGAACCTGGGAGCTGACCCATCCGAGCCGCGGGTGGTCTTTCCGGTTTCTCCAGCGGTGGGAGCCGTGAAAGGGCCGTTCGACAAGGAGGCCTGGTCGCTCCACCCGTTGACGCCGCCGGGGGGGCCGCGATGAAAGTCAGCATCGTTACGCCGTCGTTCAATCAGGAGAAATTTCTCCGCCTAACCGCCGCGAGCGTGCTCGGGCAGGCCGGCGAATTTGAACTGGAATGGATCGTCATCGACGGCGGGAGCAGCGATGGTTCGGTCGAGTTTCTCAAGTCGCTGAATGATCCGCGCGTGCGCTGGATAAGCGAGAAAGACGTCGGCCAATCGGATGCGGTGAACAAAGGGCTGGCGTTGTGCACCGGCGAGATCGTCGGCTGGCTGAACAGTGATGATCTCTATCTCCCAAGCACGATCGAGGCGGTGGTTAAGGCGTTCGCTTCAACTCCCGAAGCGCGCTGGGCGGTCGGCCGCTATCAGATCATTGATGATGCAGGCGCTGTGATTCGCCGGCGCATCGTGCGCTACAAGGAGAAGCAACTCCGGCGATACACGTACCGCGCGCTGCTCCGCGAAAACATCATCCCCCAACCGGCCGCCTTTTGGCGGCGAGAGTTCGGCGAGTCGGTCGGCCTGCTCGATACGTCGCTCCATTTCACTATGGACTACGACTACTGGCTGCGCATGGGTTGGCATCACGATCCGCTCTTCATCGACCGCGAGTTGGCGCAGTTCCGCGTGCACCACGCCAGTAAGACCGGCGTGATCAATCGGGCTCAATTCGATGAAGGCTACAAAGTTGCCAGCCGCTACGCGGGGGAAGACGCAGCCATTCTGCGGGCGCATCGGAGGAGCGTGGAGAAGATCGTGTGGGCGTACCGGCTGATGCGGCTGATCGGGAAATAGCGCAGATGTAATGAACACAGAGACACCGAGAAGAAGCTCGCCCCAACTCAAGTTGTTTCCTCTCTGAGTCTCTGTGTCTCTGTGTTCATTCTTCTTTCTTCATGTTCGAATCGTCAGATCTCGCGGAAAACTCCTGCTTCTCCATCAGTATGCCGACCATCTGCGCCAGCGTCGTGATCTTCCGATCCTGTTGGCTGACGATCGAGAGTAATTCCAGCACCATCAACAGCAAAAATCCGGCGACGAAGAGCAGCGAGAGCGTGCCGTACTCGATGTGAACGCTTCGGGCCAGAATGCCCATCGCGTCCGGCCACAGCGCAAGGCCCAAGAACGGCACGCCGGTGAAAAGAAAGATCAGGGCGTAGCGTTCCTTAAGTTTGTATTGTTTGAGTCGGCGAACTGTCAGCAGCAGGAGGCTGCCACCGAACAGGATCAGGATCAGACTGCGGAAGAGCATGGGCATGGTCGCCTACCTTTCCCTGTGGCCACGGCTCGCGGATGGTGTCGAGCAGCAGGCACACGGTGACTTTGATAACGTAAAAAATGCCGCGGCCGAGCGGGATGCTCGTCATGCCGGTGCGGCGCTGGCGCATGCGCACTGGCACTTCGCCGATCTTGTAGCCGGCCTTGTGGAGGAGCAGGATCACTTCCGGCTCGGGGTAATCTTCCGGATACCAGTGGGCGAACGCGCGGATCACCCGGCGGTTAGCGGCGCGGAAGCCGCTGGTACAGTCGGTGGTGGCCGGGCCGCGCAGCCAGCGGATCAGCGTGCTTAGGATGCCGATTCCGGTCATGCGGGCGAAGGATTGGCGGTAGGCGATGTCCGACATAAACCTGCTGCCGATGACGAGATCGCAATCGGTGTTCGTGAGCTTGTCGATGAGGCGTTTGACTTCGCCGGGCCGATGCTGGCCGTCGCCGTCGACTTGGATGGCGATGTCGTAATTATGGAAGTCGGCGTAGCGGTACCCCGTCTGCATCGCGCCGCCGATGCCGAGGTTGAACGGCAGGCTGACGACCTTGGTGTGCGCGCTGGCCTGCCGGGCGGTGTCGTCGGTGCTGCCGTCGTCGATCAGCAGCACGTCGACCGTCGGCAGGTGCTGGTGCAGGCGACGGATGAGCTTCCCGACGGCGGCGCGCTCGTTGTACGCGGGCACGAGCACCAGGCAACGCGGTGTTGCGTTGGGGTTGGTCGGATTTGTCTCTACGTTCGACATGCGTTTGATCAGTTTAACCGGATCGCGATAATTTCGTCATTCGTCATCGGCCCATGACAAATGACGAACGCCGACGATTTGACTATAACCATGATTCCGTTTCGTTTGCAAAATGCTGCTGAGCCTCTACCAATATCGTAGCTTCATCTGGCGAAATGCGATGCACGATTTCCGCCACCGCTACGCCGGCTCGGGGCTGGGGGCGCTGTGGAACGTGATGCACCCGCTGGCGATGATCGCGATTTATGCGGTGGTTTTCACGTCCATCATGAGCCCGCGGCTGCCGGGATCGACCGGGCGGTTTGATTACACGATTTATCTGTGCGCCGGGATCATTCCGTGGATCGCGTTTGCCGATTGTGTGTCGCGCGCGTGTGGGGCGCTGATCCTTAACGCGGGGTACCTGAAGAAGCTGCCGATCCCCGAGGCGGTTTTCGTCGCGCAGGAAGCCGTCGCGGCTTTCGTCACGGCCGCGATCAGCTTTGTCATCCTGTTCATCTTCGGATTGTGCGTGGGCATGAAACCGACAGGATTGTGGTTGCTCGTGCCTGTGCCGCTGATCGCGTTGCTCGCGCTCGGCTTTGCGATCGGGATGTTGCTCAGCACTCTCAACGTGTTTTTCCGCGACATCCAGCAGTGGGTCGGCATCGCGCTGCAGATCGGACTATGGACGGCGCCGATTGTTTACGTGGTCGACATTTTGCCCGCGCCCGTGCGAGCGATCTTGAAGTTCCATCCGATCGTCCCGGCCCTGGTCGGCATCCGCGACCTCTTCGTCTACGGCCGCCTGCCGCCCGTTTGGGTTTGGGCGGGAATGATCGGCTGGCCGGTACTGTTCGGCGCGGCGGCGGTGGCGGTGTCGCGGAAACTTTCCGCTGAAATCCGGGACGTGATATGAGCGACACCCTCATCACCGCCGCCGGGCTTTCCAAGCGATTCAAAATCTACGACAAGCCGACCGGCCGGCTCGCGGAATGGCTCAGCGGCGGGCGCGTGGTTCGCCATCGCGATTTCTGGGCGCTGCGGGATTTTTCCTTCGAGGTTCGTCGCGGCGAATGCATCGGCATCATCGGCGCGAACGGGGCGGGCAAGAGCACGCTCCTGCGAATCCTCAGCAGCACGCTGGCGGCGACGAGCGGGACGTTCGTGGTCGATGGCCAGATGCTTTCGCTCCTCGAACTCGGCACCGGCTTCAACCCCAACCTCAGCGGCCGATTGAACGTGCTGCATACCGCTGAGCTGCTTGGCTACAGCCCGGCATACGCGGCTGAGAAAGTGCCGACCATCGAAGCCTTTGCCGACCTCGGCGAATTTTTCGATCTGCCGCTGCGCATGTATTCTTCTGGCATGCAGGTGCGGCTCGGCTTCTCGATGTTCGCGGCGCTCGATCCGGAAATTCTGGTGGTCGATGAAGCGCTCGCCGTCGGCGATGCGTCGTTCCAGCGGAAATGCTTCCGCCACATGGAGCAGATGGTGGCCGACCGATCGCGGGCGGTGTTGCTGGTGGCGCACGATATGGTTTCGATCCAGAATCTCTGCAGCCGGGTGATCTGGCTGAACCACGGACGGATCCAGATGCAGGGCGAGCCGAAGACGGTCGTGGAAGCGTATATGAAGTTCATGTTCACGGGGCAGCATCATATTTCCGGAATTCAAAGTGCGGCTGCGGACGTGGTGAGCTCTGCGGAAGCGGATGACGACGTGGCAACTTCAGTTGAAACATCAAAACTGCAAATCCCCACGGACAACCTCCTCGCCCGATCCACCGCCGCGTTGATCTACCCGGGACAGAGCGTCGAAATCACTGCAGTCTGGATCGAAGACTACACCGGCCGGGTGACGGCGTCGGCGGAGGTCGATCGGCCGCTCTCGATCTGCTACGCCGTGCGCTTTAAAGAGCCGATTGCGAACGCAGTCTTCGGCATTCGCGTCTCTACCATCCGCGGCGAATTACTCGTCGCGACGAACACACTGATGATGCACCAACCCGTCGATCCGTACGCGGCCGGGCAAACCGAAATCGTCCGCTGGCCGCTCAAACCGGGGTTGGCGGTCGGGGAGTACTTCATCTCCTGCGGCATCTCGACCGTTGAAAGCCCGTACGAATTTCTCACCCGCGAAGTCGACGCATACCGCTTTGCGATCGACGGCAAAACTCGCAGCGGTGCGCTCTGCAGCCTCGGCGAATCGCCGCAGCTCGCGAGTCAGTCGGCGATCAATCCCGGAAGCAGGCCCGCCGCACCATGATCGGCCCGCATGGAGAAAACCTCGCCTTCATCCTCGGCCTGCCGCGCTCGGGGACCACGCTGCTCAGCGTCATGCTCGGCAAGCATCACGAGATTTACGTGCCGCCCGAGCCGTGGCTGATGCTCGCGCTGGAATCGCTCGGCAAAACGTCGCCGCGCCATCCCGCCAACTCGCAGGTCATCGGCGGGGCGCTGCAGGAATTCCTCGGCGAAGAAGGCATGCTGAACGTCGCCCGCGCTGCGGCGCTCGAGGCGTATAACAGCAAGCTCGCGCAAGTCGGCCGGCCGTGGTTGGCGGACAAGACGCCGCGCTACTACCTCATCCTGCCGTTCCTGCGAAAAATGTTCCCGGCGGCAAAATTCATCTGGCTGACGCGCAATCCCGCGGCTGTCGCGGCGTCGTACAAAACTACGTGGGGCATGGATCTCCCCGGCCTTCTCGCCGGCGGCGGCGACAACTGGGCGTACTACGATCTGGTCCTCGGCCCGCGGCGTTTACTGCAGTTCTGCCGGGAAATGCACGGCGCGGTTTACTGGATCAAGTACGAAGACCTCGTCCAAAATCCCGAGCAGCATCTCCGCCAACTCACGAACTGGATTGGCCTTTGGCCGGTCGACGGCCTGAGCGAGTTCAACACCGACGGCGCGACCGCCACCTCCTACGCGGGCGATAAGAAGATCGTCGGTACGCAGCGGCCGCACGCGGATTCGATCGACGCGTGGGAGTCGGTCTTCAGCAATGAAGAGCTGCAGGTGCTGCTCGATGCGGTGGGGGCAGAAGTATTCCAGCAGTCGGGTTACGGTAAGGTGCTGGAGCGATTCGCGCAGCGCGGCGTGTACGCGCGCACGCCGGAGATTACGCAGTCGTACGTCGATCGTGCCGATGCGCTGCTCTCCAATCGCTGGCAAGACGTGGCCGAAGCCAGTACGCCGCCGCAGAGTGCGGGAGAAGAATCGCTGGCAGCCGGTGCTCGGCCGGAGCGGGCGGATGTCGTGATCCAGCACGTACGGCGCGAGTTGGCGGAAAAGGAAACCGCCCTCGAGCAGGCCAAGTCGAACGCGATCCAACTGAATGGCGAGCTGGCGACGCTGCGTGACGCGTACGGCAAGCTGCTGCTCGACCGCAACACCTGGGCCGAGCAGGCGAAGCATCTGGCCGCCGTGGTGCAGGGATACGAAGAGCCGACGTTCAAAAAGCTGCTCGTGCGGGCACAGAAGCTTGCGGCGGTTTGGGTCATCGGCCGGCCGGGGTTGGTCGCCAAGGCGCAAAGGCCGTTGCCGAAGATCTCGCTCGTCACGCCGTGCTTCAACGCGGCCCACACGATCGGCGATGCGATTGAATCAGTCCGCGCGCAGAAGTACGAAAACCTGGAGTACATCGTCGTCGACGGCGGATCGACCGACGGCACACAGAAGATTCTGAGCGATTACCAGGCGGCCGGCGTGATCGCGAAAGTCATCAGCGAGCCGGACAACGGCATGTACGATGCGATCCGCAAAGGTTTTGCCGTCGCGACAGGCGAAATTTTCTGTTATCTGAACGCCGACGATGCCTTCGAGCCCGGCGGCCTGCGGCGCGTCGGCGAATATTTTCGCGATCACCCACGCGTCAACCTCATCTATCATGAAGACACCGTGCAGATCAACGGCTGGCTCTTTGCCAATTCCCGGCAGGTGCACTGCGATACGATCGAACTGATGCGCGGCTACATGCTTTTCCAGGACGGCGTTTTCTGGCGCCGCGGATTGTACGAAGTGATCGGCGGCGCTTCGGGCACGCTTCGATTCGCGGGTGATTACGATTTGTGGCTGCGCATGTCGCGAGCGGCAAAGTTTGTTCGCCGGCCGGCGCATGTTTCGCGATTCCGCATCCGGCACGGCCAGCTCAGCTCGAACATGAACAAGTACCGTGCCGAGCAGCAGGTCATCCGCAGGAAATTTTGGACCGGCCTTCCATTCATCGCAAAAGCAAGAATCCGTGCGCTGCACGGCGTTACGGTTGTTAAGAACATCTGCCACGTACTTCGACGCAGGCATTTGTATTTCGCGATGGACCTGCAGAATCTTCCGCCGCCGGTGACGACTCCGCCGCCGCGCATAGTCGACGCGCCGCGGTGCCCGCTGACCGGTGCGCCGCCCGACCGGCTTCTATTCAGCACGCCCGACACGCGCTACGGCGATAAGGCGATCAACTACGTCTACTACAATTCCGCCAGCGGCGTTGCGATGGCGTACCCGCCGCGCAGCGAATCGGAACTGACCGCGCTTTATGCCGAGCATTACTCCAACGCCGATGCCCGTCCGATCGAGCCGCCGGAAGGTTCGACCTCGCCGTACCGAAAATGGTTCGGCGGCGGGTGGATGGATCGGCTTCTATTCAAGCGGTTTTACCTGATTTCTCAGCTACGGAATAAGAACTTCAGCTGGAATGATCCGACGGTGAATGAATTGCTGTCCGTGACTGACCCGCGCTTTCCCTGGCATGGGCGCCGTCTGAGTTTTCTCGACGTCGGCTGCTTCCGGGGTGAGCTTCTCGACAAGCTCAAGACCGCCACCGACTGGGATTTGGCCGGCCTGGAACCGAACGAAAGGGCCGTCGCGGTCGCGCGTGAGAAGGGCCACAAGGTTTGGCCGGCCAGCGCGGCTGACGCGCCGTATGTTATTCCGGAAGGCGTCTCGTTCGACTTGATATTCCTCGGCCAGACGATCGAACATTTCACCGATCCGGTCGGAGTCATGCGGCGATTGCGAATGCTGCTGGCGCCGGGCGGGGCGATCGTGCTAAGTACGCCAAACCTGGATTCGAGGCAGATCGATCTGTTCGGGCCGACGTGGGCGCACTGGCACATTCCGTATCACCGGGCGCTGTATTCGCGCCGGTCGATCGAACTGCTGGCCAGCCAATCGGAACTGCGGATGGATAAATTCGTCACGCATTCCCATCCGTATTGGTCGGCCATGAGCTTGTGGCTGAACGAATTCGGCCTGGCGGGCGCCGTTCCGCACGGGCAGAGTCCGCCCACAAGGCATTGCGCGCGGGCGGTGGAGCTATCGCAATACGCCCGATGGTTCTGGAACTGGCGGGGCCGCGGCGACTATCTGTACGCGATGTTTTCGCCGCGGGGTGGTCAATGAGCATGCCATCGAATTTCCCCCGCATCAGCGTCGTCACGCCGTGCTACAACCACGTGCAGTACATCCGCTGGACCGTGCGCAGCGTGCTGCTGCAGCGGTATCCGAATCTCGAATACATTTTCATGGACGGCGGCAGCACCGACGGAACGCAGGACGCGATCGCTCGGTATCGCGATCGCTTCAGCTACTACGTTTCTGAAAAAGACAAAGGCCAGAGCGACGCGATCCACCGCGGCTTTCTTCAAAGCACCGGCGAGATCATGGCGTATCTTAACAGCGACGACATGCTCGCGCCGGGTGCGCTGTATTACGTGGCCGAGTTCTTCCGCACGCACCCCGATGTGGACGTGCTCTACAGCCACCGCTGCACGGTCGATGCAGCCAACAAGTCGATCTGGTACTGGATTCTCCCGCAGCACAGTAACTATTTGATGCGGCGGTGGGACTTGATCCCGCAGGAAACCACCTTCTGGCGGCGGCGGATTTTTGAGAAGGCTGGGAACATCGATCCGCAGTACCGCTTTGCGATGGATTACGAATTGTTCGTGCGCTTCATGCTCGAAGGAAAATTTCATCGCGCCGACCGATTCCTCGGCTCCTTCCGGCAGCACGACAACGCCAAAACCTCGCAACTGCTCGAAACCGTCGGTAAGGATGAGATCGCGCAGGTCTGGCAGAAGTACGGCCTCAAGAGCTCGCGACTGGACCCGGTCGTCAGCATGCGATTCTTCAACGCCGCGATGCGGAACGGCGCACGCTACGCCGCCTCCGGCAAAATGCTGCCCGGCGGGCTGGCTGGAATCGGATGGGATTACAACGAACTCTGGGGCGGCATGTTGAATGAAACGCGGCTGCCCGTCGTTTCATGATTTGATTGCATTTGGTATAGCCGGCGAGCTTGCTCGCCGCGTACGTTCGAACGGCGAGCAAGCTCGCCGGCTACACGACAATCACCACGACGATCACCATCAATTCCAACGAAATTTTTTTCGCACCACACTCGATGTTACAATCCGCGTTGATCATTTCACGCCGCGGCGGTAAAGCGAGGACGCAATGGACATTCGAAACGTGTTGATGGTGATCTCCCTCGGGCTGAGCGTGCTGATCGGGCTGGCCGTCGGGCGCAGCACACGCGGCGGCGATTCCAAAAGCTCGGCCGACACCAAGCTGCTGATCGGCCTTTCACTCGATACGCTCAAGGAAGCGCGCTGGCAGCGCGACCGCGACATGTTCGTTGCGCGCTGCAAGGAACTCGGCGCCGAAGTGCTCGTCACTTCCGCCAACGGCGACGACTCCCAGCAGGCAAAAGACATGAATTCGCTGCTCGCGGCCGAGTGCAAAGTGATTGTCATTGCCCCGCACGACGGCGTTGCGATGGCGGCAAGCGTGAACGCCGCCAAGAAGCGCGGCGTGCCGGTCATGTCGTACGACCGGCTGGTGCAGAACTGCGATCTCGACCTCTACATCAGCTTCGACAACATCGCCGTCGGCCGGCAACAGGCGCAGTACGTGATTGACCATCTGCCTACGCCCGGCAAAGGAAAGATCGTTCGCATCTACGGCGCGCCGACGGACAACAACGCCAAACTCTTTAAGCAGGGGCAGGACGAAGCGCTCAAGCCTTACATCGATCGCGGCGACATCATGGTCGTTCACGAAGACTGGGCGGAGGATTGGAAGCCCGAAAATGCCAAGCGAATCTGCAACGCCGCCATCGCCGCGGGGAAGACTTTCGACACCGTTCTTGCCAGCAACGACGGCACGGCCGGCGGGGCGATTCAGGCTTTGTCGGAATCGGGCCTGGCAAGGAAAGTCATCGTCACTGGGCAGGACGCGGAGCTTCCCGCCTGCCAGCGCATCGCGGCCGGCACGCAGTCGATGACGATCTACAAGCCGCTCAAAGAAGTTGCTTCGCTCGCCGGCGACTTGGCGGTCGCTCTGGCCAAGGGCAAACCGATTGTCGCCAACGCGAGCATCAACAACGGATCGAAGGACGTGCCATCCGTCCTGCACAGCACGTACGTCATCACCAAAGACAACATGGTGAACACGGTGGTGAAGGATGATTTTCATACTTACGACGAAATCTACGGCGCGCTGCCCGAGGCGGATCGCCCGCCGAAACTGATGCCTCGGTAAACCTTGGCGAGCACATGTCCGACCAGCCGCCCATCCTCGAAGCCCGCAACGTGATCAAGCGTTTCGGCCCCGTCGTCGCGCTCAGCGGGGTGACGTTCGATCTCCGGCCCGGCGAAATCCACGCCCTCTGCGGCGAAAACGGCGCGGGCAAGAGCACGCTGATCAAAACCCTTTCAGGCATCTACCCGATCGGCACGTACGAAGGCAAACTGCGCATGAGCGGCAAGCCGGTACAGTTCCGCGGTATCGCCGACGCGCAGGCGGCGGGCATCGCGGTGATCTACCAGGAACTCGCGCTCGTCGATGACATGACCGTGGCTGAGAATATCTTCCTCGGCCAGGAGCCCACGCGCGGCGGGATCATCGACTGGCTCACCGTCTACGGAAAAACGCAGGAGCTGCTGAACCATTTCAAGCTCGCCATCGGTCCCGGAACGCCGGTGCGGCAACTGGGCGTGGGGCAGAAACAACTCGTCGAGATCGTCAAAGCATTGTCGAAGAAATCGCAGATCTTAATTCTCGACGAGCCGACGGCGGCGCTTTCCGAGACGGAAGTGCAGGTGCTGTTGAACATCCTGCGCGATCTACGCGCCCGCGGCATGGCTTGCATTTACATCTCGCACAAGCTGGAGGAAGTCTTCGCCGTCTGCGATCGCATCACCGTGCTGCGCGACGGCAAATCGATCGTGCTGCTCGAGACGAGCCAAACCACGCCCGGCGAAGTGATCCGCCAGATGGTGGGGCGGGAGATCACCGCGCTTTTCCCGCGCCGGGCAGGCAAGGGCAATGGCTCGACGCTGCTCTCCGTGCAAAACCTCTCCGTAACGGATGAAAAGGATGGCCGGCCGTTCCTCGAAGAAATTTCGTTCGACGTTCGCGCCGGCGAAGTGCTCGGCATCGGCGGGTTGATGGGCGCGGGGCGGACGGAACTGCTGATGCACCTCTTCGGCGCGTGGGGCCGGCGAACGGCGGGATCGGTCAAGCTCAACGGCAAGCCGCTCGATCAGCCGACGCCCGCTAAGTGCATCGCGGCCGGGCTGGTGCTTGTGAGCGAAGACCGCAAGCGCTACGGCCTGCTGCTGGAGCATTCGATCGGCTTCAATCTCTCGCTCTCCAGTCTCAATCGGCTGGTGCGACTCGGCTTCGTCGATGACGCGACGGAGGTCAAACGCAACGGCGAGATGTTCACGAATCTACGAGTAAGGGCGCCGGGATTGGAAGCGATCGTGGGCCGACTGTCCGGCGGCAATCAGCAGAAGGTGGTGCTCGGCAAGGCGCTGCTGACGTACCCGAACGTAGTATTCCTCGACGAACCGACGCGCGGCATCGATGTGGGCGCGAAGCTGGAAGTGTACGAACTGGTCAACCGCCTCACCGACGCCGGCCATGCAGTAGTACTTGTTTCGAGCGAGCTACCGGAGTTGATGGGAATGAGCGACCGAATTTTGATGCTCTCAGACGGCCGAGTCGGCGGAACTTTCACGCGTGAACAGGCGACAGCCGAGAAGTTGCTCGCAGCCGCGATCGCGACGCATCACGATGCGGTAGCCGGCGGGTGAGCACTCCACGCCGGTCGCTGTGCGGCCGGATTTCGGATTGCGGCGTGCAGAATCCGGCCGCACAGCGATCGGCGTGAGAATCACGCTAAGAAATACGCAAAATCGCGGAGATTGAATCATGAACGCACAACCAGTGAACCCGATGATCGCCGCGAAAGGCGATGAAAAGTCCGCGCTGCAGAGCGAGCTCAAGTCGTTTGCGGCCCGCGATTTTTCGATGGTGATTGCGCTGGTTCTGATCTGGGGATTTTTTGCCTTGGTCCGGCCCGCGTTTATTAAACCCTTCAATGTTTCCGGCTTGGCCGTGGAAGTGTCTATTACCGCTGTTCTGGCAATCGGACAATTGTTAATCATTGTGGCGGGTGAAATTGATCTGTCGATCGGTTCTGGCGTTGGACTTATGGGCGGAATCGCGGCGGTGCTGATCAGCTGGCATGGCTGGTCGGCGGGTTCGTCGATGGCCGTTACGGTGCTCGTCTCGGTGGCCGTGTGGCTGCTCATGGGATGGTTCATCGTTACGCAGCGGGTGATTTCGTTCATCATCACGCTCGCGGGAATGCTGATTTTTCGCGGGATTCAATGGAAGGTCATTCACAGCGAGACGGTGCCCGTCGTCGTCGGCGGGCAGAGCAATCTGATGTCGCTGCTGACCGTGTGGTATTTGCCGCCGATGGCGAGCAGCGTTTTGGTCGGACTCGTGATCATGGGAATTGCAGTGGGCGCCTGGCGTACGCGACGAAGGCGTGCTGCATTCGGTTTTGCGCTCGAGCCCGCGGGCGTGGCGTTTTCAAAAGTGATTGTGCTTGGACAATTGCTTGTCTTATTTCTGCTTGTTTGCAACGAATATCAGGGAATTCCATTGTCGGTATTGATCCTTGCAGCGACCGCATCTGCAATCGCCGTTTTGATGGGGCATACGCGGTTCGGCCGCTATCTCTATGCTATCGGCGGCAACAAAGAGGCCGCTCTGATCAGCGGCGTGCCCGTTCGGAACATTCTCATAGGCGTTTTCGGCATCATGGGATTTCTTGTGGCGTTAAGCGGATTTCTGCAGGCAGCGTACGCCGGTGCAAATACCACGAGCATGGGTTCACAGATGGAGCTTGATGCGGTGGCCGCGTGCGTGATTGGAGGTACAAGCCTCAAAGGCGGAAAAGGCACTGTGCTGGGCGTGATCTTCGGATCACTGATCATGGCCAGCCTGCTAAATGGAATGAATTTGATGAGCCTACCGCCCGAAGACAAATTGATCGCACGCGGCGTAGTGTTGGCCCTGGCGGTTTGGCTTGACATGAAACTGGCCAAACCATGAAGGCTTGAATTGAAAGTTTCGAATCACGACGAGTTCATATAAGCATTCCGCATTCCGCAATCAATCCATCGCCTGCGACCTCGCATCCTTCTGCAACTGCGCAAACTTCGCATCTCCCATGAACGGCCGCAGTTCCGGCCTGTCCATGAGCTCCACGACCAGCTTCGGCTCGGTGTAGAGCGTCTCCTGCAGATAGGCGAACACGCCTTCCGTATCCCCCGCACCGGCCAACGACAGTCCGCGCTGGAACCGCGCCGGCCGGTTGTACGGCTGCAGCTCGATCACTCGGCCGAACGCGAGCGCGGCCCGGTCGAACTGCTTCGCGTCGTACAATCGCTGGCCGTAAACGCCCCACACTTCTACCGAGGCCGGCGCATCGGCGATCCGCCGCTCCAACTCCGGCAGCGACAGGCGATCGAGTTCGGCCAATGCGTCGCGCGAGCGATCTCGCCGCCCGGCATAGATCGCGGCAAGCCCGCACGCTACAACAAGCACTGCGATCGCTGGTAATCTTCTAAAATGGTTCACGTGCAGGAAATCATACAACCGATCAGCCCGACTGTTGCAGCCGGCGACGCGCGATCTTCGCTGTCGTGGTGGTTCTGCATCTGGATGTGCCTGTTGCTGGCCGTCGCGCAGGTGCTGATCGGTGGGTATGACTTCGGCGTGGGCAATCAGTCGATCCAGGTGCCGCTGCTGCAGCGAGCGATCGACAGCGGGGCGTATCAGCAGGATGCGATGGTCACCACCACCGTCCAGCAATACCCCACGTACTTTTTCCGACTGCTGGCCGGCCCGGCGCAGCAGTTCGGCGTGGAGCCGGTTTACCGATCGCTGCAGTTGCTGATCGCGACGGCGCTGATGCTCTCGCTCGTCGCGTTGTCGGCGGCGCTGTTCGAGTCGCGCGTCGCCGGGCTTGTCGCCGGCGCGATCCTCGTCGCCGGCCATCTGCAGGCGTTGGCGGGCGACGGGATTTACTCGGCCGGGTTTACGCACACGTTCGCCGTGCTGCCGATCGCTGTCTTCTCGATGGCGTTGGCTTTCCGGCGGCAGTACGCGCTGGCGTTTCTGCTGGCGGGGGCGATTTTCAATTTTCACGCGCTCACGTCCGCGTACCTGTTTGTCTTTCTCCTCGCGGCGATGGCCGCAGAGTTCCGCAACCGGAAGCAATTCTGGCGGCCGCTCGTCGCGCTGCTGCTCTTCATCGCCGCGGCGCTGCCGACGGTGATGTTGATGCTCGCTCATCGGCAAACGTTCGACTTGCAGTGGATCGGCCTCACGCACATCCGCTCGGGCGACCATAGTTTCCCATCCACGTGGTGGCAGGTCGGCTCGTCGGACTTGCCGCGGTTCGTGCTGATCGCCGGATTGTTCGCGCTCTCGCTCGGCGTTCGCGCCCCGACCATGCCGCGCCGGGAGACGCTGGCGATGCTGATCGCGGCCGGCGGATTGTTCCTCGTCGGTTACGTCTTCGCCGAGCGATGGTCGTTGCCGGTCGTGCTGCGGGCACAGCTTTTCCGATGCTCGCGACTCGTGATGGTGCTCTTTATCGCGCATATCGCGTACACCGCCGTGCGGGCAGTACGGATGCCTTGGGAACGCGACGCGAGGCTCCCACGATGGTCGCGATGGCTGGAATTCGCGACCGCCGCGCTGACCCTTCTCACCCTGCTCGTGCCGGCGTTGTTGCCTTGCCTGCCGATCGTGTTCGCGATCGGCGTAATCACCGCCGTCATTAGCGGCCGGCTTTCGATGCCCCAATCCATCGCCGTCGGCGTTTGCGTGATCGTCGCCGTCGCGGCCCATCACGACATCCACTTCCCGCTCCTCGCCGGGCCGGTAGCGTGGTTCGCGGGCGGCGTGCGAACCGTCTTCGGATTGATCGTGCTCGGCCTGGCTGGTTGTGTCATCGTGCACCAGCAGATGGAATCGCGCCGCTGGATGAAGTTGGCCGTGCCGGCGAGCCTTGCGATTGTTTCGGCCATTTTCCTGTTGCTCGCGGATTATCAAACGACCACCGACCCGTGGGTGCAAACGCAAACCTGGGCCGCCGAGCACACGCCGGCGGATTCGCTCTTCCTCACACCGATCCAGCCGGGCGGATTCCGTCTCCACTCGCAGCGTGCCGTCGTCGGCGAGTGGCGCGACG
Organism: Tepidisphaerales bacterium; assembly: GCA_038329865.1. Taxonomy (GTDB): domain Bacteria; phylum Planctomycetota; class Phycisphaerae; order Tepidisphaerales; family Tepidisphaeraceae; genus JANMES01. Next base: position 14,117 of record JBBQNK010000018.1, on the reverse strand, counting down.
GCACGCAGCTCTACTTTTCCTCGCAGTTCGCGCCGATTTGGTGGGACCGAATGCGCGACCTGCAGCCGGGCATTCTGACGGACTTCTCCGGCAAAACACTCCTCTCGCGGGGCCGATCGCTCGCGTCACTGTCGGATGAAGCATTGGTTGCTTTGGCAACCAAGTATGGTGCTACCCACATCGTGCTGCCGAAGAAGCCGGAGCGGCAGTTGCCGGTGCTCTACGCGAATCTCAACTACGCGGTCTACCTGCCGAAGCTGAAGCAAACGGAAATCCCCGCCGACGTTTCGAACAAAGATCGCTGGGCGGCGGATGAAAAGTTCATGCGCGAAACGGTCTACCCGAACATCGAAAAAAATCGCAAGGGCGACGCGCGCGTGCAGGTGCTCGACTCTGCCGGCCGGCCGCTTGCGGGGGCGACGATGGAGATCCACCAGACGCGCCAGGCGTTCGATTTCAGCGCATCGCTCCCGTTCTTCCAGGAGCCCGCCGGCGGCACCGATCACGGCGACTACCGCCCGCCGCCGGTGGATCCGCGGGAGCTTGAGCGCTTCCCGGAGATTTTCAATTACTCCATGATTCCCTTCAGTGGCAAATGGATGTACATCGAGCCGAAGGAAGGCGAAACCCACTACGAAGAACTCGATCGCTACATCGACTGGTGCACCACGCACGGCGTGAAGATTGAGTACCACTTTCTGAGCGGCTACTCGGCGGCGTGGCTCCGCAAGAAATCGCCCGAAGAGCAGGGGGCGGCGTTTCTTCGACACTCGAAAGCGCTGGCCGAGCGATACGGCGGCAAGATCGACTCGTGGCAGGTTGTGAACGAGACGAACCTCATCCAGCAATCGCCGGCCGTCTTCGCGGAGCTGCGAAAGCTCGTGCCGAACGCGAAACTCGGCATCAGTGACTGCGCGAAGTTCGGGCCCGAGAACAGCCGTGGTGCACTCTCCCCGCTGCTGAAAAATCAGGACATGTTCCGCGGCTTGGCGGAAATCCGCTGGCTGAAACAGCAGGGCGTGAAGCTCGACTACTTCGGCATACACGGCCACCGCCCGTTCGGCCTGTGGCCCGAAGCGAGCGTGATGTACCAGGTCTTCGACACCTACGAAAAAGAAGGCGTGAAAATCCACGTCACCGAATTCAGCGTTCCCGAGGGAACGCGCGTGCTTGGCAACCTCCGCAGCGGCAACTTCACGCCCGAGTTGCAGGCGGAATATTACGCGCGATTCTTCACCATCTGCTTCAGCCATCCGGACGTCGACATGGTCAACCTCTGGGGCATCGGCCCGAACACCTGGCAGCCCGGCGCGGGATTGCTCGACGCGAACTACCAGCCGAAGCCGGCGTTCTACTCGCTCAAAAAATTGATCACCGAGACATGGCGGACGAATCTCGCGCTCACGCTCGGCGCTGACGGGGCCGGCAATTTCCGCGGATTTCATGGCGATTATGAGGCGATCGTGAAGCTCCCCTCCGGCGGCACGGTCACGGCAAAATTCTCGATCTCTTCGGGCGATGCGAACGCCACGCACCGATTCCAATTGAACGACAAGAACGAACTCGCTGACATCAGGCAGTAACTGGTGACGCCGCCCATCGGCTGGAGTAAATTGCAACAGCGCGAGAACAAAGTGCGTACGTGGTGCACACGCCGGTCGCTGCGCGGCCGGTTTTCGGAATCCGGCCGCACAGCGACCGGCGTGAAAGTCGATTGAGAAAGTATTCGCTTGAATCAAAACGATCAAACCGAGTCCGCGGCCGCGGTCGATATCGAACAACCGCCGAGTCTCGTCGCGTACCTCCGTGCCCGCGGGGAACTCGGCGCTGGCGAGATACCGGCTATCCACGTGCTGGCCGGCGGCGTTTCGAACAAGACGGTCGAAGTAATATTTGCGGACGGCCGGCATTGGGTACTCAAGCAGGCGCTCCCGCAGTTGCGGGTGAAATCGGAATGGTTCAGCGACCCCGCCCGCATCCATCGCGAAGCCGCAGGCATGCGGGCGCTGGGCAAGCTGCTGCCGGCGGGAAATGTCACGCGGTTTATCTTCGAAGATTTCGAAACGCACGTGATGGCGATGTCGGCCGTGCCATTGCCGCACGAGAATCTCAAGACGCTGCTGCTGGCGGGGCAGATCGATCTCGATCTGATTCACCAGCTCGCGGAAATTCTCGCGACGATTCATCGCGATTCCTCGGCCAGATCGGCGGAGCTGTCGGCGGAGTTTGCGGACCAGACTTATTTCGAGTCGCTGCGATTGGAGCCGTACTATCTCACCGCGGCGAGCAACGTGCCGGAAGCTGCGGGGTTTTTGAACGAGCTCGTCGAAGCGACGCGTCGCCGCCGGCTCGCACTCGTGCACGGCGATTACAGCCCGAAGAATATTCTCGTCAGCAAGGGAACGTTAATCCTCCTCGATCACGAAGTCATTCACTGGGGCGACCCGGCGTTCGACATCGGTTTCTGCATGACGCATCTGTTGAGCAAGGCCCACCATCTCGCGGCGAAGCGAAACGAATTCCTCAACGCGGCGAACGTTTTTCAACAAGCCTATTTCGAAAAGCTCGGCCGACTGTTGTGGGCGGGTGATCTGGAATCGTTCGGCGTTCGCCATACACTCGCTTGCCTGCTGGCGAGAGTGGCGGGGCGGTCGCCGCTGGAATACCTTTCGCCTGCGGAGCAAGATCGGCAGCGCGAAGTGGTGCTCGGGCTGATGAAAAATCCGCCGGCGCGGCTGCGCGATCTGGTCGAGCAGTTCGGCCGGGCGATTTAGAAGTTGGAGAAATATGTATCGCATTGATTCAATGTCAGGTTCGGAAATTCTGGACAGTCGCGGCCGGCCGACGGTGGCGGCCCGCGTGGTGGTGAACGGTGTGACCGGCGAAGCATCGGTGCCGTCGGGCGCATCGACCGGGGCCGCGGAGGCGTGCGAGCTGCGCGACGGCGATCGCGCCAGGTACGGCGGACTCGGCGTGCGCAAGGCCGCGGCGAATATCGGCGATGAGTTGGCTGCCACCGCCAAGGGCCGGCCGTTTGCAGACCAGGCGGCGCTCGATCGCGCGATGATCGACTGCGACGCCAGCCCGAATAAATCGCGCCTGGGTGCTAACGCGATTCTCGCCGTCTCGATCGCCTTCGCGCGGGCCGCGGCGCAGATCAGCGGCAAGCCGCTCTTCGAATACTTCGCCACGCTCGCCGGCAACACCAAGCCCACGCTCCCACGGCTGACGATCAATCTCTTCTCCGGCGGCAAGCACGCCGGCGGGCAGGTCGCGATCCAGGACGTGCTGATGGTGCCGATGCAAAGCACCATCGACGACGGACTCGCCGCCGCCTACGCCGTCTATTACGCCGCGGCGAAAGTGGCGGAGGAGAAGTACGGCGCCCGCGCGCTCAAGGCGGATGAAGGCGGGCTCGCGCCGCCGTTCCCATCGATTGAGGCCGCGTTCGACGACGCCGTCGCCGCCATCCGCAAGGCCGGCCTGCAGCCGGGGAAAGATGTTGCGCTCGCGATCGATGTTGCCTCCTCTCATTTTCACGAAGCCGGAAAATATAAGTTCGGCGGGAACAATTTCGGCTCGAGCGAGATGGTGAAGTGCGTTCGCTCGTGGGTCGATGGCTGGCCGATCGTCAGCATCGAAGACGGCCTGGCCGAAGACGACTGGGCCAACTGGCCGGCGCTGCGGCAGTCGCTCGCCGGCAAGTCGATTGTGCTGGGCGATGATCTGCTCTGCACGAATCCCGCCCGCATCCGCCGGGCGATTGAAACGAGCGCGTGCGACGCGCTGCTGCTCAAGGTGAACCAGATCGGCTCGCTCACCGAGGCGGCCGAGTCGCTCAAGCTCGCGCGCGGCGCGGGTTGGAAAGTCGTCGTCAGCGCCCGCAGCGGCGAGACCGAAGACAACTGGCTGGCCGACCTGGCCGTCGGCTGGGGCGGCGACTTCATCAAGGTCGGCTCGATCTGCCAGAGCGAGCGGCTGGCGAAGTACAATCGGCTGCTGATGATCGAGCGGGAACATTCGCTCCGACTGATCGGGGCAAAGTGAATTGAAACGCAAAACTCCCCTTGAAGAATATGTAGGTCAGGAGCGAGTGAATTTGTCAAAGATCAGAAATCTCACGTCTCGTCATCCTGAGGTACTCCGAAGGATCTAGCGTCCACGGCAAATCTGCCAGATCCTTCGGAGTCCCTCAGGATGACAATTTCAGATGAAATGTAAGCGCTCGATGGCGGGAAAAATCCGAGAGCACTTTTACAAAACCGCCTTGGCCAGATGAAACCGAATCCCCGCCGCCTCAGCCGCTACGAGTAACGCTTCCACCGCTTTCAAGTCGCGAAGAATCGGGTTCGGCTGTTTGAAATCGTTCAGATTCGCCGTCACGTGCTCGTGCAGTGCACGAACCGATTTCAATCCCTCGGCCGCGGTGAACCACAACTCCGGTGGGAGCCGCATCGTGCTGGGATCGAACCCTTCCTCGCGAAGCTGTGCGATCAGCACAGCCTGGTTCTCCGAGAGTAGCGACGTAAGCGACGCGACGTCGCGCCGCCTGGCCGCGGTGTCGAGCCGATCCGCCTCGCGCGCCAGCGCCTTACCCGCGCCCGATTTCACGTACGCCGCGACGGACTGCGGCAAATCCTTTTCGAGTGTGACGACGATTGCGACTGCCATGATTCTCCTATTGGTGGGAACGGTGCCGATCTTACGCGAGGCAACCGGCGGAGGGGAGAAAGCGGGATGCAGAATAAAATTCTCAGCACTCAGCATTGAGGACAGTGCACTGAGGACTCAGCACTTTTTTACTATATTCCGACTTTCAGATTCCCATCTCCCGGCCCGGCCATCAGTTCGGCCAAAATACGAAAGTGCGGAAAGGGACGAAAAAGTACGGAAAGGTCCGTTTAGGTACGGAAAGGGACGGGCATTTTCGCAAGCCGGATCCGATTTTCAAAGAGCCGCTCGTATTTCTCCAACGACGAGAAATCTGAGCGAGATCTTCGCTCGCGCGAAAATCGCACCTATATCTATACGTCGGCCGATCGAAAAAGTCGGCCAAAATCCGCGATATTTCGGCCGATTTATCACATTGTTACAATCCCCGGCCGGGCCGGGAGTTGGGCCGTGTGAATCGAACCTGATCTTGAAGATCATCGTTATTTTCCCGAGAGCGATTGGGTTGGTGTGAAAATGGAAGCGAAGAATGTTTCAAGGCGTCGCCTCTGTTGTAAACTGAAAGCTGATCGGCACGGTGCCGGCCATTGAATGTTCGTACTGGAGGCAGCAGGGTGTCACTAAATCCGATCATTCGACGGGAACGGCCTGACGATCATGCGGCCATTGGAGACGTCATCAACTCCGCGTTCCTGGGAAAGCCCTACGCCGGCGGCGATGAGGCTGAGCTGGTCGAGAAACTTCGCCGCGACAATGCCTTGTCGGTTTCGTTGGTCGCCGAACTGGAAGGGTCGGTCATCGGTCAAGTTGTGATCTCGCCGGCACGGGCTTCGGATGGTACGCAGGGTTGGTTTGGTCTGGGCCCGATTGCCGTTCTCCCCGCGCATCAAAAGATCGGCATCGGCTCACAACTGGTTCGGGCGGGACTGCAAGCCATCGCCGAGTTAGGCGCAATCGGCTGCATCCTGGTCGGAGATCCTGGATACTACCGTCGCTTCGGTTTCGTGAACTCCCCCGACAATGCGCTCGCGGGCGAGCCGGCGAAACTCTTTATGATTAAGCTGCTGGGTCAGCATCAACCCACCGGCCCGATCTCCTTCCATCCGGGCTTCAGCAGCGCGCCGTGATAACGACACATTTGCCTCGTTATTACAGTTCACGACCGCCCGGAGTAGAAATCGGAACATTTACATCTCGCCGGGCAACGGCACAGTGGTTCTGCCCCTTAAATTTTATCAAGCGCTTGACATTTGGAAAAAAAGGTGCTTTACTAGCTGGAAGTGCAAATCTCCGTCGGCGGTGGGGCGGCGTGAACGGTTGGAGATCGAGAACGATTGCGCGTCGCATGCACGCCCTTCGTTTCCTTGGTAGAAAGGCCGGTTGGTGCGGATGAGGAGCCTTCACATGTATCAGATAAAACAGCTGTCACGATCGAATGAACGAGCGGGTTTCACGCTGGTGGAACTGTTGGTGGTGATCGGAATCATCGCGCTGCTGGTCTCGATTCTTCTGCCGGCGTTGGGAAAGGCGAAGAAGGCGGCGAACGCGGTGGTTTGCGCCTCGAACCTGCGACAGATCGGCGGGGCGTTTCGCGCGTTCGCTGAGGCCAACCACGGTTGGTCGCCGGGCGAGTGCAAGGGCACTTTCGGCGGGCAGCGGTCCTGGATCGATGTCCTCAATTGCGAGTATTATCAAAAGCCCTACATCACGGACGGATCCGGCTACGCGAAGGGCTTCAAGCTTTATTGTCCGGAAAATGGAGACGGGTACGGCATCTCCAATCACGGCTATCTTGGAAACTACTTCATCACTTCCAAGAACGTCAATCCACCGAATTCTCTGCCTGTAACTGACCCGGCCACGCTTTCTTATCTTTCAGGATATTACGCCTCCTCTGGGTGGTCGCCGCTCGTCGCCTATCAGTACGGCACGAAGATGAGCAAGTGGCGAACTCCGGCGAGGAAAGTGCTGGTCTATGAAGGTGATGGGAATACGGCCGACGGGCAGTTTGGCTCGCCTCTGCTTCTTGGCTCGGCGGCCAACCTTCCGAAATGGTCCAGCGGCAGCGCTTCATTCCGCCATCCGGTCTTGCGAATGAACGTGCTTTATATGGATGGGCATGTCGATTCCGTTCGGTATGCGGCCAACATCTCGAACACCGACATGATGTTTCTGACGAACCAATAAGCACAGCATTGACGATGAACCTGGACCGTCAAACAGATTCAGCAGCCGGCGAAAATTCAACCGCCGCCAGCCCGCCGCTTGATCCCCGCCTAAAGCGGGCTATAACCCGTGGCATGGCGAAAAATGCCAAGCCTAAAGAGATCATAGTTACGCCGCCCGCGCGTCGAAGCGGGCTGCAGGACATCGCCAGTCAACTCGGTGTTTCGCTCTCCCTGGTTAGCAAAGTGCTCAACAACCGCCTGGGCACCACCGGCGCCAGCCAGGCGATGGTCAAAGCCATTCATGAAAAGGCCGCCGAGCTGAAATATCAGAAGAACGCAACCGCCACCTCGCTTGCGACGGGCAAGCAGTCGGCGATCGGCGTGTTCATGCACAGTTACGGCGTGGCAGGGAGCAACATCGCCGCGTCGCTGGTCGAAGGAATCGCCGCCGCTTCGGCAAGACTCCATCAGCGGCTGATGCTTCAATACTTCAAGTCGATTCCCGAACTTTCACACACGCTGCCGCTCGTCCATCGGAATGTCGTTGATGGATTGATCCTGGGCGGCGTGCCGCACCGCGAATTGCTGGCCGAACTGCGTCAAACGCATCGCGATCTGCTGTTCGTAACCGTGCATAGCGGGCAGGATCGCGGCGAGTACGTGAATATCGGCGTCGATCAGCCGGAAATTCTGCGAATCGCGACGAAACATCTGATCGAACGCGGCTGCCGGCGGATCGCCTGCGTCAACGTGCCTAGCGAAAGCTTCCGAGTCCTCGGATACAAGGCCGCCCTCAAGGAGAGCGGTATTCCGTACGATCCCGCCATCGTCTTTCCCGGCGAAAGCTATTATTCGGTGACCGGTGAAAAAGCCGCGGCGCACTGGCTCGAGCGCGGCTATCAGTTCGATGGCGTGGTGGGCCAGTCCGACCAGCACGTGGCCGGCGTGGTGAAAGTGCTTATGAACGCAGGGATTAAAATTCCCGAGCAGGTGAAGCTCATCGGCGTCGACAATTCACCGTTCTGCGACTTCTTCGTCATCCCACTGAGTTCAGTCTCGCAGGAAGATTTCCGCCGCGGCGAACTGGCGGTTGAAACCCTGCTCGATGCGATCGAAGGCAAACCGGTGAAAAGTGTGAACGTGCAGCCGGTGGTGTATGCCCGCCGGTCGTCTCTATGACAAACTTAGAAGATAAGAGGAATTGAGCTCATTCTGCCTCGCGTCGGTCCGACGTGTCTTGACGGTAATTCGTTTAGTGGGAAATCCTTACGGTTCTTTAATTCACGTCCATTTGAATAGACCCGCGCGAGATGATGAGAAACTCAAAAATCCTAAAATCAAGCGCTTGACATGCAGAAAAAATTTGATAATCTCTTTGACAATCAGCAGTTTTTTATTGGCGTCGAATGCGGCAGGGTCGACGGGAGAGAAAAACGGACGCGGCGTTCAGCTGTTAATCGGTCCGGCATTTCTTTTTAACCGTCAAACAATTCATCTCAGCGACCTTTTCTACAAGTTCGCAATAGGTCTGTGGAGGAAATGTTATGCGCAGTTCAAAGCGGAAGCTTTCGATCAAGCGGAAATTTGCCTTTCTTTCTGCAATTGCTATCAGTCCATTCGTCCGATCGGTGCATGCGGATACGGCGCGCCTGGATAACGGCGGGTCGCCCACGAACATCTGGCTGATCGCCGGCAACTGGGACAACGACCAAGTTCCCGACTCGACCTATGATGTCGTCATCGACAGAAGCCTGGTCTCTCCTGGCGCAACACTTTCGCTTCTCAATACAAATGCCGCTGGAGACGCCGAGGCAAATAGCCTAACGCTAGGCTCCGGCAACGGCAGCGCGCTGGGTGCGCTCACCATCAACGGCGCGACGACGGGCACGACCGCCCGAAACCTCACGCTCGCCACGGGCGCTATCACCGTGGACGCAAGCGTCACAGGCAACCAGACTTTTTCAAACGCCTTCGGCGCGATCACGCTCCTTGCGACGGACGGCGGTTTTGAATTCGCCAACAACAGCGCATTTTCTATCGTTATGGGCAGCATTCTTGGTGACACGCCGACCGGAACGACGGTTTCGCTTACCGCAGGTCAAATGGCGATGTCGGCCGCAAACCTTTACACGGGTGCGACATATCTCAGCGGAAACAGTTCGCTGACCATCACCAACACCGCAGCCTTTCTCAATACGGCGTCGTTCAATCTCGCTGACACGTCGCGGCTGATCGTTGGTGTTGCGAACGGCAACCTTTCCAAGGTAACGGGCGTGGCTGCGGGAACATTCCTGCGGTACACCACCACGCAAACCACTGCCGGCGCGAACAGCGCGCCGGGGACGATTTTCGGAACGGTCGAACTCAGTCTCACAGCCGTTAATCCCAATTACGTCCTCGACTTCGGAGCCGGCTCAAAGATGTCATTCCTGGCTGCGACCACCGCGTATTCAAGCGCTGTCACGTTGCGAGGTAATGGTACGACCACGTTTGACGCGGGTGGAAACGCCGTCACTTTCTCAGGTGCAGTCAGCGGCTCCAATGCGGGAAACAAGACGCTGGTGTTTAACAACACCGCGTCTGCCACGTTCGGCACGGGTGCGATCACCGACGGCAGCGGCGTCGTCGCCGTCACCAAGACCGGCAACGGCACGCTGACTTTCTCAGGCATAGGCAGCAATTTTTCGGGCGGGCTCAACGTCTACGGAGGTGTCGTCGTCCTCAGCGGCTCGGCGCAAGGTTGCGGAACGATCTATCTCGGCGATCCCACGGGAAACAACACGAATTCGGCAAGGCTTCAGGAAGCCAACGCGGCAACGGTGGCCATCACTCGGCCGATCGTCGTCAATGCAGGCAGCAGCGGCGTGCTGAGCATGAATTACTCAAACACATCGGGATCTAATAGCTCGTCTTACACGGGCGGCGTGACGCTGAATAACGATTTGACGTTGACCTCTACCTCTAGCTCAAACGGTGGCGGTACTTTCTCTGTCGGCGGCTTCGTAATTAACGGCCATACGCTTAACTTCACGGCAACCTCGGGCGGCTGGGCGATCAGCTCCGCGATGCAGGATGGTTCCGGGCCCGGTCAGATCAATATCAATCAAGGCTCTTTGCTCACCACAAGTTTTAGTGGCAATAATGCGAACTCAACCTCTCCCATTGCTTTAAATGCGGGCATACTCGCTGTGACTAACAACTTTGCCACAGGCCTTGGAAATCTCACGATCGCCAATGGAGCGACCTTAAGCACTCCCACTTCATCTCAGATTCAACTCAATAATAATTCGATCAACATCGCCGGCGGCGGCGCTGCCAAGATCGCGATTGGCACCACGAGCGGCGGTTGGTTTAGATTCGGCGCGATCGGATTGGGAACTGCGGGTACCGGCGCCACGCTGAACGTGACCTACAGCACGGCCGGCAATCGCAAAGCGCATGCAGGCACGTTGACAATGTACGGTAATTCCATCGTCGATGTCGGGACCAATGCTGCAGCTGTCTTTGATATCTACGGCGGGGTGACAGATTCCGGCGGGTCGTACGATTTTACGAAGTCCAATATCGGAATACTGGTTCTGGGAGCTTCCATTGTCAGCGGTGGTACTGGCGGCAACGCCGTGGCAGGGTTTACGGGGTCGGCCAGCACTTATCACGGGGACACATATATAAACGGCGGAATTGTTCGCCTTGGAATCACGAACGCACTTCCGACCACCACCACCGTGAATCTTTCCAGTGGAACCGTCCTTGATTTGTCCTATGCGGAGAATTTTTCCGCAGGATACACAGACGGCACATTGCAGATTGGCTCCGGAGCCCAGACGTACACGTCTCTGGGAAACTATGACCAGTCGATCGTTGCATTGGTCGACGGCATTGGTGGCCCAGGCACGGTGACCGGCTCGACCATCAACCGCATCAATAACGGCACGACAATTGATGATCGCACCCTGAGCCTTAGCGGAACGGGCAACTATACTTTCTCAGGCTTGATCCAGAGCAATAACGTTACCAGCACATTGGCGAACAACAACCTGGGCATCGCCAAGACCGGTGCCGGCGGAACCTACGCTTTCACCAACGCCGGCAACACCTATACCGGCCCGACGACCATGGGCGGGGGTACGGTCATCGCCGCGTTCATGGGCGACCGTGGAGTGGCAAGTAATCTCGGCGCACCAACGTATATCGCCTCAGCCAGCCTGATCTTCGACGGCGGTACGCTTCAATACACCGGAGCGGACGCCAGTTCGAATCGGGGATTCAAGATTAACGATACTAAGACCGGCACCATCGATGTGACCACCAACAGCCTGACGATCTCCGGTGGTTCGGTGGCATCATCGGGCGTTCTGGATAAGAAAGGTAGCGGAACGCTCGTCCTGACCGGCGCCAACGCCTATGGCGGTGGAACGGTTCTTGAGGACGGTGTCCTGACGATCGGCACGAGTGCGAACACCTCCGGGAGTTCGAATGTAATAAGCGCAACGCCGCAAGGCCTGATCGCTTCGGGAATCACTTACGCGTCTACCAATACGTCGATCACCGTGACGGGCGCTGCCACAAACGGGATTGTTGCTGGAATGAGCATCGCTGGCGTGGGCATTGCGGGCGGAACGACGGTCTCTTCGGTCTCTGGGGACACGGTCAACCTGAGCGTTGCCGCTACTGGTAACGCAATTTCGCCCACCGCATTATTGTTCTTCAACTCTGGCTTCGCTGCCAATCAAGTGACCGTGGCCGACGCAACCGGCATGACAACCGGCCAAACCGTGAGTCTGGCAGGCTTTGCTGCAGGCACAACCATCACCAGCATTTCAGGAAGTACTTTGATTCTCTCCAACAACGCAACAGCGGCCAACGTCGATAACGCAACCTTCGGTGCCTGGTCGAATTTGCCGACCGCCGGATTAATCAGCTTTACCGGCGGAACATTGCGGAATGGCGTAGGTAACACCGATGATTACTCCGCACGTTTCAGCAATGCCGCCAGTCAGCAGTACAAGTTCGACACCGGCGCCAATAACGTGGCGTTCAACACCTCGCTATCCAGCGTGGGCGGGAGCTTCCAGAAACTCGGCGCTGGCACACTTACGTTCAACACCGCCAACACATTTAACGGCGGCACGACCGTCCATGCCGGAACGATTGTCGCCGCTCACCAGAATGCATTTGGTGGTGGAGCGCTGACCGTCAACAACGCGGCCACGGTTCGCTTACAGGCGAGCTTGCCGTCGGCAGTCCCGCTGGGCAGCCTGGCGTTCGGCGGCACGGGTAAGCTTGACGTCACGAATAACCACGTCGTCATTAACTCGGCTGTCGAGTCCACGCTTCGCTCGCAACTCATTAGCGGGATGGCGGGCGGGGCCTGGAACGGCTCGGGTATTCAGTCAAGCACGGCCGCTGCAAGCGGCGGCACCCGCGCCGTCGGTTACGTGATGAACGGCTCGATCGCAACCGTCGCCTATGCCGCAGCCGGTGATACGGATCTTAATGGCGTCGTCGATACCGACGACATCTTCAACATACTCGACGGCGGCAAGCTCGATACCGCCAGCCCCGCCAATTGGAACCAGGGCGACTTCAACTACAGTGGATATGCCGACACCGACGACATCTTTGCCATCCTTGACAGCGGCGCGTTGGACGCCGGCCCGTACTCCGGACCGCCCATCGCTGCAGTCGTGGGCGTAGGAAATACCGGGAAGGCAAAACTGATCTACAACGCTGCGACCGGCGATGTGAAGATCGACGCCTCCGCCGCCAGTGTGTCGATCAAGGGATTTAATCTACAAGACACCAATGCCGGCGACGGTTTCACGCTTTTCAGTGGTGCCGCCAACCCGACGTTTCCCGCCAATGGGTTGAGCACCACCGACACCGATGTCAAAGTTGCCTGGGCAACCCTCAGCGACAGCAACGCGTTCATCGTTCAGGACTTGGGCAATATCGCGCTCACCGGTTTGACCCAGCAGCAAGTGTTGGACGCACTCGCCGGGATTGCCGGTGCGACAGACGAGACGCGTTACACGATCGTCGGCACCAATGTTCGGCAGGACTTTGATTTTGTCTATGTCGCCGCGCCCGAACCGGCTTCTTTGAGCATCATCCTGCTCGGCGGGATGAGCGTCCTCGGCCGACGCAAACGCAAACATCGCCCCGCGTAGTCGCGAGTCCTCCCAAGAAGGACACGTGGCAGTTTTTGCAAGCGGTCTTAAGTTTTCGTAGGGATTGCTTCAAATCCCATGGCCTTTGGCGGGCTGAACCAGGCGATGTTGCTTCGCTGGCCGGCTTGACGAAGGGCGAGATGATCGCCTTGGCAGTTGGCTTTGTCGCCGGCACGACGATTGCCAATGTCGCCGGGAATGTGCTCACCCTTTTGGTCAACAATATCGGGGTAGGCGATCTCGCCTCGAAATCCCTTAACAACTGGTCCAACTTCTGCAACAGTGTAGCCAGCTTCACCGGCGGCACGCTCCGAAACGCCTCAGGCAATATCGACGACTGTTCCGCCCAATTCAGCAAACTACCAAGCTCGCAGTACAAGTTGGACACAGGCGACCACAACGCAACGTTCGCCAAAGCTTTCAATAGCCCGGGCAGATCGTTCGCGAAACTCGGCTACAGCAATCTTTCGTTCACGATATCCAACATGCACAACCTCGCGACGGCCGTTAACGTGGTCGGATTGATCGCGAGGGTGGTCGGCAAGAAATGAGTTCTACTGCGGCCAATTTTGATTGCACTCGACAGGAGTCGAACCTGTAACCCTCGGTTCCGAAGACCAGAATTTGTTTGACAGGTTAATTCTATAAAACGGTCCAATTGCTGGATTTATCGATGGTTATCACATTTTTTGTGAAAACCGATCCGATACAGTTCATCCGATACCATCCGATACGCGAGTATTTTCAATGGTATCGGAAAACCTATCCGATACGACGAAATGGCGATATTTTGAATTAAGTACGGTCACGTCAATCAGCGTGTGAAAACGCAGTTATTGATTGATGAATTTCGAAATGGGTCTTACGGAGAGGGGGAGAAACAACTTGGACATTCGTCCAAGTATTTATCCTGAGTGTAGTTGTCGTCATAACTATAAATCCACTAACACGTTGTCTCGCGTCACGTTGTCCAGACCCCATTCGTGTCCCAACTCGGATGTATAGTTTCGCGGCCCATCGTTAACTGACCTGAACCTCGGCCGGGAACGTCCCGGCCCGCTCCGTCTTCCAACTCGTCGCGAACTCCAGCGGCGTCTGGTAATCCAGG
>JBBQNK010000017.1:0-88162 GCA_038329865.1 Tepidisphaerales bacterium | reverse complement strand
AATCCCCAACATCGCCTACAACGAAAAGGCCGACAAACGGTCGTGGGAAGCGATGAAGGCGTTCTTTGCGGAAGTGTTTAAGAAGTGAACTGACGCGAAGGCGCAAGCGAGCCCTGCCCTGTTCGGCAGGCCGCTCGCTTGCGCCTTCGCGTCAGTTCACTTCTTAAACACTTCCGCAAAGAACGCCTTCATCGCTTCCCACGACCGTTTGTCGGCCTTTTCGTTGTAGGCGATGTTGGGGATTTTGTGGCGGTCGGCGTCGGGGTTGGTGAAAGCGTGCACCGCTCCGCCGTAGGAGTTGATCTGGTAGTCGGCGCCGGCGGCTTTCATTTCCTTGTCGAACGCTTCAACGGTCTGGGGTTTGACGAACGCGTCGTCGGCGCCGGTGCAGACGAGGACCTTGGCCTTGACTTCGCCGGGCTTGGCGGGAGCGGTCGTCGAAAGGTCGCCGTGGAAGCTCACCACGCCGGCCAGGTTTTCGCCGGAACGGGCGAGTTCCAGCACGGCCGATCCGCCGAAGCAGTAGCCGATGGCGGCGACTTTGGTCGGATCGAGCCCGCCGGTCGTCGGGCCGACTGCGCGGAGCGTATCGAGCGCCGCCTTGGCGCGGGCGCGGAACTTGGCGGGGTCGGGCTTTAATTCGCCCGCGAGTTTGCCGGCCTCTTTCGGGTCGTCGGTGGTCTTCCCTTCGCCGTACATGTCGGCGACGAACGCGACGTAGCCCAGGCCCGCGAGTTGCTTGGCGCGGTCGCGGGTGTAATCGGTCAGGCCCCACCACTCCGGAATGACCAGCACGCCCGGACGCGGGCCGGGGACTTGGTCGTCGTACGCGAGATAGCCTTTGCACTTCACGTCGCCGTCCTTGTAGTCGATGTTCATCGTCACGATGGCGGCGTGAGCGGCCAGCGGCGCGAAGAGCGAAACCAGCACGGCGGCGAGAAGGGTTTTCATAAGTTTCCTTTGGTTGTAGGAAAGTATAGGCTTGATTCCGGCGAGCGCAAATGGAAATTTTTTCGCGTAGAAACTAAGAGGAAATGAACACAGAGACACAGAGTCACTGAGAAGACGAAGGTAGAGGACACTCACTGGCCGTCTGCGATTTCTCTGTGTCTCTGGGTCTCTGCGTTCATCTCTTCCGCAAACGCATTTCAGATCGGATCATTCTTCCCGCAGCCGCGTCTGCACGTTGTCCAGCACGTTCATGAAGTTGATGTAGCTGTCGTACGGCGATTCGTACGGCGAGAAATACCGGTGCACGTCGCCGTCGGCCCAGTACTTGGTGCACATGTAGTAGAAGTGATCGCTCGTCGTCAGCTTCCGCCAGTCGTCGAGTAGTTGCGGGTCGCCCTTCTCCTTCAGCGGGCCCTCCAGCTTGTACAGCTCGTGAAGTGCGTTGGACTGCATCGCATTGCCGAGCCACGCGGAGAGATCGCGCTCGGTGTCGGCCCAGCTGGTCATGTGCGGCACGTCGATTTCGCCGACGGGCTCGTAGCGGTCGATCACCTGGCTGGGCGTGAGGAACTCGTTGTTGCCGTGCTTCATCACCTCGGCCGGCACGTGGGCGAGGAAATCAAAAATCCCGGTCTCGGCCCACTGGTGCTCGCCGAAGGTTTCGTAATCGAGGAACAGATTGCAGACGAAACCATTGCCGTTGATCTGGTTCACCCAGTTGCCGAATTTCTCGGCCGTCAGTGGGTATTGCTCCCATTTCGGCTCGCTGAATCGGAAGGCAATGTCGTCGCTCAGCCGGTAATTCTTCAGCAGTAGTTTAAGCTTGGGTGCGTGCGGCGGGCGGTAGACAAAGTTCGGGCTGCGGAAGCCGAGGATGTGATCCGCGCCCTCGGCCAAAATCGCGTCGTAGCCCATGTGACTTACGAAGTGTGCGAGATCGTTGTTGTAAATCAGTTCAGTATTGCGGAAGACGCGCGGCTCCTGGCCGAAAAGATCTTTTATCTTCTTCCGGTGCATCTCCACCTGCGTGCGGAATTCTTCTCGCGAGTAAAGAAAGGAGAGCGAGTGGTCGTACGTCTCATCCAAAAATTCCACGCAGCCGGTGGCGTTGAGCTGGTGAAAACTGTCCAGCGCCTCGGGCGCTTCTTTCTCGAACTGCTCGAGGGCCGTCCCCGTGATGGAGTAGGCGATGCGGAATCGGCCGTCGTGCTTGCGGATCGCATCCAGCAGCACCTTGTTGGCCGGCAGGTAACACTTGGCGGCGATTTTGCGGAAGATTTCGGCGTTTTTCAGATCGTCGAAGTAATGACGATCGGTATCGAAGACACTGTACCGCCGCAACCTGAACGGCTGATGGACCTGGAAGTAGAAACAGACCGAAGCCATGAAAACATCCTTGCGGCTCGATGCACGTATGGAACTGCGCGGCGCGCCGCCGCCAGTCATATGTCGGCATTCTACTCACGCCGTGGCCATGGTCTACAAGGATTGAACGCGGGACGAACAACGTCCGCTAATGATTTAAGTGCTGCGCTTGCTTCGCGTGGCGAAGCGGATGGAGACATTCACGAAGAAAATCAGCCCAATCAGCACAAGAATGCCCGCCCATGCGAGCCGGCGCTCGTCCACATCAGCGCCGGAGGCGTAGGAAAAAATTTGTGCGGTGAGCGAAGGAAACGGCTTATCGATGGTCGCGTGCATGAACGGAAAGGACGAATCGAACGTAATCGGCGAGAACCGGCTGCCCAAGGCAGTGAACAGCAACGGCGCCGTTTCGCCGGCAACACGGGCGATCGCGAGCATCACGCCGGTGACAATACTGGCCGTGCCCGACGGGATCACGATTTTAAGAATCGTCACCGCCTTGTTCGCACCCAGAGCGATGGATGCCTGCCGGTAACTGTCCGGCACGAGGCGGAGCATTTCTTCCGTCGTTCGCGCCACGATCGGCACCATGATAAACGCCAGCGCCACCGCCCCAGCCCAGCCGTTATATGAACCGAGCGGCCGCACCAGCAATTCGTAGCCGAGAATCCCGACCACAATGCTCGGCACACCGGCCAGTACGTCGCAGATGAATCGCACCGGCGTGGCGATCCGCGAACCGACGTCGTACTCGGCGAGATAGACGCCAGTCATCATGCCGATCGGAATCCCGATCAGGCTCGCCAGGAAAATCAGAACGGCCGTTCCCACCAGGGCATTCCGCATGCCGCCCGGCGCGTTGGCCATGCCGGTGGGGATTGGGTCCATCGTGAAGAAGGCTTTGTTGATCGAGGAAAAGCCGATCGAAATAAGGTAACCAATCACCAGCACCAGCAATGAAAGGATGAAGAATGTGGAACCAGCGCACACGCAATACATGATGCCGCTCTTGATGCGCGACCACTTCGACCGAAACGTCGACTGCCCGGTGGACTGTCCGAGCGGATCGACTGGTTGGATATTGGCTGTGCTCATAATCGATATCCTTCAATCACTAACGACTTACGTCATCCGCCTAATGTGCGGCAGCAGATCGCGACTGTTTGCCGACCACCAGGTAGCGGGCCACGACATTGAACGCCAGCGACATCAGCAGCAGGACCAGCGCCACTTCCACCAATGCCGCCCGGTGAATTTCCGTACTGGCCTCGGCGAATTCGTTGGCGAGCAGGCTCGACATCGTCTGGGCCGGCGCGAACAGGCTCGATTTGATCTGGTTGTTGTTGCCGATGACCATGGTGATCGCCATCGTCTCGCCCGCCGCCCGCGCCATGCCAAGCATGATCGCGCCGAACAGGCCCGACCGGCTGAACGTCAGCATCTCGCGGCAGCTTTCCCACCACGTTGCGCCCAGTGCGACGGTTCCTTCAATCTGTGCCCGCGGCACCTGCCGCAGCACGTCGCGGCTGATGGCGGTAATGATCGGGATGATCATGATGCCCAGCACCAATCCGCCGGCGAACATGTCGCGGCCGGTCAGAGCGCCGGAGGTCGAGGAAAGCCAGCGCAACCCGGGCACGTGTTCAAAAAATCCGTTGAGCCCCGGCTCGACGTGAGCCTGCAGAAACGGACACAAAACAAATAAGCCCCACAGCCCGTAGGCGATGGAGGGGATCGCCGCGAGGAATTCGATCAGGAATGAAACCGGGCCGATCAATACGCGGCTCGCCGCCCGCACCAGGAAAATCGCCGCACCAAGACTCAACGGCACGGCGACGATGAGCGAGAGGATCGAGCTGACGGCCGTCCCCCAGATCACCGGCAGCGCGCCAAACGCGGGCGGGATCATCTTGGTCACGACTTCGCCGTCTTCGATGACGACATGGCCCTTGGCATCGAGCATCGGATCGCCGGGCAGTGAGTTGGGGCGCCATTCGCTCCCGACCAGGAAGCTGAATCCGAATGCCTTGATGCTCGGCAGCGCCGCCTGGGCCAGCACGAAGATCAGCGAAGAAAGCATAAGGATGACAATGACCGCCGAACCGGCCGTCACCCAGCGAAGAATGAGATCGCTGCTAAGAAACTGCGTTCGCTGCCGGATGGAAATATCAGCCGGCGGCGCTGGCGGAGGAATTTCTGCAGCCAATTGAGTCATACTGGGTCCTTGGAGTATCAGTCAGTGCGGGAAGCCCACGGATCGACAGCCGGTCGATCCGTGGGCTCCGCCGAGATTGAAAAACAACCGCCCGAGTTACTTCGCCGCCATCGGCTTCATACCAGCGCCGCTGTAGGTAAGCGACTCCAGTGCGCCGTCGACTTTCTTCGTCACGCCATCCGCCAGCGGAGCGTAGTCGAGCTCCTTGGCAAACTTCTGGCCGTCGTGGGTGGCCCAGTAGAGGAAGTCGGTCAGCGCCTGAGCCTGTTCCTTGCTCTTGACGTTGCTCAGGTCCTTGTAAACGATCAGGTAGGTGAACGACGCGATCGGGTACGAATCGTCGCCGGCCTGGTTCCACAAGTTGGCTGCCAGGACGGTGCCTTCGAACTGTTCGACCGCACCGGCGCCGGCGGCGGAGACGGCTTCCGGAGTCGCTTTCACGAACTTACCGTTCTTGTTCTCCACGGCACCGTACGAAATCTTGTTGCTGTCGGCGAAGTTCTGCTCGATGTAGCCGAGCGCGCCCGGCGTCTGTTGGACGATCGCCGCCACGCCCGGGTTGCCCTTGCCACCCTGGCCGACGGGCCACTTCACGCTCTTACCCACGCCGACTTTGCCCTTGAACTCTTCGCTCTGTGTGGCGAGGTAGTTGGTGAAGACGTAGTTGGTTCCGCTGCCGTCGGTGCGCCATGCGGGGGTGATGGCCGTGTCCGGAAGCTTCACGCCTTCGTTGACCTTTGCGATCGCCGGGTCATTCCACTTGGTGATCTTGCCCATGTAGATGTCGGCCAAGATTTCGCCGGTGAACTTCAGATCAACCGTGACGCCCGGAACGTTGTACGCCGGCACGACACCGCCGGCACAGCTCGGGACTTGAACGAGGTTCGCCGCGCCGCCGGCGGCTTCGATTTCTTTCTTGCTCATCGGAGCATCCGAGCCGGCGAAGTCCACGGTCTTTTCGGTAATGCCCTTGATGCCGCCACCCGAGCCGATGCCCTGGTAGTCGATCTGAATTTCGGGGTGAAGTTTCTGATACTCTGCGACCAGCCGCTTGTAGAACGGCTCGGGGAAAGTCGCGCCCGCGCCTTGCAGGCGCGTTTCCGCGAAACAGGTTCCCGCAATCGCCAGGCTCGTCAACGCCGCCACGCTCGCTCGCTTGATCAACTGCAACATAAGCTTTCTCCTTCTTGGTAGAATGGTGTTCTCGTTTTTCCTGCGGCGGACGATAAGCGGCGATTATTAACAAACGGTTAGCGCGTCGTTACAGGCTGAAGAAATGTTAAGATTCGCCTGTAACTGATTGACTGAAATTGACTTAAAAAATGCCAGACGGGGTTAGAACAGTTTCCGATGAAGTCTTCCTGCGGTCCTGCAAGGTGGAAGTCTTCCGCGGTCCCGGCCCTGGCGGGCAGAAGCGCAACAAGACCAGTTCCAACGTGCGAATCACTCACCAGCCGAGCGGGCTGCAGGCGATCGCCGGGGAATCCCGAAGCCAAACGAAGAACCGCGAAGCCGCCCTACGCCGCCTGAGGCTGCGCGCGGCGATCGAACTTCGCCAGCCGATCGCATTAGAACTATTCGCGCCGCCCGAATGGTTTTCACTCGACGTTTCCGGGCGAAATCCGCTTTATCCGCAAGTCATTGGACTGGTTTTAGACATTCTATGTGCGTGCGATTGGGCGACAGCGCCGGCGAAAGATCGATTGGGTGTTGGGTCGAGTCAATTCACAAAATTCCTTCAGGCCGAGCCCGAAGTTTGGAAAGCTGTGCAAAAGGAACGAGAGGCGAGAAATCTGCGACCCTTGACCCAAAATTGAAATCCGCGAAATGTCGAACGGTATTTGCCGGCATGACTGAAACAGCCAGGCGAGTACGACCTGCATTCAACCGCTCGTAAGCTTGACCTTCCCCCACAATCCTACTAACTTATCGCGCTCTCGGGCGAAAGGTTTCGTTGACCTTTGTGCTTTTTTGCACGAACCCGCGGCGGCGGAGTCATAATGCCCAAGGATTCGGATCCGAATTGGGGTCAGTTCGTAGGAACTGGCTTGCAAGTGGGAATCGGTGTCGGCCTTGGCGTCTTCGTCGGGCGCTGGCTCGATTCAAAATACGATTGGTCGCCCTGGGGCGTTGTCATCGGTTCGATGCTTGGCCTTGCAGCGGGAATGTATCTGCTGATCAAGGACGGCATGCGGATCAACAAGGATTGAACGCTTCATGCGTGCTCTGATCGTAGTGCCTGTCGTGCTCGTCCTGTCGGCCGCTCTCGGATTCGCGGCTTGCAAGGCGCTCGGCGTGGAACCGGGGAATCGTGAGATGGTGATTGCCTTCGTCATTGTGACGGCGGCCTCGCTACTTGCGACGGTTCCAGGAATTTTGGTTCGTGGCTACTCGCAATACGCTGTATCGCAGGCGGGTTTGGTCGGAACCGTGCTGCAGATGTTCGCTGCCATCGGGGCAGGAGGATTCGTTTACCTCAAGTTGAAACCCGGGCCTAGTTTTTTGTATTGGCTGGCGGGATTGTACTGGGCCGGCCTGATCGCGTTGGTGATTTGCTTCGTGCAGGCGGTGAAGTCGGCCCCGGTCGATGTGCCGCACCCAACGCCGCCGGCTCCAAAACAGTAGAGAACTGAAATGATGCTTTCACTGCTCGCCTCTCAAGACCCGATGAATCACATCCTCCCGCATCCGATGCATTTCGATGTCGGGCCGATGCACATGACCAACCAGATGTTCATGGCGCTTGTGGCGGCAGTGCTGATTCTGCTGATCTTCCCAGTTCTTTTCCGAAAGGCCGCGATCGAAGCGCCCACGGGCTCGAAAAATTTCTTCGAGTCAATTCTCGAATTCCTCCGCGTCGAAGTTTTCCGCCCTGCTCTTAAGGAACACACTGATCGTTTCGTGCCGTTCCTTTGGACGCTCTTCTTCTTCATCCTGTTTTGCAACCTGCTCGGCCAGATTCCGATCGGCGAGATCATTACGCTTTTCACCGGTAAAGAATCACACATCGGCGGCACCGCGACCGGCCGACTGACGACGACTGGCGCATTGGCGGTTTGTGCGTTTCTGTTCGTGCATTTGAACGGCATTATCCAGGTCGCCCGCTCGCTGATGGACGGCACGTACGGCCACCAGGCTCACCACGAAGAACACAGCTCCGACGGAGAAAACGGCCACGAGACGGCCCATGATTTGGAGCACATCCGCGGCGAAGGTCTCGCCGCGGACGTTCCAGGAGACTTCGACGCCTTAAAAAATCCGACCAATCATTACCACGACGGCGAACACGTGAAACACAATGGTCACGGCCAGATCCATTCCGCCGATGCTCACGGGCACGGCGTGAACCCGGTGATGGCAATCCTCATGGCCGTGCCGTTGTACTTCTGGAACTTTGCCCCGCACCCGTTCAAGCCCGCCCCGGGTGGTTCGCAGATCGGCTGGCTGATTGACGTACCAATGTGGGCCGCATTGCTCTTTCTGGAATTGATCGGCGCGTTCATCAAACCGTTTGCGCTGATGATTCGATTGTTCGCAAACATGATCGCCGGCCACATCGTGCTGGCGGCGCTGGTGTTTTTGATCCCGGTTGCGTCCGGCATCGCCATGCAGATCGGCATCGGCGCACCGGTCACACTGCTCAGCTTATTGATCCGAGTGCTTGAACTGTTCGTGTCGTTCCTGCAGGCGTACATATTTACGTTCCTGACAACGTTGTTCATCGCGAGCGCTGTTGCGCCCGAGCACTAAACAAACTTCGCTCAGAGCAGCCGACGCCTGGGCTATTAACTTTTAAGTTCGGCACAATTTATTCGCGGATGAAACGACAATTGTCGGTCGCCGCATTGTTTCGGACGCAAGTCCGAGGGAGTTTTTTATGTTGAGTCTTCTGTCCGATGTATTCGTGTTTCCCGACCACGGCTTCGGCGTGTTCGGTGCAACGTTGGGTGCCGGCCTTGTCGTTCTCGGCGCCGCCAAAGGTATCGGCCATCTGGCCGGCCAAGCGATGGAAGGCATCGCCCGTCAGCCCGAGGCCGGTGGTCGTATCGGCACGAACATGATCATCGCAGCTGCGCTGATCGAAGGGTTCACGTTCTTCGCATTGGTCATCTGTCTTCAGGCCCTGGGGCATATCGGCCCGGTGTTTGAACAGATTGTGAAGTAAGTCAATCAGGATTGCGGCCGTGAAAACGATCGCAATCTTTTGCCTCGTTCGCGAACTCTGAAAGGTGACGCTATGCTGAAGCGATTTTTACTTGCGATGCTGCTGCCGACGGTGCTGCTCCTATCGACGGCGACGCTGCGGGCGCAACAGTCGACTCTCGAGACCAAGACGGTCACGATGGACCACCTGCCTTCCGCTGCTGCGAAAGTGGAAACCGGCAAGGTTGAATCCGCCGCAACGCCCGAGCACCCCAAAGCCGGCGAGCACGAGGAATCTAATCCGCCGTTACTCCCGGCTTTTGACGATGCTCAGACGTGGTATCAGGCCCTCTGGGTCGTGATCATTTTCGTCGTCATGCTCGCCGTGTTGTACCCGACCGCATGGAAGAACGTGCTGGCCGGTTTGAAGGCCCGCGAAGCCAAGATCCGCGGCGACATCGCCAGCGCCGAGGCCGCCCGCAGCAAGGCTGAGGGCTCGCTCAAGGAACTCAACGCCAAGCTGGCCGATGCGGATCGAACGGTTCGCGAGATGATTGCCAAAGCCATCACCGACGCCGAGCAGGCGGCCTCTTCCATCCGCGCCCGCACGCAGGCGGAATCAGAAGAGATGAAGGAAAAGGCTCTGAAGGAAATCGAAGGCGCTAAGACCGCCGCAGTCCGCGAGGTGTACGACCAGGCGGCCGTGCTGGCGACGAGCGTGGCCGAGAAAATTCTCCGCCGCAACCTCAATGCTGATGACCAGCGTGATTTGGTGGCGCGGAGCCTGGAGCAGATGCAAGCGGTGAATAAGAACTAGGAGATTGCCGGATGCCAACTGCCGATTGCCGATTGAAATCGACAATTGCAAATTGGCAGTCGGCAACATGAAGATGAAAACAAAACACCACTCAACCACCGCCCTCATCTACGCCCAGTCGCTGCTGGAACTGGCGGAAGAAAAAGGCCAGACCGACGCGATCGGTGCCGATCTATCTTCGATCGCCGACGCGATCAAAGGCACGCCCGCACTGCGGCTGTTCACGATCGACCCGAGCATCAGCACCGGCGAGCGGGCCTCGCTCATTAAGCGCGCGTTCGACGGCAAGGTCTCACCCTTGCTGGTGAATTTCCTCGGCGTGCTCAACGCCAAAGGTCGGCTGAGTGTGCTGACCGAAGTCGCAGAGGCGTACGGCTATCTCGTTGATCAGATGCGGAACAAAGTCGAGGTCGACGTGACCGTCGCGCAAATGCTCACTCCCGACCAACTGCAGCAGGTGCAGCAAAAAGTTAGCACGGCCTTGGGCAAGACGGCGTTCGTCAATCAAACCGTCGATGAGTCGATCATCGGCGGCCTGATGCTGCAGGTGGAAGACAAGCTAATCGACGCCAGCGTGAAGTACCAGCTCGAAGCAATCAAACAACAATTTTTAGCGGCACGACCGAAATAATCTGGAGTAAGACATGGCCATCAACGTTGCGGAAATCACGAATATTCTCAAGAGCGAAATCGCCGGCTTTGACCAGAAGGTCCAGGTCAGCGACATCGGCACGGTCATCGAAGTCGGTGACGGCATCGCCCGAATCTACGGCCTGTCGAACGCGATGGCCGGCGAACTGCTGGAATTCCAGAACGGCACGATGGGCCAGGTCTTCAACCTTGAAGACGAATCCATCGGCGCCGTCATCTTCGGCAGCTACCTGGGCATCAAGGAAGGCGACACCGTCAAGTCCACCGGCCGACTGCTCGAAGTCGCCGTCGGCGACGCAGTCATCGGCCGCGTGGTGAATCCGCTCGGCGAGCCGCTTGACGGGCTCGGCCCGATCGCCTCGAGCGAGACGCGCAAGATGGACATCGTCGCCCCCGGCATCGCCGAGCGCAAGCCGGTGACCCAACCGCTGCAGACGGGCATCAAGGCGATTGACGCGATGATCCCGATCGGCCGCGGCCAGCGCGAGCTGATCATCGGCGACCGCAAGACCGGCAAGACCGCCATCGCGATCGACACGATCATCAATCAAAAAGGTAAGGGCGTGAAGTGCTTTTACGTGGCCGTCGGTTCCAAGGAATCGACCGTCGCGGGCATCGTCGAAGTGCTGCGAACCGCCGGCGCGATGGAATACACCACCGTCGTCATCGCCACCGCCGCTGACCCCGCCCCGCTGCAGTACATCGCGCCGTACGCGGGCACCGCGATGGCCGAGTACTTCATGTGGAAGGGCGAGCACACGCTGGTCGTCTACGACGATCTTTCGAAGCAGGCCGCCGCGTATCGTCAACTTTCGCTGCTGCTTCGTCGCCCGCCGGGTCGCGAGGCGTTCCCGGGCGACGTGTTCTATCTCCACAGCCGCCTGCTCGAACGCTCGGTGAAACTCTCCGACGCCAACGGCGGCGGATCCCTCACCGCCCTCCCGATCATCGAAACGCAGGACGGCGACGTGTCGGCGTACATCCCGACGAACGTCATCTCCATCACCGACGGTCAGATTTATCTCGAGCCGGAACTGTTCTTCGCCGGCGTCCGCCCGGCCGTGAACGTCGGTATCTCGGTCAGCCGCGTAGGTGGTAACGCTCAAACGAAAGCGATGAAAAAGATCGCCGGCTCCCTCAAGCTCGACTTGGCCGCCTACCGCGAACTCGAAGCCTTCGCTCAGCTCGGTACCGAACTGGACAAGGCCACGCAGAAGCAGCTCGATCGCGGCGCGCGTCTGGTCGAACTCCTCAAGCAGCCGCAGTACCGCCCGATGCCCGTCGAGCAGGAAATCATCCTGATCTACGCCGGCACGAAGGGCTATCTCGACGAGATTGAAATCAACCGCATCGGCGAATACCAGGACAAGTTGCTGGCGTATATCGACCGCACCGCGCCGCAAGTCCGGTCGGAATTGGTCGCAAAACCCGAGCTGACCGAATCGCTGGAGAACTCGCTGAAGCAGGTACTGGCTGACTTCAAGGCGAAGGAATGGACGAAGTAACTGGCGCCTAGCGATTATTCCGATCGAATGATCTATGAGCGGCCCGGGAATAACCCTCCCAGGCCGCTCATTTTCTGCGCAATGGTTTGTCGGGCGTTGAGGCGCAATTGTTGCGGGCGGATGGGTTTAGAGCCCAAAAAGCGATGTCGCGTCCTGGGAAGCATGCCGCCTGGGTGGACTTTCCGAAAAATGGTACGGGATTTGAATAAATCTCCCCGTCGAGCGTAGTAGAAGATGACGTTGCGTGCTGCCGATGCTTACGGATGAGTATCGGCACACACGACAGCTTTATTCGGGGGCAACACGCATGACTGACGGATCCTCATTTTCGCAGGGAAGTACTGCCTCGGCGATCCCGGCCTCGGTTTTTGATTACGACGTCATCGATTTCATCGGTGAAGGCGCCGGGAGCATCATTTACGCCGTCAGCCATCGCGAATCCAAGCAGATTTACGCGCTCAAGCATGTCGTCCGCAAAACGGATAAGCACGCCCGATTCATTGAGCAACTTGAAAATGAGTTCGAAGTCGGCCGCGCTGCCCGGCACGACAACCTCCGCAAGGTTGTCGATATGAAGTCGCACAAGTCGCTGTTCCGCACAACGACCGAGGCTGCGCTGGTCATGGAGTTATTCGACGGCGCGCCGCTTGATCTGCAAAAGACGCCGAGCATGCTGAAGCTCGTCAAATGCTTCATCGACACCGCCAAGGCGCTGCAGTCACTGCATCAAGCGGGTTATGTCCACTGCGATCTCAAGCCGAACAATATTCTCCTTTCCGCCGATGGCGTAACGAAAGTGATCGACCTCGGCCAAGCCTGCCGCATCGGCACGAAGAAAGAACGCATCCAGGGTACGCCGGATTACATCTCGCCGGAGCAGGTGCGCTGCGAGCCGGTCACTCAGCGGACGGACGTCTTCAATTTCGGTGCGACGATGTACTGGTGCCTCACCGGCGCTAAGCTGCCGACGCTCTTCACGTTGAAAAAGACCGAAAACAGCTTCCTGGTCGACGGCGCTATGGCGGCCCCGGTGGAACTCAATAAGAATGTCCCCGAAAATCTCTCCAACCTCGTGATGGACTGCGCCCACACCAAGATCGCTAAGCGGCCGGGCGATATGGGCGAACTCGTCTCGCGGCTCGAAACTGTCGAACATGTCCTAAAGCGCACGACGCTGAAAAAGAAGAACGTCAGCGTGGCATAGGGACTCGCTGCCAAGCTCTCGACTCACATAGATCACCTCGCTGCTCGCCCCTCCGCTGCCGGCAATCGGTTGATTGCATGGTTGCCCATCGTGAAGCGCCGAATTCTTCTGACGCAGCCGAGCCATTCCGTTGGCGTGAGTGGGATGAATCATTACAATCATAAATCCTTCCCGTGCCTATGATTGGCGGGGAACGAGCACGCAGGAGACCTCATGGCCTTGATCGAGCTGTTGGCAGCCTCGCCGGCGGGTGGGAATTATGCGAATCCCTTTAAATTGCTGGCGGTTCTGATCGTCCTGGGTTTCTGGACCCGGCTGCTGACGTGGGTCGATAAGGACGCTCCCGTCGCGCACCTTCCTCGCGAAGGCATCAACACCGGCTTGGTCGCCGGCCTTGCGATTGGTTTCGCGCTGTTTTTTCTTCTCCCCGGATTCGCAGTTGCGTTTCTCGTGCTGATCTTTGTCATGCTCGTTGAAGCAGGCGTGTACTTGGGGATGCGACACCAGAAAGTCGGGCTGAGCGACCTTAAGGGCGAAATCAAAAACATCGGCAAGGGGATGAAGAAAGGCGACCGCATCGTCCAGGAAGTGGCCGGCGAAGTGCAGTTCGTCAACAAGAACGGCAACCTTCTGCCTGCCCCCGCCACCGAATCGCCGGAGGCCAACACCTACATCGCGGTGCAGCAGTTGTTCGCCAGCCCACTCAAACGCGGGGCCGAGCTGATCGAGCTGGCCCCGGGCGAAGAAGGCACTTCGGTCCGGTTCGTTGTCGATGGTTTCGGCTATCGCGGGACGACCGTGACTCGCGACGTTGGTGCCGATGTCATCACGTACATCAAGGGCAAGGCCGGCATGGACCTGACCGACAAGCGTAAGCCGCAGACCGGCACGCTTAAGGTGGTCTGCGCGGGCAAGAAGATAGAACTCGAAGTCAAGACCCGCGGCTCAAACGCCGGCGAGCAGATGACGCTCGCGTCGGAAGTGAAAAAACGCCACAACCTCAAGCTCGATCAACTGGGGTTCGGCCCGGAGCAGCTGGAGCTGCTGAAAGACACGATCAGCGCCAACGCCGGCATCGTGCTGGTATCAGCGCCGCGCGGCATGGGGCTGCGGTCGATGCTTTACGGAATCCTCCGCGGGCACGACGCGTTTCTCACGCACATTCACACCATCGAGCGCGACGCGCCGATCGACCTGGAAGGCATCACGCAGAACAAGCTCGATCCGAACGCCTCCGGGACCGATGAGGCCAAGCAGGTCAGCTGGGTGATCGACCAGGATCCCGACACGATCATGATGTCCTCGCTGCAGGATCCGAAGTCAGCCCAACAACTGGTGAAATTTGCCAAAAAGGGAAAGCGTGTTTACGTGGGCCTGCGGGCCGGGAGCACGCTTGAGGCGCTGTCGCAATGGCGAAAGCTGGTCGGCGATGACAATCTCGCGCTGGAGCAGCTGATTCTCGTCATCTCCGGCCGCACACTGCGAGTACTCTGCAATGCCTGCAAAATCGGCTACGCGCCCGACCCGGCCACGCTTCGCAAGCTCAACATGGATCCCGATCGCGTCAGCAAGCTGTATCAGGCCCGCACGCAGCCGTTGAAGGACCCGAAGGGGAATACGATTCTCTGCGAGTTCTGCGACGAGCTGCACTACAAGGGCCGAACTGGATTTTTCGAATTGTTCGTGATCGACGAAGACGCCAAGCAGGCCGTGCTGGCCGGTGCATCGCCGACGCAGTTGAAGATGGCGTTCCGCAAGCAGCGGGCGAAGTATCTGCAGGAGCAGGCGCTGCTGCTGGTGGAAAAGGGAGACACGAGCGTGCAGGAAGTGCTCCGCGTGCTCAAGGCCGATGGCGAGAGCCCCAATCCGCCGCCGCCGTCGCGCGGTACGGCTCAGCCGGTCCAGAGATAGTCACTTAACCCACGAGCCCTATGATTCTCAGCATTTTCCTCATGCTCCTGGTCCTGGCGGTAGCGTTCTTCCACTACCTGCAGGGATTTTTCAGCGCGACGATCAGCGCCGTCCTCGCCGCCGTAAGCGTGCTGGTTGCGTTCACGTATTACGAGCCGATCGTAACGATGCTGAACCCCGGCAAATTCGCTGACGACGCGCACGCAATGGTGCTCGTCGCACTGTTCTCGCTGACTTACATATTTCTCCGGCTGATCTTCGATAAACTCGTCTCGGGGAACGTTCGCATGCCCCCTACGCTCGACAAAGTCGGCGGCGCGATCATGGGGCTGATCGTCGGTATACTCGCGCTGGGGCTGATAGCCGTGGCGGCGCAGGCGATGCCCTTCGCGGCGAGTATCGGCGGTTATTCGCGCTACCAAATCCGCCCGCCGCAGCCTATCGGCGTGCCGATCAGCGAACACCAGAATGCCGACCGCACCGTCTACGACGAGCTCAACGGCTACTACATCAGCACCGCTCCCGGCGGCAAGGAAGCAGGCCACGAATCGCTCGTCGGTCTGCCGCTCGACGATCTGGTTCTCGGCTTCGTCTACCACACCAGCAACGGAGGCTCGACCGCCGGCGTGCAGCCTTTCGCGCGGATTCACCCCGATTACCTGCAGGAGTTGTTCGGCAACCGCATCGGCATTGAACTGGGCGCCAAGCGTTCCGCCCAGCCGGTCGTCGGGTCCGAAGTAGTCAGCGTGCTCGGGGTTTACACGGTCAAATCCATTCCGCAGGTCGATTCGGAATTGGCCACGCTACGCAAGCGCGGCGACGACGATAAACTCGACAAGGTGCTGAACGACCCGACCCACGTGTTGCTGGTCGTTCGCGTGCAGTTCAAGCTCGATGCGACTGACACCGACCGCATCACCCGCGTCTCCACCGGCGCGGTTCGCCTGGTGGCGGAGGTGAATGTCGACGGTCAACTGAGGTACAGGGAATATTTCCCGCTCGGCACGGTCGAAGGCGGCAAGACGTTGATGGTGAACAAGCCGGACGATTTTCTTTTCGTTCAGGCGGATAAGGCCGCCGATTTCTTGTTCGATATCGATCCTTCAGCGCTGCCTGATCTGAAAGTCCTTCCGGCGAAAATCCCGGAAGATTCGCCCATGTTCGTAGAGGCCAAGCGATACGGCCGAGTGCCGCTCGCCGGGAAAGATATCGAAGCGCTCGAACCTTCGGACATGGTGGCCGTAATGCGGAAGAAGATGGTGCTCGACGCCGTCGTGAACACTTCCGATTCCATGAAGAAGAAGCTACTCGGCACGTGGTCGATCCAAAGCACCGACGGCACGACCGGCGATATGACATGGAAAGCCGACGGCACCTGGACCGCGGCACTCAAGATGAACGGACAGGCAATGGAAGGCGGCGGCAAGTGGAATTTCGTTTCCGCAACGGCTGACAGCATGATCATCGACCGATACGTGGGAACTGAAGGTCCGCCGGTGCAGTTCACCATAAAGTTTATAGATGCTACCACGGCGAAGCTTGCCGACGTTGAAGGTGTTCGGCCGGTGATGACGCTGACGCGGAAATAACGCTCACAATGCACCGGGGCAATCCGCGAAACGCGGCGCGGCAAGCAGACCGACTTCAAGTGTAGCGTCAACCTAAGATCCAATCCTCTGTGTAGCCGGCGAGCTTGCTCGCCGTTCGGCGTTTCTACGGCGAGCAAGCTCGCCGGCTACACGAAATGCCAAATCCTTCGGAGTACCGCGGGATCACTCTACGGCTGAAGTGAATCTGTTTTTGCTGCATCAGGCGGCAAGGCCATGACTCGAAATGGAAGGCACGTCCGCCTGGCCGCGCGCCGGTGAATCGACCCAGGCATCCCACAATTCCACCGCCAGCGCAATCGCCACCGGCAGGTATTCCGCGACGAGAAGCTTTCCAGGCACTTGAAACACCGCCGGCTGATGCCACGCCGCATACACCAGCGCGGCCGTTGCGGACCAGGTCAATGCAGTCCATCCGCGGGACAGGCACATCACCGGCACAAAGCAGAGCGGCCAAAGAATCGAGCACGGAAAGACCGCCGGCGCGACGAGCAGCGGCCCGAGCATCAGCCAATACCCGGCGTCTTCGATCGGCAGGCGTTTGAGAATCGCCCACAACAGCGTGCCGGCGGCCACAAGTGGCGTGAGGAGTTGCACCAGTACGCGCGAGTTGGAAGTCATCCACGTCTGCCCGATCAGCCAATGCCCCAGCGAGTGGAACACGCCGTTTATTTCCACCCAATGCGATGTGAGATTGAGCTGCACGATCCACCCGCGGTAGCCGTGCTGCACGAGCAAGATGGGTACGAACACCAGCGCCAGCGTGAGCGCGGCAATGCCGATCGATCGTTGGGCGATCTTCCAGTCGCGCAGTTCTGAAATCTGGCGGATGAGAATCGGCGAAAGGAGAATCGCCATCGGCTTCACGCCGCACGCCAGGCAGAGCGCGAGCGTGGCCAGCGTGAAATTCTGCTTTTGGATCATCCGCAGCATGACCAGCAACAACAGCACGCCGATGATATCGACGTGCCCCGAGCCGGCGGTCTCCAGGACCACCAGCGGGTTCCACGCGAACAGCACGGCCAGCCACGGTGTGCGGTCGGTGTGCTTGAGCAATCGCAGCAGCACCAGCACGCAGCCGATCGTCGCGGCTGACATGATGGTACGCAGCACCAGCCCGTGGTGCACCCACGAAACGTCCGCCAGCGTCGGCCGCCAGCGCGAAGCCGCCAACGGCGCGGGACGACTCAGTAGCTTTGCCGGGCCGAACGCGACCATCTCCACGGCGCGCGCGGCGATGAAAACCGTTTGCGCCACCGGCGGATAGATCGAGTGAAAATCGCTCATGGGAACGGCACGGTCGAGCGCGTCGATCTGGCTCTTCGAAAACACCTCACGCGGTGTGACGGCGTACGGCGAATTACCCGAGAGCCATGTCAGCCCGTCGAGCCGGTACCGCGCGAGATCGGACGACAGCGCCGGCCAAAGCATCATCAGCGCCGCGATTTGAACGACGACCGTGCCGCAAATGATGATCGAGTGACTCTGCGATCGCGTAAACCGGATCGCGTTGGCAGGCGTGGAAAAAATCAGCCCGGCGATGGAGACGATCCCCATGCCCAGCAGCAACTGCCCGAGGATGAGCGATGAGTCGCTGTCCAGAATCGCCGGCCCGCGCAGCAGGAAGATCCAGAGCAGCAGCCCGGCAAGCATGGCGATCACCAAAGCTGCCCAGGCGTTCCATCTCATTCAGAATTCTCCCGGGACCAAAACGACCACCGCACCGAGCACGAATTCATCGCCATGCACTGCGAAATGGTCGTTTCTTCATCTCTTCCATCGGCAGTTTTGGAGGCAGAATCCTCATGTTTTAGTGGGTTGGGATGTTCTGAATCGACTCCAACTGCCCCTGCAGCCCATGAGACGCGGGCGGCTTGCTCGGCGACGGCGTGGCGGGCGCGCCTGGCGCGGCGGGCGATGCGGTGGCGGTCGGCGCGCCGGCGGGTTCCGGGAGCGTCATTCGCTTGCCGCCTCGCAACACCACCAGGTCCTGGTTCCGCTGGAATGACTCGATCATCAACGCCTGCGCCATCCCTTCATCCTGCGCGCGAAGATCGAGCGGCCCGACCTGCACGATCAAGTCATACTGCCTGAGCCCGAAATGCGTCTGATAAGCTCCGCCGGGAACGATATCGAACACCAGCAGGCCGGTGAATTTCCCGCTCGAGTCATGCTGCGGCTGAAGCGACGCGGATTTCTCGGCACGAGTTCCGTCCGATGCCTGCCCCGCCAGTTGCTTGAGTTGTGGATCGACCTTATTGCGCGCCTCGATGGCGGTCTGGGCATTCCCGCTCATCAGCCACAGGATGATCGCAAACCCCACCAGCAATCCGACCAGTCCGAATGCGTATCGCATGAAACACCTCCGGAAAAATCCCCCGTCAGTTCGGCAATACCTTGACCGCTTCCTTCTGCGACGGCTTGATCTTCAAAATCCGATCCAGCCGCGTGATCTTCACAAGCTCCATTAACTTCGGACCCACGCCGCACAGCACGAAGCTTGTATGTTTAAGGCCGCTGAGCTTTTTGTTGAGCGTAAGGATGATGCCGATCGCCTGGCTCGAGAGGTATTGCACCTGTTCGAAATCGAGCACGAGCAGCCGTTTGTCCTGAACGTCGACCAGTTCATACAGGCTTTGCGCGATGGTTTCGAGGACCATCGGATCCATCAGCGAGGCCGTGCGGAACTCAACGACGGTGTACTTTTCGATCGTTAAAATCGTGTAATGCGGGCTACTCATAAAGAGACAATGTCCTCGGAAGCGGGCGAACGTGCAAGGGGAATTGAATTTGCAATTTTCAAATCGCAATTTGCGATCGAAATGCGGGATTCCAATTGCAAATTCTTCCTGTCAGCCCTTCCCGCCTTTCGCCGCTTTCTTACCTTTCACCGGGCCGAGGGCAAATTCCATCACTTCATCGATGTTCGAGACGAAATGGAATTTCAGCGACTTGCGGACTTCCTCGGGGATATCCGGGAGGTCTTTTTCGTTTCGCTTGGGCACGATCACCTGCCGAATGCCGGCCCGGCGGGCGGCGAGGGTTTTTTCCTTTAAGCCGCCGATCGGCAGCACCAGGCCGCGCAGGGTGATCTCGCCGGTCATGGCGACATCATGGTGCACCGGGCGATTGAGCAGCAGCGACGCCAGCGCGGTGAACATTGCCACGCCGGCGCTGGGGCCGTCCTTCGGCACGGCGCCGGCAGGGACGTGAATGTGAATATCGCTCTCGGCCAGCAGCTTGGGATCGATGCCCAACTCCACCGCGCGCGAGCGCACGAGGCTGAACGCCGCCTGCGCGGATTCTTTCATCACGTCGCCGATCTGGCCGGTGAGTGTGATCGCGCCCTTGCCGGGGAAGCGCGTGGCTTCGATGAAGAGAATTTCCCCGCCGACCGGCGTGTAAGCCATGCCGGTCGCCACGCCCGGCACGCTGGTGCGGCTGGCGAGTTCCGGCTCGAACCGCTGCGGGCCGAGGATTTTCGAAACCGCCGGACGGTCGATCGTGACCTTGTCGGTCTTCCCGGTCGCGACGTCGGCCGCAACTGCGCGCGCGATCGAGCCGATATTCCGCTCCAAACTTCGCACACCGGCCTCGCGCGTGTAGCTTTCGATCACGTCCTTCAGCGCTGCGTCCTGGAATTTCACGTGCTTCAGCGTGACGCCGTTCGCCTCCATCTGCCGTGGCACGAGGTAGCGCTTGGCGATGTGAAGTTTATCCGCCTGCGTGTAGCCGGGAATTTCGATCACTTCCATGCGGTCGCGCAGCGGGCCGGGCACGCTGTCCATCGTGTTGGCCGTCGCGATGAAGAGCACCTTGCTCAAATCGAACGGCACGTCGAGGTAGTGATCGGTAAACGTGTGATTTTGTGCGGGGTCGAGCACTTCCAGCAGCGCGCTGGCCGGGTCGCCGCGGAAATCATTGCCGAGCTTGTCGACTTCATCGAGCATCATGACCGGATTGCGCGTGCCGGCCTTGCGCAGCTCCGCAATGATCCGCCCCGGCATGCTGCCGATGTATGTGCGACGATGGCCGCGGATGTCCGCTTCGTCGCGCACGCCGCCCAGAGCAACGCGGATGAACTTACGGCCCATCGCCTCGGCGATGCTCTTGCCGAGGCTTGTCTTTCCGACGCCCGGCGGACCCAGGAAGCACAGGATCGCGCCGCCGCCCTCGGGTTTCAACTTTCGCACCGCCAGGTATTCGATGATGCGGCGTTTGACCTTGTCCAGATCGAAGTGGTCGCGGTCGAGGATCTTCCGCGACTCGATCAGGTCGAGTTTGTCGGTCGTTTCCAGCGCCCACGGCAACTCGGAAAGGATTTGCAGGTAAGTGCGAATCACGCCGTACTCCGGCGAGGCCGACGGAATCGCCTCCAGCCGGCCGAGCTCGCGCTCGGCCTCTTTCATGATCAACTCCGGCAGCTTGGCGGCGACGAGTTTTTCACGGAGCTGGTCGATCTCGCTCCCGCCGCCCGGCCCGCCGTCGGAATCGCCGAGCTCCTTGCGGATCGCCTTGAGCTGCTCCTGCAGGTAATACCGCCGCTGCGATTTATCGATGTTCTCTTTCACCTGCGACTGGATCTTGCTCTGCAGTTCCAGCACATCCAGCTGCGTGGCTAGGCGCGACGCGATTAGGCGCAGGCGTTTTTCCACTTCGAGCTCTTCGAGCATCTGCTGCTTGTCGGCCGTATCCGCCTGCAGGTTGGCCGCGAGAAAATCCGCCAGGGCCGAAGCATTGGTGATGCTGTTGAGCACCTGGGCCGCTTCATCGGGCGTGTTGGGCGACAGCTCGATCACGCGGTTAGCTTGCTGGCGCACGCTGGCGATCAGCGCGTCCATCTCCGGGCCTGTGGGTGCGGAGGTGTCATCGAGCAACTCGATCTTGCCGAGCGCGAACGGGTCGGTCTGCTCAAGCGAGAGCAGGCGAAAGCGCGTCAGTCCGTGGACGATGATGCTCTGGTTGCCGTCGGGCAGTTTGAAGAGTTTTAAGATCATGCACGCCACGCCGACGGTGTGCAGATCGCCGTATTGCGGATCTTCTACGTCCGGGTTTTTCTGAGTGATCACGCCGATGACTTTTTCGCCGGGCATGACTTCGTCCAGCAGCGATTTGCTCTTCTTCCGCCCGACATTGAGCGGCATGACCGTGCCGGGAAACACCACGATGTTCCGGATCGGCAGGATAGGCAGCACGTTCGGGATCGTCAGCTTCTGGCCGTTGCTGCCGGTCTTGATCGTGGTCGACTCGGGAGTGCGTTCGATGATCTGAGTTTCAGCCATTTTAATTGGATATTTGGTATTGGGTATTAGGTATTAGGTTGGCGCGATTTGGCGATTCGTGTTGTTCGTGCAAATCGCGCCAACCTAATACCTAATACCCAATATCTAATACCTTTCCCTCATTTCTTCGGTAACTGAATCCACAGCAGCCCGTTCTCATAAGTCGCTGTGATTTGTTCGTTGATGACGTCCTTCGGCAATTCCACCTGCCGGCGGAACGATCCGTGGTCGATTTCCATCAAGTGAACGCGCACGCGCGACTGATCGTTGTTGCCGCCGGGCGATTGCACCGGCACGGAGCGCTGGCCCTTGATCGAAAGCTGCTGGTCGGCCACTTCAATGTCGATTTTGTCTTTTTCCACGCCGGCGAGATCGACGCAGACGAGGTACGACGAATCGGTCTCATACAGATTCACGTTCGGCGTCCACGTATCGCTGGGGTAGAAGTTGTAGTACCCCTTGGTGAGTTGATCGATCAGCTTGTTCATCTGCCGATTGACGTTTTGAAACGGCGGCTCGCTGACGGAAATGATCGCCATATTTCGTCTCCTATCGATGGCCCGCGAGATTGTAGCACCGCTGCACGCTCACTACCACGCCGATCCGTGTCACGTTATTCTTAGGTCTCATAAGGAGACAAATTCTATGCCCTCAATCGACATGCCGCTGGAACAACTCAGAAATTACAAGCCATCGCTTTATCGCGAAGAGGATTTTGAATCGTTCTGGGCGCAGACGATCAAGGAGGCGATGAAACAGCCGCTGCACGCGGAGCTCGTGCCGTACAATCTGCCGACGAAAAATCTGGAATGCTACGCCATTCGGTACGAAGGATTCGGCGGCGGGCGGATCGCCGGATGGTACATGCGGCCGACCCAACGCGGGAAATTCCCCGGCGTGTGCATCTACCACGGCTACAGCGGGCGCGGCGAACGACTGATGCACATGATTTCCCTCGCCAGCCAGGGCATGTGCGTGCTCAGCATGGACTGCCGCGGCCAGAACGGCCAATCGCAGGACACGTCGGTCATTCCTGAAGGCCAACATTCCGGCTGGATGACCAAGGGCATTCGCGATCCGAAGACGTATTACTACCGCTACGTGTACGCCGACGCCGTGCGGGCGCTGGAACTGCTCGCCGGGCGCGAAGAAGTCGACGAAACTCGCCTCGCCATCACCGGCGTTAGCCAGGGCGGCGGATTGACGCTCGCCGTGGCCGCGCTCTCTGATCGGCCGATCCTGGCGATGCCCGACGTGCCTTTCCTCTGCGATTTCCGCCGCGGTGCCGCCATCTGCGGCAACGGGCCGTACCCGGAAATTCCGAACTTCCTCAAAATGTATCCGCATTTGTACGAGCAGGCCTTCCGCACGCTCAGCTATTTCGACTGCATGAACCTCGCCCCGAAAATCAATTGCCGCACAGTGGTGTGCAATTGCTTGTGGGACGACATCTGCCCGCCGAGCACGATTTATGCTGCATACCATCACATGACGTGCGAGAAATCGATCGAGATTTATCCGTTTCATAAGCACGAAGTGCCTTATGAACATTTGGAGACGCGGTTTCGATTGCTGATGGAAGTGCTGCGGCCGTGATGGTACTGTAAGGAAAAATGCCCTAGGGCTTGCCACTTAAGGGGCAAGCCCAGTAACGCAAATCGAAGGAAAGTCGTGCATGTCCGGTGAAAACTTCTTCGATTTCCGCGAGAAAGTCACTGCGAAATCTCCCAAGCCTTACGCTGCGGAGAAAGACCCGTCGAGCGCCCTCACCGTTACACAAGTTACCGCGAAAATCGAGCAGACGCTGAAGACAGGATTGCCGGCAACGCTCCTCATCCGCGGCGAAGTCACCAATCTCTCGCTCCACCGCCAATCGGGCCATCTCTACTTCACACTGAAAGACGCCGGCGCGTGCATCGACTGCGTGATGTTTCGCAGCGCCGCTGAGAAGTTGAAGTTTGAGCCGCAGGACGGCATTGAATTGCTCGCCAGCGGATCAGTCGGAGTTTACGCGCAGCGCGGCAAGTACCAGCTGTACGTGACGTCGCTTCAGCCGCTCGGGCAAGGGGCGCTTGAGCTCGCGTTTCAGCAGCTTCGCGCGAAGCTTGAAACGGAGGGACTCTTCGAAGCAACCCGTAAACGCCGGCTGCCGAAATACCCGACGCGGCTGGTGCTGATCACCAGCCGCGAGACGGCGGCGCTGGCGGATATGTTGAAAATCCTCAACCGCTATCCGTGGATCAAACTGTTCCTCTACCACGTCCCGGTGCAGGGCGCAGCCGCGGCGCCGGCGATCGCGGCGGCGCTGAATCATCTCGGGCGATCGCTCCACACCATCGGCGGGGCCGACGCCATCCTGCTCGGTCGCGGCGGCGGGTCGCTGGAGGATTTGTGGGCGTTCAACGACGAGGCCGTCGCCCGCGCGATTGCGAATGCGAAAATCCCCGTGATCTCCGGCATCGGCCATGAGGTGGATGTGTCGATTGCCGACCTCGTCGCCGATTACCACGCCCACACGCCGACCGAGGCGGCCCGCGTCGTGATGACGAACTGGGAGAAGGTGCTGACGGATCTGGCCACGAGTCGCACCCGGCTGGATCAGGCGGCGCGATCAATCCTGCAGCACGGCCGGCAGCGGTTGACGACGATCGAACGCCAGGAATTTTTCCGCCGGCCGATCGATCGAATCCAACGCCTGCAGCAACGGCTGGACGATCGCGAGCGTGCCCTGCAGAACGCTGCGAGCCAGCGGATGCGAATGCTCCGCCGGCGGCTCGAAGCACTCTCGCAGCGACTCGATCGCAATCGGCCGTCGGCGATCCTCGCGCGCTGGCGAGCGGAACTCGTGCGTCGCGAGGCGCGCCTGCGCGTCGCCGAACAGCGCCGGGCGAAGGCAATGGCGGATCGCATCGCGCGGGCAGAAGCTCGCATCGCCCGCAAACACCCCACCGCCGCAATCAGCCTGATGCGCCTCCGCCTCAGCGGCATCCAGCACCGGCTGACGCGCGGAACCCGCACCTCCCTCGACCAACGCCGCCACGCGCTGGCCGCGCTGGAAAATACGCTCCGCGCTCTAGGGCCCGATCAGGTTCTCGCCCGCGGCTACACGATCACGCTGACTGAGTCAGGAAAAGTCGTCCGCCAGAAAGACGACGTTGTCCCGGGCCAGATTCTCGTCACGCGATTGGTCGAAGGAGAGATTCGCTCGACTGTGAAAGGCAAGAAGCCGCCGGGGCTTTTTGATTGAGCGATTCACGCTCATCTACCGCATCGACGCCTTCTTGAAGTACTGGGAAGGACTAAGCGTCCACCGCAGATCGGCTAGATCCTTCGGAGTACTTCAGGATGACGATAGAGCGAATGTTGAACTGCCTTTTGATGGCTAGCGATTGAACCGGTCCGCGCGGATACTACTCATCCAGCGGAATGGATTGGTCGCTAGGCTTCGGCGCTTTTGCCGGGCCGGGCGGGGTGTCGATGGTGTAGACGACGCGCTCGGGTTCCTCTCCCGCCGCCGCTTTTTTCTGCATGTTGAGCGGGATGATCACTTCCTTGCTATCCTCGCCGCGGCGGATGACTTCGTAGCTCTTGGAAAGCTCGCCCGCCAGTTCTTTCGCCGCCATTCCGCCAGTGCACATGACGGCCAGGCCGAGTCCCGCAATCTGCAGTAGGCCGGTGAGGATGCCGGTGAAGACGGTGAAGCCGGTCGCGCGCAGCATGAGGGTGAGTGCGTGCAGCACGATGATGATCATGACCACGCCAACGATCATATAAAATTGCCGCTGCTTTTTAATGATGTGCGGGTAGATCAGGCCTACCAGCACGAACGCGAACAGGGCCGTCGTCACGCCGTCGAGCGTAGAGACGACAGCGGTGGCGGGATATTCCAAGTTCGTGGCGGCGGCGGTTTCTGCGAGGATCATGGGGGATAGTTTAGCATCACCAGACACATAGCGTGAAGCATAAATTGAAAAGAAGCAGAAGACAGTCTACTTCGTCATCCTGAGGTACTCCGAAGGATCTGGCTAACCTGCCATGGACGCCAGATCCTTCGGAGTACCTCAGGATGACGGATCACTGCTTTTTACGTTTTCGAAATCGTCTATACTCCTGCCGTGGAACTCGAGCCTGAATCGATCCCGACCGACCCGTTTCTCGATCTCCCGATCGAAGAAACGCCGCTGAATCGGCTGCTGCCGATCGTCCAGCCGCGCGAGGGGCGGTGGCGCGGGGGGCTGTTTCATCTGCTCGCGATCGTCATCATCGTCGGGTACGCGTTCTTTCTCGCGTCGTTCTGGGCGCCCGCGATCGGCCGGCCTGGAATTGACGAAAACTGCTATCTCGTCGCCGGGAAGAACATCGCGTTCACCGGCACGCCTGGCTTCAAGCCGGTGGACGATTTTCAGTTCATCAGCGCCATGTGGGTCCGCACGAACGCCGAGACCGCCGCCCCGCCGGCATGGGTGCCTTGGCCTTTGCGGAAATGGCTGACGGTGAACGTTGAGGCCGGCTGGTACTACCCGAAATATCCCGTCGGCCTGTCGCTGCTCGACGCGATCGCCATCCGGCTCGGCGGCGATCCGCACACGCTCGTCGCCCGCGGGGCGGCGTTCCTGGTCAGCCCCGTCTGCATGGTGCTGGCGATGCTCGGCATGTTCTATCTCGCGCGGGCGATTCTCGGATCGTGGTTTTACGCGCTGCTCGCGACGATCGTGCTCGCGACGATTCCCACTTCGCTGGAATTCGCAGAAATCCCCAACAGCCATCCGCCGGCACTCTGCTTCGTGGTATGGGGCATGTTCTTTCTCACGCGATTCTGGCAGACCGGATCATGGCGCAAAGGTTTGATCGCCGGCCTGCTGCTCGGATTCGCGGTGACGATCCGCTACAGCGAAGCGCTGCTGATGTTCCCGCTTTACCCGCTGGATAAGGTTCTCAGCGATACCAAGATCGCGGAAAATCACCCGAGCATCTGGATGCTCATCAAGGCCTGCCGAATGATTCCGTTCGGGCCGATCGGTTTGGCGTGCGTGTTGAGCGTGCGATGGAAACGGCCGCGCTCTTACCTGCGGGCGGCATCGCCGGCGATCGGGTGGGTGATCGTGGTCGGCGCGCTCGTCGCGTTCAACTGGTTTTCGATGGGGCATATCACCGGCTATGACGCCACGAATGAAAGCGGCGGATTCACCAGCGAAATGTTCCTGAACAAATGGGAATTCACGGTCCAGCAGCTCTATATGTATGGATTGCTCTTCCTTTTCCCGCTTGGCATTGCGGGGTTGTTCTTCATGTTCCGCGGCGCGGCGAGATCGGCCATGCTGCTGACGATGTGGTTCCTGCCCGGCACGCTGCTTTACATCGCGTACTACTGGGGCGAGCAAACGCCGGGCATCGGCTACCTGCGGTTTTTCCTCACCCTTTTCCCGCCGCTGATCATCGGCGCGTTCTGGCTGATGCGGGCGGCGGAATCGACGTCGCTCGGACGTGAGCGATGGGGATTTTCGATCGCTGCGCCGATCGGTGCGGGCTTTCTCACCGCCGCCACCGCCGCGATCGGGATTTACTATTCGACCCCGGATATCGCCCTCCAGCACCGCGGCAATTTGAACCTGGCGTATACGGCCCGCGAGATCGACAGCGTAGTCAATCACGATGCTGCTTCACCGGGCCGATTTATCGTGTTTGCCGATCAAGGTCTTCTGCCGATGTCGCTGCACTATGAATCATTCATGTTCGACGGCGACTGGTACGCTTCGGATGGTTTCGACAAACGTATGGCGGGCGGGCTCGGGATCATCGCCGTTCTTCAATCGAAAGATCCCAAAGGACCGAAGCTGATCCAGGAAGATCGGATCAACTACATGAAGGACGTTCGGGATAAGCTGAGCGAGGCAGATTTGCGGGCCGCCCAGAATTCAACCATGGCTCGCGCGATCGATTCCGGAAAGAACGTGTACGCGATCCTGACGTCGCTGGAATTTGAAAAATTCCGCCGGACGTACATCGACGGCAGCCAATTCACGATGAAGGAGCGGAGGCACTGGTCCGAGCCGTGCAATGTGCCCATCCCCGGGCGGCGCGAGCGCAGTGCCTGGCTCGCCGCGCCATTCGATTCCGGCGAACCGCTGATCCGCTGGCGGCCGCAGGTGCTGACAATGTACGAAATCACCCGCAACGTGCCCGGCCCGACGACGGCCGCGATAACGGCGACGACGCAGAGCGCGACGACGCAACCGTCTACTCAGCCCACGACTCGCCCGTAACGATCATTTCTCGTCCGTCACGGGGATGAATTCCAGCGACTTGAAGTTGTGCGAGCCGGATACGTTCACGAAGCGGATCACATTTTTGCCAGCCTTGAGCGACAGGGCCACGTCCAGACCGGCTTTGTCGAAATTCGTCCACCCGCCTGTCGCGGCGAACGGCGCTTCTTCTAGCCCTTTCACCGGCTCGCCATTCAGAATCACTTGCCGCTTGGCCGGTTGTTCGGAGCCGTGCTCGATGCAGACCTCATATTTGCCGGCCTTGGGCGCGTCGACGGTCCACTCGATCCAGTGACCGGGCTTGTCCCAGCCGGAGATGTACCCGCCTTTGGTCGGCCGCAGGTTTACTTTGCCGCCGCCTTCGCCGGTGAGATCGACGCCTTTCAGAAGTACCGATTGCCCGCCCTCAATTTTCTTGAACTTCATCGCATAAACGGATTCGCGCGCCACGGGCTCGGCGATGACGTAGCCGTCGAGCGTGAACTTGAAGGTGTGCGGGTCGGCCTGTACCGGTTGCGGCTCATTCGTGCTTCCCGCCAGTTGGTGTTCATTCGGCCCGATGTCGATTGCTTTGCCGACGGGGCGCTTGACGCCTTCGCGGTCGAACTGGTTGATCGTGGTGATCGCCACGCCGGCGTCGATCGCCGGACTGCCTGGCTTGAGGCGGTAATCGTCCTTCGCAGGATCGACAAAGATGTCAGCCGGGTTCGGCACGAGCGTGTTCTCGCCGAGCAATTCCTTCGGCAGTGCCGGGCCGTACGCCGTGAAGATGTTGTGATTGAAGACGGCCTTATTTGTTACGTTG
Source organism: Tepidisphaerales bacterium (assembly GCA_038329865.1). Classification (GTDB taxonomy): domain Bacteria; phylum Planctomycetota; class Phycisphaerae; order Tepidisphaerales; family Tepidisphaeraceae; genus JANMES01. The sequence continues at coordinate 59,443 of JBBQNK010000017.1, read as the reverse complement.
CCGCTGAAGCCGTCGATCACGTTATTGACGATGGCATACCCTTTGGCGTTCGCATTGCCGCCATACACCGCCGCCGACCAGCCTTCGGTGCCGCCGTGGTAGCGGATCACGTTGTTGGTGATGACGATGTTATTGAACGGCCCGCCCGCCCACAGCCCGATGGCCGGCGCGTCGCCGCCGCCTTCGAGGACGTTGTTGCGGACGATCATGCCGTCGCCGTCCTGCACGGTCAGCGCCACGTTGCCGTCGCGCACGCGATTGCGCTCGATGAGGATGTTCTTGCAGCCGACGTAAAACGTCAGCCCATTCGCGTGCATGCCGGGATTTTCGTAGACGAAGCAATCCTGCACTACGCCATTGTTGACCGTGTAAAAATCCATGGCAGTCGAGCTGTTGCGGTGCAGAACGCAATTCCGGGCGACGACATTCGTCGCGTTGCGCAGCACGATGCCCTTGGTGTGCCCGGCGTTATCTGCCACTTCGCAACCGTCGATTAAAAGATTGTCCATCTGCGTGGTGGTGATGCCCACGCCGTCGCCGCGGAGGTTGGTGACTTTGCAATCGCGGATGATCAGATCGGTTCCCTTTCCTTCGGCCGACTTGCCGCCGCGCGCGGTGATTCCGTTCGTGCCATCCCATCCCTGCTTGCGGATCCAGAATCCCTGCACGGTCACGTAGCTTCCGCCGACGGCGATGCCCACTCCGTGCTCGCCGCGGGTGATATCTTCCGGCTTGCCGTTGGGCGGCCAGAGCAAAATCTTGTGCGAACCATCGGCCTCGGGGTCGAGCAGCATCGCGTACTCGCCCGGAATGTCGATGAATCGAGGGCTGTTCACGATGCTGAACGCGCCGCCCTTATCGTAAGGAATCTGCGTGTGGGTGAGGGTTTCGAAGCTGATCTGATGGGCGGCCGGGTCGTAGCTTTGAATGCGCTTGTAGTAAACGAGCGACGGCCTGGCGAAGAGTGCGAGCAAGGCGTTGTCGAAGAAATGTGGATCAGCTTCAGTGAAGACTTTTTCATTCCGCAGCACGCTTTTTGAGTCGGCCGCCATAACATTGGCGCCGGCAGCGTCAAAGCCGGCGATGGATTTGACCGCGCCCCAGTTCTTCGTGGTGCCGTCTTTGCCGGGATGCGCGCTAACAAATTTGATGACCAGTTTCTGAAACGTCTCCGGCGCCGGCAGCTTGAATCGCTGCTCGGTTGTCTTGTCGGGATTATCCGCCAACTCCGCCTTGAGCAGTTCCTTGCCGTCGGCGGTGAAGGTGATTTCCTTCGGATTCGTGTATCCCTTCTGCGGCGTGACGGCGAATTCGACAACCGTCACCGGCTTTTCAAACGCGACTTCGATCTCCCCACCGGCCGAGATATTTTCGATGACGGCCGAGTCGTTCCCGCCGTCGAACATCGTCATGAGCGGGCGCTTGGCGTTGTCCTTCATGCCGTTGATCGGCCGAACTCTCATCCCGCTCAGCGTCTGAGGAATGTCCGGATCCGTCTTGTGAAAATGCTTGGGGTCTTCCTGGAAGTTCGGGTCGGCCGGGTTCGGATCCTCGCTCCACGCCAGCGGCACAAGGCCCTGACAGAGGTTGAGCATGTTCCACTTCGCGCCCTTGGGAACGGTCGTCCAGTAGATGTTCTTGAAGTTCGGATTTCCCCACGCTTCCTCCGCCGTCGCGCACTGCTTGAGATTTTCCAGCGGCGTTGACCCGTCGATGATCGCCTTCCCCGTGCCCCAGTCGCCGGCGAGGTTGCCGTCGTAGGTGATCGGCTTTCCCTCCGCGCCAGAATCGGGAATCGAGATGCTGCCGTGATAAACCACGCCGCCCTTGAACTTGACGACATCGCCGGGTTGGAGCTTAGCCGACTTGGCATTGCCGAGCGCCGCCGTATCGCCGGGCGCGTGCTTCCATGGCGCATCCGTTTGCGTGCCGGTGTTGCTATCAACGCCCTGCTCGTAGTCTACGTAAAACGTGCCCGCGGAAACGTTCACAGCCAAGAAGACGACGGGAACAAGAGCGATGAGATTTTTAAATCGCATGATTCTTCCGCAAATGGAGGTGTACGACTATTCTCAGTGTAACTTAATACAATCGTCAGTACATATTCGTTGAACACGAAAATTGCCAACACGCAATGACTGCTTTTACGTGCGAGGGCAACGTTGCGCATCGTCGCGTTAAAGATGACGACGTGCGGCAAGCTCTAACTACTGCTCAACGCGACTCTTCCTCGCAAAAATCTCATCCCACTGGATGGACGCCTGTTTCTTCCGCCAAACATCATGCGTGTTCCTGCTTTCCTGCGACAGATTCAGCCCGCTCAACTCATTCAGGAATTCAACCACATCTCCGAGTTTGCCTTCGATGAGATTCACGCCGGCAGCGCGGGTTGGCTGGTCGGGCAACTGCCGAATGGAATAATGAAATCCATGAACCATGAGGTCGATCGCCAGCATCTTCGACGTCGCATCGCGGGCGGCGGCGAAATCCTCCATGAACTTCTGAAAGGATCGAATCGCTCCGCCGGGATTGAGCTGACGCCGGGCGAACGAGCCGTGATAGTCCCGCCAACTCATCGCCCATTTGCAGACAGGACAGGTCATCAATTCATCGAGATCGGCCGCGCGGGCGATTTGCGTTTCGACACTCTGTCGCTGGCAACGCGGGCAGATCACATTCCGTTCTGTTTGCGCGCGGTGAATGTTCATGATGTCGCGACACCGCATGTAGAGTGTCATGCCGACATCATCAATCAGCGCTTCGTCCCAAACACCCTCGCACGTGGATTCATAGAGCCGTCGAATCTTCGCCCTGCTGACGCGAGGTGACCACCGAACGTCGTGGAACGAATCATCTTTTGACTCGGCCATGCAGTTACGCTCTTCAAAAATAAGTTGACATGCAGTTGAATCGTTCGGCGATGTTTTGCAGGAATCGGGGCGACAAGATTCGAACTTGCGACCTTCTGGTCCCAAACCAGACGCTCTACCAAGCTGAGCTACGCCCCGTGCTATCACAAGTTGTCAGGCCGATGGGCGGCATTGTCAAGCCGGGTCGGGAATGGTCGATTCTTCTTCCTCGGAATCCGCATCGGCGGGCGCAGGCTCGGCGATTTCAGGCGATTTCATCAACTCGCCCAGCAGCACCGTCGCGAATGAGCCGGCCGGCAGCGAGAACGCGATCGTGATGTGTGCACCGTGTTCGTCCACGCCCGATTCAAGCGATACATCCGTCGGTTTCACGCGAAGAGGCCGGCGGGCGCCTTTCACGCGGTCGATTCCGTCATTGCGGAAATCGCCCGGCTTCAGGCCGGCGCTGTCGAAGACTTCCTGCTCGATCGCCGCGGGCTCGCCCGTGGGCATCGTCATGCGATACCCGAGCAGCGGCCCGGTCGGGCTAATCTCGAACGCGGCCGCGCGCGGCTGCTCGGCGGCTACGTCTTCAACATGAAAGCACGCGCCGTTGTCATGTTTGTAAGCGAGATCGCCGGGCTGAACCTGGTCGAGTGTATCGATCCGCTTTGCAAGAACCGCATTGAACATGTGCGACTGCAACGCCGAAATCCACAGTCGGCGGAGCTTTTCATCGATCATTCTCACGGCGTTGTTAGGCTTCTTGGTTTTCATCAGCCGCGCCAGGATCCGCCGCTCCATGCCGCAATGACGCGGCCAGGCGTGCATGGAATCGTCGTTCTGCCGATTGGCGAAAAACGTGCGGGCCTTGAGTTCGTACGCGTCATCCAGCTCTGGCTGCGGATCGCCGAGCAATAGCTGCAGCACGGCGGGATTGTCGTTGCGCACCAGCGCCGCGCCGATCAAATGATTGTTCCCGCGCCGGCCGAAGCGTTGCTCGCCGAAGAAATTGGGCATGCCGCGCTGCTGCAGCACTGTCAGCGGCTGCTGGAGTTTCACGACGTCGGTCGGATTTACTTCGCGGATTTTAATCGCGAAGCGATTCCCGATCAGATGCCCCAGCCGCAGCTTGTTGCCGTGCCTCGCCGCCCATTGAACGGTGAGGCGGTCGATCCGCAGATCCATCACCTGCTGCTCGCTCACGCCCGCGAGTGACAGCACCTGCCGGGAGATCGCCCGCGCGTCTTTCAGGCCCGCGTAGCCGATATCGCGCGTGGGAACATTGAGCGCCTTGGCGATCCGGGTGATCGCCTCGAACGTCGTCAGGCCGATTTTTTGAATTTCGAAATAAACGTGCTCGCCCTCGCCGGTGGGCTCGTAGGCAGGGATTTCCTGGACGAAGAAATCTTCGTTTCGCTGTTTGAGGACACCGCCGATGCCGGGGAAATCCTTGGTGAGATACGGAAGCTGCATTCCGACCAATCTAACCGATTTGGCGGAGAAGAGAACGTGCCGATGCCCGCTCCCCACGGCGGCTTTGACATTTCCGCTCCGACCTCCGAACGTATGGCTCCGATGAAACGCATCCGCCCGGCCCAAATCGCGACCTGCCTCGCATTTTTCGCGATCGTCGCGTTGTTGACGGTGGCCGGCCTGAAACTTCGGCGGTGGACCTGGGAGCAGTCTGCGACGATCCACTACGCGGCTGACATGGACAACGCCTGGAACTGGGGTTCAAAGGCGGCGCGAGAGGGATACTTTTCCCTCTACGACAACGTCATCAGAGACACACCCGACAGAAGGTACGGCCTCGACTACGTGCCGCTTCGCCTCGGCGTGATGACCCTCTGGGCCCGCTGGGCGACGGCAAAATTTCCCGATGCAACCCAATGGCGGAGAGATTACGACTTCAACGCCCCGCTCCTGCGATTCAACGCCTTCATGGAATTCGCGGCGGCGGTGGGAATGTTCTTCCTCGTACGGCAGTGGATTCGCAAAGAGCGAGAACCTCGGCCGGAGGCGGTGTGGCGATCCTGGGTGCAATCGGGGAAACGCTGCTTGAAGTGGCTGCGCGAACGACGGGCACATTCAAATGATATTCGTCCTAACTTGGACGGTTCGCCTGTGAAAAAGAGCACTGACACGGGCAAGACGCCCGTGTTGCAAGAAAGCATTCCACAAAACGAATCACTACCTGTGATTCCCGCGGAAAACGCAAATTCCCTCGCGCCGTCCGCGATCGTCTTCGCTCCGGCCGATTCTACCCCGCCCGGCAACGACGCACTGGTTGCGCCGCTGCCGGTCCGATTTTTTCAAGGCCATTGGGTCGCGCTGCTCGCCGCGGCGCTGGTCTGGTTCAATGCCGCCTCGATCTTCAGTTCCTTCGGCCGGCCGACGTGGGACGTGTGGGTGATTCCGTTTTATATCTGGGCGGTGTTCTTCGCATCGCGAAACAACTGGTTCATCGCCGGCCTGCTGGTGGGCGTGGGGGCGATGCTCAAAGGGCAGCAACTCGTCATCGCGCCGTTTTTCGTGCTTTGGCCGATCTTTTCACTGCGGTTCGGCGCGGCGATTCGCTGGTTGATCGGGCTTGCGCTCGGAGCGGGATTGATCGTATCTCCATGGCTGGTGTGGCTGACCCCTTCGTGGGGGCCGGTGACGTTGTGCGTCGTCGCGATCCTGATCGGGCCGATGCTGTGGGCGGTCGCGAGGTACTTCGCGAAGACTCGCCGGTTTGCCCGCGTGCGGTGGGCGGTGTGGATCAGCGGATTCTGTTTGGGCGCGGCGATCTGGTGCATTCCGCTGTTATTCCCGGTCAGCATGTCCTGGATGAATCTCGGTTTCGTTTACGGCTATGACAAGATGCCGAATCTCGAGAACGGCAAACCGTCGAGCGTGGCTTCAATCCTGGCGCTCCGCTACGGCTGGAATTCGGATCATCTCGCCGCCACAGTGCCGTTTACGACACAGGTGCTTACGATCAAGGAGCTGCTGGCGACGATCGGCTATTTGCTGATCGCAGTGTGCGCCGGCGCTGCCGCTTGGCACGCGCGTAAGCGCGATCGGCGGTTCCTTCTCGCCGCGGCGGCGCCGTGGCTTGTCTACTTCGCCGTCTTTCCCATGATGCACGAGCGATATTTGCTGTGGGCGTCGATCATGACAGCGGCAGCGGTGGCGGTGGATATTGGCGCACTTTGGCTGCACTTCTTGATCACCGCGTTTTCGTGGAACATGGAAATGGACCAGATGCTCCGCGACGGCAACGCCCGCGGCTTCGGCACCGCCATCTCGCCGACGTTCGGGCAATCACTTCACCACTTCACCCAAGGCACGATCCCCGACAGCGGCTGGGCGGTGGCGCTGATCTGCCTGGTATGGCTTTTCCTTATCTTCGGTGCAAGAAGCCGACGAACTTGATTCGGAACTGCCGACGTTAGTTCCTCGCCAGTGCGTCTGATTGCTTTACGAACTCATCGCCCTTCCATTCCGTGTCCTTCACCACCATGCCTTTGACCTTGGCCTTCTCCGCAGCTTTGGCTTCGGCTTGGCGCTTCACCAGGTCCGCGTGCGTGGTGAAGTACTGCAGACTGTGGCCCTTGAAATCGCTGATGGTTTCGAAATTGTGCTTGGCCATGAAGCTGAGGAGTTCGTCCTTCATGCGTTTGACCATGTCGTAGCCGTACTTCATCACGCCGGTGCAGACCTGCACGGTGTCGCCGCCGAGGAGGATGAACATCGCGGCGTCTTTGCCGCTCTCGACCCCGCCTATGGCGCTGAGGGATTTGCCGGGGAATTTGTCGCGGATCACCTCGGCGCACTCTTTTACCATGCGCAGCGCGATCGGCTTGACGGCCATGCAGCTGTAGCCGCCGGGCACGCTGTACCCTTCGACTGTCGGTTCGGGGCGGAGCGTTTCGAGATCGACGCTGGTGACGCTGAGGATGGTGTTGATCGCCGACACGCCATCGCAGCCGGCCGAGAGGGCCGCCTCAGCGCCTAGCGCAATGCTCGTCACGTTCGGTGTGAGCTTCGCCCAGACCGGGATCTTGGCAGCGCCCATCACCCAGCCGCAGACTTCGTGCATGATGGCGTTGTCCTGCCCCATGGCCGCGCCCATTTTGCGTTCGGGCAGGCCGTGCGGGCAGGAAAAATTCAGCTCGAACCCCGCCACGCCGGTGGCCTGCACGCGCTCGACGATCTCTACCCACGCGTCCTTGTTGTACTCCTCCATGATCGACGCGATCACTTTGCCGTCGGGGTATTTATCCTTCAACAACTTCAGCTCATCGAGCCACACGCTGAACGGCCGATCGGAAATCAGCTCGATGTTTTGCCAGCCGATGACTTCCTTGGTGCTCGTGCGCAGGCGCGCGTAGCGCGGCGCGACATTGACGACCTTTGAGCTGTCGAGCGAGATCGTCTTGATGATGACCGCGCCCCACCCTTCATCGAACGCCTTGCCGCACACGTTGGCGTTCGTGCCGGGCGGGCCGGAGCCGATGACGAAAGGGTTGGGGAGTTTGATCCCGTTCACGGTGGTGGCGAGGGTCGGCATAAAACGGCCTCACGGTTGGTGGACAGCTTCGTTCGGGAAGATCGGTTCGTTTTCAGATTCAGGTTCAAGGACGGCGACAACGATCGGCGGCGCGGATTCGGTAGCCATCCAAACGTTCGGATGGCTGACCATGAAGATCGCATACAGCACAAACGCGACGACAAAGGTGACGAACACACTGTAGCTGTAAGCGGTTTTGAGGATGTAGCCGGTCCAGTTGCTGTCGTTGAGCACCTTCCCGCCGGTGGCTGAGTCGCAGAAGCCCGGGACGCAGCAGGCGACAGCGATCGCCACCGCCATGAGGGCCGCCCAGTTGATGCCGCGATCGTACGAGTACCGGCCGCCGGGGCGGAACAGGTCGGCGATCGCGAGTTTCGTCCGGCGGAGCAGCCAGTAGTCGCAGATGAGGATTCCGCCGACCGCGCCGAGCAATCCGGAAATGCCGACAAGCCAGGTATCAATGTAAACGTGCGCGTTGGCCAGCAGATACCAGGGCATCATCACGACGCCGATGATTCCGGTGATCAATCCGCCGAGACGGAAGCCGATGTAGCGCGGCGCGAGATGCGCGATGTCGTTAGCCGGGCTTACAACGTTGGCGGCGATGTTGGTCGCGAGCGTGGCGATGACGATGGCCGACATTGAAAAGCCCAGCGCCCAGGGATTCTTAAACTGTTGCAGCAACACCAATGGATTCCAGACGCCTTCAACGTTCGGATAGATCACGAACGCAGCGCTGGTCACCGCCACGCCGATGAACGCGAAGAGGGCCATCGTCGGCGGCAGGCCGATCGCCTGGCCGACGACCTGGTCGCGCTGGCTTTTCGCGTAGCGGGAAAAGTCGGGGATGTTCAGCGAGAGTGTGGCCCAGAAGCCGACCATGCCGGTAAGGCCCAGTGCGAACGTGTTCCAGAACAGTCCCTGTTTCGCCCCGCCGGGCACGAACGCTGAGGGCTTATGCAGCATGTCACCAAACCCGCCGGCCGCATGGTACGCCCAGCCGAGCAGCACGAAGCCGAGGATGATCAGCAGCGGCGCCTTGATGTTCAGCAGCCAGCGGATCGAGTTGATGCCCGCGAAGATGACGATGATGTTGAGCAGCCAGAACGCCATGAACGCGCCGAATTGCGGCGCGGTCACTCCCAAGTGAACGGGCCATGATGCATCGGCCCAATGCGGTTTAAAAATGCAGCCGATCGCAAACAGCGCCTGTCCGCCGATCCAGCACTGGATGCCGAACCATCCGCAGCCGACCAGCGCGCGAACCATCGCCGGCACGTTCGCGCCGTTCACGCCGAAGGCAGCGCGGCAGTAGACCGGAAAAGGAATTCCGTACTTCACGCCGACGTGCGCGTTGAGCACCATCGGGACCAGCACGATCACGTTGGCCAGAAAAATCGTCAGAATCGCCTGCCACCAGTTCATGCCGTTTTCGATCAACCCGCTGGCCAGCATGTAGGTGGGAATGCACGCGCACATCGAAACCCAGAGCGCCGTGATCGACCAGACCGACCACTTTCGCTGATCGGGCCTGGTCGGCGCGAGATCCTGGTTGTACAGGCGCGAATGGGCGACATCTTCAGGAAGACTTTCCCACGCGTAAACGGCCGGACTTTCAGTTGCGATGTTCGACATAGATTCATTACATCATGTAGGGTGTGCTTCAGCACACCGCATTGCGACTGGTGTGCTAAAGCACACCCTACATTAGATTCCCTTGGCGCACTCGCCGCGTTTCATAAACTTTCCGTCGCCCGGTTTGCCGAGGTATTGGTTGTCTTCGATGATCGTCTTGCCGCGGCTGAGTACCGTTTCGACAACGCCCTTCACTTTCATGCCTTCGAACATGTTGTAGTCGCAGTTCTGGTGCTGGGTTTTGGCCGATCGCGTCTGTTCCTTGTTGGGATTGAAGACGACGATGTCGGCATCGCTGCCGACGGCGATCGTGCCTTTCTTCGGGAACATGCCGAACATTTTCGCGCTGGCGGTGCTGGTAATGTCGACCCACTTGTTCAGGCTGAAGCCGCGCTTCATCGCGCCGTGATAGACCATGACCAGCCGATCCTCCACGCCCGGGCCGCCGTTGGGGATTTTCGTGAAGCTCTCTCGGCCGAGCTCTTTTTGGCCCTTGAAGTAAAACGGGCAGTGATCTGTGCTGACTTCCTGCAGGTAGCCGAGCTTCAATCCCTTCCACAGCGGCTCGATGTTCTCTTTCCCCACCAGCGGCGGCGTGAAAACATACTTGGCGCCTTCGAAATTCGGCTTGTCGTATTCGGTCTCATCGAAGTAGAGGTACTGCGTACACGTTTCGCCGTACGCTGCGTTGCCCTCATCGCGGCTGCGGACGAGTTCCATCATCGCGCTCTCGCAGCTTACGTGGACGATGAACACCGGCGACTTTGCGAAGGCTGCGACTTTGCACGCGCGGGCCACGCCGTCCGCCTGCATCACCGGCGGGCGCGAGATACCGTGATACTTCACCGCTGTTTTTCCCGCCGCCACGAGCTCATTGATCATCTCCGTGATCGCCACGCCGTTCTCGGCGTGCACGAGGGTCATCCCGCCCGCCTCGCCGGCCGACTGCATGACACGGAACATCGTCTGGTCGTCGATCATGAACACGCCGGGGTAGGCGAGAAAGATTTTGAACGTGGGAATGCCGCGGTCGACGATCTTCGCGAACTCCTTCTTGTGCTTGGCCTCGTACTCCGTCACCGCGAGGTGATAGCTGTAGTCGATCGCACATTTCCCCTCGGCCTTGGCGTCCCAGTCGTCGATCGTCTGCGTGAAGGTCTTGCCGTGGTATTGGATGGCGAAATCAATGATCGTCGTCGTCCCGCCCCACGCGGCCCCGAGCGTGCCGGAGCGAAAATCATCAGATGACACTGTACCGCCGAACGGCAGTTCCATGTGCACGTGCGGATCGATCGCCCCGGGGATGACGTACTTGCCGGCGGCATCGATGACTTTGTCGGCCGGCGCGGAGAGATGCTTGCCGATGGTTTTGACGGTCTCGCCGTCGATGAAAATGTCGGCGACGTAATCGTCTGTCGCAGTGATGATTCGGCCGTTCTTGATGAGCGTCGTCATTGGACCTTCGTATAAAAAACCCACGGCGAATCGGACGAGTACGAACTCATTCCGGTGACAACTTGCCCGCTGCCGGTCACGGCCGAGTTATTAACTCCGACCACGCCGTGCGCCGTGTTGACCATGATCAAACTAACCCCGCCGCGGACGCCCGTGACCTCGGCGAACTTGGGATAGTAGGTCGTCGATGTCGTGATCGCGCCCTTGCTCATGCCCGTGCCGGCGTTGGAGTTGTGGGTTACGCTGACGGGCTTCGACCACTTACCGTCGCCGTTGCTGGTGCTGATGAGCAGCTCCAGATCATCCGGCGCCCAGCCGCCTTTCTGGCTCACTGAAGCGGCCACGGACATTCCGCCGTTCGGCAGCGCGCACGCTTGCCACGTGCTGATCGAGCCGCTCGGCTTGTCCGGGCCGACGATATCAACTGGATCGCCGAGCGTGCCGTTGACGACCGGGTAGTCGCGCACGACCTGCTTTTCCGCTTTGAACGGGATGCGGATGACGTGCTCTTTTCCGTGGCTATCGAGCAGCAACGTCCACGGCGTGGAGTAGTTCGTTTCGTGATCGCCCTTGGCGTACTCGTGAAGCTTGTGAAGCTGCTTGCCGTCGTAGTACGTGATCCACGCGCCGATGCTGTCCGGGTTCGGGTACGGCTCCTGGTGATCGGCGATGAAGTGGGCGACGCCGGCGGAGTCGATGTAACCGCGCAGGTCCCACAGGCCGTCGGCCTTGGCGTACTGGTCTTCGAACGGAATGTCATGACCGGCGGCGTGGGCGGCATCGACCTGCGCGCGCGTGGGGATCGGCTTGGGCGTGATCAGGTCGCGGATTTGGGGCGTCGGGCCATTCAACACTGCCTGCCGAATCAGGTTGGCGCACTGCTGGCCCACTGCTCCCATCGGCAGCCAATCCACGTCGAGATTGCCTTGGCTGTACACCAGGTTCACCTTGCCGTCCGGCGCCACGGCCGCGAAATAGCTGACGACGCCATGGTGCTTGTCGCACAGGCGCACGATGCTCGACCAGGCGCCGCCGTCGAGCACGCGGTAGACCAGTTCACCACTACCGCCGCCGCCCGCTGCATCGAGATTATTGCACTCGAGGTACTTCCAGATCGCGTATACCTTGCCGTCGCCGGCGACCAGCACGGGGCAGTAGGCGGCTGGCGTGGCGGTCTCGTCGTCGCTGAGGTTTTTGGGGTCAGACCACGTCGCCCCGCCGTCCTTGCTGCTGCGGTAGTAGAGGTAGCGTCCTTTGTAAGGATCGGGTTGATCTGTGTAAATCGCGTGCAACGTGCCGTCGGACGTCGCGGCGAGCGAGCAGTATTCAGACGCGCCGTACTGCGAAAGCTTATTCATCGTGCCGGCCGTCGCATCCGCCGCTGCCGCCGCAGGAGGCGATGTCCCCGGTGTCGACGAATCGGCCGACGGTGAGCCGGAATCGCTTTTGCCGCAGCCGATCAGTCCGCACGTGATGGCCATGATCACCAGGTAAAGCCTCAACCCCTTAATGCTCATGCGAAACTCCCCGGAACTTAAAAGCGTTATTTTCTAATATTCTCTGCGGTGTAGCCGGCGAGCTTGCTCGGCGTTTTCGTCTCGAACGGCGAGCAAGCTCTCCGGCTACACAGATGCGAACCCGTCATATTCTTGCCGCCTCGGTCAGACCCGCGTCCATCGCGGCGACCATTTCATCCACCTGCGGCTTACCTGCGTTCAGCATCAAGCCGGTGCGGATCACGTTGCCGTACACGCCGCCTTTGCCGAGGAGAACGCCGCGTTCCTTGGCGACGTTGAAGACCTTGTTCACCGCGGCGGCGGCGGGTTCTTTGGTTTTGCGGTCTTTCACGAGTTCGATCGCCTGCATCATGCCCATGCCGCGGGCGTCGCCGATGAGCGGGTGCTTGGCCATCAGCTCTTTGAACTTCTCGCCGAGATACGCGCCGACGACTTTGCAATTTTCGAGCAGGTTGTTGTCTTCGATCACTTGGATCGTCGCGGCCGTGCTGGCCATGCTGATCGGGTTGCCGCCGAAGGTGGCGAAGGTGACGCCGGGGAATTTGTCCGCAACTTCCGGAGTCGCGATGCACATCGCGACCGGAGCGCCGTTGCCCATGCCCTTGGCCGAGCACATGATGTCGGGCGCGACGCCGTAGTGTTCGATGCCCCACCACTTCCCGCCGGTGCGGCCCCACGCGGCCTGCACTTCGTCGCAGATGAAAAGCCCGCCGTATTTTTTCGCGATTTCGGTCGCGCGTTTGAAGTAATTCAACGGCGGCACGATGAACCCGCCGGAGCCGATGATCGTCTCAGCCATGAACGCCGCGATCTCGCCGCCGGTTTCGGTGAGGATGAGTTCTTCGATGTCGTTGGCGCATTCCATGCTGCACTGGCTGTCATCCTTCGCGCCGAACGGGCAACGGTAACAGTACGGCGCGTGCGCGTGCTTGATGCCGGAGACCGGCAGCGGGATTTTCTTCCAGCCGGATTGGCCGCAGCCGGCGAGCGTCTGCAGGCTTCGCCCACTGTAGCTGTGGCGGAGGGTGATGATCTCCGTCCGACCCGTCGCCACGCGGGCGGCGTTCATGGCCGTCTCGTTCGCTTCTGTGCCGCTGTTAAGGAAGAAAGTTTTCTTCAATTTGCCCGGGGCGAAGCTCGCAAGTTTTTCCGCCAAGTCGCTCTGCTGCTTGTGCGCGTAGAGCGTGCTGCAATGGCTCATCTTTTTGACTTGATCGACGACGGCCGCCACCACTTTCGGGTTGGCATGGCCGACCGAAACCGTCAGCACACCGCCGAAGGCGTCGAGGTACTTCTTGCCGGTGTCGTCCCAAACGTAATTGCCTTCACCTTTCACCAGCTCGATCGGCTGATCGTAGCTGAGCGCAACCGACGGCCATAAATACTCTTTGTGCTTGCGAACGGCTTCGGATGGCATGTAATTCCCTGCGGTAGGAGTGACGGTGGAAGGCGTTGAACCGACAATGACGTTAGACATCATGGCCCCGATCAGCAAAAGATGTGAAGCGATCCATCGCTTCGTGATTGATCAGACATTTCGCACATGCAGGACGATCGAGATTCGCCCTGGCAATTTACTTTCAGCGCGTAGCCAACCGCGTTAATATACTAAGTTGCTCATTGCCGTCCAAAACATTTATTTAAGGGAAATCCCTTGCTGTGAAGAGGATAGGTATAATTTAGAGTGAGTCACACGCGCCGCACGCCGTCATCCAATTTTCGAAAGGGCCCACCATGTCCGCCACCGCCATCGCGCCTGAATTGATCGTACCGAATCTGATCGACGGAAAATGGAGCCGCGCCACCGCCGACAAATATCAGCCCGTCCATAACCCTTCGACCGGCCAAGTCATCGGCCAAACACCGCTGAGCGGGGCCGACGTGGTCGATACCGCTGTCGTCGCGGCGAAGAAGGCGTTCCTCACCTGGGGCAAAACGCCAGTGACCAAGCGGGCGGCCATCCTCTTCAAATACAAGCACCTGCTCGAAGAGCACTTCGACGAGATGTGCAAGCTCATCACGCGCGAGAACGGCAAGACGTACGAAGAATCCAAGGGCGACATGCGCCGCGGCATTGAAGTCGTGGAGTTCGCGTGCGGCATCGCGCATCTGATCAAGGGCGAATCGCTTCCCCAAGTAGCGGACCATCTTGACGGCACGACGATGCGCGAGCCGCTCGGCGTGTGCGCCGGCATCACGCCGTTCAACTTCCCGGCCATGGTGCCGATGTGGATGTTCCCGATCGCCATCGGCTGCGGGAATTGCTTCATCCTCAAGCCGAGCGAAAAGGTTCCGCTGACCGCCAACCGCCTGGCCGAGCTGCTGATCGAAGCGGGTTTGCCGCAGGGCGTAATGCAGGTCGTGCAAGGCGGTCGAGAAGTCGTCGACGCGATCTGCACGCACCCCGGCATCAGCAGCGTGAGCTTCGTCGGCAGCAGCGTGGTGGCCAAGCACGTTTACTCGCTCAGCACGAGCCACGGCAAGCGTTGCCAGTCGGCCGGCGCCGCCCGCAACGTGCTGCTCGTGATGCCCGATGCCGATCCTGACCCGACCTTGCGAGCCATCATGGGCAGCGCCTACGGCTGCGCCGGCCAACGCTGCATGGCCGGCTCCGTGCTCATGGGCGTGGGCGACGTGGCCGACCACCTCCGCGACCGCGTCGTCGGCGCGATCGACGCGCTCAAAGTCGACGACACCAGCAAGAACGCCCACGCCGAAATGGGCCCGGTGATCGACGGCGGCAGCCAGGCGCGCATCAAGAAGCTGATCGACAAGGCCGAGTCCGACAAGCTCACGATCGTCCGCGACGGCCGCCAACCGAAAAACGCCGCCGGCTTCTTCGTCGGCCCCACCCTCATCGACAACATCAAGCCCGACATGCAAATCTTCAAAGACGAAGTCTTCGGCCCGGTCCTCTCCATGCTCCGCCCGAAAACGCTCGACGAAGCCATCGCCTGGATGAACACCATCCAGTATGGCAACGGCGCCACCATCTTCACCACCAGCGGCGGCAACGCGCGGACTTTCACGAGAGACATGCAATGCGGCATGATCGGCGTGAATGTAGGCGTGCCCGCGCCAATGGCCCTCTTCTCCTTCACGGGCTGGAACCAATCCTTCTTCGGCGACCTGCACGTGCAAGGCATGGAAGGCGTGCTGTTCTACACGCGGCAGAAGACGGTGCTCAGCCGATGGGATTTGAATTATCAGCGGACGCAGGGGTGGTAAGTTGAGTTTTATCCGCGTCATTCGAACCGCACTTTTCGTAACGGCCTGCTTGCTTTGTGCGGCGGGAAGCGGCGGATGTCTTACCGCTGTAATAGCCCAGGAAATGACGTATGCCAAGGTAACTTACGCCAGTGCGGACGTGGTCACCGAGAATGGCGGGCGCAAATTAGTTGTCCGATACCGGCCCACCTACTCTTATGAAAGTCCCAACTATCAGCTGACAATCCCACTCGACGATGCAGCATCTGCCGCCTCGCCTTTCGTCATTCGTGGTCCTATCGAAATCCAGCCGCACATGGCCGACCTGATTGCGAAGCGGGAAGCCGCGGTAATTGCTTCAGCAAAGCTGCGACGCTCGGAGGGGAAGTACGATCAGGGTTATCCTTACACGAGTCAAAGCGGGATAGGTGAAAACATTCTTGTCCTTTCCATTCCGCCACCTGGGCCAGTTCGAGATCTAGATGATAAGCGAGATGATCAAATTCAATTTGCAATCGTGCCCATCGAACTCCCACGACCAATAGAACATCGAATCGCCGGTATCGCCGGCTTTATCCTGGTAATGCCTTTCACGTTAGCTGGGGACATTGCTGTCACGCCGCTCTACCTTTTCGTAAGGTACGGTATCGGCATCGAGTGCTAACCGGCGAACTCCAGCTTCACTTGATCGAGAAAGTCTTGTAGGGGCCGCCTTGGCGGACCGGTTATTGAAATGGTTCGCCAAGGCGAACCCTACATCCATGCAAAAACCCCGCGAGCAATGCTCGCGGGGTTTCTTGTTTCTTGCTCAAGCAGTTCGTGGCTTACGCCGCGACGGCCTTCTTCTTCAGGACGACCAGGTGCGGCCTCGCCAGTTCCACGATCGCGTCGAACGCGGCCGGGTCGGCGATGGCCAGTTCGCTCAGGCTCTTGCGGTTGAGTTCAATGCTTGCCGCGATGAGGGCCGGGATGAAGCGGCTGTAGTTGACGCCGCGCAGCTTGCAGGCGGCGCTGAGTCGCGAGATCCACAGGGTGCGGAAGTGGCGCTTTTTCTGCTTGCGGTGCTTGGTGGCGTAGGCGTCGGCGCGGCGGGTGAATTCGAGCGCTGACCGGTACTGTACGCCGGGAGATGCGACGAAGCCGCTGGCTCGCTTGAGAATACGTTTACGTTTGCGGGCGTGAGTCGGGCCGCCTGATACTCGGGGCATGGGGTGATCCTTTCGAAATAGTGTGAGCCAGAGGCACAACCCGGAATCAGCGGAGGCTTAGCTGTGACCGCGACACGCGGACACTTGGTTATGCAGTCGCGTTATGCGATCTGCGGTTCCGGTTTAAAGCCATGCGGGCCAAAGCCCACACGCCGGAATGACTTTCTGTTACTTGCTTTCGGTCGTTGCAGTTTCTTTTGCTTTCAAGGCGCGCTCGTGAGCGGTCTTGGCGGGCTTGAGTTTCGCCAGGCCCATAAAGCGACGCATGTTCTTCGCGTGGCTTTCCGAGAGCACGCCGGCGCGGCCGAGGCGACGCTTCAGGGCGCTGTCGCGGCCGGAACGCAGGTGGCTGGTCTTTTCGTGACGGTGCTTGAGTTTCCCGGTCTTGGTGACCTTGAACCGCTTGGCGACCGACTTGCTGGGCTTGAACTTGTAGGCCATGGCTTCCTTCAATTTCTGCAAAAACAAAAGACCCTCTCTTTTGAGAGGGTCGGGAATGATAACGGGGATTGGGAGGACTGTAAAGACGAGAAACCGACCTGATTTCAGTAGGACAGACATTCCTGTCTGTCGTGGGTGGATTTTATCATCCGCCCATCTTCTGGCTGAAATCTGCATCCGCGTACGAATCGAGGCGTACCCCGCTTCGTGACAGACAGGAATGTCTGTCCTACCCAATGCGGCAAAACAAAGTCGTCTACCGCGATGCCGGCTCCGGAGTCTTCTGTTGAGCGGCGGGAGCGGCCTGTGCTGCATTCCCACGATTCGGCAGATTCAACCCGGCCCCCGCGGAAAACCCGCCTCGGGGCGGCAGCGGCGGAGCGACCTGCATCGGCCTCGGCGCCTGAGCGGGAGCCTTACCGCCTGCAACCGGCTGCACAGAACCCGGCGGCTTGTGATCGGGCTGGAGCACCAGCGTCATCCGCCGGCCTTCCATTTTGTTGTCGCGCTCGATCTTGCTCACGATCCACAGTTCGTTCTTGATCTTGGTGAAAATATCGCGGCCGAGATCGATATGCGCCATCTCTCGCCCGCGGAATTGCAGCGTGAACTGAACCTTGTTGCCCTCTTTGAGGAATTCGCGGGCGTGGTCGATCTTGATCTTCAAGTCGTGATCGCCGATTTTCACGGTCTTCATCTTCAGCTCTTTGAGCTGACCGGCCTTGCTGCTGGCGCGGGACTTGTCTTCCTTCTTCTGCTGCTGATAGCGCCACTTGCCGTAATCCATGATTCGGCAGACCGGCGGGCGCGCGGTGGGCGCGACTTCCACCAGATCGAGACCGGCCTCACGCGCCATGCGCAGGGCTTCAGCCGTCGAAGTAATGCCGACTTGTTCTTCTTTATCGTTGACCAGGCGGATCGGAGAAATTCGGATCTGCTCGTTGTGGCGGAAATTCGTAGAAATGGCGTGGGCTCCTAAAATACTCTTAAACCCCACCGACGCACGCCGGTGCAAAGGTTTGTTGCGTCACTGATTGCTCATCCGATGCGGGCCGGACTTTGCCTTCCCGACAATCGATAGCCTATCCGCCACCCTTCCGGGGCGGAACAATGCTGCATCATTGTTGGCTTGATTATCGGATTTTGCAAGGAAGATCGGCGAATTTTATCGAAAACCAAGGTTGTTTGCGTGACCGCGGCATTTGACCGCGTTTAGCCGCCCCGGCCTCGGGGCGATGGAAACGCGGTCGGCGAGAAAGACGCATCTTAGCCGAGGCGGCTAAACGTTGAGCGTCTCGCCTACAACTTCTGCTTCGTAATCTCTCCTTCAATCCTCCGGTTTCTCCCCTTCATCCGCCATCCGCACGATCTTCGGATCAAACCGGGCGATCACGTCGACCAGGTCGCGCTGGGCGGCCATCACTGCATCAATGTCTTTGTACGCGAACGGATTCTCATCGATCCCCGCCGAAAGCAACTGCACTCCGCGCTCTTCCAGCATCGGCTTGATGTGCGCCCAGCGGAACTTTTCTTTCGCCGCGGTGCGGCTCATCGCGCGCCCTGCACCGTGGCTGGCGCTGTCGAGCGATCCCGCCCCGCCGCGACCGACGACTACGAAACCCGGCGACGCCATGCTGCCCGGGACCACGCCCAGCACACCCGCGCCGGCCGGCGTGGCGCCTTTGCGGTGCACGATCACATCCTGCCCATTGTGCGTTTCTTTCCACGCGAAGTTGTGGTGGTTCTCCACACCGGCAATCGCTTTCGCGCCGATCGCCTTGCTCACGCGGCGGTGGATCACAGCATGATTGGCCGACGCGTACTTGCCCATCAGTTCCATCGCGGCCCAGTATTCCTGACCGGGCTCGCTATCGAGATCGAGCCACGCCAGCCGCTTCAAATCCGGTGGCAGCTCAGGGTGAAGATTCATCGCCAGCCGCGAATAATGATCGGCCACCGCCGCCCCGCTGCCGCGCGAGCCGCTGTGCGAAAGCAGCGCGAGATATTCGCCCGGCGGCAGATTAAATTCGCCGGTTGTCGATTGAGTCACCGTGAGCACGCCGAATTCCACGAAGTGATTGCCCGACCCGCTCGTGCCGAGTTGGCCGGGGGCTTTGGTCTCGAACAGTCGCTTGGTGATCGCCGTGACCGACCAGTCTTCGTCGAGCACGTCGTGCTGGTTCGGCCGGGCGAAACCTTTTCCCATGCCGAAGGCCGTTTCGGATTTCAGCGCTGCCACGAGCGAGTCGTTCAGTCGCTTCATTTCCTTGACGGGAATGTCGAGCACAGAAAGTTTCATCCGGCAGGCGATATCGACGCCCACGGCGTACGGGATGACCGAATTGGTCGTCGCCAACACCCCGCCGATCGGCAGGCCGTAGCCTTGGTGCGCGTCGGGCATCAGTGCGCCCGCGACGGCGATCGGCAATCGCACGGCCGCGCGGAGTTGATCCACACCGCCCGCTTCCAATCCATCGCCCCACAGCTCGAACGGCGCGGGCGTTTCCCGCTCGATCCAGTACGGCCGATTCTTTTCCTCGATCAGCGCCACCGCCAACTCGCCGAGCAATTCATCCGACGCATACGCCGACGGAGTCGCCAGCACCGCCGCCAAAGTCGCGAGCGCGCCGGCTTCGTCGGACTTGCGGACAAGCCGCTTGGCGATGCGCAGGGCCATGCCCACGATCGCGCCTTCGTCGTAACCCAATGCAGTAATGTCTCGGCCGTTCATGATCCGCGCATCGTAACACGCAGCCAAGACTAAGTTGAGGCGGGAACACCAACCCCGCGAATAATGACAAACGTCACATCATCCACCGGCGGGCGGGTCTGTCGGAATTTTGTCAGCTCGGCTTCCAAATGATTGGCGATCTCGGCCGCGGGCTTGGCGACGTGCGCTCGGATGATCTGCCGCAGGCGTTCCTTGCCGAACCAGTCACCGGCGTCGCTGCGCGTGTCCCAGATGCCGTCGGTGCCGATGACGAGTACGTCGCCATCGGCCAGGCCGGCGAGCTGGTAGTCGAGATATTTAATGCCGACTTCAATCCCCAGCGGAATATCCCCGCCGCCGATTTCTTCGAAGCTGTCGGTCGCGGCGCGGTAGATGATGCCCGGGTCGTGCCCGGCATTGGTCCAGCGGATGACTCTATGCACCGGATCGATCACCATCAGCGCCATCGTCATGAACTGCTTGTGTCGGCGGTCTTCTGACAGCACCTGATTCACCTTGCACATCAGCTCCGCGAGTTGCGGCTCGTAAGGCGCGTGCGACCGCACCGCCGCCCGCGCTGCCGCCATCAGCAGCGCGGCGCCGATTCCGTGGCCGACGACATCGCCTACGGCGATCAGCAGCTTCTGCCGCTCGATCGACGAGACGTCGATGAAATCGTAGTAATCCCCGCCGGTCGTTTCGCAATAATGACTTCGGCCGGCGACATCGAGGCCGGGCACGGTCGGATCAGTCGCCGGAAGCAGGCTTTGCTGAATCTCCCGCGCGATCCGCAGCGACTGCTGTACTTCCATATGCTGGTGCAGGCTGCCGGCCATCTTGTTCAGTTCTGTCGACAGCTCCTCGAACTCGCGGGCCTGGGTGAGATAGACGCGCGAGGTAAAATCACCGCGGCCGACGCGTCGCACGTGATCGATCAGCTGCAGAATCGGTCCCGCCAGCCGGCCGGCCAGGTACAGCCCGAGCAGCACGCTCGCCAACACCGCAAACGCGGCCAGTGTGATCGCATTGCGCTGCGCGCGTTGAGCGTCGGCCAGGAACGTTGCTTCGGGGATGACCACGACAATCCGCCAATTGATGCCGGGGTAATTTTCGAACCGCGTCACGAGCAGCCGCGCCGGCTGTCCGGAAATGTCGATCGCGCCGCTCGAAAGCACGCCGCTGGTAAAATCTGCCGCCGCCGGGCCAGTCATCGCGGCGGCCGTCGATTGCGCGACCGGGTGATCCGATTTCGCCAGCGGAAGCCGCTCGCCTTTGTCAGAGTTCACCGCACCGTGTGATGCCGCAACCAACAGGTTCTGCTCGTCCACGATGAAAACGTAGCCCCTCTTCGTGAACGGCAATCGCTTGACGTAGTCGCTGAGCGCGCCGAGCGTCACGTCGATCACTAAGACGCCCTGCAACTTTCCGGCGCTGTCGCGAATCGCGCGGGTGAACCCTGAACCGGTCTGCGAATCCTTGCGGGTTTCGCCGAACCAGAAATAAATCGGTGTCCACGCGGCGAACTCGCGCTCCAGCGCGATTTTGTACCACGGCCGCTTGCGAGGGTCGTAGTGGTAGTGGCCGCGAATGGCTTTGGGGTCGATCGTACCGGAGGGCGAGATGATGAACTCGGCCGCGTCGCCGTCCTTCGAACCGTCGGACCCGCCGACTTCGAGCCGGCCTTCATTGCGCAGCAGCCAGGTGGAGTCGCCGGCCTCATTGCCGAAGCAGATCGACGCCACGTCCGGCACGGTGACGAGGTCGTCGAGCATCGGTCGTTCCCACGAACGGAGATTGGTCGTCGGCAGTGCACCTTCGCCGATCTGCCGGGCGTAACGATCGCTCACCCGCACGGCCGACTGGAGATACGCCTGGATTTCCGCGCTTACGCGATCGGTCGAACTGCGAACGAGCGTGGCCCCGAGATCTTCCGACACCTGCCTGCTGTTGCGCGTGAAGACCGTGACGAGCGCCCCAGAGACGGCAATGATCGGCAGCACCATGAGCATGGCGATCAAGAGACGAACAGATGGATTGCCGAAACGCATCGTTTTGAAAAACGGAAATGGCTGAAGCTGCTACCCGCTGACGCTGGGATGAATCTTAGCCTAGATGAAGGAGTATTTCATCCGTGGCATGGGCTGCCAGCCCATGGTCGCGGTACGCCGCGATGATCGGTCGTACTCGACCGATGAATCAAGAACGGAGCGATCTTTTTCACTCGACGAAGACATCGCTACGCTCTTGCCTTATGAACCGATTACGGTTCATCGTGCGTGAGTACATGCACCCATGGGCAGGCTGCCCATGCCACAAAGTTACGAAATCTCCAGCTTCACCGCCGGTTCGGCGAGATTACGCACGCTCACTTCGCCCGCCAACGTCGTCACGATGTGATCGAGCGCCTCGCGGAGCTTCGGGCTGCCTTCGAAGTTTTTGATCGGCGTGCCGGCATCCGAGTTGACGCGCAGTTCGGTAAACATCGGCAGTTCGCCAAGGAACGGCAGGCCGAGCTTCGCCGCCGCCGCCTTCGTGCCGCCGCGGCCGAAGATGTCGTGCTCACTGCCGTCATTGCCGATGAAGTAGCTCATGTTCTCGACCATGCCCAGGACCGGCGCGCCGAGTTGCTGGAACATTTTCACCGCGCGGATCGCATCATCCAGTGCCACCTGCTGCGGCGTGGCGACCACCACCGCGCCCGTCAGCGGTAGAAGCTGACACAACGTCAACGGCACGTCGCCGGTACCGGGCGGCAGGTCGACGATTAAATAATCCAGGTCCGGCCATTCAGTGTTGTCGAGCAACAACTGCTTGAACGCACCGTGCGCCATCGGCCCGCGCCAGATCAGTGGCTTGTCCTGCTCGACGATGCTGCCGATGGTGATCGCGTGTACGCCGTGCACGTGGAAAGGGATGATTTTATTGCCGCGGATGTTCGCCGCCTGCCCGCGAATGCCGAGCAGTGTCGGCATGGAGGGTCCGTAGATGTCGCCGTCCATCACGCCCACGGCCGCGCCGAAGCGCGATAAGCCTACTGCGATATTCAGCGCCAGCGTCGATTTCCCAACGCCGCCCTTGCCGGCGCCGACCGCGATCACGTTCTTCACCTGCGGCAGCGCGTTCTGCTTTTTATCCGGCCCGCTGCGCGTGTTGGCGGTGAGATTCAGCTTCACGTTACTCACGCCGATCTTCGCCAGTGCGGCCTTTACGTCTTTCTCGATGACGTCCTTCAACGGGCACGCCGGCGTGGTCAGTTCCACAGTGACGGCCACCGCATCGCCGTCGATGGCGATCTCCTTCACCATCCCGAGCGTGACGATGTCTTTGAACAGTTCGGGGTCTTGAACGGTTTTCAGGGCGGATACTACTTGTTCCCGACTTACCGGCATGTTACTTCCTTTTGCGGTTAGACTGATTCGTGCCATCCTTGTACGGCCGGCGAGCTTGCTCGCCGCGCGACTCAGACAGAAACGCGGAGCGTAATTGGAGCATTATAGGGACAATCCTCCGTGTGCGGCAGGTGTCGAACCGGGAATCAACCTCCGGCCCGGCTCGGAAGACGACGGCTGGGAAAAACCGCAGGCCGTACAGCTGGCTGATGGTTCGCTTGTGCAGCTGTATAAAGACGGTGAAGCCCTTCGCGCTGCATACGACGCGATTCGCGCCGCCAAGCGGCTGATTTGTCTTGAAGTTTACATTTTCGCCGGCGACGAGACAGGCCGGGCGTTTGCCGATCTGCTCATCGAAAAAGCCAAGGCCGGCGTGGCGGTTTATTTCATCTACGACTCGTTCGGCTCGATCGAGACCGACCGAAGTATCTTCCGCCGGATGAAATCTGCGGGAGTGCGCATCCAGCAGTTCAACCCTATCCGCCCGTGGGAGTGCAAGTACAGTTGGCGGCCGGTGAATCGCGATCATCGCAAGCTGCTCGTCGTCGATGACAACATCGGCGGCATGGGCGGGCTGAATATCGCTAACGAATACGCCGGCCCTTGGGTGGCGAAGACCGATCGACCGGACGAGAGCTATTGGCGCGATACGGCGATCGGCATCGTCGGGCCCAGCTCGCGGCCGCTGCTGTCGTCGTTCATCCAGTCATGGAAATACGCCGTGCACGGCGGACCGATCCGCCGCGCGGAGTACACGCACGCCATCCAGGGGCTGCAGCGACTCAAGCGACGCGTGGCGAAAAAAGTCACGCGGAAAAAGCTCCCGCAATACTACGAAGGCGACGAAAACGCTCCGCCGCTGGAAATGCACGACGACGTCGGCCTGCTCGCCAGCGTGCCGACCACCTCCAGCCCGCTGCGACCGCTCCTCAACCGACTCGTCCGCAATGCCGAAAAAAGCATCCGGATGACGATGGCGTACTTCGCACCGGACGACAAGCTGGTGGCCGAGCTCTGTCGGGCAGCGCAGCGTGGCGTGAAAGTGCAACTCATGCTCCCCGGCTGCACTGATGTGAAGCTGCTCCTCTGGGCGGCCCGTAGCTTCTACGACGTTCTGCTCACCGCCGGCGTGGAAGTGTACGAGCGGCAGACGGTCATCCTGCACGCCAAGACGATCGTCGTCGACGAGCAAATCAGCCTCGTGGGTTCGACCAATCTCGATTACCGCAGCATCGAATTCAACTGCGAACTAAGCATGGCCATTCGCTCATCCGAGTTCGGCCACGACATGTGCGACCTGTTCGAGAATGACATCAAGTTCGCTCACCGCATCCGCGCCCGCGCCTGGCGAAGACGGCCGATGCTGGACCGAATTGTGCAGTGGGCGGTGAGCCGGGCTCGGTATCTGCTTTGAAGAAGATCGATCACGGAGGCACTGAAGCACGGAGGCGCGCTCGAACTACAACGCCTTCAACAAAATGATCTTAATACCAAAAGCTAAGCAGCAATACTCCCGCAAAATATCGAGCGCACCTCCGTGCCTCCGTGGTTAATCCTTCCACTCGCCGGTAAACACTTCCGTCGCCGGGCCGGTCATGTAGACGTGGTTGTCTGACTCCCGCCATTCCAGTTGCAGATCACCGCCGGGCAAATGCGCAAGGATTTTTCGCCCGCTGCGGCCCGTCTGCACCCCGGCCACTGCGACGACGCAAGCGCCGGTACCGCAGGCGAGCGTAACTCCGCTGCCGCGCTCCCAGGTGCGCATCGTTACTTCGGTCGGCGAGTGAACCTGCACCCAGTGCACGTTGATGCGGCGCGGGAATGGCGTGCCGTGTTCGATCAACGGGCCGAGGTCTTCGATGTCGATCGCGGCCACATCATCGACGTAAATCACCGCATGCGGATTGCCCATGGAAACGAACGTCGCGTCGATCAACTGCGGCCGAGCGCTGCCGGACTTGGGGGCGAAACGGTACGTGGCCGTTCCGTGCTCGCGCACCGCACCGGGCGTGACGGGAATGTCCTCGAGCTTCAGGATCGGCGCGCCCATGTCGACGGTGGCGGCCGACACCTTGCCGGCGTCGATCTCCAGCGAGATCGGCAGCACGCCGTTGCCGGTTTCCACCTGGAGCGGGTTGTTCTTGGTCAGGCCGTGATCGAAAGCGTACTTCGCCACGCAGCGCACGCCGTTGCCGCACATTTCCGATTCGCTGCCGTCGGCGTTGAACATGCGCATGCGCACATCGGCCGACGTACTCGGAAGGATGAGGATCAGCCCGTCCGAGCCGACGCCGAAATGCCGATCGGAGATTTTTTTCGATAGCGCGACCGGGTCGGCCACCTTCTCGTCAAAACCGTTGACATAAACGTAATCGTTCCCGATGCCGTGCATTTTCGTGAATCGCATCGCCGGATTATACGGCTGGCGAATGAACGGAGCGAGCGAAGACCGGGGCAGGCATTTCTCCCTCTCCTGGTATTCCGGGAGAGGGACAATTCATGCCAATCGACTTAAAGAATCTCCTGCAAATCCGCTCACGAGAATTCCGCGATCCGTCCGATAAACCCCATTGTGCATCTTGCCCACGCCACTGCCGTTCTCACTGCCGCGACGACGCGGGCTGCGCGGAATTGGGCGGGGAATTTGCGGGCGCTGGCGCGCGTGCAGCCGGAGATTGTCGAACAAATCCAGGCCCTGCCGGTTCAAGGTGAATGGGTCTTCGCGCGCGACGGCTCGCTCACGCTGCTCGACAACGGCCAATGGATCGGCGGCTGCTCGCTCCCTTACCGGGCGGCGGTCGCGATGCTCAAATCGCTCGACCCGCGCGGCAGCGTCGCGTGCTTTCTTTCGCCGACGCACGCCGCGGAAATTCGCGCGTCACTCGAACGATTCAGCGCCCAGCAAGCAGTCATCTCGATCCAGCCCGACTGGCAAACGCTGCGGATCATCCTCTCCTGCGAGGATTTTTCCACCGAACTCGAATCGAACCGTCTTTTTTTCACTGCCGGTAACGACTGGTGCGCGGCAATGCGGTCGCTCTTCGCCAAACACCCCGGCCTGCCGACGCCGCAGCAATTTATCAAACTGCCGACGCTCGCGAGCGAAATCGCTCAGCCGTTGATCGACGAATCGCAAACAACCTTCGGCGAAGTGCTGAACGCCCGCGTGGAACGCATTAAATCGCTGCGCGATGGGCCGCGCGTAAATTACATCGAACGAACCAAGGCCTCGCCCGCTGATCGCAAGCCGCCGCGCATCGGGCTGATCGCCAACTCGCAATTCACGCTCTGGGATGACGCGGGTGCAGCGCTGGCGGAGGCGCTGCACTCGCCCGCGTCATCGCCAACAACATCGCTCGACGCCGAAGTTCGAGCACTCGATCCCGACGTTCCGATCTTCGCCGGCCCCGTCGCGGCGGCGGAGTTTTGCCGCGAGTGCGACGCAGTTGTGACGGCCGACAGCGCGCGCTGTGATTTCCCTGACGTATTGCCGCTCGATTTGCCGTGGGTGACGTGGGTGACCCGCGGGCGGATTCCACTATTTGCCGCCGCTGGGCCTTTCGACGCCCTGCTGCTCACCGACCCCGCGTGGTGCGGCCCGGCGATCGCCCAAGACTGGCCGGCGAATCGCGTGAGTGTGGCGACCTTCGCCGCGATCCGCGCGGGCAGCGGTGATGCGGCACATGCTGAATCCAAATCAAAGTTCACGGGTTGGACGATCCTCGCCAACACCGCCGTCGTGAAAATGCCAAAAAGCCTTGAGGATTTTTCCAGCCATCAACTGCTGTGGGAGTCGATCGCTACTGAGTTGACCGCTAATCCCTTCGCCGTCGGGCAGGACGTGGGCGAATACCTCCGGAAGCGCGCCCGCGACACCGGCGTGGACGAATTGGCCGTCGATGCGCGGCTGTTCACCGATACGCTGATCGTTCCCACGTTCCAGCAGGCGACCGTTCGTGCTCTGCGAAAGGCCAACGTGCCGGTTCGAGTATTCGGCAACGGCTGGAGCGAGATGGACGAATTCCGATCGATCGCCGCCGGGCCGATTGCGAGCCGGGCGGCGCTGGCGGAAGCGATCGCGTCGTCCAGCCGGCTGATCCATCTTTGGCCCACCGGCCACGCTCACCCGATCGATGCTTCCGGTTTGCCCGTGCTGCGGCGGTCGCTTTCGCGGCTTGAATCTTTCGTCCAGCAAGCGCGACGGCCGGACGCGGTCGCCGCAAGTGCCCCGCCGACCCAGCCGATCTCACTGGAGAGGATTCTTTCGATTCTCCCGGGGGAATTTCAACCGCGAAATCAGGAGCCACGTCTATACTGAAAGAGAAAGCACGACATGCTTAGCCGCCCGTTCATTCCGGCTGTCGCTTTGGCCCTGATGTGGCCGCTCGCTCTCTCCGCCGCCACGCCTGCCACGAATCCCGCGCCGCCAACCGGCGCGGCCGCCTGGGATCAGTTGCTCAAGCATGGTGTGGCAGAATCAGTCGTCGCGCCTTCTACCACCCAGCCGAGCAAAGAAGAGTACGACCCGAGCGTGCCGATCGTTGCACCGTCGATCGCAGAAGTCGTGCGTCTTTCCCTGCACAATCGCATGCTGCAAATGACAACGAGCCTGCCGACTTCGCCGGAGACGATGACGGTGAAAATCGCCGATTTCCCCGGCCGAACCACGGCCGTGGTGAATCGGCAGTTTGATGTGCCGGTGATCACCGTGCGACACGAGATCACCCTTCTGCCGGCCGCGCAGATTATCTACACGCTCTGCTCGCTGCAGAACGATGTGCGGCTATCGGTCGACAGCGAGAACGAACTAATCTCGCGTTCGGTGCAGTACATCGCCAACACGCAGAACGATGGACTAGACCCTGATAACAGGCCGGTGACGCTTTACGTGATGGTTATCGACAAAGCGACAGGCGCCCGGACGGTCGATCTCAAGCTCCAGGCCGATGACGTGGTCCAGCTGCGCCGAAAGTACCCAGCCGAGACGGCGGAGTTCCTTCAGCCGATGCTCGCGGCTTTGGGGCAGGAGACGGTTGCGTTCGCGGTCGATCAGCGCACTGCCTGGCAGGTGCTGCATGGCAACCAGACCATCGACCGCAGCATCGCCGAACAGGTGACGAAGCTGGTGGCCCAGCTCGATGCCGAAGACTACGGCACGCGCGAGGCCGCTTCAGAAGCGCTCGAAAAGCTCGGCGAACCGGCGGCCCTGGTGGTGCTGCAGTTGCCGCGCGCAAAACTCTCATCAGAACAGAACAGCCGGCTGGATGCGTTCATCGCGCCGTACAAGCCGCTGAGCGAAGCCGACGCCAAGACCTACGCCACCGACGTGCCATTCCTACTCGACTGCCTTTACACCGACAGCAAATCCATCCGCGGCCTGGCGATCGATCAACTGCGAAAACTAACCGCCCGGCCAATCGCCCCGAAAATGGACGAGACACCGGCCGCATGGCTCGCGACGGTGCGGCAGCTTCGCAACGAACTGGTGCCGACCCCCACGACCAAGCCCACTCAACTGCAAAAGTAACCCGCAAAACCAGCGTACGATGGTGATTGAATCTTCGTGGCATGGGCGGCTCGCCCATGGTTTTTCGATTCGAAGATCAAGACACGGGCGGGCCGCCCGTGCCACGAAAACGCAGCTATCCATTTGCATCGCACTCATCGCACTACGATCACATTCCCCGTCGCAGAAGATTCCATCTCCCACCCACCCCAAAGCAGCACCGCATCTCCTGCAGCTCGCGAATCCGGCAACGCCGCGCCCGCAAAATCGCCGCCCGCGATCATCGGCGGCGAGCCGAGCCCGCGCCAGGCTTTGTCGAACATGTTCGCCTGCTTATCCGGCGGCGTGGAGAGATTAGCGCTGACGAGCACGAACTTATGGCCATCGACCACCGCCGTCGTCCAAACACCGAAGCTGCCGCCCTTGTTCGGGATGGATCGGCCTTCGTACAGGTCGAATTTGCTGAAGACGGCGTTTCCGTAGGTGGGTTCGGCACCGGGCACGCTCTGGGCCGGGTAGAAAATCTGCACGCGGCCCACTTGCGGCATGGCGATCAACTCGGCGAGCTTATCGAGTTGCACACCGTCGAGCCGCTGCACGAGCACGACATCCGCGTGGGCCACGTTGATGTGATCTGCCAGCGCCGCCAGATCCCCCGGCACGCTCTTCGCATCGATTGACAATACGCGCACGTCGCGCCCCGGCTTGCCCCACACCGCTTCTTTCGGCGCGGGATCAAATTTGTACGACGTGCTGAAAAAGGCCGCCACGATCACCCCCGCCAGCACGAACAATCCCACCACCAGCCATCGGCCGGAGTTGGATCGCGCACGCTGTGGCGGTTGAAAACTCTCGCTCACGTCGGCGATTGTAGGGCGGCGACGCTTGGCTCTCTAGCGGCGAGCGGGCACAATACAAAGTCACATGGCCAACATGCAGAATCATTTGCGAAACACGTTTCTCACCGGCATCTTCGCCGTCGTGCCGGTGGGCGTGACGATCTTCATCTTCGTGAAGATCGAATCGTACACCCGCGACCTGATGGAATACCTCACCGGCCGGCGCGTGCCGTTCGTCGGCATCCTGATCGTAGTCGCAGTGATTTACGTGACGGGCCTGGTGCTCTCCAGCCTCGTCGGCAAATGGGTTTTTGGATTGTTCGACAGGGCTCTGAGCAAGGTGCCCGGCCTGAACACGCTCTACCAGACGTGGAAGCAAATCGCCCTCACCCCCGGCGGCACGGAGGGCACCTTCAGCAAAGTGGTGCTGATTCCGTCCGAAGTCGGCGGCATGCAGATCGGTTTCACCAGCGCACGATCAATCGACGGTCACGATGATACGTGGTGCGTGTTCGTACCAAATGCACCCAATCCGCTCACGGGCCGGATGCATTTCGTCAACAAAAACATGTGCAAGCTGCTCGATTGCAGTGCGGAAGAAGCGTTCAAGCTGGTGCTATCGACAGGCAACTACGTCCCCGCGGTGGTGGGGGCTGCGATCTCTGAGCAAGTCAAAACCTAACCTGCGCGAGAGACCGTGCCAGATTTGTTCCTCTCCCGGTATTCCGGGAGAGGAAAGATAGGGCAAATCTAATCAAACCGCGCTTCAATCCCTGCGTTACTCAGGGTCGCCTTGATCTCCGCGATGTGATCGAAATCCCGCGTCTCCAGCACGATGTCCACGCTCACGTTCGCAATATCCGCGGGCCCGAAGTTGCGGTCGTGGTTGATGTCCTTCACGCTCGCGCCGGCGTTGGCGATCAGCACCGCGATCTTCGCCAGCCCGCCGGGACGGTCGGAGATGTTGGTGTTGAACCGGCACAACCGCCCGTCCGCTGCCAGGCCGCGCTCGATCACTTTGCTGAGCATCGTCACGTCGATATTCCCGCCGCAGAGGATGAGGACGACTTTCTTCCCTTCCAGGCCGAGCGTCTTGCCCATCGCCGCCGCGAGCGGGACGGCGCCGGCGCCTTCAACAACCATTTTTTCGTGCTCGAGCAGGCGGAGTATGCTCATCGCGATCTGAGCCTCGTCGACCATCACCAAATCGTCGACCAACTCACGGGCAATCTCAAAGCAAAGCGTGCCGATCTCCGCCACCGCCAGCCCGTCGGCCAGCGTTGGACGCGTCTCAATCCGCGTCACCTTGCCGGCCTTGAGCGAGGCCTGAAGCGTCGGCGCGTTCGCCGGCTCAACGCCGATGATGCGCGTCTGCGGGCGGATCGCCTTGATCGCCCGCGAGACCCCCGCGATCAATCCCCCGCCGCCGACGGGCACGATCACCGCGTCCACATCGGGCACGTCTTCAAGAATTTCCAGCCCCAGCGTGCCTTGCCCGGCGATGATGTCGGCGTCGTCAAACCCGTGCACGTAGACGAGCGACTTTTCGTCCGCCAGCTTGCGGGCGAACGCGCGGGCGTCGTCGTAAGTGTTGCCGCTGAGGATGACGTTCGCCCCGAACGTGCGGCAGTTGCTCACCTTCACCAGCGGCGCCCACACAGGCATGACGACGGTCACTTCCATCCCCAGATCGCGGCCATGGTACGAGAGCGCCAGCGCATGATTCCCCGCCGACGCCGCGACCACGCCGCGGGCTTTTTCGGCGTCGGTCAGCTGCATCAGCTTGTTGCGTGCGCCGCGCTCCTTGAAACTGCCGGTCATCTGCAGGTGATCGAGCTTGCAGTAAATCGAGCAGCCGCACAGCCGCGAGAGCGAAAGCGAGTACGGACAGGGGCTGTGATAAATCACATCACGAATCCGCGTACGGGCGGCTTCAATGGAGTCGAGGGTTACTGTCGTCATAGTTTGATTCGAATGCAGAATGCGGAATGCAGAATGAATTATTCCACTCTGCATTCTGCATTCATCATTCTGCATTTCCATTAGGACTGCAAACTCGCCGGCAACTCGCGCGGCCGGTCGTCTACTGATTCGATTTCCGCGATCGTCTTATCCGATCCAGCACCCAGCTCGCTCATCTTGCGGGCCGAGACCAGCACGCGGGATTCGATCGACACCAGCGTGCGATTGTACGACGCCACCGCCGCCTCCAGGTTGCCGCCGAGTTTCGCGAAGTGGTCGCCCATCACGGCGATGCGGTCGTACAACTCGCGGCCGAGCTTTTGCACGGCCTCGGCGTTTTGCGTGATCGCCTCCTGCCGCCAGCCGAACTCGATCGTCTTGAGCAGCGCGATCAGCGTCGTCGGCGTGGCGATGATCACCCGGCTGCGCAGGAATTCTTCGACGATCGTCGGGTCGTTCTCAACGGCTGCGTACAAAAACGCCTCGCCGGGAAGAAACATCACGACGAATTCCGGCGAGCGCTTGAACTGGTTCCAGTACGCCTTGGTCGCAAGCTCCTTCGCCCGCGCCCGCACCTGCAGGCTGTGGCGGATGAGATGTTGCTTGCGGAGATCTTCGTTTTCCGCGGCCGACGCATCGAGGAACGCATCGAGGGCGGCCTTGGAGTCGATCACCACTTCGCGGTCGCCCGGCAGGCGGATGACCATGTCCGGCCGAAAGCGGGCGTCTTCGCCTTCGACGGTGGCCTGCTCGCAGAAGTCGCATTTGTCGCTCATGCCTGCTAGCTCGACGAGCCGCTTGAGCGTGAGTTCGCCCCACTGCCCACGTGTGCTGGGCCGGCGAAGGGCGTTGACGAGTTGATTCGTTTGCGTGCCGAGCGTGCGTTGCACTTCCGCCAGCGAGCCGAGTTGCTCGCGCAGGCTGCTGTACCCTTCAGTGCGGCTTTTTTCGATGTCGGTAAGGCGGATCTGGTATTGGCCAAGCAGCTCGTTGAGTGGTTTGAGCAGGCCTTCGATTTGGGCTTTGCGTTCGTCGAGCGTGCCGGTGGCTTCTTTGGAGAGCGACTCGAACCGCTGACGGGCGAGATGCAGGAACGCCTCGTTATTCTTCGCGAGGGCTTCAGCGGAAAGATGAGAGAACGACTCGCGGAGTCTTTCCTGGGCGTCGACAAGGAGGCTCCGCTGCTCGGCCAGATTCTGCTGCGCCCCGCGCAGCTCTGCGGCGAGTGTCGCCGCCTGCCGTTCGGCGGCGGAGAGTTGGGCCCGGACGTGGGCGGTTTCTTCGGTTTGAAGTTTGGATTGCTCCGCGAGCGAGGCCGCCTGCTGATTCGCCGTCGCCAATGCAATCTGATCCGCCGACGCCGCGGCGCGTGAGCGACGGTCGCAGTACAAAAACCCGATCACCGCGCCGGCCAACCCGCCGACGGCTAAACCAATGATGAGTGCGATCCAATCCATGAATCGAGAGTGTACAACCGAGATGAAAAACTAGCACGAAGCACTGGGCAAATGCGGGGAAAAATTTACCACAGAGGAGGATGAGGGCACGGAGATAAAGCAAAGGGACAAACCAGGCTTTGCTCTTTCGTCTCTCTGCGTTCTCTGCACGCTCTCTTCCTTCTCTGTGGTAAAAATTCCTCGCTGGATTTTGCCCATTCGTGGCAGAAATCACACCGCTACCAGCGCCGCCGAGGCGGCGCGTTGGCTGGTGGTGATCCACTTGCGGATGGTGCTGGTTTGGCCTTCCCAGGCACTGGTGACTCTTACCTTGATGAACGTTTCGTACAGCGCGTCGATCGCCTTGCTCAGTTCGCGCAGGGTGGCGATGCGTTCTTCGAAGAGCACGCGGGCATTGTCGGCCTCTTCCACGTCCGGCAGCTTAGCCGAGCCGATGGCGATTGCCTCGGGGTTCAGGCTGAGCGAAAAGCTCATGCCGGCTGCTTCTAGGATCAGGCCGGCTTTGCGCGGGACTTTGCCGCTTCGCAGACCGTCGCGGGCTTCGGGCATGTTCGCCGGGCCGTCGCCACGGAGTCCGTCGCGACCGGTTTGGCCGAAGGCGCAATCCAAGTCTAACGTTTTGTCGATCATCACCGTCACATCGCCGGCGTTGTGCGTCTTGATCGTGCCCGATTTCGTGTCGGCCTGGTGCCACAGCCACATCATCATCTCATTGCCGATGAAATCTTTCGGCTCCGGGCCTTTGGCGACCCATGGATAGTCCGGCATCTGGCCTTCGCCTTCCGGCCCGCTGACGAAACGCGTCGGCCGAAGGTCTTCGTAATCGCGGCGGCGGGCGGCGCTTTCCAGGAAACGCATCGAGACCGATCCCGCGCTCAACGGCAGCAGCGATAGCCCCAGGCTCCGCTCGAACAGCTCCGCCAGCTTTTCAAACGACTTACCCGACGCATTGCAATACAGCGTCTGCGTCGGCAGATCCCACAGCACCGCCAGCAGCTTGCTGCGACGGTACTTGCCGCTGCGAAGCTCGTCGTCCACCTTGCGGCGGGTGGTGTCTTTCGCGTCGCGCTTCTGGTTCTTGCTGATGAACCCCGAAGGATTAGCAGCGGCGGCGGCTTCCTCTTCCATCATCTGGAAGGCCTTCTTTAACTCCGACGGAACTTTATTGGTATCGATCCGCAGCGCAAAGTGAAGTGCCTCAGCGAAGACGTTGTTTTCGAAGCTGAAGTTGCCGTCCAGCACGTGCCGGCCGCCGGACCAGCCGTATTCTTCCTCGTCGGGCACGCCGATATCGCCGGGGCGCAATGCGTGCTCGCTCAGTTTGTCCAGAATGGACTGATTAACGGACTTGGGCGCCTCGCCGACGACGGCAAATCTGCGGAACGAAACTGTACCGGATGCAAATCCCATGGTGCTGCCTTACTTGTTTGAACCAATTGAAGGGGCGGGACTGTACTGCCTCGCACGAATATTTCCAACCGTCAGTTGCGAGATCGACAGACTTCGCGCATCTTATCTCCACCCATGACCTATCCAACCGCTTTCCGTGGCGTATTGATGTGTGTAATTCTCGCCGTTGCCGGCTGCGCATCGGCGCCGAAAGACCCGTTTCCCAGCGCCACGCCCAAGGCCGTGGTCGATGTGACGGGCCGGATTTTCCCCGCCGTCGTCCGCATCGACGTCGCGACTGAAACCTACCGCGACGGCAAGCGCACCTTCATTCGCGCGATCGGCAGCGGCGTGATCATCGACGAGCAGGGGCACATCCTCACCAACTACCACGTGGCCGGCCGGGCGGCGGAAATTAACGTAACGCTCTTCAGCAAAGAGCGCGTGCCCGCCAAGCTCATCGGCGACGATCACTGGACCGATCTTGCGATTATCCAGCTCGACATGGAAGCGGTGAAGAAAAAGAACATCACCTTCAAGGCCGCCGAAATCGGCAGCAGCAAGCAGCTCATTCCCGGGCAGGACGTGATGGCCATCGGCACGCCGTTCGGCCTCGCCCGCACAATGACCCTGGGCGTCGTCTCCAACAACGAGCGCACGTTTTATCCGGAAGTGATGTCGATCGATGAGTACGAGACGGGCAACTTCTCCAACTGGATTCAGATGGACACGCCGATCAACCCCGGCAACAGCGGCGGGCCGTTGGTCGATCTCACCGGCAAGCTGGTGGGCATCAACACCCGCGGCGGCGGGCAGAATTTAAACTTTGCGATTCCGATCGATACCGCCAAGGAGGTGGCGTCGAAAATTCTCGCCACCGCCAAGCCCGACCGTAAGGGCTACGTGCTGCGGGCCGACCTGGGCGTTGATCTTAAGCCGCTGCAGGATCTGGAAGCGTTTTTTGACGTGAACATCGATGAGGGCGTGCTGATCAACAGCGTCGACCGCAACTCCCCCGCCATGAAGGCCGGTGTGAAAACGCAGGACATTCTTCTCACGCTGAACGATTACCCGATCAACGTGCGTTTCCCCGAGGAAATCGCCGCCGCCCGCAAGCGGATTGCCGACCTGCCCATCGGAGAACCGGCCAAGCTGAAGCTCAAGCGCGGCAAGGAGATCGTGACGCTGACGGCCGTCCCCGAAAAGCTGCAGGGCGCGATCGGCGAAGAGCGTGAGTTCAAGGTGTGGGGCATGAGCGTGCGGGAAGTCACCCGCGCTTACGCCAACGAGGCCCAGTTGGAGAACGACAAAGGCGTCGTCGTCACCACGCGCAGCCCGGGCCTGGTGGCCGACAAGGCGGACCTCGACCCCGGCGACGTGATCATCAGTATAAACGGGCAATCGGTCGACTCGCTGGAAAAATTCGACGAGTTGTACAAGCAGACGATCGAAAAACGCCAGCCGCGCGTGCTTATGGAAGTTACTCGCGGCCGAGGAGCACGAAGCGCGGTGTTGAAAGTCACGTACGCCAAGGAACCCGCAACGGCGCCCGCAGCCGGGCCGGCGACCGTTCCGGCGACGCAACCTTCTAACTAGTCGTGCGTCCTATACGTTAGCGGCGGTGTCCGCTCGTGCGAAACTGACATAATGCATTCCCTTTTGGAGATCTATGAAACTGTTATTCCGATCGATGCTCGCCGTGATGATATTTTCCGCGGTCGTCCGCGCCGATGCCGACGCCGATATGGCCAAGAAACTGTACGATGAGGTCACGCCGTCGCTGGTGGCCGTTCAGTACCAGTTCAAAGGCGAAACAATCAATCGCGAAATCGTAGGCCCGGGCATCGTGGTGAGCAGCGACGGCCTGGTCATGACGCCACTTGCGCTGTTCAACCTGGTGCTGCCGGACGAACAGCTGCAGGATTTCAAGATCATCATCCCGTCGCTCACGAAAGACGCCGAAGAAGTCGAGGCCGTTTTCGTCGGCCGCGATGAACGGACGAACACTGCATTCCTTCGCGCCAAGGATAAGCGTGACTGGAAGCCGTTAAAATTTGAAGCGATCGACACCCAGGTCGGGCAGACGGTTTACTCCGTCGGCTTGTTGCCGAAATCGGCCGCGTACAAGTCTTACTTAATGCAGGGAAACGTCGCGGCGCACCTTCGCGGGGAAGTGCCGCAGGTGCTCGTCTCGCCGGGTCTGACCGCCTCCGGTTCGCCGGTGTTTAACGCCGAAGGCAAGGCCATCGGATTTATCAACCAGGGCCCGTCGATTCTGCTGAACATGGGCGAAAATCCCGAACTGGACATGGCGTCGGTCAACAACCCGCCGAAGTTTTTCACCCCGGCCAGCGACTTCATGCAAAGCCTGAATGACCCGCCCACCGCCGGCGAGCCGCAGAAGCTCCCGTGGATCGGAATCCCGAACATGCGCGGGTTGGAGAAGGATGTTGCCGAAGAATTCGGGCTGAAAAATAAGCCGGCGATTGAAATCGGCGAGGTGCTGCCGAATTCGCCCGGTGCCCGGGCCGGTCTGAAACAGGGCAACATCATCGTGAAGATCAATGGCAAGGCGCTGGAGCGTCCCGACGAGCCCAAGGAACTGCCCGGCATTGTCGGGCGGCAGTTCAAGCGAATGAAAGTCGGCGACAAGGTGACCCTCTCGGTCATCCCCGCTGCCGGACAGCCGGCCAAGGACGTGGAAGTCACGCTTGATGAAATGCCGATGCGAGCCAACCGCGCCAAGCGGTACTTCGCCGAAGATTTAGGCTTCGTCGCCCGCGAGTTGGTCTTTTACGACGCCTATCGCGAGAAGATGCCCTCGGACAGCAAGGGCGTCGTCGTGGCGCTGGTCAAGCCTAACAGCAGCGCCGCAGCGGCCCGCCTGCAGAATGGCGACATTGTCACGCAGCTCAATGGCAAGCCGGTGACTGATCTCGAGCAGTTCAAGACCGACTACAGCACCTTCCGCAAGGAAAAGCCGCAGGAGGCCGTCGTTCTCGTCGTCATCCGGCGCTTCCCGAGCACTGAATCGATCCGCATCGAGCCGCCGCAGTAGACGCGGCAGTTCGGCCAATGAAAAGCAAAAGAATCCCGATCATGGTGATCGGGATTCTTTATTGGTTGACTGAATTCAGGAGTTGCGAGTGAGACACCCACCGTCCGCCCGAGCAATCGCTCGCGGCGACAAAGCGGTGGCATAAGTTAGAAGTTCACTGCGATCGAGCTAAGCGATGGCTCCTTGAAAGCGTTGTACCTGCAACCGGGCCGAAAGCATTTTGACCAGGTCGCGCAGGGCGTATCGCATCTGGCTTTGTCGCGAACGACAACCGAAGTCGCCGGCGCGATCGTGCACGTTGGCGACGACTTCATACGTCTTACCCACGCGGTGAAGTGTGATCTTCAGAATAAAATCGCCAAGACGCTGACCGAGACGAAGTGAACGGCGTAACCAGGACAGAAGCTGCTTGCGTTGCGATGGCTTAAGCAGCACGTTACCGGCGTCAAGCTGAATCATTGGGCAGACTCCTTGTGTAGAAGGTTCCCAAAATGGTACACAGCAACGTCTGTACCCGGCCACAAGATTCTCAGAAATTTTACAACATCTTTACGGCAGAGGCCGGGCAATGTAGTCTCTGCAATTGATTCAAAGGGAAAGGAGTCGCATGGCCAAGCCTCGCCGTCGCCGAAAGATCGGCAGCAAGAAGCGCAAAGCCCGTCGAGATCGACGGAAACGATAATTTTGTTCCTTCAATGCGCGACGCAGAGCGAGCCGACACGAACGGTACGCTCTGCGTTGTGCCGTTTTGAGACTTAACGCGCAGTTTTAGATTATCCCTCTCCCGGTATTTCGGGAGAGTTTCGGATTGTCCCTCTCCCGGTATTCCGGGAGAGGGTAGGGTGAGGGTTCTTTTGCGACGGCGACGAACTTCGCGTTGTGACATAACCCTCACCCCGCCCTCTCCCGGATTACCGGGAGAGAGAGAAATGCGACATTCACATGCCCGATCTTTTCTCCGATCGTCTGATCGCCGCAATCGCCACCAAAGGTTCCCCCATCTGCGTGGGGATCGACCCGATCTTCGAAAATCTCCCCGATGCGGTCACCGGCAACTCCCGCAACCCCAACGATTTGACTCACTGCCTCGACGCCATTCACGATTTCGTCATGGGCGTGCTGAAAGTCGTCGCGCCGCTCGCGCCGGTCGTGAAATTCCAGTCCGCTTACTTCGAAAAGTACCTCTGGGAAGGCGTGGAAGCGTATTACAGCCTGATCGCTGAGGCCCAGCAGATGGGCCTGCTCGTCATCGGCGACGTTAAACGCGGCGACATCGGCTCTACCAGCGAAGCCTACGCGGCGGCTCACCTCGACGAAATCCCCTTCCCCGATTTGGAGGCCGCCACGCCAGATGCGATCACCGTCAACCCGTTCCTCGGCATGGATACGCTCGAGCCGTTCCTGAACGT
Source organism: Tepidisphaerales bacterium (assembly GCA_038329865.1). GTDB lineage: Bacteria > Planctomycetota > Phycisphaerae > Tepidisphaerales > Tepidisphaeraceae > JANMES01. The sequence continues at coordinate 20,854 of JBBQNK010000017.1, read as the reverse complement.
CGCCAAGCAGACCGGCAAGGGCCTGTTCGTCCTCGTAAGAACCAGCAACCCCGGCTCGGCCCACCTGCAGGACGTGAAAACCGCCGACGGCCGATCGTTCAGCGAGCTGATCGCCGACCAACTCGCCCCGCTGGCCGACGCGAAAGGTTTGCGCGGCATATCGGGTTGGAGCAACCTCGGCGCGGTCGTTGGCGCGACGCAGATTCATACGATTCAATCCATGCGCCAGCGCCTGCCGCACTCGATCTTCCTGCTGCCGGGCTACGGCACGCAAAGCGCCACGGCCGACATGACGCGGGCCGCCTTCACCAACGGCCAAGGCGCGATCGTCTCGGCCAGCCGGTCGATCCTGTACGCGCACAAGGACAAGAAATACGCATCGGCCGAATCGTGGGAACACGCAGTGGAGGCGGCGACGATTGCGATGAAGCATGACCTTGCGGGCGTGATTCGTTAAACTTTTTAGCCACAGATGGGGCACGGATGAACACGGATAAGAAAAGAAACTAGTTCCATATCTGTGTTCATCCGTGCCCCATCTGTGGCTAAATTCTTTTCCGACGGATCTGATCATGGACGATCTAAAAAACAAACGAGTCACCGTCGCCGGCCTCGGTCACTTCGGCGGTGGGATTGCAGTCGCCAAATGGCTCGTCGGGCAAGGGGCGAACGTTCTCGTCACCGATCAGGCCCCTGCCGCTAAGCTCGAAGATTCCGTCAAACAACTCGCTGGCCTGCCGATCGAATTCCGGCTCGGGGAGCACCGCGAATCGGATTTTCGCGAGTGCGATCTTGTTGTTACGTCTCCCGCCGTGCCGCCTAGCAGCAAATTTTTGGCCGTGGCGCGGGAGGCGGGCGTGCCGATCACCACGGAGATTCGGTTGTTCCTCGAGCGCTGCCCGGCGAAGCGGGTGATCGGCGTGACCGGCACGAAAGGCAAATCGACGACGACGGCGATGCTCGGCCTGATGCTCGCCAAGCGACACAAAACGTGGGTCGGCGGCAACATCGGCAAATCGCTGCTGGCTGACTTGCCGGCGATCGAGCCGGAGCATTTGGTGTTGCTGGAGTTGAGCAGCTACATGCTCGAATACCTGCGGCCGATGAACTGGTCGCCGCATGTGGCGCTGGTCACGCTGATTTCGAAAGATCATCTCGAATGGCACGGCACGTTCGACGCGTATCTCGACGCGAAGAAAAATCTCGTACGGTTTCAGTCGCCGGAGGATTTCGCGATTTTGAGCGAGGAGAACGACTCGGCCGCGAGCTTCGCGAGCGAGACCAAGGCGGCCGTCTCATACTACGGCACGAAAGGTCGCCAGCCGTTCGCCCTGCTGCTGCCGGGGCTGCACAATCAGCTCAACGCGCAGGCGGCGTTCGCGGCGGCGAGTAAGTTCGGCGTGAGCTGGGACGACGCCCAGGCGGCCGTCGCCAGATTCCCCGGCCTGCCGCACCGGCTGCAGTTCGCTCACGAGTCCGCCGGCGTGCGGTACTACAACGACTCGATCGCCACCATCCCCGAAGCTGCCATCGGTGCCTGCGGCGCGTTCGAAGCGGGAACGGTCATTCAAATCATCGGCGGGTCCGACAAGAAGCTAGACATGACGCCCATGTGCGAGGCACTCGCGTGGCGGTGCAAGGCGATCGTGACGATCGGCGCCGTCGGCGACGCACTGGCCGACTTGGCCGAAGGCGGGCCGGCCCGCGTGCTGCGATGCGTGACGCTTGAATCAGCGATGAAGTCGGCGAAGTCGATCGCGAAAGCCGGCGATGTCATTTTGCTCAGCCCGGGCTGCGCGAGCTACGACCAATTCATCAACTTCGAACATCGCGGTGACATTTTCACGAGATTAGCGCGCGAAACTGCCTGAATACTTTTTCGCAAATCAATTTGTTTTGCAGGAATTAAACGACATCATCCTGAGGTACTCCGAAGGATCTAGCGTCCACAACAAGTCGGCTAGATCCTTCGGATTACCTCAGGATGACGAGAGGTCTACAAGCGCACTTCTCTACAGATTCGCGCTGAACTCCGGCAGGTAGATGAAATACTTCAGGTTGAACAGCCAGCGCAGCACCATCTTGATCGGCATCAGCGCCATCAGCAGCAAAAGCGTGACCATCACCACGTACCGGATCGTTCCCATGTTCTGGTACATCTTGCGGAACACCGTGGCGCGCAGCACGCCCGGCAGCACCAACATGTAAATGCCGACCAGCAGGATGCCCACCCACTCGCGGTAGAACGCGACCATCCAGATCGGCCAATCCGGGTGCTGGACCGTCGTCGGCAGCGAACCGTTTCGGAAGAAGATCCAGAAAAAGTCACTGACGTTCACGTTATTGAGCGCAGTTGCCTTATGCAGATCCCAATACTCGTACGGCCCGAAGAATTCCCAGTTCGGCCCGCGAAGGAACGTGCCGAAGAAGATTAGCACGACCCAGAGAATGAGGAAACCGAACAGCCAGGTCATCAGCGCGAACGGGCGTTCTTTGACGGTGTAGTAGCCGTTGCCTTTGGGGTTGGTGTCGATGAACGGCATGGCGCACAGGCCGGCGATGATCACGCCGGGGTAGACCACGCCGGCCATCCATGGGTCGAAGTAAACTAGCATTTCCTGCAGGCCCAGGAAGTACCACGGCGCCTTGGCGGGGTTCGGGGCGTAGCCGGGGTTGGCGGGCTGTTCGAGCGGGGCTTTGGAGACGATCGCCCAGATCGTCAGGCCGACCGTTGCCAGCACGATGCAGATCAGTTCCGTGTAAACCAGGTCGGGCCAGACGAGGACTTTGTCGTCCTTCTCTTCTTCCATCAGTGGCAACCCCTGCGAGACGCGCGTGTCGTTCAGGGCCGCCCGGCGGAACGCGAGCCAGATGCAGATCATCACGCTGATGACCATGATGGTGATCGGCACGTTATCCGGCTTGGCGACGATGGAACGAAAATCCACATCGCCCATCGAGCCGAAGTATCCCAAGATGAAGAGGCAAAAAAGTCCCAGCGCAACAGCCGGCTTCGTCCACCATTTGTAGAGCACGAACATCAGCACGAAGATCACGAACGAGATCGTGATGAAGAAATACGGCTGAGTGAGATAGTTGACGGCCGCCTTAAGCGAATCAAACGCTCCGCCGGTGGCTGCCAGGAGATTGCAATTCATGAGTGCCTCTTGCTCGCTCTAATTCGTTACAACGGCCCGCTGATTCCGCCGTCCTTGCGGATTCGCCAGAAGTGGATGGCGATCAGCACGCTCACGATCACCGGGATGAACACACAGTGCAGCACGTAAAATCGAAGCAGCGCGTTCTCGCCCACGAACGTGCCGGCCAGCAGGAAGAATCGCGCGTCCGAGCCGGCGTGAATCATCGGTACGTCAATGCCGGGAAACGTCATGAATGAAGCGAGCGGTCCTCCGGAACCGATCAGCGGCGTGGCCTTGGCCATGTTGCTGCCGACGGTGATGGCCCAGATCGCCAGCTGATCCCACGGCAGCAAATACCCCGTGAAGCTCAGCAGCATCGTCAGCACCAACAGGAACACGCCGACCACCCAGTTAAACTCGCGCGGCGGCTTATAGCTGCCTGTCAGGAATACCCGCATCATGTGCAGCCAGATCGCGATGATCATCGCGTGAGCGCCCCAGCGGTGGATTTCTCGAAGGATGCCCATCGTCACGTGGGCGCGAAGGTCTTGAATGTCCTGGTAAGCGTATTCGACGACCGGCCGATAGTAGAACATCAGCAGCACGCCGCTGACGACTTCCGCCAGGAACAGGAAGAACGTCAGCCCGCCCATGCACCAGGTAAAGCTGAGCCGAATGCCGCTCTTGCGCACGGCTACCGGGTGCAGGTGGAGGAATACGTTGCTCATGACCGCCATCACGCGCGTTCGGCGATCGCGCGGCACGCCGTGACGGAAGATCGAGTTCCAGATTTGCGAGTTGCGGACGTAGTTGACCGGACCGTCGAAAAGACTCATTCTTTTATTATTTGCAATTTCCAATTCGTAATTTGCGATCGAAACTAATTGTTTTCAATCGCAAATTGCAAATCGCAAATTGCAAATCTCCTTCTTCCCTATACCAGGCCGATGAAACTTTCCGGATCGTCCCATTGGCCGAGCTCTGATCGGTATACCTTGCTCTGGTCGACGTTGATGAATCCGTCGGCGTCTTTGAAGATCGCGAATCGTTCGAGTGGCCGCGGGGTCGGGCCTTCGAAATTCACGCCGTTCACGTAGTAACCCGAGCCGTGACACGGACATTTGAACTTTGCATCGCCCGACAGCCACGCCGGGATGCAACCGAGATGCGTACAGATCGTGCTGAGCGCCACGAGGCGATTTTCGTTCGGCTGCAGATTGACCAGCCAGAACCCGGCCGACCCTGCGGGTGTTCGCTTGAACGATTCATCCACCGGCACGGCAAAGTCGGCGATCTTGCCGACGCGCCACTGCTTCTTCGGCTCTTTCAATACTTTCGGGCCGAAGAAATCCTGGAACATCGCCAGGGCCGTCGCGCCGCAGGCGGCCAGTGCGCCCCAGGCGACGATCAGCGCGAAATTGAATTCGCGTCGCGATGCTTTTGCTGTTTTGGAAGCCTTGGCGCGAATCGTCGCGCCCATCGAAGCAAACGGCTGATACGCCCCGCCCGCCGCGAGCATGGCGATTCGCATGTCGGCCGGTGCGTCCTTCGGGAGATCGACGGCCTTGATGATTTCTTCGCCCGCGACGACTTCCGAGTTCTTGCGAACGGTCGTCGCCAAACCGGCCGACAGCGACGGGCTGATGCGAGAATGCGAAAGAAGAGCCTGCCACCGCGGATCAGGCGGCGCCTGCGGCGCGACGGCCTTGGCGGGAGCGGCGGCGACCGATCCGATCGGCGCCGCGGCCGCAGCCCCGCCGGCGACCGGTTGATTCGCCCACGGCGCCGGGCCGTCGACTTCAACCGTATCGAACTTGATCACTTCCACCGGGCAGCCTTCAGCCGCCACAAGAATCGACGGCGTGAGCGCGCGAACAAACGCCTCCGCCATCGCGGGCGGGCGGATCAGGCAGGTCTGCTCCTGAACGTCGAAGACTTCCGGGCAGTCGTTCTCGCAGGAATCGCAGACGATACAGCCCGGTGCGATCCAGACTTTCGTGATGACTTTGTGTGTTTCCGCCATATTCAACCTCTTTCAGCCGGGCAACTTGCATCCATTCGTGCGAAGCGAAAAGAAGATATCGTGAAATTTATAACGGGAGGCGCTCGCAAGCAATAGGCACGGGGGAAGTTAGCGCCTTCCGAAGCTCACTGACCATCCGTCTGGTAACAACCCGCTGAAACGGGCCGAACGGATCAGTCACTTACTTTTCGACCGCTTTTGTGCTGTATCCGAGCTCTGCGCCCTGAGCTCGAACCCTCGTCGACGGATCGGATTGCGCGAGGGCCGCAATCGCGTCCTGCACTTTCTTCGACGATTTCATGCTGTGTGCGCCGATCATCGCGTTGATCAGAATGCGTTGCTGCTCCTGATCGGAGAGAACGCGCATCTGGGGGTTTCGCACGTCTGTCTCTCTATCATAATACTTAATGGTCGATAGATATTTCCGATTCAGCAGCAACAAAATCGTATCTTCGACATCGGGCTGATCCTTTTCCGCCAGCGAAAGTGCCGAATCCCAGACGAGCTCGATCTGCCGTTCGTCGGCGTTGCGCATCGCCCATTCAAGCGCGTCGATGACGGCCGGATCTCGATCCCCCAACGGTCCGAGCACGGTGGCGGCGGCCATTCTTACGTCCAGGTCTTGCTGCGGATCACGAAGCACTTCGATCAGCTTCGGCAGCAGCAGTTTCGTCTCCGGCCGGCCCGCCCAGTACATCATCGACAGAATCGCCGCCTTGCGACTCCGCAAATCAGTCGAGTCGGCGTATTTCAGAACGGTCTTGATCACCTGCTGCCGCGACTCGATCGATTCCGGGGAATTCATCAGACGGGCATCGAACTGTTGCTCGGTTTCATCGGGCCCGCGCGGCTTATCCAGCTGCCAGACCCGCCCGAGTGCGAGCAGCAGAAAATGCCGGACATCGCCTTCGTCTTCCTTGGTGTAATTGTCGATGACGTCGGTGAGATCTTTGGCGATTTCGACGCGCTGCGCCTCGGTCATCCCGCCCTTCATTTTATCGACGAGTGTTTTCGCATCGATGTACCGCTGCTTAGAGCCCGGCCCGACCAGCCAGTCCGCGGTGCGCGCACCGCCGGGCCGCTTGAGACGGGCGAGCGCGTCTTCAAAGCTCGACGGACTGCCCGCGAGCATGCCGATCAGAAACATCACCCCCACTGCAGCCGCCACGATCACCAGCGGGATCAGGAACAGCCGCACGACCAGCTTGACCGACGGCGGCTCGATCGGCTTCGGATCGACCGAATCAGACTCCTTCTTCACATCAGACGGCATGGGCAATTCATTCATTTCGGCTGGTTCCTCGTTAGCCTTTCAATTGTAGCGGGAGGAGCGGAGCGTATCGAGCCGACATGACGGTGATCCGATCTGTCCCTCTCCCGGTAATCCGAGAGAGGGTAGGGTGAGGGTTCTGCCTCGATTCTCAAATCGTCTGAGCTTCCGACAGATCCCTCATCCCCCCTTCTCCCGGCGTACCGGGAGAAGGAGTTCAGACGAATCCTTGACGCCCCGCCGCCGTAAGGTATGGTTTTACTCAACTTACAAGGGACATCTCATGAAGCGGCTACTGACCCCGGCGATCCTGCTCTTGATGCTCACCGGTTGCGTTCAAAGCATCCGGCCGTTCTATGTCGATTCGCAGCTGATTTACGATCCCGCCTTCGTCGGTACCTGGACCGGACCCAAGCAGGATTTCACGCTCATCCTCACCGGCAATGCCGATGATAAATCATACAACGCGTCTTACATCGACAAGGACGGAAAGGCCGGCCATTTCACGGTTCACCTGGCGAAAGTGCAGGACCATCTCATCGCCGACGCAGTGCCGACGGAATTAAAAACCGACGAGAACGACGCCTACAAGGCCCACCTGCTGCCCTTGCACTCGTTCATTATCGTGAGCATAAAGGCCGATCAAATTCAACTGCAACTGATGAATCCCGACTGGTTGAAGAAGCACCTTCACGATCACCCTGATGCGATCGCAACGCAGACCGTCAACGACAAAATCCTGCTGACAGCCACGACGGAACAGGCGCAAGCTTTCGTGCTCAAAAATCTCCAAACGCCCGGCGCCTACGCCGAAGAGACCGTGCTGACCAAGTTGCCTGCACAGCCCGCATCGCATCCTTGAAGCGAATTCCTATAATCGCGCTCGATGAAAGACCCGAGCCGAAAGTATCACGATCGCGTGGCGCGACAGTACGACGCGATCTACGACGATCCGTACTGGTATTTCCACGACGAGCTCACCTGGCGCCTGATCAAGCCGCACCTGCCGCGCGACTTGTCGGCGAGGTGCTGCGATCTCGGGTGCGGCACGGGCAAGTGGGGACTCAAACTGCTCAAGAGCGGCTTCGCCACGACGTTCCTCGACCACGCCGCGGCGATGATCGAGCAGGTGCGCGGCAAGCTCGAAAGCAACCCCCGCGCGAAGAAAGCGACGCTCGTGGTCGGCGATATCGTGAGCATGCCTGAGCTGCGCGACAGCGCGTTCGCGCTCACGCTGGCGATGGGCGACCCACTTTCGATCTGCACCAACCCCGCATTCGCGGCCAGAGAAATGTTCCGAATCACCGCCCCCGGCGGCGTGGTAATCGCAACGGCCGACAATAAACTCGCGGCCCTCGACCACTACATCGAACGGGGCAACCTCGACGCACTGGAAGAATTCGTACAGACCAGCAAAACCGCCTGGCTGACCGCCGACGAACGCGAACGCTTCGAACTGACGACTTTCACGCCGGCCGGGCTGACGAAATTATTCGAGCGCGCGGGGTTTGAAGTGATCGCTGTCACCGGCAAAACAATCCTGCCGGTGCGGCAGAACAAGATTTTGTTCGATCGACCCGGTGCGATGGAGCGGCTGTTGAAGATGGAATCGGAATTGGCGAAGGATTCCAGTTCCGCGGCGCGGGCGGGGCATTTGCAGATCGTGGCGAGGAAGTCGTAGTCGACGAATCACTTTCGAGTTGACGACGCCGCACCCCCTAGTCATTCTGGGGCAAACTTCACACGTTAGGGGAACTCACATGCGTAGTCGATGGATGATTCGCTCCTTAATTGTGACTGGCTTGATCTCTGCCGCCGGCGTTTTCTTCGCCCGTGCAGCCAATCCGCCCGCGGCGACTGGCTTGGTGATCGAAACCAGTTCAGACGTCTCGGCGAACGAGCTTGCGCGGATCCTAGACATTAGTGTGTGGAAGTGCAGCTTTACCATCCCGGCCGATATGAAAGATGCAGAAATAAGTTGCGAAATGATACCCAAGGGCGGCAAGCCTCAACCCTTGAGCGGAGGATCGGGCCTGATCAATTCCGCAGGAGGAAAATTTGATTTTCTCTTATCAATTCAGCCGCTCGATGGACTACTTTTCGAGGCCGAAAAAGTACGCGTCAAGACGTTTGTCGGCGGGGGCAGTTCGACGCACGACAAAGATAATCCGCTAAAGGGACTCACGGGTTCTACCAAACCCAAAAATCCGACACTCAATACGTTTGGAAGCGACACATTTGTGTCGTACTACAAAGGCCCAACGATTTCGAGCGACGAAGAAGCCGATGTCGCTTTTGCGATTCGGATTACACCTTTAAAGCGGGGAAAGCCTTTGTAATTATGTTCCCGACGGCCCGCGCGGCTTTCGCCCTACCTGCGTGCTGAAACTCTGCAGATAGCTGATCCACATCATGCTCAGCCCGAAGCTGTACGCGCCCTGCACGACCAGATCCATGTAGTGCTTCGTCGGCGGGATGTGGTAGCGTTCGCCGCTCACGCCCTGGTAGGTGATGGCCGTCACGGGTTCGCCCTTGGTGAGGGGCGCGACTTTGACTTCGATGCGTTTGTACACGCCGATCTCGCGATCACCCGGGGCGAGCTTGCGATCGATCTTGTGCTCGAGCACTTTCAGATCACTCTCCGAAAGATCGAACAAAGCGCCGGCCACGTACTTGCCGGGGTCGTACACGATGTCGGCGATTCCGCCGCCGAAGTATTCGCTGTAGATGGGGAAGGAAAGTCGGTAGTTATCGAGGACGGCAGGTTTGCCGGTCTTCATCGTAGGGGGGCGATACCCGTGATGCCGACACCATTCCGCGACGGCACGCGAGTTGAGATTCGACCCGTAAGCAAAATACCACATTCGAGAGCAACGCTTCCATAGATTCCGCCGCCGACTGTCGACCATTTGGCGCAGGCGGCTAACCCGATCCGACGCCGCATTCTGGCGAAAATCGGCCGGCTGGCAACACCTCAGCTCGGATTGGTCAATTCACGCTGGGATTCCGAAACGCGCCGGGCGGCGGCCAAGGCTTGGGAGGCTCGAGCGCAAGAAAATCGCGCACCACGATTTCAACGCGCCGCGCCGCATCGCCTTCGCCGAGCAGTTGCTGCTTCAGTTGCAGGTCCTCGAAACAGTTGAAGGCGATCAGATCGGCGATATCGACGGTCTTGATCTTGCTGTTCAGGAGCTTGGCAAACGTTTGGCCGAGCGCGGTGCCGGCGAGGAATCCGGATTCGAAGACGTCGTTGAACGTCTGCCGGGCAGTCATCAGCGAGGATTCGTCGGCGGGGATTTCGATGATCGGTTCCAGCTGCAGCCTGCGGAAGGATTCGTTCGTCGCCAGCTCTTTCACGATGCGGGCGCGGCTCCGGCCCTGCAGAAGAAAATTGTATTTTCCATCGGGCAATTGTTCGTAGGAGATGATCGTGCCGACACAAACTACAGGCTCAATCGCGGGCCGAGCGGCGTACGTCTTCTGCCAGCCGGGCGAGAGCAGCGCCATCGCGATCTGCCGATCTCCCGCCAGCGCGGACTTGGTCATCGCACGATACCGCTGCTCGAAAATATGCAGCGGCAGCACCGCAGTCGGCAGAAGGACCACGCTCGGCAACGGAAAGACGGGCACGGCCGATAGATCCGCCGACAAATCTGAGCTGGGCGGAGAATCTTCCATGCCCAATCCTAGCCCGGTTGCGACATTAGATCATCAAGTTGCCGAAGAAATGAATCCTCGGCAACCCTCGAGAAATGAATTTTACGCGTGATTTCCCGGAGAAAATCAGAGCCCGGCGCGGAGTTCGCGCTCGGCCCGATACCAGTTATCCATCTCGCTGCCACCCGTGCCGCCGGCGTGGATTTCGAACGCACGCTTGGCGACCATTTCCGTCGTGAGCACGATCGGCTTCTTGGTCACCTTCGGCAGCGGCGTGTTGCGGACGGCCGTGGCGACCTTCTTCAGCGGGGCAGTCTTCTTAGCTTTGGTTGCTTTGGATTTCTTGGCGGCCATTGATGGCACTCCCTTAATGTAAAGCGTCTGGTTCTTCGCGTCGCGATCCTTCGCGACGAATGCATTTAACTGCACTTAACCCGCAAATTCAAGTTCATTCTGATTCATCAACGAGCAAAGCCCGTGATAACGATTTACTTCAAATTTTCCGTCACCCAGCCGAGCACTTCCTGGTCGTGCCCCTCTGCTTTGACTCGTTCAAACACGTGGGCGACGTTGCTGTCCTTGTCGATGATGAACGTCGTTCGAGCCACTCCCATGTAGATTTTTCCGTAATTGATCTTCTGCTGCCACACGCCGAATTTCTCGCAGATCACATGGTCCGCGTCGGCCAATAGCGGGAAATTCAGCTCGAATTTCTTCGCGAAGTCTTCCACGTCCTTCACCGGATCAGGGCTGATGCCGAACACCGCGATATTCAGCTTCTTGTACGAAGCGATCGCGTCGCGGAAGCCGCAGGCCTCCTTCGTGCATCCGGGCGTGTCGGCCTTCGGGTAAAAATACAGCACGAACGCCTTGCCCTTCAGCTTCGTCGAATCGATCGTCTCGCCCGTGCTCGACGGCAGCGAAAACTGCGGGGCCGGCGTGCCGACCTTCGGGTAAATCACATCGCTCATCGTTGAATCTCCTTGTAATGTTTCGATTGTGTAGCATGGGCGTTCAGCCCAGGTTTTCGCGTTCTGCACATGGGCTGATAGCCCATGCTACGAAATACGCACCAAGTTTATTTCCCCGCCAACTTCGATTTCAACAGCCCGCTCGCGATGCCCGCATCCACCTGCGTGCCGTGGGCTTTCATGAACATCCCCATCGCCTGCCCGAGCTGCTTCTCGCCGAACGGCTTGCCGGCCAGGAACGCGTCGACCAGTTGCTCCGTCTCCGCCGCCGACGCTTTCTTCGGCAGGTATTCCTCGACGATCGCGATCTCGCTCTTGAGCTTGGCGACTTCGTCCGGCTTGTTCAGTTTTTCGTACTCTTCCACGCTCTTGCGCAACTTCTTCGCATACGACTCCACCGCCTGCAATGGCGTGGGTTTGGTCGGGGATAAGTCGATGTTCTTCACGTCGCTGATCAGCATGCGAATGACCGTCAGCCGATCCTTCTGGCCGGATTTCATCGCGACCTTCATGTCTTCCTGCAGTTTGGCGAGCATTTCCATGGCGTCTCCGTGTAGCAAATGTGGTTAGATCGGTTATTGTAAGCGGAGCAGGGCTGATCTGCACGGGGCGGTAACAGGCGGTTTCTCGATCGAAACTCAGATTGGCTTAAATGCGAATGACATTCGCACGAGTTGGTTTTCTCGTTTCGTCGGCCATGGTTATTGCGGGGTGTTGTCGCCAGCCCGCGACGGTTACGGCCGATCTGCGACCAACGACGTATCCCGCACTCGCCGTCACCGACGGACGAATCAGGCCAGGTGACCTGCTGAGAGTGACAATCGGCGACTTGGTCGGCGTTAGCGTCGATACGCTAACCTATGTCCGCGTTTCCAACGCAGGATCGATCAGAATGGCTTTTTTGCCAGGGCCGATCAAAGTTGGCGGCCTCACGGCAGAAGAAGCAGAAACTGCGATTGCAAAGGCTCTCGCAGATGCCCAATTACTGAGAAGAGCTTTTGTGATCGTCGAAATCGTCCCAACCAACATCGAAGCAAATACTCCATGACCAACGGACACATTGAAGGCCTTCTCCATCTCCCCGACGAGCGCCAGGACGGCCAGCTGCGCGATCCGCTGTTCCCGCTGCGCGCGATCAAGGGCAACTTCACCGTGCCGCGCGCCGTGATCCGCGAGCAGAAACTCCGGCCAGGTCTGCTGCTCAAAGGCCAGCCCCGCGGGCGGATGCTCGATCGGTTTGAAACGATCATGGACCGCCCCGCCGACGATTATCATGACACCGTTGCGCTCTACGACGCCACCGCGCTCGATCCCGAGCCGATGATCAAGCTCGAGCACGATCCGAAGGAATTCACCACTCGCGCGATCGACATTCTCGCCCCCATCGGCTTTGGCCAGCGCGGCCTCATCGTCGCCCCGCCGCGGACCGGCAAGACGATTCTCATGCAGAACATCGCCAAGGGAATTCACGCGAATTACCCCGAAGTGGAACTGAAGCTGTTGCTCGTCGACGAGCGCCCTGAAGAAGTCACCGACATGAAGCGCAACGTGCCGGGCACGGTCTACGCTTCGAGCAATGACAACACCGTCGAGAAACATCTCGACCTCGCGACGCTCGTGATCGAGCATTGCAAACGACAAGTCGAGTACGGCAAGAACATCGTGGTGCTGCTCGATTCGCTCACGAGGCTTGGCAGGGCGTTCAACACTGGCGGGCCTGGCGGCGGGCGGACGATGTCGGGCGGGCTGGATAACCGCGCCCTGGAAATCCCCAAGCGCCTCTTCGGCGCCGCCCGCAAGATCGAGAACGGCGGCAGCCTCACCATCATCGCGACGTGCCTGATCGATACCGGCAGCCGAATGGATCAGGTCATCTTTGAAGAGTTCAAAGGCACCGGCAATATGGAGCTGACGCTGGATCGAAAAATCTCCGATCAGCGGATTTTCCCGGCATTAGATATCGCCCAATCCGGCACGCGAAAGGAAGAAAAGCTTTTATCCGACAAGCAGTTAGCCGCCGCCCGGCAGATCCGCCGGCACCTGCTCAATCTGCCCGGCCCACAGGCGATGAAGAGCCTGCTGGACGTGCTGGCCAAGCAACCCAGCAATCAGCAGATGTACGACTCGCTTAAGCTCGTATAGCCGCGTTTGCTGAGTCCTCCCGCCTGTTCTACGCGTTATAGATTACGCAGCTTGTCTAAGGATTTCCCCTAGCCGGGTCTCTAACTTCGAAAAATATTGAACCTGTTCCGATCTGGGTGGTAAAACATAACCAACCAGACGTCGTTGTTGTTGGTCACACATCGGTGAGTTGGACGTAATCGACAGGGCATTGTCGAACGGACATTTGTAAAACCAGTTATCTCGTGGACCGTTGTTGTTGAAGGGTAAGGAAGATTATGCGCCTCCTAGTGGGTGCTTTTGCGTGCTTCGCGCTGCTCGGCGTTTTCGCTGAGCGAGGTGTTGAAGCTCAGCCGACAAATCCTGTACAGCAAATCCAACGTGAATCCGTTGGCGGAACGTCGACGACGACGCCGGTGGTCGATTGGTTCTCTGTCTATAAGCCCAAGGCCATTGAAGTAACGGCGACACCATCGCCGGGCACGCTAGACCCGCCCAAGGAAGGCCCGGTGCTGCTGCCGCTACCGCCGGAAGGCTGGGCGTGCGTGCTGCTCCTGGCCTCGATCGCAGGTTTTCGCGGGCTGAAACGAGCCCGGATCATCTGAGGAAACTGATTCTGATCTCAACTACCGGGTTCCAAGCATACATGCGAAGGCCCGGTTTTTTCGTGGAATGATTTTTGACCTTCGAATCCGGAGCAGAGACCGCGAAGGGCGCGAAGAGTCAGAGAAGAACGCGAAATAAATTAAAATTGTATAGGATTTTCCTTCGGGCCCTTCTCTGACTCTTCGCGCTCTTCGCGGTCTCTTCATTTTTTCCGTCAGCAGACCCGCCCGATCTTTTCATCTCACCCCCATTGTCTTATCATCGACTTCATGCAACGTCGTCACATCGGAAAGACTGATCTTGAAGTATCCGCCATCGCACTCGGCTGCTGGATTTTCGGCGTGGACTGGTGGGGCCATTACACCGAAGATCGCGCCGTCGAACTCTGCAAGTTCAGCCTCGACCAGGGCATCACCTTCTTCGACAACGGCGACGCCTACGGCAACGGCCGGGCGGAAACCATCCTCGGCCAATTCCTCAAAACCATCCGCCGCGACCAGATCGAGATCGGCGGGAAGTTCGGCTACGACTTCTACACCGACCCCGGCACGCCCGGCAGCCACAAGGAACGCAAGCAGGATTTCTCATCGAAGTTCCTCCGCTTCGCCCTCGAAGAATCGCTCAAGCGCCTCGGCACGGATCACCTCGATCTGTACATGGCCCACAACATCAAGCTGCCGCAATTCCGCGATGACATGTTTGCCGAGCTGGAGAAGGTGAAGGACGAAGGAAAGATTAAAACCTGGGGCGTGAGCCTCGGCCCCGCCATCGGCTGGCGCGAAGAAGGCTTTTCCGCCGTCGCCGACCACGGCGCGAAGGCGATTCAAACCGTCTACAACCTTTTCGAACAGCACCCCGGCCGCGAGTTCTGCGAGATCAGCCGCGCGTACGGCGCCGGTGTGATCGTGCGCGTGCACGACAACAGCAGCATTCTCAAAGACGTCGTAAAGATCGACACCACGCTCGGCAAGGACGACCACCGCAAATTCCGCGACCAGTCGTGGAAAATCTTCGGCCTGAAGAAGCTCGAACTCATCCGCCACTACGCCACCGACCACGGCATGACCGTCCACCAACTCGCCTGCAAGTGGCTGCTGCAACAGCCGGCCATGGCGAGCATCACCGGCACGTTTTTGAACGAAGCCGAAATTAAAGAAGCCTGCGAATCGTGCGATAAGCCGAACCTCTCGCAGGCGGAGTTGAACCAACTGGCGATGGATTACGCACTCGACTGGAACCTCGGCGCTGAGGCGCACCCGTGCGATCTAAAGAGCAGCACCGACCCCGCCGGCACGGTAAAGAGCGGCTACGTCCCGCCGCCAGTGTTGATCGCTTAGAATGCGAATGAACCACGAAGCGACGAAGCAACGAAGCAACGAAGCGTCGATTGACCTTGCTTGTCTTAATCTCTTTTTTTGTTGCTTCGTTGCTTCGTGGTAACAAGGTATGGCCGAGCCCCTTCTGCGATACGTCGTCCTCCGTCATGAAGGCGTCGCGAATCCGCACTTCGATCTGATGTTCGAAACGTCGCCCGGCTCGCCGCTGGCGACTTGGCGGGCGATGGAATGGCCCATCAAAAACGGTTCGCCGATGGAGTATCTGGCCGATCATCGCAACGCGTACTTGAACTACGAAGGCCCTATCAGCAACAACCGCGGCCACGTGCAGCGCGTGATGGCGGGCACGCACAACGTCATAGAGGCGAGTGCGGAATCGCTGGTAATCCAAATAGTCGACGGGCCGAGCATTCGACTCTTTCTAGGTAATGGGGGCCCGGCTCAGCTGCTTTAATTCCGACTAAAAGTGGCCTGGGCGGCTCGCCCATGGTTCTGATTAGAAGAAAAACACGGGCGGGCCGCCCGTGCCACTGTAGCATTTCACCTACAGATATCTCGTCATCCTGAGGTACTCCGAAGGATCTAGCCGCCCGCGCAGTCAGCGAGATCCTTCGGAGTACCTCAGGATGACATTGATAGACTATCATGCGATTCATGGAAGGATGAAACGCCCCAAAATCTGAAATTGCAAAATAATTTTCTGAACCCGTCTTGACTTTTGTTCGTAATATGTTAGGATATGACTGGATTGCGTTTTTCGAGCAGTCCAGACATCTTAGGAGCGGTCGATATGGCGACGTGCCGTTTCGTAATTACCAACCGAACGCCTCCGGCGGAACCCGTCCCTTTCCGTACCTTTCCGTACCTTTTTGTACCTTATCGTCCCTTTCCGAACCCACTCTTTTTCACTTGAAAAAGTCGCAAACCATTGGGGCCGCGCGACCTGCGGCCTGCGTCCGATCTCACGCGGACGTAAAATCAAGAAAAAATAATCCTCAATAGCATTCCTTGACGATCCCCCCACCAGCCGATTAACTTTACATCGTAGAGTGAAAGGAACAACGCCATGGACCTTCGCGACGCCCTCTCGCAGATTTCCGACATTCGCCATCACGCCCACCGCGGCGGCGTGTTTCGCGGGTACCGTGCGTTGACCACCGCCTTCTCCGGCTGCGTCGCTCTCGCGGCCGCCAAGGCACAGGAAATTCTGCTGCCGCACCCGGAACAGGCCGTCGATCGCTTCCTTGATATTTGGCTCATCGCCGGGCTCGTCTGCATCGGGGCTGCGGCGCTGGCGATCTTCGATCGCTGCCGGCAGTCTGGTTCTTCCGTTCAGCGCGAGCTGGCGGTTCATGCGATGGAGCAGTTAATCCCATCCCTGGTGGCGGGCGCACTGCTCACCTTTGTATTCGTTCGATTCGACCTTCAAAAAACCGTTTTGCTCCCCGGCCTGTGGGCGATCTGTCTGAGCCTGGGTGTTTTCTCCTCTCGCCGTCTGTTGCCGCGAGCGACTGCGATCGTCGGCGGATATTACATGCTGGCCGGCCTGCTGATTCTCGCCAAATTCCAAGGCGTTGAAGCATTTTCGCCGTGGGTCATGGGACTCACGTTCGGCGTCGGTCAACTCCTCGCAGCCGGTGTGTTGTGGTGGACGCTCGAGCGTCCAGCGACGGAGGTGGCCCATGGGCTTGCCTAGAAAACCCACGAACAATCCGCCGGGCCAGTTCGCCTATGAAGGGCTCGACCGCCTCATGCACGAGCGCTCGCGCCTGAGCATTCTCTCCTCGCTCATGGGGCACGCGCAGGGAATCGTCTTCAACGATCTGAAGGAACTCTGCTCGCTGACCGACGGCAACCTCTCGCGGCAGATCCAGATCCTGCAGGAAGCTGGCCTGGTCGAAGTCTGGAAGAGCATGAAAAAGAGCCGTCCGCAAACGCTCTGCCGCATGACCGACGCCGGCCGCGAGCGGTTCGCGGAGTACATCCATGAACTGGAACAGGTGATCGCCAACGCGGGCAAAAAAAGCGCCAGCGGCGTAAAGGGTATCGGCCCGGCGAACGTTGCTGCAGGCTGATTTTTATTTCGACATTGACTCTATATTCTAAAGTTTCGGAGACTTTATGCTCACATGGCTCAGACATCTTGACCGAATCCTCCGCGGCGAAGCCACCAAGCCGCAGGAACTCGCCGGCGGAACGCTGCGGGTTCCGATCTTCGGGCTTGCCGTCGTCATCGATGTGCTTGGCATCTTTTATGGCGCGTGCATGGGGTTGTTTTCGGTCATGGGTGGAACGACAGATCGTTGGAAGCAAATCCCCGCATCGATGGTGAAAGTGCCGGCGTTGTTCCTGCTCACACTCGTGATCACCGTGCCGTCGCTCTACACGTTCAACGCGCTGGTCGGCTCAAGATTGAAAATGCTTTCGGTCATTCGACTGCTTACCGCGTCGGTCGCAGTGATGCTCGCGGTGCTCGCATCGCTCGGCACGATCGTCGCCTTCTTCTCGATCAGCACGACGAGCTACCCGTTCATGATCCTGCTCAACGTGGCGGTCTTCGGCATATCAGGCGTGCTCGGACTGCGATTCCTGCTGCAGACGTTACATCGATTGACTCGCGTGGTGGATAGCGAAGAACAAATCATTCAGCCGGAACTTGCCGGCCCGGCGGTGGTCGTGGGTGGGCCGCCGCCGGTGCCGGCCGCGGCTTCGCTCGGGGCGCTGGTTCATGCAACCCCCGATCCGCTCGGCAAGCACGTGAAGAAAGTCTTCCGGATTTGGCTGATCGTCTTTGCACTCGTCGGGGCGCAGATGAGTTGGGACCTTCGGCCGTTCATCGGCAACCCGAATCAGCCGTTCACCTGGCTGCGGCCGCGCGAGTCGAACTTCTTCGAAGGCGTCGTGAAGACGTTCGGAAAATTAATCGACTCCGGCGACAAGAACCACCGCAGCGGCTGGAGGTTTTGATCCGCTATCAGTCGGCGATGAGCGATTCCAATTCCACTCGAGGCACCGCGCGAGGCAAAATGAATGATCTCTCCACTCCTATCCCGGCCGCTGCGATGGCTCGATCACCCCGCCGGCGTGCTCCGCGCTCGGCCGGCTTCGCTGCGCACGCTGCTGTCGATCATCGTGATCTTCAGCATCACCTACGGCCTGGTGATGGGCTCCTTCAGCGTCGACGGCCATCTCCGCGGCCGGCAGATGCTTTACTCGTCGCTGAAAATGCCGCTGCTCCTGCTGGCGACTTTCGCGATCAGCCTGCCGAGTTTTTTCGTGCTCAACACGCTGATGGGCGTTCGCGACGATTTCAAACTCGCTCTGCGATCAGTCGCGGCTACGCAAGCCGGGCTGACAATCGTGCTGGCGTCACTCGCGCCGATCACCGCGTTCTGGTACGCGTCGTCGGCGGTGTACGAGCGGGCGATTTTGTTCAACGCGCTGATGTTCGCGCTCGCTTCACTCGCCGCTCAGTGGCTGCTTCGCCGACTCTACCGCCCGCTGATCGCGCGCGACGCGCGGCACCGCCTGCTGCTGCGATGCTGGCTCGTCATCTACGCGTTCGTCGGCATTCAGATGGGCTGGCTGCTCCGGCCGTTCATTGGGCATCCCGGCGTGAAGACGGAATTCTTCCGGGCCGAGTCGTGGGGCAATGCGTACGTCGTGGTCTGGGAATTGATCGTCAAAAGTTTACACGGCTGATGGAACTGTCATCTCTTTAGAAAGGATTCTCCGATGTGTGATGGAACTAAATTCTGCGATTCGAATCAACCGCAATCCTGTGAGCATTGGTGCGAGTATTTCCGCTCGAACGCCGAGCGACTGCTGCCTATCCCGTGGGAGATTGGCGTGAACCTGAGTCACGATGAGCATCTGACGATCGCCGCGTCGATTCAGGAATTCCAACTCGGCGAAAGTTCCGAAGGCAAAACCTTCGCGAAGATGGCCCGCGAGTACGCCCATCAATCCGGCGACCTCGGCTACATCGTCGCGCAAGGTTTGTTCATCGCCGAAGAGCACCGCCACGCCCGCGACCTCGGCCGGGTGATGGACCTGGCCGGGATCCCGCGCGTCAGCAAGACCGCCGCCGACGGCGCCTTTCGCTGGATGCGCAAGCTCGCCGGGCTGGAAGTTTCCATAGGCGTGCTGGTGACGGCGGAAATCATCGCGCGCGTGTATTACGATGCCCTGCTCCGCGCCACGCGCTCGCCGGTTCTTCAAACACTCTGCCGGCAGATTCTGCAGGACGAGATTCTGCACATACAATTTCAAACCGAGCGGCTTGCGCTGATGCGGCAATCGCGCGGCCGGGTCGCGCTGATCGCCACCCACCTCATGCACCGGCTCGCGATGAGCACGGCGTGCGGCGTGGTGTGGTTGAAGCACAAGAATGTTCTGCGCGCCGGCGGGTTCGGAATCATTCGGTACTGGCTCTCTGTTCGGCGCGAATTCGGTCTGGCGTTGCGATCGATGGACCCGCGCCGATACGCATTCGCTCGCCCCGCGCCGCAGGAGGTGCTGACTGCCGGCGAGCAAGCCGTCGCCGGTTAAGGCGATCGGTTCGGCGTATCTTTCCGCCCCTGAAATGCCGCGTAAACCCGCGGTCGCCCTTGCAATCCCGCGCGGCTACCGATAAAACCCGCGATAGGATTGGCCCCATGGATAGCGGCCGCAGCACGCGTGAAATTCAATCTCATCGATCAAATCGAGCAACTCTCCGACGAACGCATTGTGGCGGTGAAGAGCGTATCATTGGCGGAAGAATACCTGGCCGACCACTTCCCGACGTTTCCCGTCCTGCCCGGCGTGATGATGCTCGAAGCCCTCACGCAGGCGGCCGGCTGGTTGATGCACCACCGCACGAAGTTCGGTCGATCGATGGCGGTGCTGAAGGAAGCCCGCAACGTGAAGTACGGCCACTTCGTAACACCCGGGAGCGATCTGCGGGTCGAAGTCGATTTTCAAAAAACCACCGAGGCCGGCGCGTCGTTCAAGGCCATCGGGTACGTCGGCCAGATGACTGCGCTGCACGCAAAGCTCGAGCTGGCGTACTTCAATCTCGGCGACAAGCAGCCGGCGCTGGCGCATCTCGACGCGCGGCTGCTCGAACACACAAAAAACCGCTGGGCGGTCCTCCAACAAGGACGCGTGGCGATCTAACCGCTCGGCACGAACGTGCCGGAACAAAGGACACTCTTATGGCGATGACTCGCGACGAAGTTTACAAAAAAGTGCAGGGCGTATTGGTCGATGCGCTGGGCGTTGATGAAGAAGAAGTCACACCCACTGCCACGCTGCGCGAAGATCTCGGGGCCGAGAGCATCGACTTCCTCGACATCGTCTTCCGCCTGGAGAAGGCGTTCACCACCGACCCCGCCCGGCCGTTCAAGATTCCGCGCGGCGAGATGTTCCCGGAGGACATCTTCACCAACGCCGCCTTCGTCAAGAACGATCGCGTGACGCCCGAAGGCATGGTCGAGTTGAGGAAGCGCATGCCGCACATGGATTTCACCGAGTTCGAGAAGGACCCGGACATCAACAAGATGCAGTTCACCGTCGACACGATCGTGAATTACATCGAAGGCAAGCTGAAGACGGCATGAGAGTCGGCAGTGCGCAGTGGGGCCTGGGCCGGGTGTAATGCCCAGGCCCCACCCCCCCACCCCCAGCCCCCAAAGCGCCGGGATTGGGTCGACCAATTAAACCCAGTAACAACACCGCCAGAGGCC
>JBBQNK010000016.1:0-90252 GCA_038329865.1 Tepidisphaerales bacterium | reverse complement strand
AACGGGTCGCTCTTTTTTAGGACTTAGGACTTAGGACTTAGGACTTAGGACTTAGGACTTAGGACTTAGGACTTAGGACTTAGGACTTAGGACTTAGGACTTAGGACTTAGTGTCGCGTGACGCTCGGTCGCGCAGAAAGTTTCGCGGTCTGCCTGCTTTAGCAGGTAGATTTACATTCCGCACGAACCGGGTGCGCCACCGCAGCGCCCGCACGATGGCGCAGATTCAGATTTTGCTCCGTCTGCGCGGACTGCGAAAACACTGAGCGCCCTTGCAGTATCTAGCGATTCGCACTTCGGGCATTTCACCTTGCTATCAATTGCGCTCATCGTGCGAGCTAAGTGATCGAACGTCTCGTGGCATTTCTTGCAGGTGTATTCGTAGATAGGCATGGTCAGTCCTTCAATTGCGTGAGCTGTCCGTCCCGGAACGCTAGGCGGGTTTGGGCGCCGTCGTTCATCATCGCCAGCAGCGTATTGCCGACGGCTTCGCGGCGCCAGCCGGTGAGCAGGTGCGGGGTGGGGGAATTGTTCTGCGTGACGTGGCGGTAGACGTCTGCGATTTCCGGGCGGCTGCAGAGCAGGCTCGGGTCGATCGAGCGACCGCTGGCCAGGCATTGCACCAGCGCCCAGAGTGAGTCGCAACGGAATCGGTCGGCGGGCGACTGCTCGGTGTCTTTCACGATCGGCCACTTGTCTGCCGGCGTGGCCAGGCCGCGGGTGATGGCGTCGATGATCGCCTGGCCGTGCTCCTGCTCGATCGGCCGCGGCAGGCCGCGCACGCGGTCGAGCTTGTCGATCGTGCGCGGCGCGTTGCGCGTGAAGTCGATGAGGATCTCATCTTTCAGATAAGCGCGCGGCGGCGAATCGGCTTCGCGGGCGGCGCCGTCGCGCCAGATTGTCAGTTCCTTCAGCACGGCCAACTGCTTCGGCTGAAGCGACCCGCTGCCGCGCACGCGAAGGTACTGCGTATCGGGATCGAACTGGTAAAGCCCCGCGTCGCAGATCGAGGCCGACTCTTCCATCGCCCAGTTGAAGTGGCCGAGCGCGTTCAGCTTTTCGCCCATGATCGACCGGATGGCCGGCAGGTATCGAACATCATCGGCGGCGTAGCGGAGCTGTTGATTCGAGAGTGGCCGCTGGTCCCAGTGCGTGAACGTGAGGCCCTTGCCAAGCTTCGCGCCGACGAGTTCCATCACTAGCTTCGAAAGCGAAACCGGATACGGCATGGCCATGAACCCGGCGGCGATCTGCGTGTCAAACAGATTCGTCGGCGGCTTGCCGATGAATCGCACCACCGGTTCCACATCCTGCTGCCCGGCATGAACGATTTTCTCGACCGACGGGTCGGCCAGGAGATGCCAGAATGGGTTGAGATCGATTTTCGCGAGCGGGTCGATCAGCGACACCTGCGCGCTCGTAGCCACCTGGATCAGGCAGAGCTTGGGCACGTAACTCAACTCGCCGATGAATTCGCTGTCGTACGCGAAGCTGCCGGCGGCGCGAAGCTCGGCGATCAGCGCGGCGAGCTGGGCGTCGGTCGCAATCAGCGGCACCGGACCGCGCGAAATCAGCGGATGTGCCGGCGGCTCGTGATGCGGGGCGTTTTCATCGGCATGGGCGGTGTCGTGACTCATCGATCGGTGGCGCGATCGTGTATAAGGCACGCGCGGTTCAGACGAAGGCCCTTTAGGTGCAGTCGGCATGAGTATTTCTCTCCTCCAGAAGAGTCACGAATCATACCCCATTTCAGCTTATCGGGCGAGCGCAGAATTGAGCAGCGATCGCCTGGTCGAAGGAAAAACGCGAAAAACACGCCGATTTTCCTGGCCAAATCGATGAAATCACTTTCCGCGTGTTTTTTCTACCTCGACTTACTATCATTATTTCCCGCTTCACTCGGGCGGATAGCCGATAGATCAAATCTTGCAGCTTCAGCGGACGGAGACTTCTATGAATCTCGACTATGCCATTGATCGCCTCCAGGAAGCCGGATGGAATGCCTCGGACCATCTCGATTGCGAAACGTCGATCAGCGGGCGGATGTTTCCGTCGGTGCTGGCCGTGCAGGCGGAATTTGCGAGGGCGGGGATGGAGCTGGCGATCAAGCACAATCTGATGTTCAGCTGTTACCGCGCCACGTGGGCGCCGATCGGCGAGCCGCTCGATCCGTCGCACACTGCCGACGAGCGGCACGGCACGGTCATCGGCGCTTGCGAACGCGAGGCGGCGGTTTACGCACTGGCCCAACTCCGCATGGCCGTCGCCGAACGGCAGTTGGCGTCGGTTTAAGTCACATCGGTTGTAGAATTGCCACCGATGACGTTTCCCACGCCGGTCGCTGTGCGGCCGGAATCCGCTTCGCGGGATGCACGCGTAAAGAATCCGGCCGCACGGCGACCGGCGTGAAATTCGGACCGACACACTACCCACCGTTTCGAGCGCTTGCCGACGAAACCTCCATCCATCTTCCTGCCGATTCCGGATTCGATGGGAATTTCGCGCACCGACCCCGGCGGCAAGTGCGATTGGCACACCCACCCGTTCGATGAGCTCTGTCTGATCGACCAAACACTCACCACGATCGGCCACGCCGGGCAGAAGCAACCTGCCGCGCCGGGCACGCTTTTTCTTTTTCGCCGCGACGAATCGCACGGGTATTGGAACTCCCCGCAGCAATCGCCGCGGCTGTGGGTACTGCACTATCACGGCGACGACTCGCTCTACGCGGCGGTGCCGTCGCTGGTGAGTGATGACCCGGCCCGGCGCATCTGGCGACTCTCGCCGGAGCAGATCGAATCGTTCAAGGCATTTCATGCCAAGATCGCAATGGAACGCACGCTCCCCCGCGGCGCCGACGAGGCCGCCCAATCCGCGTGGCTGCGATTGCTGCTCATCGCCGTCGGCCGATGGAGCGGCGGCGAATCGGGCGGCGCGCCTACACCAAAATTCGCCGACGCGGATCTGCTGCAGATGTGGCAGATCATCCACGACTACGTCGGCGAACCGGCGGGTTTAGCGGCGCAGCTCAAGGCGGAGATTCCGAATTACGATTCGCTACGGCATCGATTCAAAAAGCTGGCCGGCGATTCACCGGCGAGGCTGTGGTCAAGATTGCGCCTGCACCAAGCACGAAACCTGCTGCTTGAATCCTCTCTGAGCATCAAAGAAATCGCCGAGCGCGTCGGCTTCGGCCGGCAGCACGAATTTGCGAGAGCGTTCCGCAAGCAGTTCGGCGTTTCGCCAACGGACTGGCGAAACGGCGGGTTTTCAGGCAAATCATTCCGCTAAAGCGTTTCACCGTCGTCTATATCGCAACATTGTCCTCGATGTCATCGTGAGGTACTCCGAAGGATCCAGCCTTCCGAGGCGGTCAGCTAGATCCTTCGGAGTACCTCAGGATGACGATGTCCTCGAAGCCGCAAGCGAGCTGTCGCAGTCGATCGGGCGGCGGAGTCGCTTGCGCCTTCGCGGCAGTTTCCACCCGAGCGACAAGACATTCCACGCCCGCTAAAGCATCCGCCGCGATCGAAAGCCATACTTCTCGCACCGCAACCAAGGAGCACGCGTGTCATTGACTGCCGATCAGGTGAAATTCTTCAAGGAGCACGGGTATGTTGCCGTCAACGGATTCTTCACGCCCCAGGAAGCCCGGGCCATGCAGCTGGAGATCGAACGATTCAAGCGCACAGGCCTTGTTCGCAATGTTTCCACCGCCGGCGATGGCAAAACCACTTCCACGGCCGTGCGCAACCTCCAGTTGTGCCCGATGTATGACAAGAGCGACTTGTTCAAGGCGCTCCCCTTTGACGAGCGCGTCGTCTCCGCCATCACCGCGCTGATCGGCGAGCCGGCCCGCCTGCATCTCGACCAAGTGTTTCTCAAGCCCGCCAAAGACGGCGCGGGAACCAATTGGCACCAGGACAACGCTTACTTCAAGCTGCAAAATCCCATGCAGGGCACCGCGTTGTGGATCGCGGTACACGACGCAACGCTGGCCAGCGGCACGATGGAAGTGATCCCGGATAGTTTCAACGAGAAGCTCGAACACCAGCGCGATCCGAACAGCGATCACCACATCCGCTGCTTCCCCGATGAGAAAAAAGCCGTACCCGTAGAGTTGAAAGCCGGCGGCGTGCTCTTCTTCTGCTACGGCACGCCGCACTGCACGCGCGGCAACAGCACCGACAAGGACCGCGCCGGGGCCGCATTCCATTTCCTGCGGACCGACACCAACAACGGCGAGTTCCTCGAAAAATGGGGCCAGGCCAAACCCGGCAACCCACACGTCACCGGCCCGCTCGCATCTGGCGGCGTTCAAGAATACGGCAAGCGGATGAAAGGAAAATTCGTGCGGGAAGTAAGCGAACTCCTGGAAGCTGCGCTGGCAACGTAACGTTTAGGAATGCATTTCGTCGCCGCTCGTCATCCTGAAGTACTCCGAAGGATCTAGCCGACCTGACATGGATGCCAGATTCTTCGGAGTATCTCAGGATGACGAGTAGGGCATCGTTCATCGCCTATTTACGAAAATAAAAAAGCAGCGTCGATCTTTCGACCGCCGCTGCTTCATTTTTAAAATCAAAAAGGGAAAACTTAAACGGCCACCGGTTCCAGGTGCTGCGCCCAGCGCTTGCCGGTGCGGGCCTTCCACGAACCCTTGTGGTACGCGTAGCCGACGATCAGTGGGACGGCGATCGTCGCTTCGCTGAAGACCATCTGCTCGTACACGGTATCGACCTTGCCCCAACTGCTGGCTTCTTTCAGCGTGCTGCTGGATAGAGCGCCGTCGCGGACGTCGGCGACGGTGATCTGGATCGCGTACTTGTGCATCGGCGCGTCGTGGCCGAGCACTTCGGCGCAGACGACGATGTCCTGCGTGAAGTTTTTCGGCACGCCGCCGCCGATCATGAGCAGGCCGGTCGTCGGGTTCTTGATCTTGAGCTGTGTGAGCTCGTAGAAATCCTTGCCGCCGTCCCAGCTCATGTGGTTGTCGGGGCGGGCGACGGCATGGGCCACCAGGCCGAAGCCGGCGGAGCAGTCGTTGATCGCCGGGCAGAAGATCGGCACGTCGCGCTTGAACGCTTCATAGATGATGCTGTCCTTACACTTCGGCCCGCCGTTTTTGTCGAGGTACTCGCCCATGGCCTTGGTCAGCTCGCGGCTGGAGTAGGCCTTGGGTTCGAGCTCGTCGAAAATCTTCTGCGTGGTTTCGTCGCAGATGCGGAGCTCTTCTTCGTCAATCAGCGTGTCGTAGATGCGGTCGAGAGCGCAGTCGCGGAGCTGGCCGTCGTGCGCGCCGCTCTTGAGTTCGTCGGCGGCGATGTAGTGCTTGAAGCCGAGCGATTCGAAGAAGTCCTGGTCGACGATGTTCGCGCCGGTGGAGACGATCGCATCGACCATGTTATTGCGGATCATATCGACGATGACTTTTTTCAAGCCCGCCGAGATGAGCGAGCCGGCCAGGGTGAGGATCACGCCGCAGTCGGTGTCCTTAAGCATGCGGTCGTAGATTTCCGAAGCGCGGCCGAGGTCGCGGGCGGAGAAGGCCATGCCCTTCATCGCCTCGACGACGGGCAGGATGCCGGCGTTTTTGGTGATGTCGATGTGATCGATCGTGCCGAGTGCAAGAAACGCCTGTTTGGCGGCGGTGTTGCCGGCCTTCATGGGCGTGGTGTTGAGTGATTTGTTGTCGTGAGCCATATTGATTCTCCAAAAAAATCTTGATTCGTAGCCACGAGCACAAGCTCGTGGTCTTCAACCCACGAGCTTGTGCTCGTGGCTACGAAACGCAGTGACCAGTAAAAACAAAAAAGCCACCTCGGCACGCTACGGTGTGTTTTGAGTTTCGGCGACTTGCCTCGCTCTAACACCCGCCATTGCGGACCGGGGTGGCTCTGTACGAAATACATTCTAGCGATTTTTCACGTGAGTCAAGAAAAACTTCGTTGCGGCATGTCAATTTAATATTTTTTTTCTACGATGCGCGGCGAGCATTCTGATCATGAATCCACGTTTGCGACTTTTTCTTTCCGCGGAGCGCGCGTTCGGCCTGGAGTCGATCCGCAGCTCCGGTCAACCGGATGGCGCTGAAGTTCAGTTGGGGGCCACAGTTGAGACTCGCGCCGCTGTCCCGCCGCGCGCGCAAATCCGTCCTACGCAGCAACCGGCGGCGAATTATGACGCTACGATGAGAACGCCTGTCGTGCAGCCGATTCTTTTGTCGCCGTTCACCGCGCCGATCCTTTCGAAAGAAAAAAAACAGACCAAACTCGTGCAACTCGATGAATCGCAAGTCCGCGGCTGCCCGAAATGCCGGCTCTGCGAGACGCGCACGAAAACCGTCTTCGGCGAAGGCGATGTAGACGCGCAACTCATGTTCATTGGTGAAGGCCCGGGCGAGAATGAGGATCTCTCAGGCCGCCCGTTTGTTGGGCGGGCCGGACAGCTGCTCGATAAGATGATCGCCGCCATGGGCTTGCAGCGCGAGCAAACGTACATCGCAAATATCGTGAAGTGTCGTCCGCCTAATAATCGCGCACCGATGCCTGATGAGACCGCAGCCTGCACGCCGTATCTCATGGAGCAGATCGAGACGGTGCGCCCGAAAGTGATCGTGACGCTCGGCCTGCCTGCCACACGATTTATTTTGCAGCTCGATCTGTCGATGGGAAAAATGCGCGGCCAATTTCATGATTGGCGCGGGCTCAAGATCATGCCGACCTACCACCCGTCTTACGTATTGCGTAGTTACACGCCGCAAACACGAGCGGCGGTATGGAGCGATCTTCAGCAGGTGATGGGTCTGCTGGGTCTCAAGGGCAGCGCAAAAAAAACGGAATCGATCTGACGAAAACAAAATTCTCTGGGTAGTTCCACCCATTTTTTGCGTGTTAGTCTTTCGGTCGCTTGCGTCCGAAAAATTCGCGCGCATGATACCCGCCCGCGATCAAACTGTGACATGTATGCGATGGACACTTCGTGGTTTTTCGCGTGGCGGAATTTCAAACTGGTGGGCGACATGAACACAAAGATTTCTTTTAATTGTTCGAACGCATCGCGCACGAATGCGTACTGTTGTCATTCAGCAAATAAGTTTTTGGGTTGTAGTGAGTGATCTGCTACAGTCCGCGCGGCAACTCGCAGGAGCGTGGAGTTCGTTCAACTCTGGTTGCCTCGATCACTTTAATCTCGGTCTAAAGAAAAAAGAGAATTCATGATTTCGACGCACTCGCCCACGGCACGCGAGCCTTCGACACGTCGCGCCATCGAACCACCGGTGTTCGACCAGGCGACTTGGCAACGCATTCTGCAATCCGTTCGGATGCAGCACCCAACGCTCAACCGCGTCTGGTTCGATCAGATGAGTCCGCGCCAACTCACCAACGGGGTGATCCAGGTCACGGTCCTCACCGCGGCGCAGCTCAACTTCTGCCAGAGCCAGTGCCAGCAACCGTTCACGGCCGCCGCGCAGACGGTTACCGGGCGGCTGGTGTCGGTCAGCTTTCATTGCGACAACCTGCCGCGCGGCGGGGTTTTTAATGAAGGGGAGCAGCCACTGCTGCTTAACCCGGATTACACGTTCGACAACTTCGTCACCGGCCCGTGCAACCGCCTCGGCCATGCGGCATCGCTGGCGGTGGGGGACTCGCCGGGGCGCGCCTACAACCCGTTGTTTATTCATGGCGGAGTCGGACTGGGCAAGACGCATCTGCTACAGGCGATCTGCCAGCGCGTGCTGGAGAAACAGAATGACGCGCGCATTCTTTATCTGTCGTGCGACAGCTTCATCAACCAGTTCATTCTGGCGGTTGAAAACAACGACATGCACCAGTTCCGTTTCCGCTACCGCCATGTGGATCTGCTGGTGATCGACGACATCCACTTCCTGGCCGGGCGAGATCGCACGCAGGAGGAGTTTTTCCACACGTTCAACACGCTCTATCAGGGGCACAAGCAGATCATCCTGTCCGCCGACTGCCCGCCGAGTGAGATTCCCGAGCTGGAAGAACGATTGGTCAGCCGCTTCAACTGGGGCCTGGTCGCGAAGATCGATAAGCCTTGCTACGAGACACGCCTCGCCATCCTGCAGAAGAAGGCCCGTATGCGGGGATTGGTTCTGCCGGAAGACGTGCTCTGCTACGTCGCGGCCAAGGTGGAGAACAACACGCGCGAGCTCGAAGGCGCGATCACCAAGATCCAGGGCAACGCGTCTCTACAGAACGGCCATATCGATCTCGATCTCGCCAAGGCCGCCCTGGGTGAAGCCGCCACACCGGAACAGAAGCGCATCACCGTTCAGCAGATCTTCGAGGCCGTCACCAAGTACTACAGCGTGCGGCTGAATGATCTGCAGAGCAAGAAGCGTCACAAGAGCATCGCGTTCCCGCGGCAGGTGTGCATGTACCTCGCCCGTCGGCACACGCGGTTCAGCCTCGAAGAAATCGGCGGGTACTTCGGCGGGCGCGATCACACCACGGTGCTGCACGCCGTTCGCACCGTCACCAAGGATTGCGTGGACGACCACGACGTCGCCCGGCAAATCGCATTTCTGGAAAATCAGCTCACGGGGCTGTAAAACCTTCCGCAGAGTTGGCACAGAGTTACTTTCGGGGCGCTTGCGGTCTCGCGAGGTGAAAATCTCACCGCCGCGGTGCGGCAAGCGGCCTTGCCATCTTCTCATTCGGTCCGGCAACCACATCTCACGCGCGCCGAGGTTTTATGATCGGAACACTGCTCCAGGCCGACTTCGAAGAAATCATCGCCGCCAAGGATTGGGACGGCTTGCGCGACGCGCTGACGGAAATCCCCGCCGCCGACATCGCCGAGCTGATCGTCGACCTGCCGAGCGAGGACGAAGGGATCATCTTCCGAATGCTTCCGCGCGAACGGGCGGCTACGGTTTTCGAACACCTGCCGCTCGATCACCAGGAAGGCTTGGTCGAATCGCTTTCCGCTCCGGAAATCACAGCGATCCTGAACGATATCGCGCCCGACGACCGCACCCGGCTGTTCGAAGAACTCCCCGCCGAAGTCACCCGCCGACTGCTGGAAACGCTCACGCCTGAGAAACTCAAAGAGGCCCGCACGCTGCTCGGCTACCCCGAGCGCACCGCCGGCCGGTACATGACGCCCGAGTACGTGGCGCTCCCGCCCGACATCACCGCGCGCGAGGCGCTCGAGCGCATTCGCAAAACCGGCCGCGGCAAGGAAACGCTTTCCGTCATCTACCTCATCAACGAGCACGGCCGCCTGCTGGAAGACCTGCGACTCGGCTCGCTCGTGCTGGCCGAGCCGGACATGTTGGTCGGCGATATTGAAGACCGCCCACCGGTTTTCGTAGAAGCCACCGCGAGCGGCGACGACGTTGTTCAGGCGTTCGAGCGGTACGATCGGCTGGTGCTGCCGGTGGTGGACAAGGAGCAGAAGCTGCTCGGCATTCTCACCAGCGACGACGTGCTCGAGTACGCCGAGAAGCGCGCGACGAGCGACATCCAAAAAATGGGCGGCAGCGAGGCACTCGATAAGCCGTACTTTGATGTCGGCTTCTGGTCGATGGTGAAAAAGCGCGGCGGCTGGCTTGCGGCGCTGTTCCTCGGCGAAATGCTCACCGCCACCGCGATGGGCTACTTCGAAGGCGAAATCGAAAAGGCGGCCGTCGTCGCGCTCTTCGTGCCGCTGATCATTTCTTCCGGCGGCAACTCCGGCTCGCAGGGAACGTCGCTTATCATCCGATCGCTCGCGCTGCGAGAAGTGAAGCTGAAGGACTGGTGGCGCGTGTTCGGCCGGGAGATTCGCACGGGCCTTGCGCTCGGTTTGTTCCTGGGCATCATCGGATTCGCAAGAATCGGGATTTGGCAAGGGCTCTCGCATGTACCGACAGTCGGCGGATTTTTCCAGACGTCGGCCGGCAAGCTGCCGGAAGGCGCAGTCGAAAACTCTACGATCATTACGCAGCCGGTGGTGCTCGACGCGCCGGTGACGTTTCCCGCTGGCAGCCTCATCTCGCGCAACAGTACGATTCCGCCCGGCGCGCCTCTGACTTTCCCGGCCGCCATGTCTCCCGATGCGCCACTCAGAGCGAAGCTGGCCGGCATTCACCCCGAGCAAACCGCCTACGGCCCGCACTGGATGCTCATCGGCTGGACGGTTCTCTTCTCGCTCATCGGCGTGATCATGTGGGGCTCGCTGGCGGGCTCGATGCTGCCGTTCATCCTGCGTCGGCTCGGGTTTGATCCGGCCACTTCCTCCGCGCCATTCGTCGCCACGCTGGTGGACGTGACGGGGCTGATTATTTACTTCACGGTCGCGTCGATCATCCTGCACGGAACGTTGCTTTAGTTTGTGATGAACACAGTGACACAGAGGCACAGAGAAGAGCAGAAAATATTCTTCCTTTGTCTTCTCTGTGCCTCTGTGTCTCTGTGTTCATATCTTCTTTGCCTTTCTGTCCGACGTGAGTTGCATTTCCCGCGTTCGTCAAGAATGATGGCGGCATGACCGCCGCCGCGACTGATCCGCAATCCGATGAAGCAATCGAGCCCGCGTTCGCAGCGGCGGCGACGATTGCTCGGCGGAACGCGGGCGGGTTTTATTACGTGTCATATTTCGTCCCGAAGCCCAAGCGCCGGGCGACGTTTGCCGTCTATGCGTTCTGCTGCATGATCCGCGAGGCGCTCCGTCTGGGCGATCACGCGATCAACACTGGTACGGGCCTGCGAGAGCATCCGGCCGTCGTCTCGCCTCGACATTTGGGAACCCTCCCGCCGCCCCCGACCGATGAATCAGCGGCCAAAGAGAACGAACTCGAAACGCGCCTCGCGATGTTTCGCGATCGGCTGACCGAAATCTACGACGGCAAGCTTGAGTTGCCGGCCGTCGCATCGCGGTCGGAAGCGCAACACGCGCTCGAAGCATTCCGTCGCACGACCGGGGAGTTCGCGGTGCCCAAGCAATACTTCCTCGACCTGGCGGAAGGTTGCCGAATGGAAGCGAGCGTCACGCGTTTCGCAACATGGACCGGCCTGCGGAAATATTGCGACAACGTCAGCGGCGTGATCGCGGAAATCATCGGCAGTGTCCTGGGCTTCACCCACAGCGACGGCCACAAGAAAGCGATGCAACTCGGCGAGGCGATTCGGCTCACGAGCATCCTGCGGAACATCCGGGCCGACCGCGACCTCGGAAAAATCTACCTGCCGCTGGAAGATCTCGCGCGATTTCGATACAGCCAGCAGGATCTGGCGGCCGGAATAGTGAACGAGCCCTTCCGCGAGTTGATGAAGTTCGAAATCGCCCGCGCGCATCAGCTGTTTGAAGAGTCGGCCGACGGAATCAGCTGGCTCGCGGACGACGGCACGCGGCTGGCGGTATCAGCGATCGTGGCGAGCCAGATGGGGCAACTCCACGCGATCGAGCGGCAGCACTACGACGTTTTCGCCGGCCCGCCGACGCAATCGCCGGCGGAAAAATTCCGCCAACTGCCGGCGGCATGGCGATTGGCGCGGCGTCGCGCCGGTGAACCTATGCCGAGGACCATTTAGAGTTTGTATAACGGATCAACTTTAGGTGAATTGTCATCCTGAGGTATTCCGAAGGATCTGTTTTCGTAGGGCAGGTTTCAACCTGCCGTTTTTCTTTTTGTCTATTTGCGCAATGGCAGGTTAAAACCTGCCCTACAAAAACTGTTCCGGGCATGTCCGGCACAGCCGGATCTACGCCAAAGGCAATTTTAGAAGGTCTGAATTTTTCACCATGCCGACGATCCCGCTCTTTGAAACTCCGCCGAATGCCAACGCGTGGCACCGCGTGCGTTCGCCCGGGGGGTACGAGTGGTGGAACTTCGCCGCCGCCAGCGACGATGGCGAGACGGAAATCTCCGCCACCTTTCACGACGGCTATCCGCTGCATCCGCGGTATCTCGCGGCGTATCGAAAATATCTGAAAAATCCGACGCAGAATCCGCCGCCTACGCCTGCGGACTTTCCGTACTCAAGTCTGACCATCACGCGTCGCGGGAAAAAGCCGAAAACATACGGTGCCGTCGCGCCGTTCGTATCGGCGGATGACGCGGTTCGCGTCAGCGTCGGGCCGGACGAGTTTTATGTCTATAACACCGGTGTCGTTCACGTGATCGCGGGGAACAAGAAGCGGTCCGCGATCGAGTTCGCTTTTGCCTCGCCGCCGATTGCGCCGTTGAGCGTTTCGCTGCAGGCGAATCATCAGTGGATCATTCCCGCTGCGCGGTGCGACGTGACCGGCACGATTTGGACGAAAGGGAAATCCTCGCCGTTCAAAGGCGTCGGCTATCGCGACCATTATTTCGGCGCCGGGCCGATCGAAAATGACATCCGCAACTGGTTCGGCGGGCGGCTTTTCATCGGGCAGCGCGTGCTGGCGTTTCATATTGTCTCGCTGGTGGATCGCCAGGCACAGGCCGCGATCCGCCTGGTCGACCTGACGCCTGATGCGGCCCGAGAGCTTGAGGTGACCGCCGCGTCGATGGACATCCATCGCCGCGTGCCGTGGCGGGCGCCGTACCCGAGCCGCGTAGCGATATCTGACATGATTCTCCGCAAGCCAAAGCTCCTGGCGTCGAGGCCGCGCTGGCAGCGGCTATCGTACGAAGGAACCTTCGGCGGACAGACCGGCCGGGCGGTGTGCGAGATGATTCATCCGCGTCGATGATGCGGATTTGCTTTTTTCCTCTCCCGGTATTCCGGGAGAGGGTAGGGTGAGGGTTCTCTCGCCCGGGTCGATCGATTTTTGAGTTAAGAAGAGTTTTGCGTCCGTGGCGTCTCACCGATCTTGGACGAATCGGGCATCGCGGCAGAACCCTCACCCCGCCCTCTCCCGGAGTACCGGGCGAGGGAGAATTGCCTCACTTCGTTCGGTTCTAAAATGATTGGCTCTTCGCTAATGCTACGGCGCTGCCGGTTCTTGCTTCGCGACTAGGCGGAAAATCTTGCCTGTTCCGGAGGTGATGCGTTCCTTACCGTCGCGAAGTTGCATCTTGCCGAAATCGACGATGTAGAGCGCACCGTCCGGGCCGAACTTCACATCGACCGGGCGCTCCAGGGCTTCGACATTTCCGTCCATCATCGAGGCCGGCATGTCCTTGGTGTTGTGGATGAACTCGCGGGTGGCTTTTCCATCGACGTCGAGCAGCACGATCTTAAAGCCGATCGGGCCGATCAATTTCTGTCCGCTGGTGGCGAACGGCGAGCGGTCGCCGGAGAGTGCGACGACAGCGTTTCCGCGGAATTCGCGGAAGGGCCCGTTGGTCGGCACGAAATCGAACTTGGCCGCGCCGGACAGCGGGGAAAAGATGCCTTGCAGGAGCGTTGTGCGGTCGGGCGGGATCAGGCCGCTGGCGTCGTGGTCGATGGTGAAGCTGACGTCGGGGTAGCCGGTGGGGAGCGTCATCGAAGGGTCCGGCTGGAACTTAGGTTCGGTGATGGGCAGGAAATCGGCCGAGTAATCGGGGAAGCCGTACCACGTTCCGCTAACGACGCGGACCATCACGTCGGGGTCGTTAAGGATCGGGCGCGTGCCGCGCAGTTCCATGCCGTTGTTGGTGGCGTAGAGCCGGTAAAATTCGTTGTAGCGAAGCCCTCGCGCCAGGCGGATGCCGTGGGCTTCCACGCGCAGGTCGCCGCCTTCGGGGGAGATGGAGTAAATGGCGCTGGTGGGTTTGTCGGTTTCGCGGACGCGACTCTGGTTGCTCGTGCCCAGCGGCTGCATCGGTCCGGTGACGACGATGTCATCCTGTCCCAAGCCCGCGCGCGGGTTGGGTGTGCTGAAGCGGTAGCCGAGCAGCTTGAGGTACGAATTTTTCTTGCCGACATCCCACGGCATATCGCAGAACTTGGGGTAGTCGCGCACCCACCCGACCTGCCAGTTGTCTTCACCCACCACGCCGCTGTTGGTCGCCGAGCCGAGCGCGAAGAAGAGCCGCCCGTTGGTGGGGTTCACGGTAATGTCGGTAAGGCTGTTGTCGCCTTGCGCGGGAAGATCGGAAACGACGGTGCGGTGGCTGCCGTCGTACCCGAAGCTGGTGACCACGCCGTTGCCGTTTTCATCGCGATGGGTGACGAACACGCGGCCCTGGTACGCCACGAGCCCGCCGATCGGGGCGTACATTTTGAACTTATCGTTACCGAAGTTGAACAGCGGGTACTTGGATTTCTGCGGGTAAACGTCGAAGTAAGTTCCGTCGGCGCGGTACCCGAAGACGCGTGGCGTGTTTCCGCCGCGGCCGCTTTCGGCGATGAGCATCGAGCCGTCGGAATCGAACGCGATCCCGGCCGGTGCGGTGAGCCCGCGCACGAGCGGCTTGAGTTCGGTCGCCGCGGGGTATTCGATCATGCCGCGGTCGATCATCGTCTGCTGCTCGGGCTTGAGCAGGACCGGCGAAGACGTGCATCCGCCGATGAGGATCGCCGCCAAGGCCATCGACCAGAAGCTGAACTTTACGGCTCGCGACATGCGATCTCCGAATTTGTAGGTCGTTAGTTGCGAGTCGTGGGTTGGAAGAAAAATCCAACAGCCATCTCCAACCCGCAACCTACAATCAACAACTTACAGTTGCCATCACATCTTGACGACTTTGACCAGATCTTTCACGTGCTCAACGCTGGTCATGAACATTTTCTTCTCCGCGTCATCGAGCTCGACCTCGATGATCCGCTCCACGCCACCGCTGCCCAGGATGCACGGCACGCCGACGAAAAACCCGCCGATGCCGTACTGCTTATCGCAGTATGCAGCCGCGGGGAGGATGCGCTTCTTGTCTTTGATGATCGATTCCGCCATCGCGACGGTGGCGCTGGCCGGGGCGTAGTAGGCGCTGCCGGTTTTGAGGAGGTTGACGATTTCCGCTCCGCCGTTGCGGGCACGGGTGACGATCGCCTCGATCTTTTCCTTGCTGAGCATCTGCGTGATCGGAATCCCGCCGACCGAGGTGTAGCGGACGAGCGGCACCATGTCATCGCCGTGCCCACCGAGCAGCAACGCGGCGACGTCTTCGACGCTACAGCCGACTTCAGCCGCGAGGAAGGATTTGAATCGCGCCACGTCCAGCACGCCGGCCTGGCCGATGATGCGGTTGGTCGGGAAGCCGCTGGCCTTCCACGCCACGTACACCATCGCGTCGAGCGGGTTGCTGACGACGATCATCACCGCGTTGGGCGAGTGCTTGGCGACGTTGGCCGCCACTTCCTTCACGATGCCGGTGTTGATCGCGATCAAGTCATCGCGGCTCATGCCCGGCTTACGCGGAATGCCGGCGGTCACGATCACCACGTCACTGCCAGCGGTATCTTTATAGTCACTCGTGCCGGTGATCTTGGCATCGAACCCTTCGACGGGGCTGGCCTCGTACAAATCCAGCGCCTTGCCGGCCGGGGCGGTGTTGGGGACTTTCTTGGTCGGATCCTTCGGGTCATTCACTTCCGGGATATCCAGCAGCACGATATCGCCCAGTTCCTTAGCCGCCGCCCAGTGTGCACAGGTGGCCCCGACATTTCCCGCTCCAATGATGCTGATCTTCGCACGACGCATGAGTTTCCTTTCAAACAGTATCGATTTTCGTAACCCGCTTCCGAGGAGCCGATTATCGGCAAACCGGCGAGGGATTCAATCGAAAGGCCGATTCGCGTTCCTGAGCATCTCAGGATGCGGCTCGTCCGATAATATTGGCCTTTATCGGTAACATTGCACGAACAGCGGAGTGGAATTTGAGAAATGAAGGGGGATTTGGCGTGCGGGCTTCCGCCCCCGTGATATTTGAAGCTTTGCAGACATGCGGACTGAAGCCCGCATGCCAAATCTTACTTCACCAGTGTGACGGCGTTGTTTCCGTACAGCTTGGTGGTGAAGTTGCCGACGTTGTCGTTCCACTGCCAGGCGTCCATCATTCCGAGATACAGCTTTGTGGCGCCGGTAGGAACGACGATCGTCTGCAGCTCGCCGTTATCACGTTTGCCGTCGCCGACGAAGAAGACCTGCTTGAGCTGCGGGCTGACGGAGGTGTAATCGCGATCGCTGGTGTTTCCGAAGTCGAGGCTGGTCGGTGCGCCTGAGCCATTGGGGGCGCTGTTGGTGAGGAAGACCGCCATGACAGCGCCGATCGGTGCGCGGGTGTTGCTCATGCCATTGTCGGGCGTGGTCGGGACAGAGCCGGGGTAGACTACGCCGTGGCCGACGATGAATGAAGCATCGCCGTCGGCGGTGTTGTTCGTTCCGCTGCCGCTGTTGGACCAGCTGGCCGTGCCCGTGATGCCTTCGAGGTTGATCGTCTCGCCGCCTTGGATTCCCAGTGCCGCCAGATCGACAACAAGCGGGCGTTGCTTGGCGTTGGTGCTGGTGCCGGAGTTATCCCAGATCGTGCTGTTGTCGGGCCGAAGGTTCTGCGTGGTCGTGTTGTACGGTATGCCGCTGAGCCACAAATTGCCCGAGGCTGGCGGAGAGATCGCCGTGACGGTGACGGTGCACTTGGCGATGGCGGTTGCGGAAATCTGCGCGCCGCCCGCGCGGAAGATGGTCATCATCAGCGGGGCCGCGCCGGTGCGGTTGATGGTCTGGCGGACGGTGACTTTCACGCAACTGCCCAAGCTGTTGGCGGTGAATACCTTGGTGTTGCTGTTGTAGTCGCCGACGATGACTTCCGAAGAACTGATCGTCGGCGAGCTGCCATCGACATTGGAGACGGACGCGATCGACTGCGCATTGGCGATGGCCGTGGTGGTGGGAATCGAACTGTTCGCCGCGCCGAGCGCGGCGTAGCGTGCCGCAGCATCAGCGCACTGCTGCGCCTGCGACTTGGCCATCTGCAGTCGCCCGACATCGACCGCCAATCCGCCGAAGCCGAGGAAGATCGGCATGGCGATGACGACGTAGATCATCGCGGCGCCGCGACGAACCCGTTTGAACATGGATTGAGTAGACTGCATAATATTTTTATCGGCGGACTGGGGTACGGTATTAATGTGCAATACCCGCAACGAAACTGCAGGAATTTCTATGAAGGCCGATAATTCCTGCGATTGGAATCGAATCGGAACTCCTAATGGCTCAAAACGATTTACAAAACTCCGCCATTGCTGAATCCGCTGGGCACGGAGGCTTGCCTTGCATCCGGATCGAAAACGCTGAAGCCTCCGCGGAGATTTATCTTCACGGCGCGACAATCACTCACTTCCAGCCGGTGGGGCAGAAGCCGCTGATCTTCGTTAGCAAGCAGGCGATCTTCGACGGCAAGAAACCGATTCGCGGCGGGGTGCCGATCTGCTGGCCGTGGTTCGGGCCGCACCCGAGCGATCCGAAACTCCCGCAGCACGGCACGGTCCGCACGCGAGCGTGGTCGCTCAAGCACGCCGGCACGCTGCCGGACCGCACGACGCGCGTCACGCTTGCGCTGGAAACGCCCGAGGCCGCGCTGGAGTACGAAGTAACCGTCGGCCGATTGCTCACGATGCGGCTGACGACGACGAACCGCTCCGCAGCACCGCTGACGATTACCGAGGCACTGCACACGTATTTTGTGGTCGGCGGCATCAAGCACGTCAGTGTGCACGGCCTGCAAGGCGTGGAATATTTCGATCGAGTCACGCAAGGCCGGCTGCGCGACGACCAGCCGGAGATTCGCTTCACTGGCGAGTTCGATCGCACGTATTTGAACACACACAAATCGACGGAAATTCTCGACCCAGCGATGGGCCGTAAGATTCACGTCACCAAATCGGGATCCGCCTCCACGGTGGTGTGGAACCCATGGATCGCCAAGGCCAAAGCAATCGCCGACTTGGGCGACGACGAATGGCAGGATTTCGTCTGCGTAGAAACCGCCAACGGCCCGGGAAATGACGTGACGATCGCCCCGGGCGCTTCGAGCGCGATCCAGGCGAGTTTGACGATCGAGTGAACTTGGAAATCGTGTGACGGGCATTCTGCGCATTCGGTGGCACAGACATTCCTGTCTGTGACGAAGCGAGGTACTCCTCGATTCGTTCTTTTCTCGAGAGGCTAATTCACGGACGGATGAGTACATCCGCTCGTCACAGACAGGAATGTCTGTGCCACTCAATACAAATACCGTCGGTCACACAGCCAAGAATGCCGCTCCTACCGCAGATCGCCGCCATCGCTTAATATCTAATGCCGGCGTCTGAAATCCCCTTATCGGAGAACCGCGAATGTTCCGCTTCCATCGCTCGGTCCGTCGAATCCTCTGTCCGATTTTCGTCCTCTCCTGCACGGCGGCGGCTGTTGCACAAAATGCGGCGGAACCTCTAATCGATCCGAAATTCGCTATGGCGAACAACTTTCTGCCCGCCAGGAAACCGGTCATCGAGCCGGTTCAGTTCACGCAGGAGACTTTGGAGAACGGCCTGCGGGTGATCTACATCCCCCTGAAGCAGACGCCCGTCGTTCACGTGCGCGTGCTCTACCACGTCGGCAGCCGGGATGAGAAGGAGAACCGCCAGGGGTTCGCTCACATGTTCGAGCACATGATGTTCCGCGGCAGCGCGCACGTGCCGCCGCAGGAGCACATGAAATTGATCGGCATCGTCGGCGGGATGAGCAACGCGTTCACCAGCTTCGATCAGACAACGTACGTGAACACCGTCCCCGCGAATCAGCTTGAATTGCCGCTGTATCTTGAGGCCGACCGCATGGCGAGCTTCAAGGTGTCGGACGAGATTTACAAAGTCGAGCGCAACGTGGTGGCCAAGGAGTGGGGCATTCGCCAGAACAAGCCGTACGGCACGATGTTCGAAGATTTTCTCTCGACCGCGTTCAACAAAAGCAGCTACCGCTGGACACCCATCGGCAACATGGATCACCTGAAAGCCGCCGCCGTGAGCGAACTGCAGGCGTTTTTCAACAAGTACTACATTCCGAACAACGCGGTGCTGGTGATCAGCGGCGATTTCGATATCGACCAGGCCAAGGCGATGGTACGGAAGTATTACGCGTGGATTCCCAAGGGCGCGGAGATCGATCGCGGGCTGGCCGTCGAGCCGGCGCAGACCGAGGCTCGCGAAAAAGAAGTGAAGCGGGCCGTCCAACTGCCGGCGGTGATGATCGGCTACAAGCTGCCCTCGTACGAGTCGGACGATTACGCGGCGCTGGGCATTCTCGGCGCGATCATGGGCGACGGCGATTCCAGCCGGCTCGATCGCAAGCTGGTGAACAACGAAAAGCCGCTCTGCACGAACGTCAGCGCCGGGCCGTTCCAGCTGCAGGACGCGGGCGTGTTCACCGTCAGCGGCACGGTGATGCAAGGCAAAGACCCGCAGGCCGTGAAGGCGGCGCTGTTCGAAGCGATCGACGCGATCGTCAAGAACGGCGTGACCGATGAGGAAATCGCCAAGGCCAAGCTAATGAGCAAAAAATCAATCGTGGCCGGTCGAGAAAGGTGCGACCAGCTCGCGGGGCAGGTCGGCGAGGAGGAATTATTCGCCGGCGACGCCAAGCGCGTGAACACCACGGTCGCCCAGATGTTCGCCGTGACGGCCGCCGACGTGCAGCGGGTCGCGGCGAAGTATCTGCAGAAGGAATCGTCTTCCACGCTGGTGACGCTGCCCGATCCGCTGGGCATGGCCGCCCGCGGGGAGGCGGCGAATGAAGTGAAGAAGCTGGCCGACGCGCCGGTGGCGACGACGACGGACGTCGTCGAGCCGCGAGCGGTGGCTTTTCCTGACGGCTACCCGGCCAAGGCGCCGGTCGCGACTTCGGCGGCCAATCCGAGTTTCAAGAAGGGCGAAGAATCGGTCATTGACGGCGTGAAGGTGATTGTCATGGAAGATCACCGCCTGCCGCTGGTCACGTGGAACCTCACGATGCGCCGCGGCGGGTACGGCGCGCCGAACGGCAAGGAAGGCGTCAGCCATCTCACCGCCGCCATGCTCCACCGCGGGGCGGCCGACCTGAATTACCAGCAGCTGAGCGAAGACCTGGAATCGCACGCCATCTCCATCGACGCGAGCGACGGCGGCGACTTCACGCGTCTCACCGGCTCGGCCATCACCGACGAACTCGATCATGCCATGCTCCGCACGCAGCAGATTTTATTGCAGCCGACGTTCCCGCAGGAAGAGTTCGACAAGCTTCAGGCCCAGACGCTGAGTCAGCTGGCCGTTCAACAGGACGACCCGGCCACCGTGGCGGGGCAGGAATTCGCTAACGCGCTCTACGGCCACTCGCCTCTGGGGCGGACTTCAACGCCGGAATCGATCGCGGCGATCACGCTCGATGACGTCAGGGCGTACTACCGCCAGACCTATACATGGAGCGATTCGCCGGTGTTGGTGTTGGCCGGCGATGTGACGGTGGAGCACGGTCGCGAGCTGGCGAAGAAACTTCTCGACGCGTGGGTCGTAGCGCAGCCGGTGCCGCAAGAGGCGGAGAAAGTGAATTACGCGCCGTGGAGTCAGCAGGAGCGTGCGAATAGTCGCCCGGTGATTCTCATCGATAACCCGGTGATGAAGCAGAGCGTGATCCGCATCGGCCTGCTCTCGTACGACATTCACAGCGACGAAAAATTCGCCGGCATGCTGACGGGGCAGATCCTTTCCGCCGGTATCGATTCGCGATTAGGCCGCTACGTGCGGGCGGAGAAGGGTTACGTCTACGGTATCGGCGCGAGCTTCGCCCCCGGCCGGCACAGCGGGACGTTCGGCGGCGGGACGGAAACCGGGTTCGACACCACCGGCCCGACGATCGACGCGATGTTCAAAGTCTTCAACGATCTCCGCACCGCAGAAGTCACCGCCAACGAGTTAGCCGAGGCGAAAACCCGCGTCGCCGGCGCGATGCTGATGGAAACGCAGACCATCCAGCAGCAGGCCGGCCGGCGCGTCGATGCGATTTTGAACGATTACCCGATCGACTACTGGGACAAGCTGCCCGCGA
The DNA here is from genome assembly GCA_038329865.1 of Tepidisphaerales bacterium. Taxonomy (GTDB): domain Bacteria; phylum Planctomycetota; class Phycisphaerae; order Tepidisphaerales; family Tepidisphaeraceae; genus JANMES01. The sequence goes on along the minus strand of JBBQNK010000016.1, from coordinate 69,336 downwards.
AGGTAGCCGAAGTCACGCTCGCACAGGTGCAGGCGGTGATGAAGAAATACGTGAATGACGATAAAATGGCGATCATCGTCGTCGCCCCGTCTGAAAAAGTGCAGCCCCAACTCAAGAAATTCGGCCACGTCATGGTCAAGCCCATGCCGTCGAAGCGAAACGCGACGACCGAGCCGGCGGGGGAGATGCTGAAATAACTTTTTTGCCACAGATGGGGCACGGATGAACACAGATAATGAAATCTGAACAGTTGGATTCTAATCTGTGTTTATCCGTGCCCCATCTGTGGCAAAAATTCCTGAAGAGTTGCTGAATGCGTCGCGGCCCAGCCTGGATCATCTTCTTCATCACGCTCGCCGTCTTCGGCGTGCTATTTTTGTTTCCGCTGTTCCGCGTCATCAAGGGCGGATTCTTTGACGAGGCCGGCAACTTCACGCTGCAATATCTGGTCGGCGTGTTCGGAAATCCGATTTACGCGCAAGGCTTGCTCAACAGCGTCGGCATTGCGATCGGCACGACGACGATCGTCACGCTCATCGCCGTGCCGCTGGCGTGGATCGGCAATCGGTACAGCTTCGCCGGCAAGGGGATGCTCACGGGATTGCTGCTCGTGCCGATGATCCTGCCGCCGTTCGTCGGGGCGATCGGGTTTCAGCAGATTTTCGGGCAGTACGGCGCGTTCAACGCGCTGCTTCGTCCCTTCTACGAGATGATTCACGTCAACCCCGCGATCGACTGGCTCGGCCGGGCGCGGTACTTCGGCGTGATCTTTCTGCAGGCGTTCTCGCTCTACCCGATTTTGTATCTGAACGTGTCGGCCGCGATGGCGAACATCGACCCGGCCATGGAGCAGGCGGCCGAAAACCTCGGCTGCACCGGGTTCGCGAAATTCCGCAAGATCACGCTGCCGCTGATCATGCCCGGGCTCTTCGCCGGCGGCACGATCGTTTTCATCTGGAGTTTCACCGAACTCGGCACGCCGCTGATCATGAACTACACGCGGTGTGCACCGGTGCAGGTGTTCGATGCGCTCAAGGAGATCGGCAAAAACCCGTTCCCGTACGCGCTGGTCTTCGTGATGCTCGCGGCGAGTTTGATGCTTTACGCCATCAGCAAATTTTTCTTCGGCCGCAAGAGCTACGCGATGCAGGCCAAGGCGTCGACCGCTTCCATGACCGTGCCGCTCCGCGGATTCGCGAGCTTACTAGCGATTGTTCCGTTCGCAGTTGTGATTTTCATCGCGCTGCTCCCGCACATCGGCGTGGTTCTCACCAGCTTCGCCGCGCCCGGCAGCTGGTACCGCACGGTTCTGCCGGCCACGTTCACCACGCATAATTACGTCGAAGCTCTCGGCCATAGCATGACCGTCGGCTCGATCCGCAACAGCCTGGTTTACTCCGGCCTGGCGATCGGCTTCAACATCGTGCTGGGGATTTCGATCGCGTTCGTGGTCGTCCGGTCCGACCTGAAAATCCGCGGCCTGCTCGACGCACTGGCCATGCTGCCGCTGGCCGTACCTGGGTTGGTGATGGCGTTCGGGTATCTCGCGGTCAGTAGTGAGCTTTCGATCCTGAAAATCGACTGGTGGTTCATTCACTTCGACATCACCAATTTTTCCTGGCTCCTTAATATTGTCGACGTCCGGCGCAATCCCACGGTGATTCTCGTCATCGCCTACAGCATCCGCCGGCTGCCCTACATGGTGCGGTCGGCCGTCGCGGGATTGCAGCAGACGAGCGTGACGCTCGAAGAGGCCGCGAGCAACCTGGGCGCCAGCCCGCTGCGCACCGTCATGCGAATCACCGTCCCGCTGATTTTCGCCAACCTCATCGCCGGGGCGATGCTGGCGTTCGCGTTCAGCATGCTGGAAGTGTCCGACAGCCTCATGCTCGCGCAGCGGCAGGATTTCTTCCCGATCACCAAGACCATCTACGAGCTCTTCCAACTCATCGGCACCGGCAAGTACGTAGCCAGCGCGCTCGGCGTTTGGGCGATGGCGTTTTTAGCCGTCACCATCCTCGGCAGCAGCATGATGCTCGGGAAAAAGCTGGGGGCGATCTTCAGGGTGTAGCCGACACTTCTTCAGTAGGACAGACATTGCTGTCTGTCACGAAGCAAAGCCCGCGCATTCGGTGGCACGGACATTCTTGTCTGTGACGAAGCGAGGTACGCCTCGATTCGTACGCGGACGCGCGACGGATCGTCAGAAGAGCACGGACGGATGAGTACATCCGCCCGTCACAGACAGGAATGTCTGTGCCACCGAAGAAAATGCCCCGTACCAGAACGGCGGCATATGGCGGTTCATCCGATTTCGATTTTCCTTCAATCCGAGTAAGCTTGTTCGCAATGCAACCGTCTTCCCGCGGAAAATCCATCGCTCTTCTTGCCGCGCTCACCCTTGCAGGTTGCGGCGGGGGCGATCAGGTTCGGCCGTTGAACAGCGAGGCATTTTATCGGCCGGCGGCGGTGGATCGGGGGACGCGGGCGTCGGTGGGGCCGGTGGATGAGGCAGGGCGAGTCGATCCGATCGTGCGAAGCGCCCGTGAAGGCGACAGCGTGAGCGGGATTTCTGAAGTAGTTTCCGAATCCGTCAGACCGCCGTACGTGCCGTCCGCCAAGCCGCTGGTCTGGGCGCCTACGACCACGCCGAGCGTCCCGACCACGCTGCCGACGGGGCAGTACATGATCGTCGGCGCGGTGGTGGCCGACGTGGACGGCACGCCGATCTACGCCAACAAAGTGCTGGCCGCCATCGAAAAATCCCTCGCCACCCGCGCCAAGGAACTCAACGAAAAAGCATTCCGTGATTTCGCCGCCGACCAGATCGAAAAAGAAGTGCAGACGCTCGGCCGAGATGAAGTCGTCTACCGCGCCGCCCAGCGTGCGCTGGACGAGAACGATCGCAAGCTGGTCGACCGGCTGACGACCAAGTGGCGGCAGGACAAGATCATCGACGCCGGCGGCTCGGTCGAGTTGGCACGCCGCAAGGCTAAGGCCGACAGTGCCGACTTCGAGCAGATGGTCGAGGACCAGCACCGCTACTACATGACGCAGGTGTATTACGAAAAGAAGATCATCCCGCTGATCGTGGTGACGGCCGACATGGTCCGCGAGTATTACGCCCGCAACCAGGGCAAGCTGTTCACCGATAAATCGGCCGCGAAGTTCCGGATCATCAAGATCGACAGCAAGGAAGTAGGGAATCGCGACCGCGCTCTCGCGCGGGCGACCGAAGTGCAAGCCAAAGCCGCCGGCGGGGCGGATTTCGTCGCGCTGGCGCACGACAACAACAAGGACTCCAACCTCCTCGCGCACGACGGCCTGCCGATGGACGGCATGATCGACCGCGGCGCGTTCGCCAACAAGCAAATCGAAGACGCCGCCTGGGCGATGCAGCCGGGCCAGGTTTCCAATGTCATCACCGTCGGCGACGTGTTCTACATCGTGAAACTGGAAGAAAAAACCGTCGGCCGGGTGAAGCCGTTCGATTCCGAGGAAGTGCAGGACCAGATCACGCAGACGCTCCGCCGCGAACAGTTCCGCGTGCTCCGCGAGCGCGAAGAAATGAAGCTGAACCAGAACGCGATCTTCCATAAGGACCCGAAGACGATGCAACTCGCGCTGGACATGGCGATGCAGCGGTATCCGGGGTGGAAGGGCAATTGAAACGGGTCGAAACGGGTGATTGATGAGTGGTGATTGACAGGAAATTCTTGTCAATCACCACTCATCAATCACCACCTCGCCATCAATCACCGGCACTCACTCCGGCCCACTCGTCTCCAAGCTGTGCAAATACGACGAAATCCGCGGCAATTTCAGATGAAACGCCGTCTCCATCACTAAAAATCCGAAGACCAGCGCCCCGCCCGCGACGAGGGCGGTGATGATCCAGTGCCGGGTCTTGAATCGCCGAATCCGCGGGGCGGCGGCGATGAGGCCGAGCAGGGCGGTGATCGTCACCACCGCGTCAAAGCTGGGCCGTTGCCAATAGCTGCCGCCAAGATGCAGCCACATGCCGAATTCGTCGAACGTAAGCGCGAGCCCGATGCCGTACGCAATCGCCGAAGCCGAAAGCGCCTTGCCAGTAGGCCGGCGCAGCAGCAGGAACGCGCCCACGCCCGACAGCAGAAAGATCCCGTAATTCAGGTGATGTACGTGCGTCTGCCCGTGGCCGATGTGCAGGTAAAAATCCGGCAGGATGCGGGCCATGATCAGAATCACCATCCCGCGCGACCCCATGAACGTCAGCACAAACGTCGTGAGAATCAGCCGGGCCAGCGGCTTCTGCGGCGGGGCGGGGATGGGCTCATCGAGGCTCATGGGAGAAGCTTAGCCGCTAGTTTTGGGTAGGTGGATTTGAGGTGTGGATAGCCGTGCTTCCAATCGTCATACCCCTGATCTTCAAAAGCGAAGCATTGTAAGAGCAAGTCCCGGGCCGGCCGATCGAGTCGATCGGCCATGTCGGCCAATTGCTCATCGGTGTAGTGATACACGACACCCAATTGTTGTTCCGAGTAAATTTCGCCCGCTCCGCCGTCGAGGTGTAGACGCGGACCGAGCGAAAAAAGCTCCACCGCCGCGGCGGGATCGGTGTTCGCTCGCTTAAGAACTCGGTCGTACCGAACGCCGATCTTCGCGGCCAGGTATTGAACATCACCGGCGTAATCGCCGTCGTGCTGCAAGGCTGCGCGAAAGTACGGGCCGTCCCACGGGCAATATTTGATCACGAACGCCGGCGCCACGACCGGTAGGTAGAACCACGCGAGCACCATCGCTGCGACGATCGTGCCGATCAAAAAATAATACCACCGGTGAATCAGCCATCGGCGCTTCGCGCCGGAGCGACCGCCGTAATCGAGTGGGAGCGCGGAGTTCATGAGAATCTTGTCGGCGGAATCCCGGGCATTGCAACTTTACCTGCAGCGATCCCTGTTACGACACACGTCATAACAAGGTGATCTGGCATCTCGTGTAGACGGCGAGCTTGCTCGCAGTTCGGCGCTTTCACGGCGAGCAAACTCGCCGGCTACACGGAGAAGTGGAATAAACAGGATGACGCTCTACCTGAAGTCGATCCACTCTATCGCGGCCGATGGCCCGCGACCTTCTTCGTCAGTTCGTCGGCCACTGCTTCAAACACCGGTGCCCATTCCTTCAACTTTTTCTGCCGGAACAGCCGCATCGTGGGGTACCACGGCGAGTCGGGGCGGTCGGTGAGCCATCGCCAGTCGGGGACGAACGGCACGAGCGTCCATACTTCGCGCGCCATCGCGCCGGCTAAGTGTACGATCGACGTGTCGACGGAAATCACCAGGTCAAGATTCGCCAACAGCCCGGCAGAGTCGGAAAAATCCGTCAAGGCCGGGTCGCAATTGACCAGGTGCATTCCCTCCGGCGGCTGGAGCGATTGCGTGGCGGCCGGGCCTTTCTGCAGGCTGTAGAACGTCACGCCCGGCACCTTCGCCAGCGGCGCGAACATCGCGAGAGTCGTAGAGCGGTTGTGATCGTTGTGATGCTCGGGCCGGCCCGCCCAGGTGATGCCGACTCGGAAATTCTTGTCATCGGCGAGTCGCTTTTGCCACTCGGCGGACTTGGCGGGGTCGGCCTTCAGATACGGCACGTCGGCGGGGATCGTTTCCACCGTCGAGCCGAGTACGCCCGGAAGCGAGAGCGAAGGAATGTGCACATCGAACGCGACGACCGGGTTCGGCTCGTCGACGAGAATCTCATCCACGCCTTCCACCTGCTGCAGCAGCGGAATCAGCGGCGGCTGGACCATGAACTTCACGTAAGCGCCGCGGGCCTTCACCATTTTGCAGTAGCGGGCGAGCTGGATCGTATCGCCCATGCCCTGCTCGGCGTGAATGAGCACGGTCTTGCCGGCCACGTCTTGGCCGCGCCACTCGGGCTGGGTGAACGGCTTGGTCAGCGGAATGACGCGGGGGAGTTTCCATCGCCATTCGTACTGTTTGAAGCCGCCGGGCAGATCGCCGGTGACGAGCAGCATGAGCGCGAGGTTCAGATTCGGATCGGGCGCGGCCGGATCGTAGGAGAGCGATTGGCGGTAGCGGTCCATCGCGTCCTGGTAGCGGGCCTGCCGCTCGTATATCACGCCGAGGTTGTAGTACGCGATGGCGTACGACGGCTCGAGGCGGATCGATTCGAAGAACAGTTTCTCGGCCTCTTCAAACAGGTACCGCCCGCCAATGATCACACCCATGTCGTTGTAGGCTTTGTAAAACGTCGGATCGATGCTGAGCAATTTCTGCCAGCACGCGATGGCCTGCGGCTCCTGGCCGATGGAGTGCAAGTCGGAGGCGAGGTGGTGGTACGCCTCGACGTGCCGGGGATTCAGCCGGAGGAATCGCTGCCATGCGTCGATCGCTTCCGGCCGCATGTTCTGCGCGTCGTACGCGCGGGCGAGGTTGCTGGTGGCTTCGGCGAAATCAGGCTTGAGCGTCAGCGCGTTCTGGTAACACTGCGTGGCTTCCTTGTTCCTGCCGAGTGCGCGAAGCGCTTCGCCGAGATTGTTCCAAGCGCCGAAGAGCTGCGGGGAAAGCTGGAGCGCCTTTTGAATCAGATTCACTGCGATCGCGTGCTGGCCGGACTGATGAGCGATCACGCCGAGCAGGTGGATCGAATCAAAATGCGCCGGCCGTTGCGCGAGAATCTGCCGATACGTTTCCTCGGCCTCGGGTAATTTCCCGGCGCGGTGATGTTCCAGGGCAGTCTCGAGCAGTTGTGCGATTTGGCGGTCGGTCATAGGAGTAGGCAGTAGGCAGTTGGCGGTAGGCAGTGAGGCGGAAGAGTTTTTCTTCACTGCCTACTGCCAACTGCCCGCTGCCTATTTATTTTCCAGGGGCAGTTTTCTAGCGGTCGCCAAAAATGAATCGTAGTTCGATTTCATCTCCCCGATCGAATCGCCGCCGAACTTTTCGCACATCGCTCTTGCGATTTCAAACGCGATGACGTTTTCCATCACCACGCCGGCGGCGCTGATGGCGGAGATATCGGAGCGTTCCCACCCGGCCTCGCTGGGCTGCTTCGTGTTCAGGTCGATGCTTTTGAGCGGTTTGCCGAGGGTGGAGATCGGCTTCATCGCGCCGCGGACGACGACGGGCTGGCCGTTGGTCATGCCGCCTTCAAGCCCGCCGGCGTTGTTCGTCGCGCGGGCAAATCCAAGGCCGGGCGTGTTCTTCTTGCTCGCATCGAAGGCGATCTCGTCATGCACCTGCGAGCCGGGCCGGCGCGCGGTTTCGAATCCGAGGCCGAACTCCACGCCCTTGAACGCCTGGATCGCCACGACCGCCGCCGCGATGCGACTGTCGAGCCGGCCGTCCCAGGTCATACAACTGCCGATGCCGATCGGGCAGCCGAACACGTGCGTCTCGACGATCCCCCCGGCGGTGTCCTTGGCGAGTTTTTGATCGTTGATGAACGCCTTCATCGCCGCGTCGGCGGCTGGATCGGGGCAGTAGACTTCGCTGGCGTCGCGCAGCTTCGCCAGCTCGCGCCAGTTGGATTCGGTGACTTCGACCTTCGCAGTCGCCTGCCCGACGGTGCGGACGAAGCCGAAGACTTCGATGCAGAACTGTTTGAGCAGGCAGCGCGACAAAGCGCCGGCGGCAACCCGGGCGGCAGTCTCGCGGGCACTCGCGCGCTCTAAAGTCTCACGGCAATCGGTCGTCAGCCATTTGACCGATCCCGCCAAATCCGCATGCCCCGGACGCGGTCGATGCAGCGGCGGCGTGGCGGCGGGGTCGTCCAGCCGATTGTCTTTATTCGGGATCAGCATCGTGATCGGCGAGCCGATGGAGTGGCCCATGCGCACACCGGTGAGGAAATCGACGTGGTCGGATTCAATCTTCTGCCGCCCGCCGCGCCCGTACCCGCCCTGGCGGCGGCGCAGTTCGCCGTCGATGAATTCCTTATCCAACGGCACCCCGGCCGGCAGACCTTCGACGAGCGAAATCAGCGCCGGCCCGTGCGACTCGCCAGCGGTTCGGTAAGTGAGCAAACCCATAAGTGCCGTTGAGTTTATCAGAGATTTGGCGGTTCTGCGCGGGGGGGCGAATCTCTCTACGAGAGGGAAGAACTACGCACCCGTCTCGCCGCGGCGAGCGCCAGCACACCGGCGGTCAGCCATTCCAGCGGTTTGAGTGAAAGGTACGCCAGGTCGGCAATGAACGGATTGCCCATCCGCCTCGCGAGCACGGGGCCGATCGCGTTGTAGATCAGCCGCATCGCTCGATGCACCTTCGGCCAGGCGGCGGCGATCGCCCGCTCGCCGGCTTTGAACATCGCCAGCTGCGGGGTGACGCGCACGCCGCCCGCAACGTGCGAGCCGACCAACTTCGCATGCCCGCGCGAAGCGGCCGTGGCGATGTAGCAGTCGTTCAGCTTGAGGGGAAGTTCCCCGTACGCCTTGGCCGCCAGGATGTAGCCCTCCATCCACGCAGCGGAGTAGGCGAGCACCCACCCCACGAGCCATGCGATGGGCCACGGCTTTCGCCACTCGAGTCGGGCGCCTTGTTGCATGCAGAGCAGGAAGAGCGCGATGAAGGAAGTGAGCGTTAAACCCGGCGCCACAAAAAGCGAGCCGATCGCCGCCGGGGCAAATCCAACGATCGCCAGGATTCCAAAAATCACCCAGAAGATCACCAGTGCCCGGCCCCTGTACCAGGCGCGTTCCCAAACAAGCCGGCGGAACGACCACCGCACGAACAACATGCCGGCGACGAAAACCGGGGGAATCAGCTTGCCCAACGCCGTTCCGACGAGCCAATTATCGGGCGACATAATCGATGCCGTTTGAATGAACGCATACTGGTACGCCAGGATAATTCCGGTCAACAGGCCGAATCGAATGTGCAGGCGATTGATATAGACTCGCGGCTGAATGATGACCATCATCGCCGCGTAGATCGCAAAAAGCAGCAGCGGATAGAACGGCCAGCCCGCCTTGGCCGTGGGGATCATTCCGAGTGAATCACTCCACCACCCGCGCTGAAACTCCGGCCCCGCCGGGTAATGGTCGAACGACATCAGGAAGCAGACGAACGGTAAGAGAATCGCGGCGCACACATGAAACAGCCGCTCGGCGATCGGAATCATCGGCCGCTCGGCGACCAAGTCCGGCTCGCGGTAACTCAGCACGATCGGCTGAGGGGCGGGGGCGGGTTGGTCGATCGGTGGTTCCACAAAATTCCTGATGTGCGTCGGTCTAAACTACCAGGCCGTGGTGCGAACCTGCCAGCTCGTCATGTCGCGCTCTTTGCCGTCGCCGCGATCGATGCGCCAGCCTTCGCCGGCCGGGTCGACTCGCTTAAACATCGGCTGAACCAGCCACGAACCGTCGCGGTTGATGAAGCCGTATTTTCCGCCGACGTTCACCGCGGCGATGCCCTTGGAAAAGCTATACGCCCACTCGAATTTCGGCTCGACGATTACGTTCCCTTCGGTGTCGATCACGCCGTAATGGTCGTTGTTATAAACGATGATCCGCCCGTCGCTGCACGGGTTGATGTCGTCATACGCCGGTGTGACGATGATCTTGCCGAGCGTATCGATCATGCCCCATTTCTTGTCGATCGCAAAGGCGACAAGTCCTTCATTATCCCAGAGTTTACGATCTTCGTCGGTAAGGAAGGAGGCGACCTTCGCGTGATCACCGACGATTTTTACGACCATCGGCCGTTGCGGAAAACAGAGCGTGGGATCGAGATCGCGCGGCCAGGTTTGCACGAAGCCGATTCGCTCGCCCTTGCTGAAATCGACGCGGATGAAGCGAGGGAGATCGGCCCGGCCAGTGAGAAACTTCCGCAAATCGACCGAGGCGGGTTCGTCGCGGCCGAAAAGCTCAATGAGCGGAACGTCGTCTTTCGGCAGGGAAGCGAGCAGTTTCGGGTGACGCTCGACGAATGATTGCGCGAGCACCGGCCAATGAAGCAAGGTGTGAAATATCTCCTGCGCGCCCACCGAATCATCGCGCACCGCAAGCTTCTCCAACGCGGCCGCATCATTGTCATCAAGGCCGATGTGCTGGAGCGAGCGGAGGGAGATCACCTGCAACTCTCTTACGAGGATGGAATGGATGAGGAGCGGCTTGGCAGAGGTGGCGTCCGGCCCATACAGGCCGAGCACTTCGGATACTTTGTGCTGCAGTGGAATCTCCGCATGCTCCAACTTCGCAGTGAGAAGAGGGACGACGCGTTTCACATCAGGCTTGAGAAAGCCGGCGGCCTGCACGGCGGTACAGAGTGCGCCGAGATCCGTCTCGCGGCCGAGCATGGCGATCAAAGCTTCGTGCGCCGGTGCGGCCTTGGGCGATCCCATGTTGGTCAGCGTCCGCACGGCCCAAGTGCGCGTGACCGCATCGGGGGATTGCATCCGCTCGATGATCTGCGGAAGAACCGACGGGCCGATGTTTGCCAAAGCCATGGCTGCGTAGTGGCCCTGATACTTATCGCTCAGTTGTGCCAGCAGCGTCGGCACGTCGTCAGTGGCGCGGGCCGTGTCGAGAAACAGAAGCGACATCAGAAATAAGATGATCCCCCGGACGCATCGCATCGTTGCATCTTACTCTTCCCACTTTCTCTACGCGATTCATCGGAAGCTGTCGAAAATTTTTTCAGTCCCGCCCGGCCGAACCCCCGGCCCGGCCGGGAGTTGCGGAGGGGGCGAAAAATCGGCCGTTGTTCCGCATTTTTTGGCCGACTTTTCACTTCGGCCGACGTATAGATAACGGTGCGATTGCGCGAAAGCGAAGTCGCGCTCGGTGCCTCTTCCTCCGGGAGAGGTGAGGTGAGGGCGTATTGCGAGAGGCGCTCGCAGGCCGATCTTTCGGCGAGCCGGCGCGATTTGTAATTCGCCCGCGTCCCTGCCTTCTCCCGAAGGGAGAAGGGGCCGGAGTTCTTTGGAAAGTGAATAGGTTTCGATCCTCCAGCACTCATCGAAGCGACGCAACTTTGCGGATGTAAACCGTCCCTTTCCGTACCTTTCCTTACTTTTTTGTCCTTTTTTGGACCTACCCAAATCGGCCCAACTGTCGGCCGGGCCGGGAGTTGTCGAAAAGTGGGGTAGGTTGAGAGGAAAAAATTTCGAAACCGCGTAGATATGTCACTCTGTTTTTTCGTGGCACGGGCGGCCCGCCCGTGTCTTGGTTTCGGGAAGAAGATCATGGGCGAGCCGCCCATGCCACTTCACCCTCGTGCGATTTACCCTTCCGTCAACTTCCGTCCGGTGATGATCTCGTACGCTTCCATGTACTTGGCGCGAGTTCCCGCGACGACGTCGGTCGGCAGCGCCGGGGCCGGCGGCTTTTTATCCCACGGCTGTTTCTCGAGGTAGTTTCGCACGAACTGCTTGTCGAAACTCTCCTGGTCATGGCCCGGCGCGTATTTGTCGGCGGGCCAGAAGCGGCTGCTGTCGGGGGTGAGGACTTCATCGACGACGATGAGTTTTCCGTCGGGCAGGAGGCCGAACTCGAACTTCGTATCGGCGATGATGATGCCTCGCCCGGCGGCGTAGTCGGCGGCGGCGTGGTAGAGCGCGAGGCTGCGGTCGCGGAGTTGGTTCGCCAGCGGCTCGCCGATGCGCTTCACGGTTTCACTAAAGTCGATGTTGATATCGTGGCCGGTCTCTTCCTTCGTCGCGGGCGTGAAAATTGGTGTCGGAAGCTTGTCGCACTGCTTCAGGCCGGGCGGCAGTTTGATGCCGCAGACGGTTTGGCTCTTCTGGTATTCCTTCCAACCCGAGCCCGCGAGATAGCCGCGCACGACGCATTCGATCTGCACGACGTTGGCTTTCTTCACCAGCATCGATCGCCCGCGCAGTTGATCAGCGAACGGCTGCAGGCGGGCGGGAAAGGCGCGCACGTCGGAGGCGATGAGGTGATGCTCGAACTGCTCCCCGAACTTCTGGAACCAGTAGAGACTGAGGGCCGTTAGGATTTTTCCCTTGTCCGGGATGCCGTTGGGCATCACGCAGTCGAACGCGCTGATGCGATCGGTGGCGACGATCAGCAGCACATCGCCGAGGTCGTAAACGTCGCGAACTTTTCCGCGGCGGACGGGGAAGGGGAGGTCGGTGGCGGTGAGTGCTTCAGGCATGCGCGGCACGATAAAAGGTGCGAGGGAAAATGGCAATGCGGCGACGAAATAACCACAGAGGCACAGAGACACGGAGGCGCGCTTGTGATTCGAGGATCGCTTAAGGAGGCAAATCTTCATCCGAAGTTTCAATAGAGAAATCATCGAGCTTACGGCGGCGCCTCCGTGTTTCCGTGTCTCCGTGGTTCAAAATATTCCCCGACTGTGTTACGATGCGCAACGGACCACCTATGCCCATTAAGTTTGAGATTTATCGCGACGGAGCCCGGGTCATGTCGTTCGAGCCGCACGCCGCGATGGCGGTGGGGCCGGAGAGCGTGCCGATCACCGGGGACGTTTCGTTCAAAGACGGATTGCTCACGCTGCCGCGCTCGCTCGATCAGGCGACGGCCGTTGCGCTGCTGTGGGATCTCGGGCCGATGGGGGCGTTTCATCTCGAGACCACGCGCCTGCCGCCGCGGGATAAGCCTTACAATTTGAACGTGGAACTCGCGCGGTTTCGGCTGATGAAGATCGTGCAGAAGCAGGAAGACTGGAACCTGTTCGATTTTCCACGCGCAGAGAAATTTCAGGCCAAATTCCGCGAAGCGCAGGGACTTTTCGCCGATGCGCTGGCGGTGCTCGAAGAAGCCGCCAAGGCTGCGGAGTTGGCGGATCAGTCGCTGGCGCTGGCGGTGGATTTATCCGAGCAACTCTCACAATTTCACGGCGAATTGCTGCTCAATCGCCGCCGGGCGAGCGGAAGCTTTGTGAAGCATATTCTCGGCACGCGCGTCGACGGCACGGTCCGCAACGATCGCTATCGCGAGACGGCCGTTTCGCAGTTTGATTACCTCGTGCTGCCGATGGGTTGGAAGCAAGTCCGGCCGCAGGAGCAGGATTTCGAAACCGAATCGCTCGATGAGTGGATCGAGCTGGCCGGCCGCAAGCGTGTGCCGGTGATCGCGGGGCCGTTAATTCATCTCGGCGACGGGCACGTGCCGGACTGGATGTTCATTTGGGAGCATGATTTCGATACGCTGCGCGAGCTGGCGTACGAGTACGTGCAGAAAATCGTGAGCCGGTATCGCAAAGGCATCGCGATGTGGAACGTGGTGGCCGGCGTGCAGACGAACAGCTCGTTCACGCTCAGCTTCGAGCAGATCATCGAGCTGACTCGCCTGCTGGTGGCGCAGGTGAAGACGGTGCTGCCGAGCGCGCGGACGCTGATCACCATCACCGAGCCGTTCGGCGAAAGCAGTTCGCGCAAGCCGACGGCGGTGGCGCCGATGATGTATGCGGAAATGGTTTCGCAATCGGGAATCAACTTCGAAGGGTATGGCCTGGAGCTGGAGATGGGCGTGCCGGCGCCGGGCATGTTCATGCGCGATCTGTTTCAGCTCAGCTGCACGCTCGATAAATTCTCCACGCTCGGCCGGCCGGTATTTATCACCGCGATGGGCACGCCGGGACGATCGACGCCGGACGCGAATGACACGTCGGAAGGCAAGCTCGACCCGTCCAAGGGCGGGCGCTGGCATCGGCCGTGGGATCCGACGCTGCAGGCGGAATGGATGTCGGCGGTGTACGAGCTTGCGCTGAGCAAGCCGTTCGTCGAGTCGATCGCGTGGTCGAACCTGGCGGACATCAATCCCACGCTCCCCGGCGGCGGATTGCTCGACGATATGCTCAAGCCCAAGGCCGCGTTCACCAAGCTGCAGGAGATGCGGACGAAATTCCACGGCTACGCGCATCGAAAGGTCTAGCCGTGACGCCGTGGACGAACCGACAGCGCGCGGCGGTCATCGGGCTGATCGGCCTGATCCTCGCCGTCGCCGCGGGGCGATTGGCTTTCAATCACTCTTATATTGCAGACCCTCAGCCGACCCACCCCGCGCGGGAGAACGAATTAGCCGACCGGATTGATCCGAACACCGCTGACGCGGCGTCGCTTTCGGTTTTGCCGCTGATCGGGGAGAAAAGGGCGGAAGACATCATCCGATACCGCGAAAAGTACGTGGCCGGTCACCCGGGGCAGGTGGCGTTTAAGCAGGCGAACGATCTGCTGCTGATCCGCGGCATCGGCCAGACGACAGTGATGCAGTTGTCGCCGTACCTGGTGTTTCCGGGGTCGGCCGCGACGCGACCGCTGTCGGAAAAACCTTGAAATCGCAAGCCTTGAGCAAGGGCACCGTCCCCCAAGGGAGCATCGGGGTTTGCCTGAAGGGGGCGATGAAAATCTGCGGAAAAAGTCGTAATTCCGTTGCCGAGGCGTTGCGTACCGCACGCGTGTGCTAGGTTCACACAGACTCGACCGTATAATCCCGCCCATGCGAAAATTCTGTTTCCTGCTGTGTGTGCTGACTTTTGTTTCCGCCAGCGCACGGGCTGACGGACTAGCGTGGGTGTTGCGTCCGCCGGCGGCGGGTGTGAAGGAGGGGGAAACCGCTCAGATCGAGCTCGTGGCGATCAACGCGAACGCCACGTCGCAGGCGCTCGACGCGCCGGCGATCCTGTCCGGCGATATCGGCGAGGCGGGGAATAAAACAATCATCGAACTGAAGCTGGTCGGCGAAGCGCCGAAGTTCGTTCCGGTCGGCGGATTCGTGGCCGTACCGTACAACATGGTCGTGCCGCCCGGCGTGGGCGAGAAGGTCGTGCGCATCCGAACGCCGCTGGAGGCGACGGCCGTCCTACGGGTGCTGCCCGCCAAGCCGGTCGCGCCGACGACGACGATGACGACGTCCACGCCGATCGAACCGACGACCAAGGTGATTGTCGCGCCCTCGCCGCTCTCGCTCGATCCGACCAGCCGCCTGCCGACCACCAGCCAGTCGGGCCTCACGGAGTTCGTCCGCAACAAGCTCAGTCCGCACGAGCCGATGTATTTCATCAGCGGCAACGACACGCCGAGCGCGAAATTCCAGGTATCGTTCAAGTACCAGCTCTTCGATGATCAAAGCACGCTCGTCGCAACCCGCCAGTGGCTTACAGGTTTTTATTTGGGATATACTCAGACGTCGTTCTGGGATATTGGTGCCAAGAGCGCGCCGTTTTTTGACAGCACGTACAATCCGGAAATCTTCTGGGCGGTGCATGATCTGCGGCTGTCAAAATTCCCCAGCGCGGCGCGGTTCGATTTTCAGACGGGCTTTCAGCATCAATCCAACGGCAAGGCCGGCGATGATTCGCGAACGATGAACAGTTTGTACGTGCAGCCGATCTTCACGCTCGGCGATCGCGACGCACTGTTTCTTACCGTGGCCCCGCGAGCCAAGGTTTATGTCGGCAGCCTGAGTGACAACGCTGACATCACCACTTACTACGGCTACTTCGATCTGAAATTCGTGATCGGCCAAGGCGACGGCCTGCAGGCTGCGATCATCGGCCGAATCGGTGATGCGTGGGACAAAGGGAGCGTACAGCTCGATCTTTCTTACCCGCTGAGAAAAGTGTTGTACGGAAATCTCGATCTGTACCTGCACGCTCAGGTCTTCAACGGCTACGGCGAGAGCCTGCTTCGGTACAACGAGGCCGGCACGACGTTCCGTGTCGGTTTGTCGGTCGTGCGGTGAAATGAATCGCTAATTTCGCAGCACCAGCGTTCCGGCGATCTGGTCGTGCAAGCCTTGCTTCTTCTCGGTGAAGGCCACCATCAGGAATCCGATTCCGAGGATAAGGCCTGAGAGGAATTTCGCGAAGTGCCGTCCGGTCGCCCGACCGAAGGAAATTCGCTCGCCGGCGAGGTTGGTGACTCGCAGCCCCAAGGCCCGCTTGCCGATCGTCGCCTGCGCCGCGGACGATTCCTGCAACGCTTCGTACAGCCAACCGATGATGTAGCCGACAACCGTCGACATTCCGTCCGCCGCCAACGCGGATTGCTTTGTCGTGTGGGGCCCGAGCATGATTAAGCCGATCACAAGACCTACACCGAAATTGACTGCACCTACGATCAGGCCGTCGATGAACGCCGCACCGACTCGAATCCAGAATCCCGCGTAATTCTGCGCAGTGATCTGCGGCGTGTGGTATCCAAGGATGCCTGGATTTGCATAGGGCCCGCCGGCAAACGCGACCGGTTGCATCGGTGCCGCCACCATGAATAAATCGGGAATCGTCTGCGCGGGAACCCATTGAGCCATTCCCTCAGTCCAGACAAGGTCGCCGGGATGCAGCGCGCCCGTAGCCGCCATTTGTTGGAGATCCTCCCAAGGCGTCGGAGCGGATTGCTGGCCGTTGCTTGCGAAATACCATAAGGCGTTGCTCATGAATTCCCCGTGATGAAACGTCGCATCCTACTGAATGATCTACACCGCTCGAACCGGCCCCAACACGATTTGTCCGACAAGCGATGCAAACAGTATTCGATGGTCGGAGTTCTCGCCAGCCATTTTTGGCCCGGCCCGAGTGTGCATCGGCCGCGATCTTGCCTTATCGTAGTTCGCGGCATTTTACGCAAAGGACGGTTGCTCTGATGAATGGTCCGGTCAAATGGATCTCGGCGGGATTAGGCGGCTACGCGGGGGCGATTTGTGAAACCCTCACACAGCTCAGCGCCGAGCCGAATCCGCCGGTCAAGCTGCTGGCCGTTTGCGAGCCGGCGCAGGACTTGCACGCCGCGAAAATCGCCGAGCTGCGCGCCGCCGGTGTGAAGGTGTTCGCCGATTTCGATCAACTCCTCGCCGAGCCGGCCGAGGCGGTGTGGATTCCCGTGCCTATCGATCTGCACCGCCCGTTCTTCGAAAAAGCGGCGGCGGCGGGGAAGACAATCGTCTGCGAAAAACCTGCAGCCGGCAGCATCGACGATTTGGACTCGATGATCGCCGCCCGCGACAAGCACAGCGTGAAGGCGACCATCGCTTTTTACGACGTCTTCGAAGAGCTCCCTCTGAAAATGAAGCGCGAACTCGTTGGCGGGGCGATCGGCAACATTCAAAGTGCCGTGCTCACCGCCTGCTGGCCGCGCGGCGCGAAATATTTCGGCCGCAGCCCCTGGGCGGGAAAATACCAGCGCAACGGCGTATGGGTGATGGACAGCCTCGTCAACAACGCGCTCGCCCACTACGTCAATCTCGCATTATTTCTGCTCGGCAAGACCGACACCAAAATGGCCGAGCCGACGGCGATCGAGGCGGAGTTGTATCGCGCCAATCCGATCGAATCGTTCGATACCTGCTCGCTGCGCGTCTCGCTGGAAGGACAAGTGCCCTTGCTGATCCTCATGACGCATGCGAGCGAAACAACGGAGCATCCGAAAGTCGAAATCATCGGCGATGCCGGCCGACTTCGCTTCGAGGCGCTCGGCGAAACGCTGCTCGATTCGCGCGGCCGGCAGACGATCGTCCCCGCCGCGCCCGATTCGCGACCGCGAATGGTCCGCAAACTCTCCCGCTGGGTGCGCGGCGAAGGGAGCGATCACGTCACCTCGCTCGAAATGGCCAGGCCGCAATTGGTGGTCGCAAACGGCGCGTCTGAAGCGACGGCCGTCCGCACGATCGACGAAAATTCCGTCGACACATTTGTCCGGCCGGATGGCGACCAACTGCGGTTCATTCCCGGTATCGAAAAGACCATCGCCGACCTCGCCGCGAAGGGGCAGATGCTCCATGAGTCGGGGCGATACGCGTGGACCGCAGCGGCAGGCAAAATGAATCTCACCGGCTACCGGCATTTTTCAGGACCTCGATAAAATTCGTAAGTATCTTATTTTAATATATTTATATCGATAACCTACTTTATTTATAGGTAAAATAGTATTTCCTTCTTGATCTTTGGATCTGCGTCGATAAAATCCCTCGCTCCATGAACCAGCCGATGCATTTAACCTTCGTCTCCCACTTCACTGTCCCTGCTAATCAGTGTTGAATCACTTCGATCATTCAAGCGCGATTCGCGCCGTTTTCGACTCAATCAAAGTGGTTCAGAAGGAAGAAATGTTATGCGTATCTCAAAGAATTTATTCACAGCGGTGTTGGCGGCAGTGATCGGAATCTCGGCTGTCGGCGCGAGCGTCGCGCGGGCGGAGACGAAGCTTCTCAACGTCTCTTACGATCCCACTCACGAACTTTACAAGCAGTACAACGCCGAATTCGCCAAGGCCTACAAGGCTCAGACGGGGCAGGACGTGACCGTCGAGACCACGCACGGCGGGTCGGGCGCGCAATCGCGAAAAGTCGCCGACGGGCTTGAGGCCGACGTCGTTACGCTCGCGCTGGCGCAGGACATCAACACCCTCGTCAATGCCAAGCTGATCAACGCCGGGTGGCAGGAAAAATTTTCCAACCGCAGCACGCCGTTCACCAGCACGATCGTGTTTCTCGTCCGTAAGGGAAATCCGAAAGGAATCGCCGACTGGGGCGATCTCGTGAAGCCCGGCGTCGCAGTGATCACGCCCAACCCCAAAACCTCCGGCGGCGCGCGATGGAATTACCTGGCCGCGTACGGCTGGGCGCTTCGCCACAACGGCAACGATACCGCGAAAGCGCAGGCGTATCTGGCGGATCTGTTCAAGCACGTGCCGATTCTCGACAGCGGCGCCCGCGGCGCCACCAGCACCTTTGTGAAAGGGCAGGGCGATGTGCTGCTCGCCTGGGAGAACGAGGCACTGCTGGCCACGCAAAACCGTGGCGCGAGCAAGTTTGAAGTGGTCTATCCGTCGGTCAGCATTTTAGCCGAACCGCCGGTGGCGATCGTGGATAAGAACGTCGACAAGCACGGCACGCGTGAAGTCGCGACGGCGTATCTCAAGTGGGCATGGACGCCGGCGGCGCAGGAAATCGCCGCGAAAAACTTCTACCGCCCGACCGATCCCACCGTCGCCGCCAAGCACGAGGAGACGTTTAAGAAGATCGATCTTTTCAACCTCACCGACCTGTACAAAGGCGGCTGGGCCGAGGCGCACAAGGAACATTTCGCCGACGGCGGCGTGTTCGATCAGATTTCCGCTAAGAAGTGATTGCGGGTATAGGTATTGCGAAAATCAAGGCCGTCGGATCGTGCCGCTTGCGACAGGTCCGACGGTTTTGTCTTAATGAATCATGGCTGAAAAGCGTCGAAATCCTCGCGTCATCCCCGGCTTCGGTTTGTCGCTCGGGTACTCGATGCTCTACCTCAGCCTGATCGTCCTGATCCCGCTGGCGGCCGTGCTCGTTAAATCTTCGGAGTTCACCTGGCAGGCGTTTATCGACGCGACCACCCGGCCGGCTGTGGTGTCTTCTTACGTGCTCAGCTTCAGCACATCGGTGGTCGCGGCGATCGTGAACTTATTCATCGGGCTGATCGTGGCATGGGTGCTCACGCGCTACCGATTCGTCGGCCGACGATTTTTGGACGCGATCATCGATCTTCCCTTCGCCCTGCCGACAGCCGTGGCGGGGATCGCGCTGGTGACTGTGTACGACAAAGACATCGGCTGGGTCGGCAAGCCGCTGGCGAAGCTCGGGTTCACCTCGCCTTGGATCACATGGCGCGGCTTCGCCGAGCACCGCTGGCCGTTCGGCACGGAGTGGCACGAGGGGATCGCCCGCACGCCGCTGGGGATCACGCTGGCGCTGATTTTCATCGGCCTGCCGTTCGTGGTGCGCACGATTCAGCCGGTGCTGCAGGACATGGGCAAGGAGTTGGAAGAAGCCGCCGAGTCGCTGGGCGCGTCGAGGTGGCAGACGTTTCGCCACGTGATCCTGCCGGAGCTTGCGCCGGCGCTGATCACCGGCTTTGCGCTGGCGCTGGCGCGCGGGCTGGGCGAGTACGGGTCGGTCGTTTTCATGTCGAACAACAAGGTGGGGATGGAGATCGTTCCGCTGCAGATTTTTTACCAGCTCGAGAACAACAAATATGCCGAAGCCGCGAGCATCGCGCTGGTGATGCTCATCGCGTCGTTCGTGGTGTTGCTGGGGCTGAATCTCGTGCAGCGATGGTTCGCGCGGAAGGGGATGGCATGAGCAATTCTAATGCTGCTAATCCGCCCGGGATCGAAGCACGTGTCGCTGGCGCTCCCGGTTTCGCACCGATCCTGTTCGATCAACGCTGCGAAACCGCAAGCGGCGGGGCGAACCGGTTGAGCATTTTACGAAAGCGGAATTCAGGTCTCGCGATGAATGCGCTCGCGCCCGGGAGGTTCGCATGAGGCGCGGGCCGACCGAACCAACCTGGGTGCGCTGGACGCTGATCGCGCTGACGATCGTGATCCTGTTCTTCATTCTCGTACTGCCGCTGGCGGTGGTGGCGAGCGAGGCGATGGCGGACGGGTGGCAGGTGTATAAGGAATCGCTGGAAGACCCCGGCACTTGGAAGGCCGTCCGCCTCACGCTGCTGACGGCCGCTATCGCCGTGCCGGCTAACACCATCTTTGGCGTGGCGGCGGCGTGGTGTTTGAGCAAGTTCCGTTTCCGCGGGAAGAGTTTGCTGACGGCGCTGATCGATCTGCCGTTCGCCGTTTCGCCGGTGGTGGCGGGGTTGCTGTTCGTGCTGCTCTTTGGCCCGGCCCGCGGGTACTTCGGGCCGTGGTTGGACCGGCACAACATCCAGATCATCTTTCAATTGCCGGGCATCGTATTGGCCACCGCGTTCGTGACATTTCCGTTCGTCGCCCGGGAGTTGCTGCCGCTGATGGAAGCGCAAGGCACCGACGAAGAGCAGGCCGCCCGAGTGCTGGGGGCGAGCGGGCTGCAGACTTTCCTTCGCGTGACGCTGCCGAACATCAAGTGGGGTTTGCTGTACGGCGTGCTGCTTTGCAACGCCCGGGCGATGGGCGAGTTCGGCGCGGTGGCGGTCGTGGCGTCGGGCGAATCGAGCCAGCAGACGTTGCCGCTGTACGTGCAGCAGCTGTACGTGAACAATTTTTCGCAGGCACCTGCGTTTGCGGTCGCGTCGCTCCTGGCGATGCTGGGCGTGGTAACGTTGATCGTGAAATCACTGGTCGAAATGAAGTATTCGCGCGAGCTGAAGCTGGCGGCGATGGAGAAGAAGGTGGTGCCGTGAACAATCGCGTTCCGGATCGCGTGAATACAGATGCACGCCTCGTCATCCTGAGGTACTCCGAAGGATCTGCGTCCTTCGCGGATCGGCTAGATCCTTCGGAGTTCCTCAAGATGACAAGCTGCGCAAGTCAGGCTTTTTGGACTTCTCGGGCACCCTCCCAGGACGACGATTTCCGGCGTTCGAAACTGTAGAAAATTTATGAGCATCACCGTCAGCAACGTCAGCAAATCCTTCGGCGAGTTCAAGGCCCTTAAAGGTGTGAACCTGGAAATCGCCACCGGCGAGCTCGTCGCGCTGCTCGGGCCTAGCGGGTCGGGGAAGACGACTCTGCTGCGCATCATCGCCGGGCTGGAGTCGGCCGACCGAGGCAGCGGGGCGGTGCTCTTCGCCGGCGAAGACGTGACGACCGCCGACGTCGGCGCGCGCGGCGTGGGATTCGTCTTTCAGCACTACGCACTCTTCCGCCACATGAGCGTGTTCGAAAACGTCGCCTTCGGCCTGCGTGTGCGACCGCGAAAACTTCGGCCGAGCCGGCAGGTCATCCGCGAGCGCGTGATGGAACTGCTCAACCTCGTCCAGCTCGAGAGATTGATCGACCGCTACCCCTCGCAACTCTCCGGCGGGCAGCGGCAGCGCGTGGCGCTGGCCCGGGCGCTGGCGGTCGAGCCGAAGGTGCTGCTGCTCGATGAGCCGTTCGGCGCGCTCGACGCGAAAGTCCGCCGCGAGCTCCGTAGGTGGCTGCGTAAGTTGCACGATGAGATTCACATCACCAGCGTTTTCGTCACGCACGATCAGGAAGAGGCGCTCGAGGTGGCCGACCGCGTGGCGGTGATGAACGAGGGAAAAATCGAGCAGATCGGCACGCCGCAGGACGTGTACGATCGGCCGGTGAATAAATTCGTCTACAACTTTCTCGGCAACGTGAATCTGTTCAAGGGCCGGATCGCGCACGGCGAGGTGCAGATCGGCGAGAGCGCTGTCGACATCTCCAAGCACGCCAATGCCGCCGACGATCAGACGCTTTACGTCCGCCCGCACGACATCGAAGTCTCCCGCCAGGCCAGCGAGTCGGCCAATATCCCGGTGGAAATCGACCACATCAGCCCCATCGGCCCGATCGTGCGGCTGTACCTCAAGCGGCTCGATAACGGCGAGATGTTCGAATCCGAACTCACGCGCGAGCGGTACATGGAGCTGTCGCCGAAGGTTGGTGAGTCGATGTTCGCGTCGCTCGCCAACGCGCGAACGTTCGGGGACGATTACTCGATCTAAAAGGCGAAATGGAATTTCGTGGCACGGGCGGCCCGCCCGTGTCTTTGCCAAGCAAAAAAACACGAGCGAGCCGCCCGTGCCACTTTCGATCGCTTGACGTTCCCGGCATCTGCCGCGCTAATCCGCTGACCGAATCATCCGTGCCCCATCCAACGCCCACCAATTTCTCTCCCCGCCAGCAGCGCATCGCCACCGGGTATCTCGTGCTCGCCACCGTTTTCTGGGGGTGCAGTTTCACCTGGGCCAAGACGATCGGCGATTTCGCGAACGCCGCGTTGACGCTGCACGCAAATCACCCGGCCGGGCCGATCCTGATGGTGGGGTTTCGTTTTTTCCTCGCGGCGGTGTTGTGGTTCGCGATTTTTCCGCAATCGCGGCGAAGCTGGTCGATGGCGAGCGTCGGACGCGGGTCGCTGCTGGGCGTGCTGATGGCGGTGGGCATGATTCTGCAGATGCTCGGGCTCGATCTGACGACGGCATCGGTCAGTTCGTTCATCACCGCGCTCACCGTGCTGTTCGTACCGCTGATTTTGATGGCGTGGTATCGGCGCGTGCCGTCGCCGGCGATCTGGATGAGCATTGGGCTCGCGACGATCGGCATTTGGATGCTCACCGGCGCCGCGCCATCTGGTTTTGGCCTGGGGGCGATCTTGGCGCTCGGATGCTCGATCGATTTCTCGTTCTACCTGATCGCGGTGAACGTGCTCTACCCGCGCGACACCGCGTACCGATTGACCGGCCTCTCGTTCGTCATCACCGGCTTGCTCGGCTTTATTGCGGCCGGCGTGCTGATCGTCGCCGGCCATGGGAAAATGGATTGGAGCATCGTGATCGCCGGCGCCGTCTGGCCGCGAATGTTGCTGCTGATCCTGTTCTCGACGGTCGCGTCGTACGGCATTCTCACATTCTTCCAGCCGAAGATCGACGCGACGCGCGCCACGCTGATCTACCTGTGCGAGCCGATCTTCACCGCGATTTACGACTACATCGAGCAACGCCACACGCTCACGCGGACCGCCCTCGCCGGCGCGGCGCTGATCATTCTCGCCAATGTGATGGTAGAATTCCTCGGCCAATTCGGCGGGCGCGATGAGAAGCTGATCGACGGATCGACGACGACCGGCCTGTGACGGGGCTTGCCGCTTCAGCGGCATGCCGGGTGTGGATCGATTTGGGAAAAGCTTGAGAAATTACGTCGCGCGGCGTGCCGCTGAAGCGGCAAGCCCGGTAGGAGCGTACGCAGTGGACAGCGAGCGTATATGATCGACTCCGTCGCGCGGCTTGTTTGCATTCGAGAAATTACATGGCTCTTTTCGTAAAAACCCCGGGCGGCTACTACGTCGCATACAACGCAACGCTCACCGGCGACATCGCCATCGGCGAGCAGACGAGTTTCTGGTTCAACGCGGTCGTGCGTGGCGATGTCGCTCCGGTCACGATCGGCCAGCGCGTGAACGTGCAGGACGGCGCGTGCATTCACTGCGATACCGACGAGCCGAACGTGATTGAAGACGATGTGGTCATCGGCCACGGCGCGATCGTGCACGGCTCGCGCGTGGGCGCGGGGAGTTTGATCGGCATGGGGGCGACGGTGCTGGGCCGGTCGAACATCGGGCGCGAGTGCCTGATCGCCGCGGGTGCGGTGGTTTCGCCGGGAATGATCGTGCCCGACGGGTCGGTGGTGATGGGCGTGCCGGGCAAAATCGTGCGGCCGGTGCGCGAGGCGGACCTGAAATACATGCGTTGGCTGGCCGGGCATTACGTGGAACTGGCCCAGAAGTACATTGACGGCGCTTTTCAACGCCCGGATAGTGGCGACGGTAAAAGATGATGGAACCGCGCGATTGCGACCGCCCGCGGACGAAGATCGATTAGAATGAGAGTCCGAATGTCACGACTTCAAACGATTTATCGCGCGGCGTACGGCTTGGCCGTGGTGGCGATGCTCGGCACGTCGTCTTACGCGCAGTTTGCGGGGCCGGTGGAGTCCTTCGACGCCAAGAACCAGATATTGCCGCTCACTGAATCAATCCAGCAGAAGAATTGGCCCGACGCGGGCGCCCGCATCGATGCGGTGATTCACGACAACCCCGACGCACTGTTCAGCACCGAAGGCGGCGGCGGCGCGCTGGTCTCGATGCGAGCCTGGGTCGAAACATTGCCGGCGGCCACGCGAGCGGCGCTCCAACCCGAGTACGACAAAATCAACGGTGAAGCCGCCAAGCAGGCGATGGAAGCGGCGGTCACCAAACCGGGCGTTCGGCCCGGGGATTTCATCGCGGTGGCTAATGCGTTTCCGCTGTCGAGCGTGGACGGCGAAGCCTGGGGCCGCGCCGCCATGCGGGCGGTCGACTTCGGCGACACGTCTTTAGCGACGGTTTTGCTCAAGCGGGCGATCGATCACGGATGGAAGCCGACCGAATCGCAACAGAACGTGCTCGATGCCGTCACGAAAGTCAGCCTGCCGAACGCCGCTCCAGTATCGGTGCTCGCGCCGTGGTACACCGCCGATCCTCCGATCGCCGCCAAGCGGGTGATTCCGGTATCGGCCGGTGGAATCATCTTCGTCGCGACCGAGCGCGGCATCGTCGCCGCGAAAGAAACCGGCGAAAAGTTATGGGAGTTCGTCGTCCCCAAGGCTGACGGAACGATGGCCGGCGCGCGGCTCAGCTTCAACCGCCCGGCCGTTCTTTGTGATTCAGCGGGCAAGCCGCAGATCGTCATCGTGCGGCAGATCATCGGCGGCACGCGGTTCGGCTGCCTGCGCGCGTTCCGCGCCACCGACGGCAAGCTCCTTTGGACGACGGAAACCGCCTCAACGCTCGGCTCGTGGTCGCTGGCTTCAGCGCCGACCATCGCCGGGCGCGAAACGCTCGTGATCGCGATCGACGACACGGCCCGGCCAATGCCGGTGGCGGTCATGGCGTTTGAAACCATGACCGGGCGATTTCTCTGGCAGTCGCAACTCGGCGCTTACACCAGTGTCACCGAAGGGCGCGGCCAGGGATCGCTGCACGAAGTCGATTCCCTCTGGAGCAGCAGCGGCGTGACCGTCGACGGCGCCGATGTGTTCGTCAGTGCCGGCCTCGGGCTCACCGCCAGCCTCGACCGGTTCGACGGGAAGATCCACTGGATCAGGCCGTTCAAGCCCACGCTCATGCCCGGGGAAGAACTCATTGCGCTGGCGCGTCAGATGGTCCACGCTGATGTGAAAACGCGCGAAGCGTTTCGACTGAAACTGGTCGCGCTGAAAAATATGCTCGGCAAGACGCCGCTCGAAATGCCGAACGACGCCAACGACGTCCGCGACCGCCGCGACGTGCCGGCCGACGTGATGGCGCTCGGGCTCTACTTCTCGCAACCGCCGCGGTGGCTTTCCACGCCGGCGGTGGCGGGCGACGTGGTCGTGGTCGCGGCGACGGACATGGCAGGCGTGGTCGGGCTCGATCGCGCCACCGGCGCGCAGCTGTGGGAAATCCCCGAAGAACTTCATGCCGCCACCCTGCTGGGTGTGAGCGGCGACGTGGCGATTTTCTCCAGCGATAAGCTCACGGCGATCGACGCGCATTCCTCCAAGCCCAAGTGGGATTGGTCCGGCAGCGAGCCGATCGCCGGACCGCCGAGCCTGGCGGGAACGGTGATCAAGGTCGGCGCTGGCAAGGCCGCGACGGCGATATCGGCTGAATCAGGGAAGATCGATCCACTGGCGTCGGTGGCCGGCGGGATTTCGCCGCTGCTGACCAATGAGGCGACGAAAAATGCCCTCGTGAGCATCGACGCGCTGCCGAGCATCGTGGGAAGCCCGTCGTTAACCGCCGTGCCGCCGGTGAAGACCAAGCCGACGCCGGAACCGAAGAAGAAACCGGCCGCCGGCAAATAGGGGTTTGCCGATTTTCAAAGAGTGCGTGCTCCAGTAAAATCGATACAATCCGGCCCGTCATTCAGAAGGATTATTCACAAGGAATTTTTCAATGCCGCTTACGCGTCAGCAAATCTGTGCCGAAACAAGCAAAAAACTCGCCGCCGTCGTCTCCACCTTGCCGACAATCAAGGCCACCGTCGGGCTTGATGGATTCGTCGATGAAATCATCGCCGTCGTCGATAAGCGCACCAGCGCAACTGATTACACCACGATCGATACGATCCCCGCGTTCGGCAATAAGATCGTCAAGGCCGGCGGGCAAAGCAGCAATTACGAGTTGGTCGTGAAGCAGTCCAAGCTTGGCGGTAACGGCCCGATCATGGCCAACGCGCTGGCGAGCTTCGGGCTCGGCGTCACGTACATCGGCAGCCTGGGATTGCCGATGCACCCTGTGTTCGAAGACTTCGGCAAACGCGCCAATGTGATCAGCATCGCCGAGGCCGGGCATACCGATGCGCTCGAATTCTCCGACGGAAAGCTCATGCTCGGCAAGTACGAGTGCCTGGATAACGTGAACTGGGATAACCTCGTCGCCAAAGTCGGCAAGGAGGCGTTCACGAAACTGATCGACGGCTCGAAGCTCATCGGCATGGTGAACTGGACGATGCTGGGCAACATGAACGGCATTTGGTCGAAGATCATCGACGAGGTGCTGCCGAAGGTGACGAACTCCGATCGTACTTTCTTCATCGATCTGGCCGACCCGGAAAAGCGCACGCACGCAGACATTCTCGCGGCGCTGAACCTCATGACGAAGATGCAGAGCAAGATCAACGTCATTCTCGGATTGAATCTGAAAGAGTCCGGAGAGATCGTGGACGTGCTGGGCTTGCCCGCGGCGGCGAATGCCGAAGCGGCGATCGAATCGACGGCGGCCGCGATCCGGGAGAAGCTCGGCCTGCACTGCGTGGTCGTCCACCCGCGCAAAGGCGCAGCAGCCGCGACGAAAGAAGGCTCCGCCAAGTTCCTCGGGCCGTTCGTGCAGCAGCCGAAGATCAGCACCGGCGCCGGCGACCACTTTAACGCCGGCTTCTGCGTCGGGCGCACGCTCGGGTTCGACCTGGAGCAAAGCCTCTGCTGCGGCGTGGCGACGAGCGGGTTTTACGTCCGCTCGGCCAACAGCCCGACCGGAAAAGAACTCGCCGAATTCATCGCCGATCTGCCCGCGCCGCAGGCGGAGTGATTTGAGTCTGGTCGAAGTTGCGACCTCAGGCGCGGTATATTGAAAATACTGAATCTTCCCACGCCGGTCGCTGTGCGACCGGATTCCGGAATCCAGTCGCACAGCGACCGGCGTGCAATTCATTCCAAAAACAAACGCGGATCGATGAGCATTCATCGACCCGCGTATGAATTTACAAATTTCTTGCCAGCGACGATTAAAACATCGACGGCGGCGCAACAATCACCGGCTTAGCGGCGACGGTCTTGTGCGTCGTGACCTTGGCCGTCGAGATGACGGGCTTCTTGGTCACGTGTTTCACGGGTGCCTTCTTGCCGTGCTTTTTGGCGACGGCCTTGTGACCCTTTTTGACGACCTTCTTCGCGACGACTGCCTTGTGAGCAGCCGTGACGGGCTTCTTCGCGACCGTCTTCTTCACGACCGGCTTGTGCGCGACAGCGGCCACGTGTTTGACGACGGGCTTGGCCGTCGACATGACGGGAATCGCCGCGACGCCCAGGATACCGGCGATCGTGAGCACCGCCCATTTACGAGTAAACATTCCTAACTCCTTAAAATCGAAATCTAATCATTGAGCCGCTTCCAAGCGGCCTATCGGGTTTTTTATCGGAACAACGACCCGTTTCTGTTCGACAAATCATTTGAGAATTTCTAAAACTTTCCGTTGCCGCTGACGTTAGAACAATGCTATGGTCTAAACGACCATGGATGGGACCCGCCGGACGAGTCCTTGAGCGACACTAAGCACATAATTTGAAATGACTTACAGCCAGCCAACTGCTCCCTCGCCGCTCGAACGCAGTTCGCGCCGCGATCAACGCCTGGATTTCTGGCGGGGCCTGTGCCTGATCGACATGGTGCTCGTCCACCTGGTTCAGCAGGGGATGCAATTCGGGTCTGTAGGCCACGCCGTTTTCACCGAATACACCCGTTTCGCGGCCGGCGGTTACGTGATGCTTTCAGGCATGACGGTCGGCTTCGTTTATCTCCCGCGCGTGCTGGATGCCGAACGCCGCCGCGGCGCGTACTTCGGCCTGATCCGGCGGTCGGCTTATATTTTCTGGATCCACTGCGCTGTGATGGTCGGGCAACTCCTCGTGCTATTGCCGATTCGCGGCCAGGCGCTTCCGCCGATGCTGCCGACCTTGCGGGACATTTTGCTGTTCCGCGAAGGGTACGATTTGCTGCCGTTTTACGTGATCATCCTGGCGATCACGCCGATCGCGCTGGAACTGATCCGACGAGGGATGACGTGGGTGGTGATGCTGGTCAGCGTCTCGGTCTTTTTCTGGGGACACTACCACGAGCAATACGCGGCGTACTCATTCCCGATCACGCAGACGTTCTTTTTGATGCTCTGGCAGTTCCCGTTCCTGATCGGCCTGCTCGCCGGCGGGGCGTTGAAGAAGTACGACCACGTTTCTCAACGCGTGAAGATCGGCACGACGCTGGGCTTTCTCGCGTTGTCGATCTTTCTTTTATTCGCGGCGTACGGTTCGCACTTCGGACTGACGTTTAACGTGCCTGGCCTGGTGTTCTGGAAAAACCCGCTCACCCTCGGCGAATTGCTGCGATACCTCGGGCTGGTCGGACTGGTGCTGACGACGACCGACCTCGCCTGGCGCTGGCTGCGCGATTCGGCCGTCATGCCGTTCGTCGCGCGGCTCGGGCGACGCAGCCTGGCGATGTACATCGCCCAGATTTTCCTCGTCGGCCAGGTCGACCGCCTTAACGACTACTTCGCTGCATCGTGGCCGATCTGGGGGATGCAGTTTTTCTTCATGGCGCTGGCGGTCTGGTTACTCTGGCTGCTCGCCTGGATCATGGATTCGCTCGGCGGATTCTCTTTCCGACGCACGTCGGAACGGCAAACGCCGATCGCCGTGCAATTAGACGGCTGACCGTCTCACGTCTCGCCCGCGCTTCGCAAACACGCGAGCCTGCGTTACCTTTTGCTGTATGAATGTCCGTCACGGTCTGGAAGGACTCGCATCGCTCCCGCCGGGGCTGGCGATGTCGGTCGGCAACTTCGACGGCCTGCACCGCGGGCACGCGAGCATTCTCGCGCTCGGCCGATCGCTCAAATCCGCCGGAGCGACGGGCGTGACGATCGTCACGTTTGAGCCGCACCCGCTGACCGTTCTCCGCCCCGAATTCGCGCCGCCGCGACTGCTGCCGTTGCCATTGAAGCACCAGTTGCTGGCCGAGGCGGGCGTGGATCATCTCGTAGAGCTCGCGCCGACGCCGGAAGTGCTGAACGTGACAGCCGAGCGGTTCTGGGAAATCCTGCGCGACAAGGTCAGGCCCTCCCATCTGATCGAAGGCGCGAACTTCACCTTCGGCAAAGGCCGCGGCGGTACGATCGATCGGCTGCGCGACTGGTGCAGCGACAGCAGCGTGAAGCTGCACGAAATCGACGGCGTGGCCGTGCCGCTGCTGGATCTGCAGATCGTGCCGGTGAGCAGCTCGCTGATCCGCTGGCTGCTCTCGTTCGGCCGGGCACGAGATGCCGCGATCTGCCTTGGCAGGCCGTACCTGCTGCGCGGCCCGGTGACGCGCGGCCACCAGCGCGGCCGCACGATCGGCGTGCCGACGGCGAACCTGCTCGTCACGGAACAACTCATCCCCGCCGAGGGCGTGTACGCCGCGCGATGCACCGTCGACGGCCGCACGCACCCGGCCGCCCTCAGCATCGGCACGATGCCGACCTTCGGCGATCACCCGCCGCAAGTGGAGGCGCACCTCATCGGCTTTGCCGGCGATCTGTACGATCGCACGATCGACATCGAGCTGATCGACTGGCTGCGCGACCAGCGGAAATTTCCGTCGGTCGACCTGCTCAAGCAGCAACTGTCGCGCGATATTCAGTCAGCGACGGATCGCACGACGCTCCGCGCCGGGCAACCGATCGCCGTTATGCAGTGACTTAGCGTTGAGACCTCAACGGGAACGACCTCTGTGCGACTCTCGTCATCCTGAGGGACGCCGAAGGATCTGGCGTCCACGGGGAGATCAGCCAGATCCTTCGGAGTCCCTTAGGTTGACGAGAGGCTGAAGTTGATACGCTCTGGAAATTCGAAGGAACCCATGACCCCCAAGCCGAAACTAATGCTCGCCGTGCCGTCGAACTGGTTCGATCAGTTTTTGAATGACGAGATGCTGGCGGCGTTGCAAGCGGCGTTCGGCGAAGTCGTACGAATCGACGATGCCGATTTCGCGAAGCCGCGCTGGTCCGGGAAATTTGCAGAACTGAAGCCCGACGCGGTCCTGAGCTGCTGGGGCACGCCCACAGTTCCGCCGGCGGCGCTGCCGGGGCTGAAAATCGTCGCGCATAGCACCGGCGGGGTTCGGCAACTGGTTTCGCGCCAGATGATCGAGAACGGCCTGCTCGTCACCAACTGGGGCGAACTGGCGGCGCCTTCCGTCGCGGAGTGTGCGCTGCTGCTGATCCTGTGCGCGCTGCGAAAGGTGACGGCGATCTCGTTTACGATGCACCACGACAAAAGCTGGCCGGCGTTCGGCAGCGTCGGCGATCGCGGGCTGTTCGGGCGCCGCGTCGGGTTGCATGGCTTCGGGCACATCGCGCGATTCCTCGTCACGCTGCTCAAGCCGTTCGGCTGCCGGATAAGTTCGTACTCCGCCGGGGTGCCCAAGCAGGTGTTTCTCGAGCAGGGCGTCACGCCGGTCGATTCGCTCGAGGAATTATTTGCATCGTCAGAAGTGCTGGTGGAAGTCGAAGCGCTCACGCCGGCCACGCGTCACTCGATCACGGAAGAACTCTTCCGCCTGCTACCTCCGGGCGCGGTGTTCGTGAACGTCGGCCGCGGGGCGGTGGTGGATGAAGCGGCACTGATCAAGATCGCGCTCGAAGGGAAAATTCAGTTCGGCCTGGACGTCTACGAATCCGAACCGCCGCCGCCCGACTCGCCGCTGCGCGGCCTGCCGAACGTGACGATGCTCCCCCACATCGGCGGCCCGACGCCGGACCGGCTCATCGAGTGTGGCGGGCGCGCGGTCGAAAATCTCCTGCGATTCGCCCGCGGTGAAAAACCGATCGGCGCGATCACGCCGGAGATTTACGACCGATCGACGTGAGTTTCTTCTTCTCTTTGGTAGCACAGGCATTCTTGTCTGTGACGGGCGGATGTACTCATCCGTCCGTACTCTTCTGTCCGACGACAGCGCATCCGCGTACGAATCGAGGCGTACCTCGCTTCGTCACAGACAGGAATGTCTGTGCCACCGAAGGCGCGAACGCCGATTCGTAACAGACCGAAATGTCCTACCCAATGCCATCCATCCACGAACGAAACAGCTCTACATCCTTCGCCGTCTGCTCGATCACTTCCGTCGCATCTAAATCCGCAAAACTGTGCGGCCCCTGGTACTCGGAATGAAACGAGATCGGCCCCGCGAAGTTAGTCGCCTTCAAAATCGCCAGCACCTCCGGCCAAGGCGTGTTGCCGTCGGCGAGGGGGCAGAACTCCACGCTGTGCCGCCGGCCACCGGCGTAGCGGTGCTCGCCTTCGACCCAGCGGAAATCTTTGACCGCCAGCATCGTCACTCGCGGCGCGATCAGGTCGAGCGCCATCCGCCATCCGGCACTACCGCCTTCGATGGTGGCATGGGCGGGGTCGAAAGTAGATGCCGAGGTGCTTCGAGTCGATCGCGGAAAGCACGTGATCGAGATCGGCCAAGTTCGCGCCGAAGAACGTGTCGCTGTGATTGTGATAACCGCCGTGGATGTTGAGCGCCGCGTTCATCGCGGCCAGGTCCTTCAGTCGCACCGCGACTTCTACTCGCTGCGTGCGTAGCGTGCCGAAGCCTCTGTACTGAAAATAGCCGAGTTTGTAGTAGCCGATCCCGAGCGAGGCAGCCGTTCGCAGGACGCGCTCTGTATTCGCATCGCCCGCATCGGTGATGTTGGTTGAAATCATCCCGATCGACACGCCCACTGCTTTCAACGCTTCCGCCGCCGCGGGAAGTTCAGACTCGGCGCGGGCGGGTTCGACATGCCCGCCGGGGCGGACGGTGAGGTCGATCTTTGTCAGGCCAATGGCGCGCATCGCTGCGCCCGCTTCTCCGATCGGGAGGGCCTGCAGGTGTTTGCTGAAGAGCATGAATTGGGAGTCGTTCATTGTATATGTTTCGGTCCGCGTTCGGGGTCGTGAAATATTCTTCACTGGCCCGTCCCGCTTCAGCGGGACGAGAACGTTTGAGAAGCGGGACGGACCGATGAATTCAAAACCGCCGATACGCAAAATTCACTGCCAGTAACTCCGCTTCTTTCGAACCGTGGTTATGAAACCGATGGCGAATTCGGGAATCCAGATACGCCGACGTCCCTTGCTTCAGCAGAAACTTCTTCCCTTCATATTCCAACTCCACCGAGCCGACGAGCGCGTACAAAAATTCCTCACCGTCGTGGTGAAACGCGATCGTGCTACCCGGCGGCACGCGCATTAAAAACGGCGACATGTATTTGTTCCGGTAAGATCCGAGCAGCGAGAGAAACTGATACCCGCCGAGCGCGTGCGACGCCTGCCACGTGCCTTCGCCGGGCTTGTGAATTTCCAGATTCCGCGACACCACTGGCACGCACTGCGTCGCGAGCAACTCGCTCATTTCCGTTTCGAGCGCATTGGCCAGCGACTGCAGCGTGGAAAACGTCGGCGGGTTGGTCGATCGCTCGATCTTGGAAAGGTAACCCTTGGTGATTCCGGCTTGAGTCGCCAAGGCGACCAGCGTCAAGCCGCGCTGATGGCGGAGATCGCGCAGAGTCTTTCCGAAGTTGGTGGCCGGCGGGCGCTTCAAATCATTTTCCCTCTGAGATTTTCGACAGCGGTAGCGAACCATTGATCGCGCACCGTTTCGAGATTCTCATCGCGAAAGTTGTTTACCAGGCCGTCCATCCGCCGTCGACGCAGAGCGTATGGCAGTTGACCATCGCGGCCTCGTCGCTGGCGAGGAACGCGACGGCCGCGCCGATCTGCTCCGGCGTCGCGAGCTTCCCGCAGGGGATTTTGCCGAGCACGAATTTGTTGAACTCCGGGTTCTTCAATCGCTCGCGGGTGAGATTCGTTTCAACGAACGTCGGCGCGACGGAGTTCACCGTAATGCCGTGCTTCGCCCACTCCACGCCGAGCGTGCGAACGAGCTGGATCACCGCGCCCTTGGTCGAGCAATACACCGGCTGGCCGGGAATGCCGATCAGCCCTGACTGGCTGGAGATGAAAATCACCCGCCCGTTGCCGGCGGCGATCATCGCGGGGGCGATCTTCTGCGCGAGAAAAAACCCGCCGCGCACGTTGGTGTTGTAGTGGTCTTCCCAGTTGGCGGGGTCGACTTCAAGCCCGGCCTTGGGGCGGTTGATGCCGGCGTTGTTGACGAGAATGTCGACCTTGCCGAACACTTTGTGCGCCGCCGCCGCGCCGGATTCGACTTGGCCGAGATCGCGCACGTCGATCGGCACGACCGCCGACTTCCCGCCGACGGCGGCGATCTTGCCGGCGGTTTCATCGAGCGATTTTTCCGGCTTGTCGGACAGAATCACGCGCGCGCCTTGAGTCGCGAGGGAAACGGCGATCGCCTGGCCGATGCCGGTGGAGGAACCGGTGACGAGGGCGACTTTGTGGGTGAGTTTGAACATTTCGGCTGTCTTTCCAGAAAAAATTATCCACGGAGGCACGGAGGCGCGCCATAGATTTGCAAATCGTTCGACCGGGGGACTATTGAACAAAATGCCAGAGATGCTCCATGTTTGAATCGCGCCATTTGTCGAGTTGGCCTCCGTGTCTCAGTGCCTCCGTGGTAAAAATGGCTTCGATTAATCCGTCCCGCCATACCGCTCGACGCGCACGTCGGCGGTGATCGCGTGGGCGAGCATTCGCTCAACGCGGCACTGTCTTGCGGTCACCTTGCCGATTTCGATCGACGCCTGCTTGGTCATCCGCTGGTACGTGACGGTTTTCAAAAACTTCCCGACCCACACGCCGCCGGTGTACCGGGCGGCCCGACTGGTCGGCAGGATGTGGTTCGTGCCGATCGATTTATCGCCGTACGCCACCGTGGTTTCTTCACCGATGAAGAGCGAGCCGTAGTTGGTGAGCTTGGATTCGTACCAGTCGTTCTTATTCGTCTGAAGCTCGAGGTGCTCTGGCGCGTAATCGTCGCTGAGCTGCACGGCCTCCTCGTCGTTCTCGGCGACGTAGATCCGTCCGTTCGTGGCCCAACTTTGGCTGGCGATTTCTCTTGTCGGCAGGACTTTCAATTGCTTCTCGACTTCCACCAGACACGCCCGGCCGAAGGCTTCGTCGGTGGTGATCAACGCGATACCGCTGCCCGGATCGTGCTCGGCCTGGCCGAGCAAATCGCACGCGACTAATGCCGCGTCGGCCGACGCGTCGGCGATCACCATGATTTCCGTCGGCCCGGCGAGCAGGTCGATCCCGCATCGGCCAAACAGCTGCCGCTTGGCTTCGGCGACGAATTTGTTTCCCGCGCCGCAGAGCACGTCGACCGGCTCAACCTCGCCCATGCCGAACGCCATCAGCGCTAGCGCCGGCACGCCGCCGATGACGAAGATGCGATCGGCGCCCGCGGCCTTGATCGCGTGGATTGTCGCGGGGAAATAACCCTCGCCCTTCACGGGAGGCGTGCAGGCCATCACCGTTTTTACGCCGGCGACTTTGGCGGGGATGATGCTCATTTGCGCCGAGCCGAACATCGGGTAACGCCCGCCGGGGATGTAACTGCCGACCGAGCCGACGGGAATGTGCTTGTGCCCGAGGAATGCGCCGGGGCGGATTTCCGTCTCCATCGGCGTGAACATCTTCTTCTGCGCCTGGGCGAATCGCCGGACGTTGTCCTGGCAGAAGCGCGTGTCCTCGACGCACTGCGGATCAAGCCGCTCGGTGGCCCGGCGGATTTCGGCAGCGTCCAACTCGAACTTCGCGGGTTTCCAATCATCGAACTTGGCGCTGTACTGGCGAACGGCGTCCATGCCGTGCTTTTCCAGGTCGAGCAGCATGGCGGAAACGACAGAAGCGGTTTCATTATCCGTTTCAAACAGGCGGTGGCCGCCGTCTTTGATTATTTTCATGGTCGGGAGATGGTAATCACCGGTGTGCGGTCGTGCAAGAAAAAAGTTTCCTATTATGAAACCAAGAATCGGGCCGCAGATTTTCTACGACGCGACGTCATCCTGAGGTACTCCGAAGGATCTGGCCGATTCGCCGTGGAGGCTGGATCATTCGGAGTACCTCAGGATGACGATTTGGGCGATCGTTTTGAACTGTTCGAGAAATGCAGTCCTACTTACTCACCTGTGATATTTGCGGACCATTGCCCCATTCCGTTCCCGAATCTTTCAGCGATACTTCCCGCATGTACATCCCGTCTCACTTCGACCAGCCCGATCCGGCCCGCCAGCGCGAGATCATGGCGCGGTACGCGTTCGCCACCGTCGTCACGTATGACGGCGCCGCGCCGTTCGCCACGCACATGCCCGTCCTGCACCGCGCCACCGGCGGGCCGCACGGCACGCTCCTCACGCACATGGCCCGCGCGAACCCGCAGTGGCGGCACTTTGCCGACGGGCGCGAGGCGCTGTTCATCTTCCAGGGCCCGCACGCCTATGTCTCGCCGAGCTGGTACCTCACGCACCCGGCCGTGCCGACGTGGAATTACGCTGCCGTTCACGTCTACGGCGTTCCGCAGATCGTCAGCGAACCGGAAAAGGTGCGTGCGATGCTCCGCGAACTCGTCGCCGCGTTCGAATCCGGGCGCGAAATGCCGTTCGGCGCGCAGCTCACCGACGAATATATTGACCAGATGGCGCTCGGCATCGTGGCGCTGGAGATTCCCGTCAGCCGGATCGAGGGAAAGTTCAAGCTGAACCAGAACCGCTCGGTCGAGGACCGCGAAGGCGTGATCGCGGCGCTGTCAGCGTCGGCGGATCAAACCGAGCGGGAACTGGCGGCGTTGATGGCGGACTCGCTGGCGGGATCGAAGTGACAGTTGTTTCAGGCTCTATTCGCGAGGCGTGCGGGATGTAGTGCGATCCAACTTTAGAGGCATCGGCGTGCCTGCGGCGGCGTGGTCAGACAACGCCGGTTAACGCTTGTCGGTTTCGTGCGGAACCACGTCGCTGGTTTCGAGGTAGTGTTGCAGCAGCCGGTCCTTCAGCATCGCGAGTTCGGCGGCGAAGGCGGGGTCGTTGATTCGGTTGTGTTGCTCGGCCGGATCGAGACGGAGATCGTAGAACTCGTCCGACTCGTAAAGTCGCCGGACGTATTTGTAACGCTCCGTGCGGCACATGATGGCCTTGGTGTGTTCGGGGCCGGTGCTCGATTGCAGCGAGCAGCGTGGCCAGTACAGGCCGGCCGGGTCGTTCGAGCTGGCGCTGTCTTTTTCCATGCAGTGCTCTTCGCCGGCGAGTCGGCCGCCTTCGCAGAAGACGGCATCGCGGTGCGTGTCGAGCTTGCCCGCCACCAGCGGCAGCAGCGAGCGCCCGAAATTCGAATAGCCCGGGTCGATCCCGGTCACGTCGTATACTGTCGCGGACATGTCGACGAGTTCGACCATCGCGTCACTCACCCGCGGCTGCACGGCGTGGCCGGCGGGGGGTTTGATCAGGAACGGCACGTTGGTGAGACAATCTTCGAAGGTGTTCTGTGTTTTTTCGACCAGGCCGTAGTCGCCGGTGAAATCGCCGTGATCGGAAAAGAAGAAGACGGCGGTGTCGCCGTAAATGCCAGCATCGCGCAGCGCCTGCATGATGCGGGCGAACTGGTCATCGACTCGGGCGCACATGCCGTAGTAAGTGGCGCGGAGCTCGGTCCAGCGGTTTTCGGTCCAGCCCTTGAGATTCTGCCGATCGTAAATTCCCTTGAGTAGCGAAGGCTTCTCCGACCAATCCGCCGGCGCCGGCACGCGCGGCGGTAGCTTGCTGCGATCGATCTGGCTGAAGTACGGCTCTTCCACGCCGTACGGCGGGTGGGGATAGCTCAGCGCCAGATAAATGCACAGCGGCTGATCGGCGGGGCGATTCTTGATCTGATCGACCGCGCCCAGAACGTCCAGCCAGTCGTGGTCGCCGTACACTTCTTCATCGGGCTGCTTCTCGAGTCGGCCGCGGAAGAAGGAGTAGTAGTTGTCGCCATCGGGCGCGCCGCGCCAGCCATTATCCTGGTGTGAATCAGCGTGACGTGATTTGGGCGCTCGATAGCGGACGTCGCAATACGCATCAAACCCGTGCTGGCCGGGAACAAGATCATTCTTGCCACCCCACCAGACGAAGTAGCCGTCGTCTTTGAGTTTCTTAAGCAGGCAGGGCTCATCTTGGCGGAGCATGTGGTACATCGTGCGATGCCCGCGCACGTGCGGGTACCAGCCGGTCATGAACGAACATCGGCTGGGCGTGCAGACCGGGTTCTGACAGAAGGCATTGCGGAACGAAACAAAATCGCGCCCAACGGCTGCGTCCAGATTCGGCGTGACAGCGGCTGGGTTGCCCATGTGGCCGAGCACGTCGCCGCGCCATTGGTCCGGATTGATGATGACAATGTGGGGCCGCTTCGCCATCGCCGAAGTGTACTACATGGGCGGCGGCCGTGCAGTATTGGAAGCGGGGCGGCGGCAGTTCGATCCCTCATTCACGAAAGCGAATCGATGCAAGGCTACGTGAATTTTCCCGGACGATTCTTCGAGTCGCTCGAAATGGGCACGCCTGCCGGCCGCAGACTAGGCCGCGCCGGCGAGTCGTCGCAATTGCTGGCGTTGCAGTAGGCTGCTGAGCTGCTGCATCGCTTTTCGCGCAGCCGACTTGGCGTCGGGTACGAGAAATCCGTGGCCGAAGGTGTTGTCGGGGCGGAGCTTGGTCGTCTGCACGCGGGCCAAGGAGGTGAAGACGGTTTTGCCTTCGTAATTCAACGTCACCTGCACGAGCGATCCGATTTTCAGTTCATGTTTGAGAACCGCGCCGAATCCTTCGTGGCTGAGATCGACGACCTGGCAGTTACGCTCGCTGCCGATGCGCGCGGCCATGCCAGAAGTCGCGACCGAGACGCGGAACATCTGCCGCTGCTCGGCTGAAACGATCTCGCCGACGCGGTTGAATGCAGCAGTCGGCTTCGGTTCGGCCTGCACGATTTCCGCGACGCTCACGCCTTGCTGAAACAGCCGCCCGTTGGTTTCGCCCATGGCGATCATGTCGGCCCCGAGCGTCAGCGTGATCGACTGCTCGAATTCAGCCGTGAACGACACCGCATTGCTGACTAGCACCTTACCCGCCTGCAGCACGCGTCCCTTGGGCCCGGTTTGTAGAAGAAGATAGACGGCCGATCCGAGTTCCAGCATTAGTGCTCCATCGCAGCGCGACGATTTCGTCGAATGACGGAACCTCACGATGACATATACATATAGAACTTCGTCTAAATTAAACGCCTGCGTAATCGGGAACACAGTGCTGCGGATTATTGTGACGGTGAGATGTCGGCGGCGCCATATCAAACCGGTTGGCGACGAAGCATCTTCGATCTTGTCGGACGGCCGTTATCAGACTTGATTTCTGCCCGCATTTTTCCGCTTGCCGTGCCCGGCTCGGGTGGTGTGTCGCGCATGCATGATCGCCGGTATCATGCGGAATATGCCTGATTCTTCACAGATCGTCATCGATCGTCTGCTCGCTTCCAAAAACGTTCTCATCACCACGCACGTTCGCCCCGACGGTGACGCGCTCGGCTCGACGGCGGCGCTTTGGCTGGCGCTGCGGGCGAAAAAGATCGCGGCCAAAGTCCTGCTCCTTAGCCATCTGCCGACGAAGTACGCGTTCGCGTATACCGACGTTGGCGTGGACTACTTCGATGTCGAAAAAGGTTTCCCGCCGGATTTCTCGCTCGCGGCGTACGACACGCTTTGCGTCGTCGATACCGGCACGTGGTCGCAGCTGCCGGGGATGAAAGAACACGTCGCGAATTTCAAAGGACAGAAGCTCGTCGTCGATCATCATCTCACGCAGGAAGATTGGGCCGACGCCAAGTGGGTCGATACCGGCGCGGCGGCGGCGGGGGAGATTATTGAAGAGCTAATCGAGCGGCTCGGCGTTTCGCTCGATTCGGCGATGGCGAAATCGCTTTTCCTTGCGATCGTCAGTGACACCGGCTGGCTGCAGTTTTCCAACACCTCGCCCGACACGCTGCGGCGCGTCGCGAAGCTGATCGAAGTCGGCGTGGATATCGACAAAATCTACCAGCTCATCTACCAGAACGAACGGCCGGAGCGCATCGCGCTGCAAACCCGCGCGATGCAGTCGCTGGAACTGCGGGCCGGCGGGAAGCTCGCGGTGATGCAGATTCACAAGGCCGACTTCACCGCGACCAAAGCCGGCGTGCCGGATACTGAAGCGGTGATCAATCAGCCGCTGCAGATCAAGACCGTGCAGATGTCGATCGTGCTGACCGAACCGCCGGAAGGCGGGCCGATCCGCGTGAGCCTGCGATCGAAGGGCCAGGTCGACGTAGCCGCCTTCGCCCAACAATTCGGCGGCGGCGGCCATGCAAGAGCGGCGGGGTGCAAGCTTGTTGGCACGCTGGCGGAAGCGCACGACAAACTGGTGAAAGCGGCGGAGGCGGCGGTTTCTGGCGTATGAATTCGGGGAGATGTGCCACAGTGGACTCAGAGGACACAGAGTAGGCAGAGGGCAGCCAGAAATGCCTCGGTCCCTCCCCCGGCGTACCGGGAGAGCGAGAAATACCCTCGCTCCGCCCCCGTGGTGCCCGCCATGAGCGACGTGGTTCATCTACCACATTTTTCTTTTGCCCCGCCGCGCCGGTTTCGATATTCTTCCGCCCGTTCAATGGGGAAGGGCAAATGTCTCAAGCAGTCCACATTACAGAATCCGACGCCGATCGAGCGCCTTCGCCCGCGAGCCGATTCTCGTTCGCCAAGCTCGATCGACCGGCCGGGTACGGCAACGCCCTCGCTTTTGTCGTCGCGGCGCTCGTGATCGTGCCGATTCTGTTCCTCGGCGTTGTCGGGCTCTTCACGTGGATGAGCGTGTGGCATCTCTACGAGTCGGTCGCGTGGCTGCAGGAAGGGCCGTACTTTATTTTCCATCTGCCGATGGCGTTGATCGGGCTGATGCTGCTGGTGATGCTCGTCAAGCCGCTGTTTTTCCAGCGGAAGAACAAGGACGAAGGCGTGATCGCGCTGACAGCCGCCGAGCAGCCGCGGTTGTTCGCGTTCGTCGCGCAGCTGTGCGACGCCGCCGGCGCCCCGCGGCCGAAGGTGATCGAAGTCGATTGCGAACCCAACGCCGCCGTCTCCATCACCGGCGGGTGGCGCGGGATGCGCCGGCGCGACCTGGCGCTTCGCATCGGCCTGCCGCTGGTCGTCTCCATGCCGCTCGATGAATTCGCCGGCGTGCTCGCGCACGAGTTCGGCCACTTCAACCAGCGCTCGGGGCTCGGCGGTACGTTCCTCG
The DNA here is from genome assembly GCA_038329865.1 of Tepidisphaerales bacterium. Classification (GTDB taxonomy): domain Bacteria; phylum Planctomycetota; class Phycisphaerae; order Tepidisphaerales; family Tepidisphaeraceae; genus JANMES01. The sequence continues at coordinate 28,402 of JBBQNK010000016.1, read as the reverse complement.
TCCGATCGCTGATGCGATTCCTCGCCCGCATCGTCTTCGAGCGCGACCGCCTCGACGCGATGCTCCGCAAACTGAAATTCTCAAACGGCCCCGGCAAGCTGCTCTACCTGATCTGCGCCGCCATGATCGAATCCGCCCGCGGCGTGCTGTGGTTGCTGCTGACGATTTGCGAAGTGCTCACCTGCCGCCTGCTCCGCAAAATGGAGCACGACGCCGACCAGCTCGAAGCGCAGCTGGCCGGCAGCGAGGCGTTCGTTCGCACGAGCGAGTGGATGACGATGATCAACCTGGCCGCCCAAAACGCACACGGCGAGCTGGCGGAGCAGTGGGAGCGCCGGCGATTGGCCGACAACCTGCCGCGGTTGATCGCCGCCAAGGCGGGTGAGTCGCAGGAGCGCCGGCGCGAGATCATGAAGCTGATCGACGCGATCCCGGCGCGGTGGTTTCACACGCACCCGTCTCACCGCGAGCGAATCGAGCACGTGCGGGGGCTGGGGCTCGCGGGCCAACTGCATTGCGTCGATCCGGCCGAAACGCTCTTCGACAATATCGATGAACTCTGCCTGAAATCGACGGAAAAAGCGTACCGCCTGCGCGTCGGCAAGGAGCTCGATAAGGCCAAGCTCGTGCCGACCGGGCCGATGATTCGCGAGATTTTCGAGCAGGGGAAAGCCAACCGCTCGCTCGGCCTGTTCTTCCGCGGCACGCTCTGCTCCATCTGCCCGATTTTCCCCGAGCAAATCACTGGCCCGCCGGCGGAAGATTTCGACGCGGCCGTGGTGGAACTCAGCGCCGCCCGCGACGCGCTGGTTGCCTGTGGCGACGGCGCGAACATCACCGCGCGCGAATTCGCGCGGGCCGTCCAGACGCTGGAAGTGCGCGGGGCCGAGCTGACGGTCATCGAGTTTTTCAAGTTCCAGCAGAGGAGCTCGCGCGCCGCGGCGAAAATCCAGAAGCAGATTCGCCAAACCGAGTACGAGCGCAACAAGGCGGATCAAAACCTCAAGCCGTTCGAAGACGCCAGCCGCCGTCGGCTCACCGCCGCCGTGCGCGTCGGGCTTTCGCCGCGCATGCTTCAACAGCTGCCCAACGACGGCGAAAAGACACAGGCGTGGATTCGCTACTGGGTCGGCATTGCGATGTTCCTGCAGGACGCGCTCCCGCACGTGCAGATGCTCCGCCGCTCCGTCACGCGGCTGGACGTTCTGCTGCGCGTGTACAACCCGAAGAGCCCGTTCCCGATGATCGGCCGAATGATCCTCGAAGACATCGGCACGATTCGCAAAGCGATTGACGCGATCAAAGACCTCACCGGCCATCAGCTTTATCCGTTCGAGCACGGCAAGGGGAGCGTCACGATCGCCGACGCGTTGTTCGAGGAAATTCCGAAGGAGAAGGAAGCCGACGTTGCCAGCCGGTCGGCCTGGCTGGCGGTGGAGCGGTACACGTTGCTCACGTTCCGCAGTTTGGCGCGGCTGACGGAAATCGGGGAGAAGGTTGAATACGCCGCGGGGCTCGATCCACTGCCCGAGCCGGGCGAGGTGGTCGACCCGCGCGCGGCCGAGGAAGCGGCGGCGCGGAAAAAGCTCGAGCGGAAGTACTGGCTGATGTTCAGCGGCCGCGCGACGGCGGGGACGACCATGCTGGTGCTGCTGGCGTGGTTCAGCTTCTTCCCGCCCGATCTGCCGACAATGGGCTGGGGCGGCAACGGCGGCGGGCCGGTGGCGTATCGGCCGGCGTCGTTCGCGTCGGTCTCTACGAATTACCTGCGGTCTTCGGATCCGAGTTACTACAACAATTTCAACATTCCCACCGCCACGCCCATGCCCGGGCAGTTGAATTATTCCACCGCGCCGACCGCGCTGTATGTGAATCCGAACGGGCGGGTGAATCAGTACGGCGTGAGTCAGCCGTACGTGGAAGTGCCGGTCTCGCCGATCTACGGGCAGGCGTACCAGCCGGGCATGCCGAACTACGGCCAGCCGTATCAACCCGGCGTGCCGACGATGCCGGGCCAATACAATCCGAACCTGCCCAACGGCCAGCAGTTCGGGCGACCGAATTATGGCAATCCGACAGGCGCGTATCAACCGCCGAACTACTCGAATCCGAACGGCCGGTACGTCGGTCAGCCGCAGACCATCGGCAATCAACCGGGCGGATTCGGCGGCGGATCGCCCGGCTTCGGTCCGAGTGGCCCGAGCGGCGGTGGTGGCGGAGGTTCGCCGGGCGGCGGCGGGGGACATCGCTGAGTCACAGGTGTTGATCGGCGATCATGAATTTGGCGGGTTCGCCGCGGGCCGGTACGCTTTTGCCGCCATTTCTAAAAGGGGTTGATCCCAAAGGAGCATTCGTCCGCGGCATCATCAATATCGTTCTCGGGGTGGTTTTCATCATCGGCGGACTGACCGGCCAACTGGCGCTGATCGGAACGCAAAGCGGCGGTGCGCTAGCGGTCGTCGGCGGGATCCTGGTGGCGCTGGGACTTTACCGCGTCGTCAACCAGAACAATTGAGCGGCTGATATAAACGGCCGAGCTTCGCTTGATACCGCTCGACAGGATGATCTCGCGCGACTCGATAGACGCGCCAGGGAGATTGTCTCGACTCATCTCAGAGATCGCCCTATACTCCCCGAACGTCAATTTTTGCGGAGAACGTGCGAATATGGCCCAAGTTCTGCTCAATAAAGTCGAAAAAACCTATCCCGGTGGGTTCCAGGCCGTGAAGGGGATCGATCTGAGCATCGCCGACCGCGAATTCGTGGTGCTCGTCGGGCCTTCGGGCTGCGGGAAGTCGACCACGCTGCGGATGGTCGCCGGGCTGGAAGAAATCACCGGCGGGACGATTTCCATCGGCAACCGCGTGGTGAACGACGTGCCGCCCAAAGACCGCGATATCGCGATGGTCTTTCAGAACTACGCCCTCTACCCGCACATGACCGTCTACAAAAACATGGCGTTCGGCCTGAAGCTGCGCGGCATGCCGCGGGCGCAGATCGATACCCGCGTGCAGGAAGCGGCCAAAATCCTCGAAATCACGCATTTGCTCGACCGCAAACCCAAGGCCCTGTCCGGCGGGCAGCGGCAGCGCGTGGCGGTGGGCCGGGCGATCGTCCGCGAGCCGGCGGCGTTTTTGTTCGATGAGCCGCTGTCTAACCTCGATGCGAAGCTGCGTGTGACGACCCGGGCCGAGCTCAAACGCCTCCACCAGCGCCTCAAGACGACCACCCTCTACGTGACGCACGACCAGGAAGAGGCGATGACGCTCGGCGATCGCATCATCATCATGAAGGACGGCGTGATTCAGCAGTCCGATACGCCGCTCAAGACGTACCAGTTCCCGGTGAACCGCTTCGTCGCCGGCTTCATCGGCATGCCGCCGATGAACTTTTTCGACGGGGCGGTCAAGCTCGTCGACGGGCAGATGGTGTTCGAGGAAGGGCAGCTAACCAATACCCGCGGCGCCGACGCCAAAGCACAGGCCGCTCTTAGCGGTAAAGCTGACTCGGATGAGCCTGTCGTAAAAGTGGGCGAGTTGACCTTGCCGGGTAATGGGTTTACCCTTGTTATCCCCGATCGTCTGCGGGATGCGCTGGCCGGTAAGGTCGGCAGTCACGTGGTGCTCGGGATCAGGCCGGAGCATTTCCACCTCTCGCCCATCGCGAATGGTGCAGAAATGAAGGTCACGCTCAACGTCGTCGAACCCCTTGGCAACGACATGGATGTGTATATGAGCACGAAGTTGAACGACCACGTGGTCGGCAGAGTTGAAGCCTCCAGCGGCCTGGAGATGGGCGCGGCGACGGTGTTCGTCGACGCAGCCAAAGTCCATTTGTTCGAACCCGGAGCGACCGGGATGAACCTGAGCCTGACGAAAGCATCGACCCATGCGACTGCATAAGCATGGGCCCATCTTCGCAGCGGCGACCCAAACGCCTATCCCGAAAAAAACGGGATGAGGCGTTAGCGCCTTTTCTCAGGTCGATCGAAGAACTGGGCTGCCCAAATGGGTAGCCCGATTTATTTGGATGACCGGTCGCCCCGCTTCAGCGGGTCGCGGAAATCCGGACGACTCGCTGAAGCGGGTCGGCCAGTAAAAAAATGTGAACGGATTTAAAAACTAAATAGAGGAAGAAAAAATCATGAACGCAGAACTCATCCGAATCGTCGACGGCATCGCACGCGATAAAAACATCGAGCGCGAGCAGATCTACACCGACATCGAACAGGCCATCGCATCCGGATTGCGTAAGCAGTTCAACACCGAAGACACCAGCGAATTCACCGTGCAACTCGACCGCGGCACGGGCGTGATCAAGGCGCAGCGCCAGGGCGCGGAAGTGCCGCTCACCGTCGTCGGCCGAATCGGCGCGCAGACTGTGAAGCAAGTGATGATCCAGCTCATTCGCCAGGATGAGCGCGGCAGCATTTACGAAGAATACAAAGACCGCGTCGGCACGATCGCCACCGGCACGATCGCTCGGTTCGAAGGCAGCACGATGATCGTCACGCTCGGAAGAGTCGAAGGCATCATGCCGCGCTCCGAGCAAATCCCCGGCGAAAATCACGAGCCCGGCGAACGCATTCAGGCGCTGATCCTGGAAGTGCGCGACACGCCGAGCAGCATCAAGATCATCCTGAGCCGTAGCCACCCGGAACTCATCCGGCGGCTGTTCGAGCGCGAAGTGCCGGAAGTCGGCGAGCGCACGATCGAGATCAAGGCGCTCGCCCGCGAGCCCGGGCACCGCACGAAGATCGCCGTCACGTCGATCGACACAAAAGTCGATGCGGTCGGCGCGTGCGTCGGCGTACGCGGATCGCGCATCAAGAACATCGTCGACGAGCTCGGCGGCGAGAAGATCGACATCGTCCGCTGGAACGAGTCGTCGCAGATCCTCATTGGCAACTCGCTCAAGCCGGCGGAAGTGGTCGAAGTCGCGCTCTGCTTCGAGCTCGGCCGGGCGACGGTGGTGGTGAACGACGACCAGCTCAGTCTCGCGATCGGCAAGCGTGGGCAGAACGTGCGGCTGGCCGCTCGATTGACCGGCTGGGACGTCGACATTCTCACGCCGCCGGAATTCCGTGCGGGCGTGGAGCGGCTCGACATCACGCTCAAGGCCATCCCCGGCTTCACGCAGGACGTGGTCGACAAGATCATCGCCATGGGCCTGATCGACGTGCGCGACATCGAAGAAGTCGGCAAAGAGCCGCTGATGGCCGACCCGCTCAACATCGACGAGGCCACCGCGGAAATGGCCGTCACCAAGTGCGGCGAACAGGCGAAGATCGTCGCCGTCGAGATCGAAGCGAAGAAGAAGGACGACCAGAAAGCCAAGGCCGCCGACAAGGCGATCAAAGACGCCGAGAAGAAGGCGGAACTCGACGCGTTCCTCGGCCTCACGAAGGGCTCCGCCGCGGCGACCGAATCCGACGGCGAAGCGAAGATGCCCGGGGCACTCGAAGCCAGCGAAGGCGGCTCGCCCGAGACGACCACGCACAAGGCCGCCAACTCTGCCAGCGACGACGAACTCTCGCCAGAAGAACTGGCGATCGGCGGCGTTGCGACCGAGTCAGGCGACAAGGAAATCGTAGACGAATCCGACGAGCAGGCAGCGCTCGCGGAAGGGCGTACGTTGCCCCCGAAGGCTTAGCGTCAGTAGGCAGTAGGCAGTAAGAAGTTGGAAGTAGATCGAAAGTAGTTGGCAGTGGCAGTATGCAGTCGGCAGTGTGGACGTTCTTCACTGCCTACTGCCTACTGCCAACTGCCTGCTCATTCAGGAGACTGTTTTGGCAAAAGCGACGAAGAAGGCCGGCATCCGCGTGAACGCGCTCGCCCAGGAAATGGAAGTCGAGAGCAAGGGCATCCTTGCCAAGCTCCGGGCCGAGGGGCTCGATTGGGCGCCGAACCACATGAGCACGATCACGCTCGGCCAAGCCGAGACCGTGCGCGATTGGGTGCGCTCCGGCGAGATCGAGAAATCCACCGGCGGCGGCGTGGCGACGGAAGTCGCTCCGTCAGAAGAAGAGTCCGCGCCCAAAACTGCGCACCGCGGCCGCTTCACCAAGAAGAAAGCCGCCGACGCGCCGACCGAAACACCCGCCGTCTCTGAAGAAGTTGCCGCACCTGTCGCCGAAGCGCCGACCGTCGCCGAGCCTGAAGCGCCCGCGCCGGTTGTTGAATCGCCGGTGATCGAAACGCCGAAAGAAATCGCCCCGGTTGCCGAAGTGCCGGTCGAAGCGCCGCCCGCGCCTGTCGCGCCGCTGGCTCCGCCGCAAGCGCCGATCACCCGCGCGCCGATCGTCCCCGCTGGTCCCGCTGTACACGGCCACGCTGAGCCGCGCCCGAGCCGTCCGACCATCACGCTCGCCAACCGCGGGATCGCGCCGCCGCCGGAACGCAAGCCGGTCGTCGTCGCGCCACAGTTGACCACGCTCACCAAGCCCACGATGCAAGGCCCGCGTGTTGTGCGCGTCGAGAAGCCCGACGTCGTCGCGCCGCTCCGCAACCGCCCGCGCCCGGGCGGCCCAGGTGCTTCCAATGACGCGCCCGCCTTCACGCAAGCCCGCCCGACCACCGGCCGCGGCGTGAAAGTCACCGAAGACGATGACGACAGCGAAAAGAAGAAGGCAGCCGCCAAGGCCGGCAACCGCACGCTCTCGGCGCGCCGTCGCGGGCCCGATGGTCGCCGTGGCGAGGCGATGGAGAAGCTCATGGAATACACCGAAGCCGATCTCATCGAGCGTCGCGATCGCCTCAACGCCGCCAGCGCGTCCCGCGCTTCGTTCGACAGCCACCTGAAGAAATCCAGCGAACGCGGCACGCACCAGCAGGCGCGATCGACCGTGGAACGCGGCGAGCCGGTGGAGATCGACGAACCGATCACCGTCAAGAACCTGGCCGCCGCGCTGGGTATCAAGACCAACGACATCATGAAGAAGCTGATGGCCCAGGGCGTGTTCGCCACCATCAACCAGAGCCTCGATGTCGATGCGGCGCAGACGATCGCGCTCGAGTACGGAATCGAGCTGCAAATCGCGCAGCAGACGACGATGGAAGAAGACCTGCTGGCGGAATTCGAAGCCGAGGAGGTCGACCCGGCCAACCTCGTCCCGCGCCCGCCGGTCGTCACCATCCTCGGCCATGTCGACCACGGCAAAACGTCGCTGCTCGACAAGATCCGCAACGCCAATGTCGCGGCCGGTGAAGCCGGCGGCATCACGCAGCACACGGCCGCGTGGATGGTGCAGGTGGGTGAGGGCGACGCCAAGAAGCGCGTCACGTTCATCGATACGCCCGGCCACCAGGCGTTCACCGCCATGCGTGCCCGCGGCGCGAACATGACCGACGTCGTCGTGCTGGTTGTCAGCGCCGCTGAAGGCGTGCAGCCGCAGACGGTGGAGTCGATCAACCACGCCAAGGCCGCCGGTGTGCCGATCGTTGTGGCGATGAACAAGATCGATCGCCCGGACGCGAATGACCAAAAAGTGCTCGGCGAACTGGCCGCGAACGGCCTGAACGCCACCGAGTGGGGCGGCGATACGGAAGTCATCCGCACGTCGGCCACCACGGGTCAGGGCATCAAGGAACTGATCGAAATTCTGGATTACCAGAGCCAACTGCTCGAGTTGAAATCAAACCCTACCGGCCCGGCGCGCGGCACGGTGATCGAAAGCCAGATGCACGAAGGCATGGGCTCCGTCGCCACGGTGCTCGTGCAAGACGGCACGCTGAAAGTCGGCGACGTGTTGCTGGCCGGCCACAGTTATGGTCGCATCCGCAGCATTCGCGATGACCTGGGTCGCCCGATCACCGAAGCCACCGCCAGCATGCCGGTGATCGTGAGCGGGTTGAATGATCTGCCGTCATCCGGCGAGAAGTTCTTCGTAGTGGAAGACGCCGACCGCGCCCGCGAAATCTCCGAGGACCGCGCGATGCGTTCCCGCCAAACCGCGCTCGCCGGTGCCAATCGTGTGACGGTCGACAACCTGCTCGCCACCATGCAGGCCGCCGACGTGCAGACGATCAATCTCATCATCAAGGCTGACACGCAAGGCTCGCTGGAAACCCTGCTCGCCACCGTCGGCGGACAGAATACGACGGAAGTCAAAGTCCGCGTCATCCACTCCGGCGTGGGCGCGGTCAGCGAAAGCGACGTGACGCTTGCGTTGGCGACCAAGCTCAAACCGACGGACAACCGCATCGCGATCATCGGCTTCCACGTGGTGGCTGAAGATGCCGCCCGGGCGCTCGCGGAGCAAAGCCACATTGATATCAAGACCTACCGCGTGATCTACGAGATCTTCGACGATCTGAAGAAGGCGCTGAGCGGCATGCTCACGCCGGAAGAGCGCGAGAAACTGCACGGCCACGCTGAAATCCGCGCGGTGTACAAGTTCAGCAAGGTCGGCAGCATCGCCGGCTGCTTCGTCACCGACGGCCACATTCAGCGCGGCAGCAAAATCCGCCTGATCCGCGACGGCAAGATCATCACCGAAGACCTGTCGATCGAAACGCTCAAGCGCGTGAAGGACGACGTGAAGGAAGTGAAGAACGGAATGGAATGCGGCATCAAGCTGGCCGGCTACGACGACATCAAGCAAGGCGACCGGCTTGAGGCGTACATTAAGGAAACGTTCCAGAGGACGCTGTAGAAGCGTAGGGGCAAGTATTCAGGGGCGAGGGGCAAGTAAAATCAGCCTCTGCCTTACTTGCCCCTTGCCCCTGAATACTTGCCCCTTATTTGACCTATGTCACGACGTACCGAAATGCTCGGCAGCACGATCCAGCGGGAGCTGGCGCTCATCATCCTGCATGATCTGGACGATCCGCGCATCACCGGGTTCCCCAGCATCACGCGGGTGGAAGTGTCGGCCGACCTATCGATCGCGGACGTGTACGTCACGATCATGGGCACGCCCGGCGCGCAGACGGCCGCGCTCAACGCGCTCAAGCACTCGGCCGGGATGATGCGGACGAAGCTGACCAAGTCGCTCACGCTCCGCGTGGCGCCGTTCATCAAGTTTCATATTGACGAGCAGCTTAAGAAAGAGCTGGACGTGCTGAACCTGCTCGAAAAAGTATCGAAGGAAGACGCCGAGCGACTCGCCCGGCAGCAACAGACCGATCCGGCAAATCCGGCGGAATCGACCGAAGCGTCAACGGACGCGACAACCAACGCGTCAATGGACGCGTCAGTCGATGCATCAACCGAAGCCTCTACGAAAACGCAAGACTAATGAAGAACGCAACCAAACACGCTGACGAACTACGATCGGTCTACAAAAAGCTGACCAAGGAGCACAAAGCTCCGCCGATCACGCCCGTGCCGGCAGTGCAGGCGCTGGTGCGCGGGGCGATGAGCTTCGACGTCTCCGACAACCGCGCCGATGACGCGATGAAAGCCATCGAGAAGGAATTCGTCGATCTCAACGAACTCCGCGTTGCCACCGACCTGGAAGTGCAGGCGCTGCTCGGCCAGCGCTACCCGCTGATCGAAAAGCGCGTGGCGATGATCACCACCGCGCTCAACAACATCTTCGAGCGCGAGCACACGCTCAACCTCGACCGCCTGAAGGACGTCTCCAAGCGTGACGCCCGCCAGTTCCTCCGCGAGCTGCCGGACCTGCACCCGTTCGTAGACGCCTACGTGATGATGTTCAGCCTCGACGGCCACGCGTACCCCATGGACGACGAAACGCTCGAGTACCTGATCAAGGAAGAAGTGCTCGACGAGGGCACGAGCCTGGCCGACGCGCAGAAATTCGTCGAGCATCATCTGAAGGCTGAAGAGTGCTACGCGTTTTACGTCGCGGTGCGGGCGCATAAGAAAAAGAAGTAGGAGGATGGTATTAGTTATTGGGTATTAGGTATTAGGAAATGCGTCACTCGCGCAACCCAAATACCAAATCCCCAATTCCGAATACCTCCCAAAAAATGACCGACAAACTCCCAGAATCCTCCCTTCGTCTCGGCCTGCCCAGCGGGAGCATGCAGGCGTCGACCATCGAACTGTTCGGCCGGGCGGGGTACAAGATTTCTGTCGACGGCCGCAGCGTTTTTCCGCGCGTGGATGACGACAAGATCGCCGCCGTGCTGTTCCGGGCGCAGGAGATCAGCCGCTACGTGACCGACGGCATCATCGACTGCGGCCTGACCGGGCACGACTGGATCGTGGAGAACGGCAACGAGGCCGACGTCGTCGAAATCTGCGAGCTCACCTACTCCCGCGCCACCGCGCAGCCCGCCAGCTGGGTGCTGGCCGTGCCGGATGAAAGCCCCGTGCAGCGGCCGGAGGATCTGGAAGGCGGCATCATCGCCACGGAACTCGTCAACGTCACCCGCAAATATTTCGCCGGCCGCGGCGTGAAGGTGACCGTCGAATTCTCCTGGGGCACGACCGAAATCAAAGCCCGGCTGCTCGATGCGATTGTCGATCTCACCGAGACGGGCAGCAGCATTCGCGCCAATAATCTCCGGGTGCTGGATACGCTGCTTCAGAGCACGATCCGGTTCGTCAGCAATAAAAAAGCCTGGGCCGTCCCGTGGAAGCGCGAGAAGATGGAAAACATCGCCATGCTGCTCAAGGGCGCGATCGACGCGCGGGCGAAGGTCGGCCTGAAGATGAACGTGCCGGAATCGAAGCTGGCGGACGTGATCAGCTTCCTGCCGGCGGAAAAATCACCGACGATTTCTCGCCTGTCCGACGGCGAGTGGGTGGCGGTGGAAGTGATCCTGGAAGAAAAGCAGGAGCGCGAGCTGATTCCGCGATTGAAGCGCGCCGGAGCGACGGGAATCATCGCGTACCCGCTGAATAAAGTAATCCCGTAAGAAGGGCCTTACGATGTCGTTGAAGCGCCACCTGCCGTTCGTTCTCGCCGCCACCATCGCGGGAGGGTGTGCCGCCAAAAACTCAACTCCTCCCACGCTTACCAAGGTCGGCGGTCCTGGACTCGTGCTCGCCACCACTCGGGCCAGTGAACTCAAAGCAAACCTCACGCTCGACCAGATCCAGCCCGCTGTTACGCTCCCGCTGCCCACGACGCAGCCGACAGACCAACCGCCGCTCGATGCGATCGCGCTCTACGCCAAGGCCGTTGATGAGCTCCTGCTCAACCGCCGCTTCACCGCGATCAACGATCTTGAGAAAGCCGTCACGCTCGATCCGAACAGCGCCGATCTGCGGCAGACCCTGGGGCGCGCCTATCTTGGCACGGCGAATTTCAACGATCAGTCGATCGCCGCGCTGCAGAAGGCGGTGGCGATCGAGCCGGACAATCTCGAGTTTCAGCTGCAGCTCGGGCGGCAGTTTTTTTTCAAGGGCGATCTGCCAAACGCCATCACGTCGCTCCGGCGGGCGATGCTCACCACCGATTACACCAAGGGCGACGACCAGGCGGCGCTGACCGATTTCTTCCTCGCTTACGCGCTGCAAAACGCCGGTTACGACCGCGCCTCGCTCGACCGCTTCCAAACCCTGCTCGACCGCATCAAAAGCCCCGGCCCGGCTTTGCGCGGCAACCCGGAGCTGTACTCCCTCATCGCCCGGCCGGACCTGATCTATCTCAAGATGGCCGGCTTGTATGAGAAGAACGGCCGCTACGAAGAAGCCCTCGCCGCCTGCCAGGCCGCGGCCGTGAATGATCCGGAAAATTTCGAGCTGCAGTCGCGGATCGTCCACCTGATGACGGCGTTGCGTCGCCCCGAAGCCAGGGCCGTCGCCGCCCAGTTGGTGAAGGACTATTCCGCGCAGCCGGATTCGATCGCGCTGCTCCGCGAGACGTACCGCGCCTTCGGCAACGAGATCGGCGCCGCCGACGTGCTGCGAAAGATGCTGGCCAAGGATCCGGGCAATCGCCAGCTCCTATTCGCACTGTGCAATACGCTGCAGCAGCTCGGCAAGACGCCCGAGGCGCGCGATCTGCTCGAAAAGGCCGCCCGTCAGAATCATCTGCCCGTCGAGATGCTCTCGCGGTTGCAGCGTCTCTATGAGGCCGACGGCGCCTGGCAGAAAACCGCGCTGCTCTTGCTCGAAGCATCACAGCAGCAGCCCGAAAACGTCGGCCGGCTCGCGCCGCTCTGGGTTCGCCTGACTCGCTCGACCGCGCGGCAGCGTGTACGCATCAGCGACATCAGCGCGCTCACTGTTCCGAAAGAAGAGCAGGCCGCCAAGCTGTTCTGGATTTCCACACTGGCGGATTTCAACAACCGCGACGGGCTGGCGAAATCGTCGCTGGAGCAGTCGATCGAGCTTTCCCCGCCGTACGTGCCGGCGTTCCGGCTGGCGCTGGGCTCGGCGCTGCAGGACGGCGACGATTCTCCCGCCGTCAAATCCGTCCTCGACCGCGCCGCCGCCGACCCGGCGCTTTCCGCTGAACTTCACGGCATGGTGCTGCTGCAGCAGAAAAAGCCCGCCGAAGCTGAAACCGCCTTGCGACGCGCCGTCGAGCTGGGCGCTCACTCGCCCGATTTGCAGGACGAACTCGTCGATGCAGTGCTCCGCCAGAACCAGGACGACAAGGCCGAGCAACTGCTGCTCGGAATCGTGAAGGATTGGCCGAGTTTCGAGCCGGCGTACCTGCAACTGGTCGGCTTTTACTCCAGCCGCGGGAAAGACGCGCAGACGATCAAGACGCTGGACAGCTGGGTGACGAACGATCCCTCGAGCACCACGGCCCGCCTGCTGCAGGCGCGGTTCCTCTTGGAAACCCGCCACCCTGATGCAGCCGAGCAGTTGATCGACCAGCTGCTCGCCGAAGAATCCGATAACGCAGAGGTGCTCGCGTCGATCCAGGGCCTATACGCGATGCAGGGCCGGCTCGATGCGCTAGCGGGGAAGTTGACGGCGATGTACGTCAAGGAGCCGCAGAACCGCGATCTGCTCGATCGCCTGGTGAGCGTGGAGCTGGCGAATCACAAGCCGAGCGAGGCCATGCGGCTGGTCGATGAAGCGCGGATCAAATACGTCGGCGACGCGGACGGGTTGTATCTGGTGGCCAATCTCTACCAGCGGCTGAACCAACCGCAGGCCGCGGAAGATTCGCTGATCGCCGCGCTCAAGATCGACCCGAAACACGCCGCGGCGAGCAACGATCTGGGTTACAACTGGGTGGACAAGGGCAAAAATCTCGATCAGGCCGAGGCGCTCGTCCGCACGGCGGTGGCGGCCGAGCCTGACAACCAGGCGTTCCTCGACAGTCTCGGGTGGGTGCTGTACAAGCGCGGTCAATTCGCCGAAGCGGTGCGGTACCTCGAGCAGGCCAGCGAAGGCAGCCGACCGGACCCGATCGTCCTCGATCATTTAGGCGACGCACTCTACCGCGCCGACCGCAAGGCCGACGCCCTGGTGGAATGGAACAAGGCCGACAACCGACTGTCTAAGATGAATGCGCTGCGCGACGATCTGAAGGAACTGCGGCTGCAGTTGAATTCGAAGTTGAAGCAAATGAAGGACGGCAACCCCGTCACGGTCGCCCCGGTCATCGATCCAACGACCCCGAACGGGCAGGCGAAGAGTAATTGAGTCGCGAATTTCGTAGCACCGGCTACCAGCCCGTGTTTGATTTTCTGAGACATGGGCTAGCAGCCCGTGCTACGAAACACAGGGCAATTGAGGAGCGATGGATGGCGGGCCATAGTCACTGGTCGAAAATCAAGCGGGCCAAGGGTGCCAACGACGCCAAGCGCGGCAAGATCTGGAGCAAGCTGGTTCGCAAGATTATCATCGCTGCGAAAGGCGGCGGCGATCCGAAGGACAACCTGAACCTTCGGTACACGATCGATGAAGCCAAGGCTGCCAACGTGCCGCGCGATACCATCGAAAAAGCCATCAAGAAAGGCACCGGCGAGCTCGGCGCGGAAAATTACGAGGACGCCACCTACGAAGCCTACGCCGGCGGCGGGGTGGCGCTGATGATCGAGTGCCTCACGAATAACCCCTCCCGCACCGCCCCGGACATCCGCGCCATCCTCGAGCGCGGCGGCGGCAACCTGGCGACCCGCGGCGCGGTCGCGTTTCAATTCACCAAGCAGGGCATCCTCACGATCAAGGCCGAAGCGGTGGAGGAAGACAAGCTGCTCGAAGTCGCGTTAGAGGCCGGCGCCGACGACGTCCGCAACATCGGCGAGGTGTACCAGGTCATCACCACGCCGATCGCGTACATCAAGGTGAAGGAAGCGATCGCAGCGGCCGGCATCGCGATCGAGGCGAGCGAAATCACCTACCTCCCGAACAGCAGCATCCCCATCGACGGCGAAACGGCCGTCAAGCTGCTCAAGCTGATCGAAACGCTGGAAGACAACGACGACGTGCAGACGGTCTCCTACAACGCGGAGATTCCGGAATCGGTGAACGCATAAACTCCCTCTCCCTGAGGGAGAGGGCCGGGGTGAGGGTGAAGCCCTCCACGAGAAAAACTGCAAGCACTTGCGAGCGATGCGTCTTACTCCTTCTCCCGATACGCCGGGAGAAGGGGGGATGAGGGTTCTGTCGCGATACCTACATGTTCTCGTGTCGGCGCAGAACCCTCACCCTACCCTCTCCCGACGTACCGGGAGAGGGACAGAGTAGTGCGACGTCGAGACTGCTACCGATACACCAGCCACCCGACGATCCCCGCCCCGGCGATCACCCACGTCGGGTTCAAATTCCACAGCAGCATGACAAACAACCCCGCCGTCGCCAGGCCGATCGACCAGCCGTCGCGGAGGTTCAAGTACGCCAGCTTCACCAGCACCAGGAAGATCATCGCCACCACGGCGGCGTTCATGCCGTCGAGCGCGCCGCGGGCGGCGGGCATTGCGCGAATCTTCGGCAGGAACCGGCCGAGCAGCGCGACGAGAAAAAATGACGGCAGGAAGATCGCCACCGTCGCCAGCACCGCCGCGATCACGCCGAGCGAGTTGCCTCCCTGCAGTTTGTCGTGGCCGATGACATAGCCGGCGAACGTGGCGGTGGTGAGCAGCGGGCCGGGCGTGATTTGGCCGATCGCGATGCTGTCCATCATCTGTTGCTGCGTGAGCAGGTGCGTGCGATCGACGAGCCCGGCCTGCAGGTACGGCACGAGCAGGTAGCCGCTGCCGAACAGCGTCGATCCGATCCGCAGGAACGCGAGCGCCATGACCAGCAACCTCGCCGCCGTGGGGCCGAGCGGCGGGAGCATTTGCCACAGCGTGACCATTTTCCCCAGCGGCGCAGCGGGCAGCGCGATCATCGGCAGAATCCGGAATCTCACTCGCCGGTGCGCGAACCAGCCGACGAGCGCGGCGATTGCAAGCAACACAAGCTCGACCGGGAACGTCTTTACGTCCCGCAAAACGAAACCGGCCGCTATGGTGAATAGCGCGATGCCGATGTACAGCGGCCGCGACGTCGCCGCCTTGCACAGTCGCACCATCGCGACCGCGATGATCGCGATGACGACCGCACCGATCCCGCGCAGCACGCCGCCCACGGCGGGCATCTGCCCGTACGTCACGTACAGCCACGCCAGCGGCAGAATGATCAGCACGGCCGGCGTGATGAAGCATAAACCGGCGACGATTAAACCCGGAATGCCGCCGCGGATCAGCCCGAGATTAATTGCCAACTGCGTGGAGTTCGGCCCGGGAATGAAATTGATCGCGGCCATCAGGTCGAGGAAATGCTGGCGATCAAGCCACTTGCGGCGATGGACGACTTCGTCCTCCATCATCCCCACATGCACCGCCGGCCCGCCGAAAGCGGTGAAGCCGAGCTTTGCGAAGACTTTGGCGATCTCGATCAGTCGTTGGCGGTCGGCCATGGCGCTGACTGTAGCGTGGCGAGTGTGCGACCAAAAGTACGAGAGGATTTTCGCGAAGGCGCAAGCGACATCGACCGGAATCCGGCGCCGCCACTCGCTTGCGCCTTCGCGACAAAATTCGTGAGACGTGGCGTAACGTCACTCGGGACTGCATTGAGGGTATCTAGGCTCTGTCGCACGAATCGGAAGGACTCTGATCGAAGCTCAAAACCTGTCATCCTGAGGTACTCCGAAGGATCTACCATGGCAGCGAGTGCAGGCTAGATCCTTCGGAGTACCTCAAGATGACCCAATCGTGAAGTCGAAGCGATTGGTGAGACACACCCTGGATAGTCGCCCATAGCGTCATCCAGAGGTACTCCGAGGGATCTCGAAAGGACAAAAGTCGCTCGAAATCCCGAGATTCCTCGGAGTACTTCGGAATGACGAATTTCGTAAGTCGAGCGCAGAAGACTTTTAGACACCTTATTAGCGCGGGCTCACTCCGCTTCGCGCTTGATCGGCGCCAGGCGGGTGATTTCATTCTGGGCGGCGACGCGCAAATCCGCGCCGGTCGGGTCGCGAAGGAAATCGGAAAAATCCGTATCCAGTTTCAGCGAATACACTCGGCAGCGATCGCGGAGCAGCTCGGTCAGCGCAGGTGTTAGGCGAGCCGGAATATTCTTGGCATTGGGCGATTTGCGATGGGCCGTTCCCGCCACCGTGCCCCAGAGGGCGGCGGCGTGTTTCAGGTCGTCGAATTCGGGGAATTGCTCGGGGGTGAGGTCTTCGCTGAACGGCTCTTCGATCAGCACCCAGTACGAGCCGCCGTCGGTTTCGCACCAGCTGTTGGCCAGCAGTTTCGGATCGGACCATTGCTCGGCCGCGTTGGAAGCGCGGTGGCCGGGGGAAAATTTTTCAACCGGAATCAGCCCCGAGCGCTCGGCGGCGGTGGGGATTTCCTGCTTGAGGTAAATGATGATGTCGTGGTCCACGCCTTTGAGCGGATGCTCCATCAGCACGAAATATTTCTTCAAACCCTGGCTGCCGGACGAGCCGACGCGGGTGCGAAGCGCAACGTCTTTGATCGACGCGCGAATGTCCTTGGCCGAGTTCACGCGGAACATCGCCGCCAGCCGTGGGGAATTCGCCAGCGCCTGTGCGATCCCCGCCGCCATCGCGTCGGCCGAGCCGGCGGCGGGGCGGAGGATGTCTTTCGGCAGGCCACGAAGATCGCCTTTCTTGTTGTACACCGCGGCGACGAACTTCTCGTCCTTGCAGAACTTCTTCAGCTCGTCCTTCTTGTACATGCTGTCTTTGGCGGCTGACGTCATCTGCTTGAAGAGCCGGTCGTCGATCAGCGATTGCTCGACCGTCTCTTCGCCCTGCAGCGCCTGGCGGTAGGAATCGACCAGGATTTTCGCCAACTCGCCGGTCTGCTCATCAGTCACGAGCAGCTGGCTCTTGCGGGCGGTCAGCCGCAGGGTGACCAGCCCTTGCAGCAGTTCAAACTGAAACGGCAGGTTGCAGGCTTCGTCAAAATCCACCGCGCCGAAGCTGACCTCGCCGAGCTTGCCGGCGGTCGCGTACGTGCCGATGTTGCCCAGGTGCAAGTCGCCGTGGCTGAGGACGACCGCGTCCTTGTCCGCCATCCAGTCGGCGGCGTTGGTCTTGCACCAGAGGCAGAACAGGTCCTTGCTCCCGCGCCAGAACGTGTACGGGTCGGCCGAGAGGGATTTAACCTTCATCGGAAAGCCGAGCGGATCGTTGGGGTTCATGAACGGCTGATAGGTCGCCTTAATCAGGTCGAACGGCTTGGCGTCCTGCGCGAACGTGCGCTGCCCCGGCCCGAGAAGGAGTGTCAGCACTAAAAATGGCAGGAGTCGCTTCTTAATTTTCATGCAGATGGAGCGTCGGCGATGAATGTGAAGATCGGATGAGACTTGTGTTGTCGCGTCGTGAGGATCATACGCGGCCGCGGATGCGTCACCGTCGAGAGCCGAACAACTCCAGGTGGATCTAGCCGACTTGCCGTAGACGCAAGATCCTTCGGCGTACCTCAGAGGGTGTCTAATAAGTCTCCAGAGCTCGACTTACGAAACTCCGTCATTCCGAGGTACTCCGAGGAATCTCGGGATTTCGAGCTACTTTCGTACTTTCGAGATCCCTCGGCGTACCTCGGGATGACGGTCAGTGGGACTTTTTGGACACCCTATAAGGATGACGACTACGAGAGTCCGGCGATAAAGTTGAAGTTGAAATGCTCTATTGCCGCTCGTTGGTCGGCTTCACCCATCGTGCGAGGAGTTCGCTGCGGGTTGAGACCTGGAAGTTGCGGTAGATCGATTTGACGTAGACGTGAACGGTGTGAACGCTGAGTTGCAGTTCACCGGCGATTTGTTTTTCGCTCATGCCGCGCAGGAGCAGGCTTAGCGTTTGACGCTGGCGCGGCGAGAGATCAGCTTCGCGCGGCTGGCTGGGGCGCGTGGGAATCGGCTGGGTGAGCCAACGCAGTTCCGGGTGGAGCAGATCGACGAGATTGAGTTCGCGATTCCCCCATCGCAGCTGGGCCGGGCGGGACTGGTGGAGCGCGATGACGCTCGCGCTGCCGCCGGGCGTGGGGAGGACGGAGTAGATTCCATCGGTCAGCGTCGCCGTTCGGCGCGGGGTGCTCGCCGGTGCGGGGGAGAGATCAGCGGGGTGGTGAAATCGTGTGACCGGGCGCTGAGGGCGCGCCCGGCCGGCGCGTGCGACGTCGATCAGTTCCGCCAGCCACGCGTCAGAGCGCTCGCCGAGCGCCGCGGCGCGCCGGCCCGCGGGTTTGCCGGGCACGGCGTATCGGTACACGCTCGTCAGTCGCGGAGGTGAACCCGCCGGCGCTATTCCGATCAGAC
The DNA here is from genome assembly GCA_038329865.1 of Tepidisphaerales bacterium. Lineage (GTDB taxonomy): Bacteria > Planctomycetota > Phycisphaerae > Tepidisphaerales > Tepidisphaeraceae > JANMES01. Next base: position 9,748 of record JBBQNK010000016.1, on the reverse strand, counting down.
CGACCGACGCCCCGGTTAGCCGACAAAGCCGCTCGAGCGCCATCTTCGCCGCGGCGGGCGGGTCGTCGCGGTGGTCGAGCAGTTCGATCGCCAGCCGCAACAGCTCGCGGATGTCGGCGGTGTCGATCCGGTTTTTTATGCGAGGCGGTTTTGATTTGGGATCACGCATGCCCAAAGCATCGGGAAATCACGCGGCGGTGTCACATCACCTATTCCAGTGATTAACCTGATTGGGTGAGGAAGCAGAAAGAGCGGCGAGTCAGTCTGAGCCGGGCGAGCCTTTCTCCCTCGCCCGGTACGCCGGGAAAGGGCAGGGCGAGTGTTCTGTCGCGAACTCGTAGGGTGGTTGCGTATCTCGTCACAACTCGGCATGGCGAGAGAGGGATTTTGCAAATTGGATATTTTCTGCGCGGCGTAGCAGAACCCTCACCCGACCCTCTCCCGGAATACCGGGAGGGGAACAATTCGGACGATTCAGCGTTTCACCCATCGCGCAAGCAGTTCGCCGCGGCTGCTGACTTGGAATTTTTTGTACAGCGATTTGACGTACACGTGGACGGTGTGCGGGCTGAGTTCGAGCTTGCGGGCGATCTGCTTTTCGCTGTCGCCGAGGAGAAGGCAGTCGAGCGTTTGCCGTAGGCGCGGGGGGAGGGGCTGATCGGGGGAATCGCCGGCGCCATTTTTCTTAGCTGCGGTTGGTGACGCGCCGGGCAATTGATCGCCGAGCAGCTTGTACAAGTCGGCCACGAGCTTGCGGCGGAATTCCACCGGCATGCCGGCGGCGGCTCCGGTGCGGTTCCGCACTTTCGCGGCGACCAGACCGAGGTTGCTGCGGCGGGCTTTGCTCATGGGGGGCACATAACCTGTTTAAGGGACTGGCGAAACAATTGTAGTTTCCCGATCATTCCGCCGCACACAAGTGAAATTCTCATCGGCGGGATCAGCAACGCGGGGCGGGTTGATCCCGCCGATTTTTTGGTGCGAAGTTTGAAGGTCGGAGACGGTGATTGATGAGTGGTGATTGACAAGAACAATCCTGTCAATCACCACTCATCAATCACCAGAGCCACCACTCATCAATCACCAGAATCCGATTCGCACACGCCGCTGAAAAATTCTCGCCCCACCCTCAAGGCCCGAACCCCTTCTCCGCGATCTCCACCGCCTTCAACATCGCCTTAGCTTTGTTGAGCGTTTCCTCATACTCGCTGGTCGGAACGCTGTCCGCCACCACGCCGGCGCCGGCCTGCACGTCGTAGGTGCCGGCCTTCCAGACCATCGTGCGGAGCGCGATGCACGTATCGAGATTACCGGCGAAATCCAGGTAACCGACCGCGCCGCCGTACGGGCCGCGACGGGTTGTCTCCAGCTCGTCGATGATCTGCATCGCGCGAATCTTCGGCGCGCCACTCACTGTGCCCACCGGCAGGCTGACGCGCAGCGCGTCGAGCGCCGTTTTATCATCCGCCAATTGGCCAGAGACGTTCGTCGTGATGTGCATCACGTGGCTGTAGCGCTCGACCGTCATTACGTCGCTCACCACCACGCTGCCGATCTTCGAGACCCGGCCTACATCGTTGCGGTGGAGATCGACGATCATAATGTGCTCCGCCCGGTCCTTCGGGTCGGCCAGCAGCTCTTTTTCGAGCGCCTTGTCCTCCGCCTCGGTCGCACCGCGCCTGCGCGTGCCCGCAAGCGGTCGGCTGGTGACTAAACCGTCTTCCACGCGGCACAAAATCTCCGGACTGCTGCCGATGAGCGTGCACTGCGGGCTTTTCAGATAAAACATGAACGGCGACGGGTTGATCACCCGCAACGCGCGGTACACGTCAAGCGGATTCGCATCCGAAGGCACGCGCAATCGCTGGCTCGGCACGAACTGAAAAATATCGCCGGCCTTGATGTACTCCTGCCCCGCCCGCACAGCCGCCTCGAAACTTTCCTGCGTGAAATTGCTCTCGTACTTGAGCGTGAGCGGGGCCGTCGGGTCGATCTCCCCCAGCCCGCTGCGCGGCGGCTGCTGCAGGCGCTGCACCAGGCTGTCGACGCGCCGGCAGGCGTCGCGATAACTCGCCTCGATCTGCTCCGTCGTCGGCGGGTTGGCGGGGGAGGATTTCTCATTCCCCACGGTGGCGTTGGCGACGACTTTGATCGTCTTATCGACGTGATCAAAAATCACCAGCTCGCCGTACAGGCCGAACTGCACGTCGGGCAGGCGGCGGTCGTCTTTCGGCGGGGCGGTGAGCTTTTCGGATTCGTAGTAGCGGATGGTGTCGTAACCGGCGTAACCGACGAGCCCGCCGGTGAAGGCCGGCAGACTTTTCTCGCGGTGGTACTTGAGCGGCGGCATGAGCGACTGCAGATCCGCCAGCGGGTCGGCCGTATCGAACTCGCGCCCCTGCCCGCCGCTGGCGATGAGCGCCTTGCCCTGCATGGCCGAGTAGATCATCGATGGCGCGGTGGCGATGAACGAGTACCGCCCGATCTTCTCCCCGCCGATCACGCTCTCGAGCAAAAACGCATGAGCGTCGCGGCCGAGCACTTCGAACGCGCTCACCGGCGTGAGATGATCCGCCAGCAGCTGCCGATAGACGGGAATGATCTGGGCGGCCTGGGCGGCTTGCGTGAAAGTCGGCAGATCGGGGAAATAGCGGCGCATGAGACGCGCCAAGCTAAAGGGATTGACGCAAAAGGTCAAAAGGCCGATCGATTCAACGTTCCGTCTCGTTCGTGATATGTTTCTATAAGGATGCAGCGACACTTCCTGAGACTCTGGAGGGCGCGTGTCCCCGCCCGCCGCGCCCGGCGGCTCGGCATCGGGGGCTGGGAACGGCGGACTTCCAGCAGGCGAACTAAAACGAGGACGAAAATGATTCGAAAATCGATCTGGACGGCGTTCATTCTTTCGGCGGTCGTGGGTTTCTCATCCGCCTTCGCTCAGCAAGCGCCGACGACCGCGCGAGCGTCGAGCACACCCGCGACCAAGCCGTCGGCCCTCCCTAAGCCGCCGCGCACGGCGGAAAATGCCGTCAGCGAGGTCGATCGCAATCCCAAGCGACACGAGGCGTTCCTCGCCAAGATCAAGGAAGGCGGCACGCACAACCTGCTCTTCATCGGCGACAGCATCACTGATTTCTGGCCCCGGCGCGCCAAGGAAACGTGGGCCAAGTTTGACGAATACAAGCCGCTCAACCTCGGCATCTCCGGCGAGCGTACGGAAGACGTGCTCTTCCGCCTCAATCACGGCGAACTCGAAGGGCTCGCGCCCAAGGTCGTCGTGATCATGATCGGCACGAACAACTTCGGCCAACACGCCGACGAAAAGCCCGAGTGGACGGCCTCTGGCGTGGATAAAATAGTCAAGGCAGTCCGCGAGAAACTGCCGCAGTCAAAGATTCTCCTGCTCGGCATCTTCCCGCGCGAAACCGCCAATTCCGTCCGCCGCAAGAAAGTCACGGTCGTCAATGAAGTCATCTCCAAGCTCGACGACGGCAAGAATGTGTTCTACCTCGACATCGGCGACAAATTCCTCGACGAAAAAGGCGACATCCCCAAAGACGTCATGGGCGACGCCCTGCACCCGACGGCCAAGGGCTACGACATCTGGTACGACGCGATGAAGCCGAAGCTGGATGAGTTGATGAAGTGAACGGAAACGGTTGCGGCTGTTGAAGGCGCTTGTCGCGTTCCTTTCCCGGTACGCCGGGAGAGGGTAGGGTAAGGGTTCTGTCGCGATTTGGCGAGACGGTTGAGAATCTTGCGGTCCGCCCGACCGGTGAGCTGAGTGCATTTAAAAATCGTGTACCTTCTGCGCGGCGTGGCAGAACCCTCACCCTGCCCTCTCCCGGAATACCGGGAGAGGAACACTTCCTCTGCAACTTAACGATTGATGATTTCGTAGGGTGGGTTTCAACCCACCAAGTCCGGTGCGTTGAAACCCACCCTACGAAGACTTGCCGGCGAGCATTTTCGCGACTTCCAATTGCGGTTTTGAAAGCGGATAGCGGTCGATGTCCGCCAGCGTGATCCACTTCCGAGGCGGCGAGGTGGCGGGGGGCCTTCCTGTCATTTCGCACCGAAAAATCGTGAATTGATACCGCCGATGCGTGAGGGCGTGCGCGATCATGCCGAGCTTGCGCGGCGGAGTGAGCTTGAGTGCAAGCGTCTCGCGAAGCCATTCCGCCGTTGGTACTCGGCCTACAGGTTCAAGCGTGACGAACTGCCACAATCCCGCCCAGCGGCCTGTCGGTGGGCGTTGCTCGATCAGCCATTTCCCGTCGTGCTCGATCGCGAAAATCCATCGCTTGACCAGCGGCGTCGGCTTGGCCTTCTTCGGCGGGGGGATTTTTTCCGGGTCGCCAAGGTCGGCGGCTTCGCAGAATTTTCGCACGGGGCAGATCAGGCACTGCGGCGCTCGCGGCGTGCAGATCGTCGCGCCGAGTTCCATCAATGCCGAATTGTAATCGCCGGCCCGCCTCTTCGGCAGGATTTCCTCGGCCCGCCGCCAGAGGTGGGCGATCGCCGACTTCTCGCGAGGGTCGGCCAGCAAATGATCGAGCCGGCTGAGCACGCGGATGACGTTGCCGTCGAGAATCGGCGCGGCCGTATCGTGCGCGAGCGAGGCGATCGCGCCGGCGGTGTATCGGCCGACGCCCGGGAGCGCGAGCAGCGCCTCCACCTCGCGCGGCATTTCGCCGGCGAACTCCGTCACGATCTGCTTGGCCGCCCGGTGCAGGTTTCGCGCCCGCGAGTAATAGCCGAGCCCCTGCCACAGTCGCAGCACCGCCTGCTCATCCGCGGCGGCGAGGGCGGCGATCGTCGGGAACTGCTCGATGAATCGCCGAAAGTACGGCACGACGGTGGCCACCTGCGTCTGCTGCAGCATCAGCTCGCTGAGCAGCACGAAGTACGGATCCGGCAGCCCGGCCGCGCCCGGCGCCACCCGCCACGGCAGATCGCGGCGCGACCGGTTGTACCATTTGAGCAGCGTGCGGGAGAAACTTGGGCCGGGGGAAAGCACGGGGAGATTGTGGATGGTCGAATGTGGATTGTCGACTGTTCTTGATGGTGGGTTGTTCGTTGTAGGTCGTAGGTTGCAGGTTGTGAGTTCGAATTAAAGCAATATCGTTCCAACGCCCAACGCCCAACGCCGATCCAAGAATTCGACACCCGCCCCGCGATCTTTTATCATTCCGGGCATGAATGAACTGACAAGCGTCGGCGGTAAAGGTTCGGGCTCGATGGTTCGCGTGGCGGGCGGGCTGGGCCTGGCGGCGGTGATCATCGGCCTGGCGATTTTTCTCGCCAGCTGCGCGGGGATTGAAGCGGCCCTGCAGCTTTCATTCCTTCCGATCGTGCTCGGCGTGCCGGGCATTATTCTCTCGATTCTCGGCGCGGTCATGCAGGACAATCCGGAAGACACCCACGTCCTGGGCGCGCTGTTCCCCTGCGTGCTCGGCCTGATCGGCGGGCTGGTGATGATGGCGGCGTGGTTGCACTGGACTATCTTCGCGTAAGTTTAAGCGCAGATCGAAAGGGACATTTCACGCGTCGAGTTCATTCGTAACAACGCGCCACGCCGGTCGCTGTGCGACCGGATTCCGCAATCCGCAAGCCGGATTCAGCAATCCGCAATCCGCAATCCGAAAGATTCCGGTCGCACAGCGACCGGCGTGATGTTTCAGAAGATCTAACGACTGAACGCTTGCGGACGACCTACAATCCGGGCGTGATCGATCCGGACGATCCATCCTCGGGCCCGCTCCTGAATTATCATCAAGCCGATGAACCGACGAAGTGGTCGATGCTCGGCGCTGCGCTCTGGATCGGCTGGGGCTCGTTCGGGTTGAGCGTGCTGTTGTTTATCGATCCCTACTTGCCGGAGTTGCACCCGCTGATGGCCGTGCCGATCGGCGCCGCGGCGGCGGGACTTTTTCTGGCAATACTTGGCGCGAGAAAGGTCGAACGCCGCCGGGCGGGCAGGGCGGCGGCGCTGCCGAACGTTTTGGCGCTGGTCATTCCGGTGGTGTCGATGTTCGTGCGCTTCGCGTGGCCGCACCGGGGGATGTGAAGTGGATGAAAGCGGTCTTCCATGCCGGGTCCGAGGTACGCTGAAGACCCGGATCGATCGCGGGAAGAATCCGGGTCTGCGGCGTACGTTAGACCCGGCGTGGAGGACGAATCCGCAGTCGAAACCGGTAAAAGATTTCCAGAATTATCTTGACTTTTGTTCTATTTATGTTAGGATAATGGAATTGTTGATCTTCGTCGTTCTTTGACAACCGAAGATTTGTAAAATGGCGTATCTTCGGTGTACGAATCGGTAGAAATTCGCCGCGTTTTCCCGTCCCGTCCCGTCCCTTTTTGTACCTTTCCTTACGTTTCCCGACCCTGATTCGGCGTGGCGCGCAAGGCCAATCAATGGCCGGCCCTGCACTTAGGGAAATCGGCGGGGGAGTCGTGGTGCTTTTTGAAGAAAAAATTCGCGAAGGAGCGCTTCAGCTCATGCCCAGCGATTTCAGATTCTTCAGGCTGATCGCCAGGCTTTCGAACGGGTCTCGGCCGTTGCAGTTGTCCTGCTCGACGATGAACCACTTCGTGCCGGCCTTTTTCGCGGCTTCTAGAATGCCGGGGAAGTTGAGATTGCCTTCGCCGATCTCCGCCATGAACTGCGTCTTCTGCGCGGTGATGCCCATGTCCTTCAGGTGGATGCACGGGATTCGCCCGGCCACCTTGTTGATCCACTGGATCGGATCGCCGCCGCCGTGGGTGATCCAGTAGGTGTCGATTTCCATCCACACGGATTTGTCGAACGCCTCGAGCAGCAGATCGAGCCCGGTTTTGCCGTTGAATTTCACCAGTTCGTGGCTGTGGTTGTGGTAGCCGACGGCGATGCCGAGCTTGGCGAAATTGGCGGCGATGGTGCTGTATTCCTTTGCGAACGCGGTGTACTTATCGCCGGTCATGTCCGCCCAGCCGAACCCGCCGATGGCGGTGTACTGGCAGCCCCACAGGTGATGTTCTTCCGCGACGGCAGCGGCTTCGGTTTTCATGCGATCGAGGCTAATGTGCGTGACGCAGCAGGTGAGGCCTTCGCCTTTGAGGATGGCGGCGAGTTCTTTCGGATCGATCTTGCCAATGCCGGAGACCTGCACGGCGTCGTAGCCGATCTTCTTGACCTTTTTGAGCGAAGCCGCGATGTCGGCGGAGGTCTTGCAGAAGTCGCGAAGCGTATAGAGCTGAGCGGCAAGTTGGGACGCCATGGGTTTTCTCCTGTTGAAGTGCGAAACGTAAGGCGATTCGAATTTAAATGCAATTCACGAGCGCTTCGTCTTACTCCTTCTCCCGGTATTCCGGGAGAAGGGGGGATGAGGGTTCTTTCGCGATAGAAAGAGCGGCTTCAAGTTCGAAGCAGAACCCTCACCCTACCCTCTCCCGGCGTACTGGGAGAGGGACAGAGCGGAGTGGCCTCGGTGCTGTCGGTGAAACGAAAATACCGGTCTCGATCGTTGTCCGATCGCCGGCCCACGGCTAGCATCGTTGGGCGATGCATTCACTTCGCTGGGCAATTCTGATTTGTTTGATCGCCTCGCCGGCCGCTCGGGCGCTGGAGCCGGCGGAGATTTTGCTCATCGCCAACGGCAACGCGCCGGTGAGCAAGCAGTTGGCGGAGTACTACGCAGAGAAGCGGCACGTGCCGGTCGAGAATCTGGTGCTGCTGGATCTTCCGGCGCAGGAAGAAATCAAGCGCGCCGAATACGTCGATAAAATCGCCAGGCCGGTGCGGGCATTTCTTGAGAAGAACGATGCCCATCACAAGATCAAATGCCTGCTGACGTTCACCGGCGTGCCGATCCGCGTTTCGAATCGGCCGACCTCGGCGCCGGAGCGCGAAGAACTCGCGTTGGTGCAGGCGGAGTTGAAGCTGGTGCTGCCGGAGATCATCCCGCGCGTGCAGGACCTGGAGGCGATCGCGAAGGACCTCGATCCGACGTACAAGCCGGTGACGGAGTTGAAGGAACTCGCGGCGCTGAACATTCGCGTCGAACACGCGGTGCAGCGGATCCTCCAGCGGCTCAACGCCGAGCGCGACCCGGCGGCGCGGCGGGTGGTGCTCGAGCAACTCTTTGACGACATGGATCCGCTGACCGGCCCGAGCGGTCGAATGCAGCGGGTGATGTTCGCCGACCTGCCGCTGGATGCCCCGATCAAGCCGCCGACGACTTTTCCGACGACGTTCCCGACCGAGGTGCCGTCTTCGAAACCCGCCACGCATCCGTCGGCCGAGCTGGGTGGATCGGGACATGCTTATAGAGTGACCCAGCCGACGACGCAGCCTGAGGGTGAGCCGCGAGTTGACTCGGCGACTCGGCCGGTCGTTCCGTTCCACACCGGCGAAACGGTAAAGCCCGCGACCAAAGCCCCAGAAAAGTCGCTCGCCGGCGCGACGACCAAATCTGCGGACAAGCCGTCATCTGTCGACACGCGCTCGAGCCCGTCGACCGAACGCCGTGCGTTGCTGGCCCAGGCGCAGGAGCGCGTGGCCGCCACCGCGCTGGTGGTGCAGCAGATGGCGGCGCATCAGGATAATCCGGAGACGCGAGCGCGGCTTCGGCTGTTCGTCCGCGAGCAACTCGGGCTGCTCACTTACGCTCGGCTGCTCGATTCGCAGAATGAAATTCTGAATTCCTCCGAGACCGGCTCGGCTGTCGATAACGAGCTGGCGCTGGTGGAGTGGGGCGATGACTACGGGCTGTATCGATGGATCGAGAGCCCGATGTATTTTAAGAACGTCGTTCGCATGGCGGGCTTGCCGCCGGTGATGATGGTGATGCGGCTCGACGGCCCGCAGGACGCGACGGTGCGCGACATCATCGTCTCTTCACTGCAGGCCGAGGAGAAAGGCCTGGGCGGGAAAGTCGTGATCGATTCGCGCGGCATCGCGGCGCGGAAGGAAGACGGGAGCATCGATAATTACGGCACGTACGACGAGACGCTCCGCAATCTCGACAAGCTGCTGAAGGAGAAGACGAAGCTGGAGGTGGTGTTCGACGATCAGCCGGCCGTGCTGCGGGCGGGATCGGTGAAGGACGTGGGCATTTACATCGGCTGGTACGCCGTGCGGAACTACATTCCGACGAGCAGTTTTCGGCCCGGCGCGGTGGGGTTCCACGTGGCGTCGCTGGAGATGATCTCGCTCAAATCCGCCGGCGAGCGCGGGTGGGTGGCGGGACTTCTGAACGACGGGATCGCCGCCACGCTCGGCGCGGTGAATGAGCCGTACCTGCACTCGTTCCCGCGGGCGGATGAATTCTTCCCGCTGCTGATGACCGGCAAACTCACGCTGGCCGAGGTGTACTGGCGGACGAACCCGCTGGTGAGCTGGCAGATCTCGATGATCGGCGACCCGCTCTACACGCCGTTCAAAAAGAACCCGGCCATCAAGGAAGACGATCTTCCGCCGGGTCTGCGGGTGGCGTTGCATCAATCCGACCGCTCGCGTCCGCTTCCGACAACGGCGCCGGCGGCGACGTCAACGGTCGTACCGACGCCCGAGCACAACACGATGCCGGGCCGTCGGTGAGGGATTTTCACGGAGGTGACTGAGGTCTTTCAATTACCCACATCTCGGCCCAGACAGTAGCCGAGGTGGATGTCGGTCAGCCTGGCCATACCGCGCCACAACACCGTGTTGCCCGGTGGCGCGTCTCGCTTGCGGTTGAGGTAGCCGCCCAGTCTCGCCAGCAGC
>JBBQNK010000015.1:0-91281 GCA_038329865.1 Tepidisphaerales bacterium | reverse complement strand
ATGCGGCGTTCCACGTCGATCACAAAAAACATCGGCAGCTGGGTGTCCGGTTTGCCTCGCATCGATCGGCCTCCTGATCAACACCCGACAGCGTAGCGCGATCGACGAAGGACAACAAGCGTTTTGCAGCAGCCTGCTAGCGCCTCTCACCTCACCCCTGCCCTCCCCCCACTGGGCAGAGGCAGTGCGTCATCCGGCCTGGTTTTCGTACTCGGCGATCGCGGCGGGCAGCGCGTCGATCACGTCGCGTGCCAGCACGCTACGAAGGCCGAGCGATTTTCCCGCGATCTCGCCGGCCTTGCCGTGGATCCACGCACCGGCCGTGGCGGCTTCGAAACGGTCCATTTTCTGGCCGATCAGCGAGCCGATCACGCCGGAGAGCACGTCGCCGGTGCCGGCCTTGCTCAAGCTGCTGTCGCCGGTGTGGTTGAGCGCGACGCGGTCGCCGTCGGTGATGACGGTGCGCCGGCCCTTGAGCACCACCACCTGCTTGAACGTTTTCGCAGCAAGCACCGCGAGAGCGATTCGGCCGTCGTCGTCCGTCGGCACTTCGGATTTCCCGAGCAGCTTCGCCAGCCGCTTCATCTCGCCCGGGTGCGGCGTGAGCACCGCCCTGCTGCCGATACCCTTCGGCCAACTCTTGCCCGCGGCGAGAAGGTTCAACCCGTCCGCATCCACCACCGTCACGTGATCCTGCTTCAGCACCGCGAGCAACAATTTCTTCGCCGCCGGCGATTGTCCGAGCCCCGGACCAATGACGACGACTTCCGCCGCCGCCGCCGCATCGAGGATCGGTTTGATCGCACTGCCGCGCGCCAGCCCGATCAGCTCCGGCGTGACGGAGAGCGCCGCCGGCAGCATCGCCTTGGGCATGGCGATCTGAACAAGCCCGCTACCCATCCGCAACGCCGCCGTGCCCGCCAGCACCGGCGCGCCGAGCATCGTCTCGTTCCCGCCGACGATCAGCACCCGGCCGAACAAGCCCTTGTGGCCGTCGGGCGATCGAGGCGGGAGTGGTGGAAGTCGCGTGATTCGCATGATTCAAATGGATTTACCACAGAGGGCACAGAGAACACAAAGAGATTCTCTTCCTCTCTCTCCGTGTTCTCTGTGCCCTCTGTGGTAAATCCGCCTTTCATCCCCGCGGAAATCCGTCCCGCAAAAACTGACCTTTTTCACTGAACTTTTCGCCGTCGATCTCGATGTAACCGCCGGGCCTCATGTCGACCACCATGTCCCAGTGCAGGCCCGACTCGTTCTTATTCCCCGTCTCCGGATATCCGGCGCCGAGTGCGAAATGCACCGTCCCGCCGATCTTTTCGTCAAAGAGCGTGTTCTTCGTGTACCGCGTGATGTTGTAGTTCGTGCCGATGGCGCACTCGCCTAAAAAGCGGCTGCCGGCGTCCATGTCTAACATGCTGTAGAGAAAATCCTGCCCCTTGTCGGCGCTGGCGTCGGTGACTTTTCCGTGCTTGAAGGTCAACTTCACGCCGCTGCACTCGCGGCCGTGGTGGACGGCGGGGAAGCTGAAATTGATTTGGCCGTTCACGCTTTCCACGACCGGGCCGGTGAAGACTTCGCCGTCGGGGAAATTCTCGTGGCCGTCGCAGTTGATCCACTTGTGGCCGGCGACGCTCATTCGCACATCTGTCCCGTTCGCAGCGACGACGTGGTAGTCGCTCTTGCCGTTGAGGAAATCCGCCAGCCGCTGCTGCCGCTCGCTGACGGCCCGCCACGCGGCGACGGGATCGGGCTTATCGAGCAGCCCGGCGTTGAAGACGAAATCCTCGTACTCCGCCAGGCTCATCTCCGCGTCCTGCGCGCTCGATGTCGTCGGGAACTGCGTGCCGCACCACTTGAGCGCCCCGCTCGCGGCTCGATTCATGTACAAATCCATGATCGGCTTTCGCGCCGCCGACGTCAGGCCAATTTTTTTTGGATCGACATTGCTCATCGCCTTGGTATTCTCGCTGCCCCACAGGCCGATGGTGCAGTCGATCTTTTCGATCTCAAACACCGTGATCGGGTTGAGGAATTTCAGCTGCTCGTCGGTGGCCGTCTTCAGGAAAATTTCTTCGGTCTCCTCGGCGTTCATCCGCACGAACGGATTCCCGCCGGCGGCCAGCACCTTGCGGTAAAGCTCCATGAGCAACGGAAGGCTGACCGTCGGCCCGCTCAGGCGGACGAGTTGGCCGGGCTTCACGCCGACAGAATAGTTCACGATTACGTCGGCCAGCTTTTCGAGTCTTGGGTCGCGCATGGTATGATTCTAGTCGATTTGTTGCTGATTGCATTGCCGCGGCCGGTCGCGTAAATGGATCGCAACTCGTACGGAAGGATGGATCCATGCCCTCAGCCGCCCCGTGTGCAATCGTGATTTTTGGCGCCAGCGGCGATCTCGCCAAGCGCAAGCTCATCCCCGCGATCTACGAGATGGCCCGCGAAAAACTGCTGCCGGAAAAGTTCGTGCTAGTGGGGTTTGCGCGGTCGGAAATGAGTCACGAAGAGTACCAGAAGGACTGCCGCGAGGCGGTGATGAAGTTCGCACGATCGAAGCCGGCGAATCCCTCGCTGCTCGACCGGATCATCAAGAACGTAGCCTACCTGCAGGGCGATTACGCGTCGGCAGACGATTTCGCGAAGCTCTCCAAGCTGCTGGCGGGCTTCGATAGCACGCACGGCACGGCCGGCAATCGGCTTTTTTATCTTTCCACACCGCCGAACACCTTCGAGCCGATCATTACCAATCTGGGCGAGCAGCACCAGAAAAAAGCCGACCAGTTCAGCCGTATCATCATTGAAAAACCGTTCGGGCGCGATCTAGCCAGCGCGCAGTCGCTCAACGCCCTTCTGCATAAATATTTTGAAGAGAGCGACGTCTTCCGCATCGATCATTACCTCGGCAAAGAGACCGTGCAGAACCTGATGGTGATGCGGTTCGCCAACGCCATCTTCGAGCCGATCTGGAGCTACAAGTACATCGATCACGTGCAGATCACCGTCAGTGAAACGCTCGGTGTCGGCAAGCGCGGCGGGTACTACGATAAATCTGGTGCGATGCGCGACATGGTGCAGAACCACATGTTCCAATTGCTGGCACTCGTGGCGATGGAGCCGCCGGTGGCGCTGGATGCGGTGAGCATTCGCGACGAGAAGGTCAAAGTCTTCAAAGGCATCCGCCCGATACGCAAAAGCCAGGTGGACGATTTCGTCGTCCGCGGCCAATACGGCGCCGGCGAAAGCGGCGGCGAGAAAACGCCCGGCTATCTCAAAGAAAAAGACGTGCCGGCCGACTCGAAGACTGAGACGTTCACGGCGCTCAAATTGTTTATCGACAACTGGCGTTGGAGCGGCACGCCGTTCTATCTCCGCACGGGCAAGACGTTGAAGGACAAGTTGAGCGAGGTCGTCGTGCGGTTCAAATCGCCGCCGCTCACGCTGTTTCAGAAGCAGTGTGAGTCGGCCGTCTATCCGAACGACCTGATCATCCGCGTGCAGCCGGAGGAAGGCATCAGTTGGCGTATGAACGGCAAGGTGCCCGGCGGCGCGCTCAGCATCAAGCCGGTGGCATTGGACATGCTGTACAAGACCACTTTCAACGTCGAACCGCCCGAAGCATACGAACGATTGATCTACGACTCGATGACCGGCGACCAGACGCTCTTCATCCGCGGCGACGAGGCCGAGGCGGCGTGGAAGGTGATCGACCCGATCGAGCAGGGCTGGTTGGAATCGAAAAATCTTCCGCAGGAATACGCCCCGGGAAGCTGGGGCCCGAAGAAGGCCGACCACCTCATCGAGCAGGATGGCCGAAGCTGGATGCCCAGCGCCGGCGGCGAGGCGGAACCGATCATCGCGTGCTCACTATAATTCGCTAAGCAAGTGCTGACAGGGCGCGAAATGCCCCGAATTGCGCCGCGAAGGCGCAATCGGGCGACCGCGCGACTTGCACGTGAAGTCGCTTGCGCCTTCGCGACAATTTCGAGTCACTTTTCGCACTACGCCCCGGTCGCAAAAGCAACGAAAGATTCCCATGACGAAGCAACTTTCACTCATCGCGATCTGCACATCGCTTCTGTTCGTTTCATCCGCCCGCGCGCAAGAAGCCGATGATCCCGCCCCCGCCACGCAGCGCACCGGCTACATGGCGATGAAGCCGGAGGATTTTCCGCGCGACGCCAATGGATTTCTCAAACCCGAAGTCTGGGACATCATCGCCACCGAGGCCAAGACGCACCCGATTTCAAACGACGCCTCGGTTCTAAAAGAACGGCCGATCTACCAGGCGTACTACGCCACGTTCGCGAAGTGGAAAGCGCCTGCGCCGCTGCCGATCACGGAAGGCCGGCTGCGGAATCTTCCCGACCCGCCGAAGGAGCCGCGGTTCGTGATCACCGATAAAGTCTGGCCCGCCAAAGCGGGTGAAGCGTCGATCTGCCTGTGGGAAGACGACAAGCTGGCCGCGATGAGCCTGGGCATCGACGACAACAACGCCGGTGACATTCCGTACTGGAAGGAACTCTCTAAAAAATACCACGGCCTGAACATCACGTGGAACCTTATCACCTGCAATATCGACGGCGTGGTCAGCAAAGGGCGGGTGGGCAGCGCCGGTACATGGGACTTGTGGAATCAGATGGTGAAGAACGGATTTCGCGTCGAATCGCACAGCATGACGCACAATCACGGCAACGTTCCCGGCGACGGCTGGCCGGGCCCGGACTGGGAGGCGGCTGAATCCGCTCACATGATCGATTCGCACATCCCCGGCTATCGCACGCGAATCTACGCCTATCCCGGCGCCGGCGTGCACGCGTTCGGCGTGCCGCGAACGCTCATCAAGAGCGCCGTCCGGCCGGCCCTAATCAAGTACTACGTAGGTGCCCGAGGCGGCGGCGGTGACGCGATCAACCAGGCGAACATGATCGACTACTTCGACATCCACTCCACCACCGGCAGTGTGCCGAAGATTCTCGATAAAGACCCCGACCCGCGCATGGCCGCCCAGAATCTCTACAACCTTTTTGATCCTGACCCCGCCAGCAAATTCCACAAAAATTACCGCGGCTGGGCGAACGTCTTCATCCATTTCATCAACAATGAAAAAGATTTTGAGAAGAGCACGTACAACGTGGCGTACGAAAAGGTGTTGAAGTTTTACGACGACAACCGCGACAAACTGTGGACGGGCTATTTCGCCGACGTCACCCTCTACGCCGCCGAGCGCGACACCGCGACGCTCAAGACCGACGAAGCCGGCGACTCGAAAATCGCCTTCACGCTTACCAGCAAGATGGAGCCGACGATTTACGATTACCCGCTGACGGTTAAGGTTCGCCTTCCCGATGCGTGGAAGAGCACCACCGCCAAGCAGAAGGACGCGGCCGTGCCGGTGGAGATCATCGACCACGAAGGGGCGAAGTTTGCACTGGTAAAAGCCGTGCCGGATCGCGGGCAGGTCGTGCTGACGCCGGTTGCGAAGTAGTAGTCTGGCACTGCCTCACCTGTGAAGTCGGGGATTTCGTACTACCGTCATCCTGAGGTAGTCCGAAGGATCTGGCTGACCTCCCATGGGCGCTAGATCCTTCGGAGAACCTCAGGATGACGATGCTGACCGTTTCGATATGCCGTTGAAAGGGACACGCTGTAGACCAAATGTCCTGAAGCCCACAAGCCGAGATCACTCGACCGTCACGCTCCGCCCGTCTCATCGAGCAGGCTTCTCAGCGGACTTCGCGAGAACCGCCGCATCCAGTTTGTCTCGTTGCTGGACCGTGAGGATTGCCCGCAATTTCGAAACTTGCTCATGGGTGATGTTTTCGGACTGGCTCTCCAGCGACTTGATCTCCTGCGATTCCAGTTCCTGATTTAACCGCTCAACCGTTGGCTGGCTTTTCAGCAACTTCATTCGCTTCGCTTCAATTTCTTGGAGTCGTTTGGACGTTGCGTTGATCACTTCGTCGATTTTCTTCGATTGTGTTTCGTCCGCACCCGTGGCTTTTGCCAGTCCGAGCAACTCCTGGGGTTTGGAACGGATTAAGGTCACTTCGTACTGCAGGCACTGAAAAACCCGGCGGAATTCGTCGTAGTATCGCTTGTCGGTGATGAATCGTATGGCCGTTTCATTCGCGGTGGCGATCAAAGGTGCGATCTTATTCGCGGCGGGATCGGCGGAACTGGTGTTGGAGGGAAGCTTCGCAATTTCTTCGTCTAGGACGCGGACTTTTTCGTCAACGGCGGCCTTGACCTTCGCCCGAAAATCGTCGTCGAAATTCCCTTCCGGCAAATACCACTGCAGTTTTTGCACCACGATCAGGCGCGCGTGAACCGTTTCAATCGTGAGCGGGTACGGGCCGTCGTCGGGGCGTGATTGTGCACCCACGCAAAGAGGAATGCTTAGGATCGTGATACAGATGGCCGACCAGCGCAAACGGATCGTCCGGATGAAATTCGACTTCATCCGAGCACTTTATTCTACCGTTACGCTCTTGGCGAGATTGCGCGGCTTGTCCACGTCCAACCCGCGAGCCACCGCCGCGTGATACGCGATCAGCTGCAGCGGCACGACGCTCAGCAGCGGCTGGAGCGGCTCGGCGGCGTCGGGCACGTAGATGACGTGGTCGCTGTATCGCTCGATGTGGCGATCACCTTCAGTGGCGACGGCGATGATCTGTCCGCCGCGGGCTTTGACCTCTTCGATATTGCTGATGACCTTGTCGTACTGGCTGCCCTGCGTGGCGATGAAGACCACCGGCATGGCTTTGGTGATCAGCGCGATCGGGCCGTGCTTCATCTCGGCGGCGGGCATGCCCTCGGCGTGGATGTAGCTGATTTCCTTCAGCTTCAGCGCGCCTTCGAGCGCCACCGGGTAGTGATACCCGCGGCCCAGGAAGAGCCAGTTGTCGCGGTCGCAGAATTTATTCGTGATCTCTTTGATTCGGTCGCTCATCGCCAGCACCTGGCGCATCTTGTCGGGGATTTCGAGCAACCCTTCGATAAGCTCACTGCACGTCGACTGGCTCATGAATTTCCGCCGGCCGATGAAGAGTGCGAGCATCGTGAGCACGGTGCATTGGCATGTGAACGCCTTGGTGCTGGCCACGCCGATTTCCGGGCCGGCGTGCAGGTAGACGCCGCAGTCGGTTTCGCGGGCGATGGTGCTGCCGACGACGTTGACCACGCCGACGGCGATCGCGCCTTTTTCTTTTGCCTCGCGGAGGGCCGCGAGTGTATCAGCTGTCTCGCCGGATTGGCTGACGGCGATGCAGACGGTGTTTTCTTCCACGAGCGGATTGCGATAGCGGAATTCGCTGGCGTACGTCGCCTCAGCCGTGACTTTTGCGAGATCTTCAAAGAGATAATCGCCGACCAGCCCAGCGTGCCAGGCCGTGCCTTGGCCGGTGAGGATGATCCGCCGGGCCTTCACCAGATCCTTCGCATGATCCGCCACGCCGCCCAGCACGATCCGGCCTTCTTTCGCCTCCGCGCGCCCGCGCAAGCAGTTGCTGATGCTCGTCGGCTGCTCGAAGATTTCCTTCAGCATGTAATGCGGATACTTGCCCAGCTCGTATTCTTCGATCTTGTGCTCGAGCTGCTCGACCACCGTGCTGACGATCACGTCATCGGTCGTCATTGTGCGGAAGCTGTCGGGCTTTAGCACGGCCATCTCGTTGTCTTTCAGATAAATGACCCGCGCGGTGTGCTCGACGATCGCCGACGCATCAGAGGCGACGACGTACTCGTCCTGCCCGATGCCGATGATCAGCGGGCTGCCCTTGCGCGCGACGACGAGCGTGTCGGGTTCGTCCTTGCAGATGACCGCGATGCCGTACGTGCCGCTCACCTGCTGCAGCGCCGCCTGCACGGCCCGCTGCAGATAGCTCGTGCCCGGCGGCACGTGGTTGCGCTGCTTGATCTCGGCGTATAAATCGCCGACCAACATCGCGAGCACTTCAGTATCGGTCTGGCTTTTGAAGACGTGGCCCTTTTCGGTCAGAAATTCCTTGAGCGCGACGTAATTTTCAATGATGCCGTTATGGACGAGCGCGATCTGCCCGCCGTCGTCCACGTGCGGGTGGGCGTTCACTTCCGTCGGCGCGCCGTGCGTGGCCCAGCGCGTGTGGGCCATGCCGATATGCGCCGCCGGCAGCGGTTTGCCGTGGAGTAGGGAGTTTTCAAGGACGGAAATCCGCCCCACCGCCTTGCGGATGTGCATGTGCCCGGTCGAATCGATCACGGCAATGCCGGCCGAGTCGTAGCCGCGGTATTCCAGGCGTTTGAGCCCTTCGATCAGCAGCGGCTGAACGACTTTTCGACCGATGTAAGCAACGATTCCGCACATATTCAAACTCCCGCACCGACGGCGGGGGCCGCCAGCACTGACAACATAGCCGCGCATTGTACGCCGGCCAATCCATAACGTCCGATAACAACATCGGCCCATGGCGCGATAATTCGCCAATAAAATCGGCGACTATTGCAGTTTCATTCGCACGCCGGTCGCTGTGCGACCGGATTCCGGAATCCGGCCGCACAGCGACCGGCGTGAACGTCAAACGGACCGACTACCAACACTTCCCCTGCGCTATTGAATTTGTACACTTGGCCCTTCACCCAACTGAAGGATTGGCATGCAAATCGGCAAAAACAGCGTCGTCGCGATCGATTACACCCTTACAGACCCGAGCGGCCAGGTCATCGACACCTCCAAAGGTCGCCCGCCGCTCACCTATCTGCACGGGACGGGCGGGATCATTCCCGGCCTCGAATCCGCACTGACCGGCAAGGCCGCTGGGGAATCGTTGAATGTGGTCGTGCCGCCCGATCAGGCCTACGGGCACAAAGACCCGAAGATGATCCAACCCGTGCCGCGCGCCTCGTTCAAGGGTATTGATGACATCAAGCCCGGCATGCAGTTCCAGGCGCAGAGCCCGCAGGGGCCGCGCGTGGTCACGGTCGTCGCCGTGGCGGGTGACGAGATCACCATCGATGCGAACCACCCGCTGGCGGGCGTGGAATTGAAGTTCGATGTCACGGTCGTCAGCGTGCGCGCCGCGACCGAAGAAGAGCTCGACCACGGCCACGTTCACGGCGACGGCGGACACCACCACTGATTCGGCTGACTTCATGGAAAGCCCCCTACCTCCGAAAACAACGCTGGCCGCGGTGATTCAACCCGGACTGATGGCGCTGCGCCGATTATGGCTGCCGTTCGTGCTGATCCAATGCTGCGGCCTGGCGGCGGTGATCGCGTACTTCCAAATCGAATCGTTCCGCCATTTCTGCGAGCGGCTTGCGGAGATGAAACGCACCGGCGGGTACGCTTTCTCCGGCGCGGCGATGGCGATCGCTTCCGGCTTCGTGCCGGAGGTTTTCAAGTTCATCACCGGCGCCGATCGCAACCTCGGCCGCGAGCGGTGGCGGAATATCGGCTTCAATATGGTTCTGTTCGCGCTCTCGGGCATGAGCGTGGATCTGTTCTACCGGCAGATGGCGGTTATCTTCGGCAACAGCGCCACACCCCTGGCGGTGGCGGAAAAAGTGCTGACCGATCAGTTGCTCTACACGCCGATCATCGGCGTACCGTGGATCGCGCTGATGTACACATGGCGCGAGCACCGCTATCGTCCAATTGCGACGGCCGGCTCGCTCGGGGTGGCGTGGTACATCAGCCGCGTGGGACCGCTCCTCGTTCCGTGCTGGGCGTTCTGGTTTCCGATGACGTGCCTGATGTACTCGCTTCCGCCGACGCTCACTTTCGTCTTCGGCGCCTGCGGCAGCGCCGCCGCCGCCACGCTGATGATCGCGGTGGCGGAACGGAAGGTCGTTCGCACGCAGGGCGATCCGCCGACGATCGCTCCAGATCGGCAAAGCTCACCACTCTTAGTGCCCGCGAGCAGTCCTGCCGCCGATCGTCGCGCGGATTGAATTGCTTTGCGTCGCATGGGCTACCAGCCCATGGTCCTGCATTTCAATTGAGAAGCATGGGCTGGTAGCCCATGCGACGAAATACTGAACCAAACCGGCTCAAAGCCTCATCTGGATTTACGCCCGGCGATAAGCTAAATTGAATGGAGTCATTCGCCGAGCATTCGGCGATCCTGGAGAGGTGGCCGAGCGGCTTAAGGCGACAGTTTGCTAAACTGTTGTACGGGGTAAACCTGTACCGAGGGTTCGAATCCCTCCTTCTCCGTTGTTGGAATCAATCAATTGTCACCGGTGTTGGATTGCGTGACATGCCCCTGCCGTTTCATCCGGACGATCCTTCTTTCAATCGCGCCAACGCGCTTTACCTGGCCCATGCTTCGGACATCGCTTACCACCGCGCCCCAGCGCCGGCGGCGATGGAACGGCTGGGGCTCAGGACGGTTCCGTTTCGCTGCAAGGTGACGCGCACACGCGGGTTCCTGGGTGTTTGCGATACGCATGCTGTGCTCGCGTTTCGCGGGTCGGATCCGGTGACGCTGCCCAACTGGTTGACGGACGCCGTCGTACGGCTGGTCGAGCGGAGCGAGTACGACGGGCGCGTGCACTTGGGGTTTAGTTCAGTGCTCAAACGAACCTGGAAGAAGGTTGAAGCGAGCCTCGAGGGAATCGAAGGCAGGCCGCTCTTTTTGACCGGCCATTCGATGGGCGGCGCGCTGGCGATGCTGACCGCCTGCCGGTTGGCCAAGGCGGATCGCCCGCCGATCGCGACCTACACATTCGGCTCGCCGCGCGTGGGCGATCTTAGGTTTTGTGAGCGGTACGACCTGCCCACCTACCGCGTCGTCAATCGGCTGGACATTGTGCCGGAAATGCCGATCGCGTCGATGAAAAAGTTGCTGCACGAGAAGCCGAAATTCAGCAAGGTGCTGCACGGCAAGCTGAAACAGATAGCCGACCGCGCCCCCTGCTACGGCCATGTGAAGACGTTCGTCTACATCGACATGGACGACGAAATTACGACCGACGCCGATGTCGAGCCATGGCGGGAGCATGCCGTCGCACGGGCGATCGCCACGCGCGGCAAGAGTTTTTTGGAAGGCATCACCGATCACCTGATCGCTAAATACATCGCCGGCCTCGAAGGCCAACTCACGAAAAAACACGCGCGGGTTCGAATACGCCGCAAGGTTGGGGACTAGCGGAGCGCCCAATTTCATCCGCTTCCCTGCCAGCCTCAACTTATTGGATGATCGATTCGCCGGCGTCGGTGGCGAAGCAGCCCAGCACCTCCAAGGACGAGAAACGCCATCGACGTCGGCTCTGGCGCGGAAATGGCAACAACTTCGTAAAAGCTGCCGTCATCAATCAGCTGATAGCCCGAACCGTATCCGGTGAAGATGATTTCACTCTGGTCAAACACGCTCGTGAAATCGGTAGTACTTCCGACGAACAGTAGTTGATCTCCCCCGCCGCCGACGTCGGGGGTGCCGTTCCAGTTGGCGATCGTCAGGGTGGATCCGTCGTTGGTCTGAATGGGGGCGGAACTGAACGTCAGCAACACCGTGCCGCTCGTGCCGAAGTCGATGGTTGAATTGGAATCCGATGCCCCGGCGAGCGTAAGGCTCTTGACGGTTTGCGATGTGCTGCCGGTGGTGGCGGCAATGTCGACCGTGCCAGTCGCGGACTGGCTGTTGGCGGTATCGCGTGCATTCACATAAAGGCGAGTGTTGGCGCCGGACTGGTCGACAATACCGACAAGGAAAAGCGCGGTGCCCTGTTGCGTGCCCGAACCACTGGTCGGCGTGAGCGTTACCGCCTGACCTACTACAAGTCCCGCAGCCTCCGCGTCAGTGACGTCGACGTACGTTGAAAACCCGGGGAAGCTTACGCCGGTTTTGTTGAGCGCGGCGCCGTCCTTTCGACCATTGATCGCGAAAGTGCTTCCGTCCAGGATGAGATCGGAATTGGGAGTAAAGTAATTGCTGGGCGAATTAGTGCTGGTGGGAGCGAATTGAGTGTAGTCAATCACCAGCGAACCACCATCAACCACAGTCGTGCTGCCGGTATTCGTGCTCCGGCCGGCGAAAGTCTGGGTCCCGGTGCCCTTCTTGACGACGTTCAGAATTCCAGTACTGCCATTGATCAATTGACCCACAAAAAGGGCGCTGGCGTTTCCATCCCCAATAGTGAGCGTCGAGTCCGTTGCTGCTCCGTTGCGAACGGACTGCCCTGCGTCTGCATTGCTTGAGGGACTCGCGGGGAGATCGCCGACGATTCCGTTTACTGTTTCGGAATACCCAAACAGATCAAGGCGGGCCACTCGCCCGCCGGTGTTGGAGGTTTGAAAGACCAGGTTTCCGAATCCTGTTCCGTTGGGAATGACTTCGTCGGCACCCAGCCGTAGCACGCTCGTTCCGCCGGATGTTCCTGTCTCCGTGATGATGGTATCGCCCGTGTAATTATTTGCCTGATTCGAAATGATGATCGAGCTGTTAGAGGCGGCAGTGGTCGAACCGAACGTCACCGAGAAGGCGCCGCTGATTTTTCCGCTTAGGGTTGCAAAGGACGAAAAGCTCGCATTGGTGATTCGCGAATCGCCCAGCAGCGTGATATTCCCGGAGATCGCAGTGTTCGCGCCCAGGCGGAGCGCACCAAAAGTCTGCGATGTTCCGCTGAGGCTGAAATTGTTGCTGTAGGTGTCACCGGACGCGTACGCCTGGCCGCCGGTGAAAACGACGACTTCGCCGCTGCCGAAACCTTCCGACTGCGTCGCCTGCAAGACGCCGGCTGATATCGTCGTTCCACCGCTGTAATCATTGGCGCCGGTGAGGGTCCAATTGGTCGCGCCGGCCTTGGTGATGCTGGTTAAGTTGCCGGCTCCCTGGTCGGAAATCGCGGTGGTGATGGTGCTCTCGCCCGTGAGCGTTCCGTCCAACGCGATGATATGACTCCCGCCGCTGGTGAACGTCAGCGCCCCGGAAAAGGTTGCATTCCCACCGGATACCTTGCTGCCGTTGGTACTGTTAACGGTGATCGTCAACAGGGTGCTTCCGGTCTTCAAGTCGCTGCTCACGATCATCGACGGCCGCACGCTGGTGAGCGTGCTGTTGCCATTGGCGGCGTTCAGTGTCAGCGTGATCGCGGGAGTGGTCGCACCGTCATCGAGAAATTCGAGTGCATTGCCTGAAATGGTCACGGTCGATGGCGTGTTCGACACCGGGCCGCTGTACGTCGCGATTAACTGATTGAGTTGAAAACCCACGAGGTCATTGTCGGAAACGATCGCAGTCCCGGCCGGAAGAGAACCGGAGCCGTCGAATACGAGCGTAGTGGTCGAACCGCTGGTGGGCGGGTTCGGCGAGCTGTCCCAGTTGTCGCCGGTGGACCATTCGTCCGTGCCGGCCGTTAGGCGCGTATAGGTAAAGGTGTCCGCTTTCGCACGCGGGGGTGTAATTCCGAACGCCTCCAGCGCCGCAACTGCGGCCAATGCCAGCATGCACCGATTTCGAACGACGACAGAGCTCAACGACAAAGCGTGCTTGGCAGACATGAATTGGTTTCCTTTCCGCGAAACGAAATGTTGCACTGATAGCACCAGTGCACGCCGAATTATTGGACATAAGTGACCGCAAAGCAACCCCAAAACGCAAATCCTTTGCTCTATTTAGTGACCGAGACCCGGCGATTGCATTTGAGGGAGTTGCCATCGCGATATTTACTTTTGGGCAAGTTGGGGGTTTCGGACTATAGACAGTGCATGTATTTCGCCGTCTGAAAAACTTAAATAAAACCAATGCGACGATTTGAACTTCTTCAATTTCGAGCGGAGTTGACAGGAACTGCAGGAGAATTCACTTAGAAGCGCGGCGGCCTGATCTCCACACCGTGCGGACTGAACGAAGGCGACGCGTCGGCAGTTTCGCTGGTCGCTTCGTCGCTTAGATCACGTCTATCAATCTTGTGGACTCTCGCTCAAGCAATACAGGCTCAAACCAGATCGCCTGCGGTTGAACCGGTTCAATCGACTCCGCCTGCTCAACGAGCATTCTTAAAGCCATGCGACCCCGCTCGTATTCAGACTGGCTGACGGAACTGAGCGGAACGTAAGTGAATTCGCAGAACGGCGAATTGTCGACTCCGATGATCTTGACGTCCTGCGGTATCTGCTGGCCGCGACCTACGAGGGCGTGCATCGCACCGACAGCCAACTGATCGGACGCGGCGAAAATGCCGTCGAATTCTATCCCGCGCTGCAGGAGGTCTTCCACCGCCTCGCTGCCGGTGGTGTGTTCGTAGTCTTTCACCTGAACGGCGAGATCGGGATCAAATCGCAGGCCTGCCTCGTTGAGTGCGGCGCGATAGCCTTCGAATCGAGCATCCACGCGGCGAAAATGCGCGATGCGATTGCAGCCGCGCGCAATGAGATGCGACGTCGCTTTCCTCCCGATTTCCGTCTGGCGCATACCGACGTTGGAGATGCGTTTGTCGAACTGGCCCTCGAGCAACGTGATGACAGGCAGACCGTTAGAGCTGACGTCGTTCAGGATCTCCGCCATTTCCTTGTGGTAAAGACCACCGACGATCAGGCCGTCCATCACACTACGCTGAAGGGAATCGCGCAGCTCCAGGAACTCATTCATCGTTTCGAAGAAGTGGATGAGGAGCCGTTTATGATGGACCGCCGCCTCGGCCGATACGCCGTGGATCATGGCGTCGACAATGCCGCTGCCCGCGACGCCGACCCTGTGAATGAACAGGCCCAGGACGTTCTGCCGTCCCGTCGCCAGCGCGGAGGCCGACGCGTTTCGGCGATAGTTCAACCGCTTGGCCTGAGCTTCGATCGCCTGGACGGTTTTGGCGCTCACACGCGTCGTTCCCAGACGCCCGTTGAGCACCTTAGAAACCAACGAGGAAGAAACATTGAGTTCCTTCGCGATTTCAGCTAATCCGGCCAATGGGGAACTCCATCACAGTGACTTTGCGACTTGAACCGACGCCAAGACTATATCAACCGATTTACAGTGGATCAATCGCCAGATCAATTTTGTGATCATTTGGGATGGCAAAGACCAAAAATGAAACTAAGGAATCGGCCCGCGGTAAAACCGCGGGCCGATTGAAGTCTCAACAGGTTGAAGTCCCGACTTAAGCCGCTGGAGTCGTTTCGACCGGGATCGGCTGCGAAACCGTGCCGTCGTCCATGTAGGCG
Source organism: Tepidisphaerales bacterium (assembly GCA_038329865.1). Lineage (GTDB taxonomy): Bacteria > Planctomycetota > Phycisphaerae > Tepidisphaerales > Tepidisphaeraceae > JANMES01. The sequence continues at coordinate 76,145 of JBBQNK010000015.1, read as the reverse complement.
TAGTACGCCTTGATGTTCCGCCCGTAATAGCCGCCGCCCTGAGCGCGGACACCATTGAGCAACACGCCCAGGTGCTCGGCCTTCAGCTGCCGCAGCGTATCACGCATGCGGACGAGCAGGCCGCGACTGTTATGGCGGGCTCGGACAACCGTCACCACTCCATCGACTCGCGGAGCGAGTGCGACCGTTTCGGAGACCACCAGCAGCGGGCCGGAGTCGAACACCACGTGGTCGAATTCTTCCAGCGCCTTTTCGATGAAGTCAACAAGGAGCTGGCTTTCGAAAAGTTCGGTGGCGTTGACGGGCTTGGGGCCGCTGGTCAGGATCGCCAGGTTCGGGACCTGGCTCTCGTGAATGTTCTGCGGCAGCGTGTCGAGCTGGTTGAGCGCATCGCTGAAGCCCGCCTCGTTGGTGAGGTTGAAGATCTTATGAAGTTCCGGCCGGCGGAAGTTGGCATCGACGAGCAGGATGCGCCGCCCGTTAAGGGCCAGACCGGCGGCGAGGTTGCAGGCGACCGTGCTCTTGCCGTCGCCGGCGCCGGGGCTGGTGATGAGAATGCTGCGCGTCGAGTCGAGCGACGCCGCGTGCTGCATCCGCGTGCGAACCTGGCGGAACTGCTCTGCAAGGATCGCGTGCGGGGCTTCGAAGATAACCAGCGGCAATTTCGCGCCGGCGGATTGAGCGTCGTCGTTGATGTCCGACACCATGCCCAGCAGGTTGAGCTGCCCGATACGGGTGATGTCACGCGGCGAGCGAACGGTCGTATTGGTCAGCTCACGCAGGAAGGCAATCGCCAGGGCCATGCTCAGGCCCGCGAGGATCGACATCGTCATCGTGGCAGACATTTTCGGGAAGCTCGGCGCTTCTGGGGTGGTCGGCCTAGTCGACCAAGTCACACCGCTGTTCTCGAGATTACCGAATTGGTTGATCTGATCGATCTGCTCCTGCAGATCGTGCGACTCGCTGCGAAGGGCAAACTCTTCATCCTTGGCAACAAGGAACTGGCGATAGACATTCGAAAGGTCGGCGATTTCCTGCTTCACCTTTTCCAGCTGAGCGCTGACGGCCTGGAACTGCGCCTTGTCCGCGGCGATGGAGTTAGTCAAGCCGTCGACCATCGTTTTGCGGTAGTCGGCACTCTTCTCGCCCCGTGCTTCGGCGAGTTTTTTTACGTAGATGTCACGCGTAGCGGTCATCCGAACTGTGCTTGGATTGTTCGGCGCCGACGCATTCATTGAAAGGGCCATATCGATCGAATCGATCTGGTTCCGATACATGGCGATGGTCGGATCGCCTTCGACGTAGTTGGTCAGCTCGACCGGATCTTCGCCGCGATTGATTTGGGCGAGCGTTGAATCCAGGCGCGTCTGCAAATTGTTGATGGTGGCGGCGATGTTGGACTGCGTCGTGGAGAGCTGCGCTTCTTCCGCACGCTTGCTGTTCGCCCCGCCGTTTACGTCCCATCCGGCCTGCTGAAGGCGAACGGATTTCTCGCGAATTTCCAATTGGCGTTCCTGCTTTTTGGAATCGATGGCCTTGAGCCGCTGCGCCAGCATGCTGGTGCGGAGGCGCATCTTTTCAGTCGCCAATTCCTTTTGATCAATGATGTGCTGCTGCGTGATTTCCGTCACGATCGTTTTGCTGTCCACGGCGATCGGCGTGGTCATGGCCACCTGGATCAGGCGCGTGTTGACGATCGGCGTGACGGTAAATTCCTTGGCCAGTTCAATCTTCGCGGCCTGGGCACTGGGGAACTGCTGGTACCATCGCGTCTGGCGAATTTCACTGGAAGGATTGATCAGAACCTTGGTCAGAAGCGCGTCATGCTTAAGCATCTGCGCCTGCGTGGCCAGTTCGAGGGCAAGTGCACCGTAGTCGATGCGGGGATCAGGATTGTGAACGGGATCGTACGTAGAAGTCGGCTGAAACTGGATGAGACCCGTGGCGGTGTATCGCGAGTAGTAGCGTTCCAGATACCCATTGATGAAGAAACCGGCGACAGCGGAAATGCAGACCATCACCACGATGAGCCACATGTGCCCACGGATGACGCGCCATGCGTCGGCCAGACTTAGTCCCTGCTGCCCCGCCACCATCGCCGGTACCGGACCAACGCCCGGTAACGCGACACCCGTATTGCTCCCATTCGGCCTTGGCATGCGAATGGGGGTCGTCTGAGGTAAAGTCGTCATATCTCCACTCCACGTCGGCTATTTAAAGCCGGGCGTTTATGCATTTGCCAGCCGTAACGACGGAGGCCTCCCAATTCAATATAGCACACGCTTGATCGGCGAGTCCATAATTATATTTGGTAAGTATCCATCAAGGTTTTAACGAGCTCAACTGTTCGATTGCGGTTAACACGGCCTTCTTCAACTCCGCATCGACCGGTGCCTTGGCGCTCTCCGCAGTATCTATAAGTTGCTTTGCCGCAGAGAATTGCGCGGCGGCCTCGTCACGCTTATCCTGCTTCTTGTAAGCCATTCCCAGGTGATACCGCGCGTCAATATTTGCCGGGGTCTGCTCCACGACCTGCCGGAGAATTAAAACCGCGTCATCCACTTTTCCGCACAAATACAGCACCCAACCCTGGGTATCAAAGATTGTGGGACTGAACCGATTTGCCCCCGAAATCAGGTTATAGGCCCTGGTGCTGTACTGCAAAGCGTCCTGCGGGCGCTCGGGTTTGATGCCCGTTGCGAGCAGCCATGCGAGCTGGTTCAGCGCTTCCGGATTATCAGGCTGGAGCTTCACCAGTCGCTCGTACGCCTTGATCGCGTTATCGGTCTGCTGCGGCTTGACGGCCGAATACGCCGCGCCGCAGAAAGTCAGGATTCGCGCCTGGATATCCGGCGAAGCGGCATCGACCTGATTCATCAAGTTCGCGACATTTTTGAGACAGGCATCGTCGTTCCCCATCTGCAGATAGAGCGATGCCGTCGAGATCAGATACCGCAAGTTTTCGGCAGCGTGCGGCTCAATGAGCTGTAGCGCCTTATCAGGACTGACCTGCTGCCGCATCGTGCTGATCGTCGTTTCGACTGCGTCGGGGTCTTTCAGCGCCAACGCCGTATTGACGGCCTTGCTGAATTCCGTCTCGGCCATCGCGTCGTTCTTCATCGCCTTGCGCGCCAGGCCGCGCGCCTGGTAGATCCACCACCGGCCCGGGTCAGCGGCGATCATCGGTTCGGTTTCGCGCAGCAGCGTCGATTCGTTCTGTGTGCTGAGCAGGACACTCATGAACAACTGAACGTACCGCGGATCCTTCGGCGCGTAGTACATGGCCGACCGGATTTTCTCCAGCGCCTGCGGCCACTGGTGGCGCACCACCATCCACGTCGACTCAGCCGAAAGCCACTCTGGGTCTTTCATCAGCTTGTCGATCGACTGCGCGTCTTTCACGATCTGATCGCCGTCGCTCCAACGCTGCGTGGTGCGATAGTACTCAAGCAGCGTCGAACGAACCTGCCGGTCCTCGGGTGAATTGTGGAGTGCGATTTCCAACTCGCGGGTCGCGTCATCAGGCCGTTGGCGACGCATGTATGCGTCCGCCAGCAGTCGGCGGACGTTGTTGTCCTGCGGGTTGAGATCGCGATACGCTTCGAGGTCCTTAATCGCCTCGCTCAGGTCGCCGCCCGGGCGATTGAGCTTCGACATCGCGCGGGTGATCAGGGCGCGATTGTTTCTCGGGTCGATCGCAAGGGCTTTCTCGGCCGAAGCGATGGCGGCATCGAACTTGCTCTGATTGTACAGCGCGTTGGCCAGGATCGCATACCAGTTCGCGTCGGTCGGATGGTCCTTGATCGCCACGTTGACGGCGGCTTCGGCGGCGGTGTAGCGACCGGCGCTGGCGAGGATTTCCAGCCGCGACGTCATCAGAATCGGACTGTTTGAGTCAGCGCCGGCGGCATCCAGTGCGGCAATCGCGTCGTCCACGCGATCCTGCGACGCAAGATAGACCGCCAGCTTCCGCCGGTACTCCGCGTTTTTCGGCGCGACCGCCACGGCGTCGCGCAGCGGCTGCTCCGCCAACTTGGATTGGTCGCCCTTGATGTAAAACTCCGCCAGAACGTACTTCGGTTCCGGCAGGTCCTTTAATTTCGGTTGCGCGCACATCTGCTTGAGCGTCGCCTCGGCCGACGCGCGGTCCTTGGCGATGCTCTGCATCTCCGCCAGGTTGATGTACGGCTGAATCTCATCGGGGAAGAGTGAGATAGCGGCCTTGAGCGTTTCCATCCCCTGCGACAGGTTGGCGGTCTGCTCCGCGGGCGTTCCGGCCAGCGTAGACATGCGGTAGTACGCCTGTGCGAGGTTCAGGTAGTGCACGACCTGATTGGGCTCCTTTTGCACGTTCGCTTTCAGCGGGTCGAGCGCCTTCTTCGGGTCGCCGTACTTCAGTTCCCACTCGAGTTCCATTTCCGCCAGACCGAGATCAGTCGGATAAAGCCGGCGTGCCTCGGTGATGATCGGCCGCGCCTCGGTCGGGCGGTTCAACGCGTAAAGGCAATCGACGGCCGCTTTGATCGCGTCGCGATTAGAGCTCTGGAGATCGCGAGCCGTCTTGAAACACCGAAGCGCCTCTTCATATTGACCGGTAAATGACAGTGACTGGCCCAGCACGATCCAGCTTGTCGCGAACTCGGGCATTTTCTGGGTGAATTCGCGCCCGATCGAAACGGCCGACTGCAGATCGCCACGCGTTGATGCTAGTTTCCAGCGATAAATCAAACCGCCCGACCCGCCGTAGTTGGCCTTGGTGAGCGGATCAATGTACTTGGCGGCGGCATCCCATTGCTTGGTGGCCAGGTAGTACTCGAACAACTGCTCCTGCACGCGTGGGTCCTGCGGGGCGATTTTCTCTGCGGCGATCAGGTTGTCGTACAACCCCTTGGCGTTGCCGCGCAGTCGTTCGAGCAAGGCCATCTGCAAGGCACGGCTCAACGGATCGGAGATGCTGGCCTCGATAAGATCTTCCGTGCGCTTAAATAGTTCTGCAGTGGAAACATTGTTCAGTCGGTCGCGAAGGATCGTCAACTGCGGGTCTTTCGGTTCGACGACCAGCGCCTCGTTGATGATTTTCAGGGCGCGATCGCGCTCGCCCTTGTAGATGTACAGCCGCGCCAGCTTGTCGGAAAGACGAACGTTCTTTGGATCAAGCCCGCGGGCGGCTTCCATCAGCTTTATCGCATCGTCGATCCGATCGATGATGATCGCGATCCGCGCCTTCTCGACCATCTGCCCGATCGAATCCTGCGGCAGCAACATGAACAGGCGATCGATCGTGGCTTTGTCCTTTTTCGGGTCGAGCGTCAGGATCCGGAACCGCGCGACGATCGGCGATCCGGGCATCTGCTTTTCGAGTTCATCGATATTGTTGCTCGCCTCGGCCACGTCATTGCTGTTGAGCAGAATGTCTACGAGCAGCGAACGGGCTGGCGCATAGGTGGGAAACGCCTTGACGACCTGCTGGAGCAGGCGCTTGGCCGCTTCGTTCTGCTGGGCGGCGAGTTCGGCGCGGGCCAGCGTGTAGAGCAGCTCGTAATCGCGCTGGGCCGATACTGCGTCCATCAGTTGCACGGCCTTGGTGAGCGCGGTGACGGCTTTCTGGACTTCTCCCTTGATCAGGTAAAGCCGGCCGCGAACCTTCAGGCTTTCGGGGTTCTCCGGCATCTTCGATTCGGCCTTGGCGATGTCGGCTTCGATCGTCGCGAGCATGGTGTTGCGCTCCGACGGATCGTTGATGTCTTCAAGCAGATCCATGCGTACGGCGGCCAATCGCAGGATCGCGCGGAGGTAATAGGCGCGGGCCAGCGCCGTCTTGGACGAGCCGGGTTTCTCGCCGTCGGCGACGGTCTTGGCCAGCAGGTCGGCGGCTTCCTTGCGCGTCGTGCGGTCGGCCTGGAGGATTTCCGCCAGCACCAGCCGCACCGGCACGTCATCCGGGCGCTTCATGAGCAGGTTGCGGTAGACGCGCTCGGCCTCGGCGCGATCGCCGCTCTGCAGCTTGCGGCTGGCGAAGACGGTTTGCACTTCGGCGTAATTCTTGTCGTCATCGCGAACCAGCGATCGCGCGCGATCGAGATACAGGCCCGACTGGCGGTTAAAGTCGCCCTTGAGCGATGGTTGCTGGATGATGATGTCGAGGATCGCGTAGATCTGGCCCGCGCGCAAGAGCATCATCACGTTGCCGGGCTGAGCGCGGACGGCATCGTCCATCAGCTTGGCGGCTTCGTTGTAGTGGCTCATCGCCGCCGTCATGTCGTGCTGGACCTGCATTTCGTCCTGGCCCTGCTGGATGAGCCCGCGGGCGACCTGGTAAGGCATGTTGGCGTCGGTGGGATCTGCCTTGGCGAGCGAGCGCAAGCCGTCCATCGCTTCCTTGATTTTGGACGGGTCGGTCTGCTGCCTGTTCATCCACGCCGACAGCGTGGCGATGTACTGGTAGCTGACGGCGCGCGAGTCGGTCGGATCGATCTTCGCCACGCGGGCGGCGGTGTCGCGCACCTGGACGAAATTCGTCGGGCGCTGGTACGCTTCCATGTCATCGATGTACGCATTCAGCTTGCTCTTGAGGGCCGGAAGGAAATTCGGATTGATCTGCAGCGCGGCGTTCCACTGCGCCATGGCCTTGGGGAGATTTTCCGGTTCGGTCTTGCCCATTTCGTACAGCGCGTCGCCGTAGCGGGTGATCGGGAGCGGGTCGTTCGGCGAGAAAAACGCCGCCTGACCAAACTTTCCCGCGGCGTCCATCGGACGGTTGTCGGCCAGGAGTTGGTTGCCCTCGGTCATGAGCTTTTTCGGATCGCCATGCGGGTGCGCGCGGATGTACCGGATGCCGAAAAACGCGCCGCCGATGGCAGCAATCAGCACGAGCGTGAGCGTGATCAGGAACGGTTTGTTGACTTGCTTTGCCATAATCTTTTTGAAACGGGGTAAGAGTTAGTTTTTCCCCTGGTACTTATTCCAATCCGGCAGCACGGTCTCAATGCCGGGAATGGCCGAGCCGAGAAAATCGTCCATCACCTTTGCGGATTTCTCGCGGTCGGGAAGAACGGTCATCAATTCCACTTTGGCGTAATAGCCGTAACGCGTGAACAGATTCGCCAAGATGGTGCGGACGGCGATCGGATCGCAAACGTATTGGCCGTCCACTTGAAACAGGTAAGCCACGTTGCGACTGACGCGTCCCGCGCCGGTGGTGTCGTCGAATCCAAGAAAGCGCACATCAAGCCCCCGGCCCCCGGCCGACCAGTGCAGGGCGCGCGCGCCGTCGGTGTCATACCCGTCGGCGATGTAGCAGCGATCGGGCACATGAGCGACGGTGTCGACCAGCCCGGTGTAGTAAGTGACTGCCAGCGAGACCGCGGCGGCCGGATTCTGCCGTTGGACATCCCCGAACATGGCGTCGCGCTCGTTGCTGGATTTGTCTTTGAAAGCGTCGAGCACTTCTTTGCTGATGACCCGCGAATCGAGGTAATTCCGGAAAATGTATTCTGACGTGCCGAGCGTGTGTTCCATGTCTTCAAGTAGCGGGCGATCAGTCGACACCTGGACCCACGGCCCGAAGTCGGGCGGAATCTGCTCCAGCGGGCGGGCAAGTTCGACGCGCTCCTTGCGGAAGTGCAGTTTCAGAAATCGCGTGGCGCCTTCGAGCGCGAACGCGCTGGAGGCAAGTATGATCATCGCGATGATGAAGCTGGTCTTGGCCGAAATTTTCATTGGCCTAACTCCTGCGCCGAACGATTAGTAGCCGGGCGACGACGCTTAAGCACGTCAGGCTGCGCCGCCGGCGACTGGCCCGTTGCAACGACAGTTTTCTTCCGCGAAACCGGATCCGCCACTTCGATCACCGCCATGTCCAGAATCTTGCCGACCAGCAGGAGCAGAAAAAACGCCGGCACGAGCATTACCATGCCGGCAAACTGGTGGGCGAATCCCTCGGACCACTCGTGGCTGGCGTACTTGTCGAGCAGGCCTTGCCCGGAAACTCGCATCACGTTGCACGCGATGGCGATCGGAACGGCCGACGCGGTGATGATCAGTTTCTGCCACAGCGGCCGCGCCGAAAGGAACGCCATCGACGCGCCGACGGTGATGAATGTCATCAGCGACCGCATTCCCGCGCACGCCTCGGCGACGTTGAGAATTCGAACGGTCGCTCCGTCGCCGATGATGATTTTTGTTCCGCTCTGTGCCGCCGTCACGCCGGTCAGCTTCATCACTTCCACCGCGACGGTCGCCGCGAGTTCCTGCAGCGGGCTGGCGATGCGGCTGTAGACCAGACCCGGCCAGGGAAAGGCGCAAATCAAAAAAAGGATCGGAAACCACGCGTACTTCATCACCCGCCATCCGCAGGTGAAAAGCACCAGCCCCGAGAGCGTCACGGGAATGGCCAGATCCTTGATGTAGTCGTTTTGGCCCGGGTAAATCCCGTAAAGCAGGATCAGCGGCCCGGCGATCAACAGCGGCAGACCTTCCAACGCGGGCTTGATCTTCGCACGCAAAAGCTCGTCGCGGTGGATGTATAAATAAAACAGTCCGACCAGTGGTACGCAGATCGCGTGCTGCCAGTTCGCTTCGCCGTAGATCGGATTGGTTTTATCCCACAGGCGCCAAAGGTTATTTCGGAACAGCAGGCAGGTGAAGAGTGTCAGCAGCCCGATTTTCAGCCATGAGTACGCTGCCAGACCCATGTAGAGCGGCTCAGAACCGATCTCATCTTGGTCCGGTGGCACGTCCGGTAATGGCGAATTCACGGCGCTCAGGAATCGACCTCCGTTGAAACATCGGCCGATCGACGGGCCTACTCAATGGCCGTCCGAATCGTATCCGACAGTTTACCATACTATTTCCTAAACAAACCCGACGGATCGAATGTTCCCATTCGATCCGTCGGTTAATTGTTTCGCCGGTTGTACCGCACAAATCACGCATCAACCGCCGTTGCTGTTGTTGTTGGTGTTGAAGTTCTTGTCGTACAGGAATCCGAAACCGTAGGTGATCCGGAACGCCCCGCGAACGGCCGCCAGGAACGGTGCGATCGCGTTCGTGCCGACCTGAACGATGTCGTTCGGCTTCAGATAAATGTCCGACTGCTCGCCGGCGAAAATCTTCGCCATGTCGATGCGAACATAAACTTCCTGATCCGGTCCGGTGCGGCGGATGATGTCCGTCCGCTGCGGAATCGCGACCTGATCCAGCATGCCGGCCGAAACCACCGCCTGCTTCAGCGTGATCTTGCGACCCGACAGGCTGTACACGCCCACGCGCGCCACGTGCCCGCCCATGTAATATTCGCCGACAATCGGCTGCGGAACGATGATCATGTCTTCAGGCTTGATCACCACGTTGTACTTCAAGTCGCCGTTGCGAAGCGGGATGAGCGGGATCTTGATGACCCGCTTCTCCGACGCCGGCGCCGGCTGATTGAACCCGCTGAATTGCGACTTAGGCTGACCAGCCACCGTCGTCACATTCTCGCCGCCGGCCGTCTGCAACATCACGGGAGTGTGGACCGAATTCGCCGTGCCGCGCGGTTCGAAAACGTCTTTCCCGGGATTGGTCGTCGGACCGGGCTTGGGCTTGACCGGCTTATCGCCCGGCGGGGTCGTGTCGATCTTGCGAATGATGTACATGTAATCGGCGCCGGTGGCCTGGATGTCGTGCGACAGCACCAACGCATCCAGCACGCGGAAATCGCTATTCACGATCGCGTATTGTCCCGGCGCCCCGACGGCACCCAGGATCGAAAACGCACGACCGCGCGCTTCGTTCACCGTGACCGAAACCTGCGCCTTCTGGATCAATTTCGCGTCGCTGTACGCTGCCGCGATCGTCTGTTCCAACTCAGCTTCAGTCAGCCCGATGGCCTTGATCTGCCCCACCAGCGGCAGCGAGATGTTCCCGCTTTCGCTGACTCGGGTGGTCTTGGTAGTCTCAATGCCAATGCCGACCAGATCGTTGATCGTCACCGAGATCAGATCGTTCTTCCCGACGACGTAATCCGCGTCGGAAGCGATCAGGTCCTCGGGCTTGGGATCGGTGGCGTTAATGAACTGATCGTCCGACTCCTGGGCCGGGCTGCCCAACTGGTTGAGGTCGTTCAGAATGGGGAGCACCAGCGCTTCATGGTCGTATCGCCCCATTTCGCTGGGATCGATGAAGCTCTTGGTCGGATCGAGGAAACTCCCGCATCCGGTTATCAGACTAAATCCCGCGACCAGCAGCGCGGCCTTGGCGGCTCGCTGCAGACTGTTATTCGTGTGAGAAATACGGGGCAGAGGCAAGAGATGCTCCTTTCAAGGGCCAGCCGATCCAACTTCGCCGTGACTATCGGCTGCAAATGTTAAATGGCGCAAGGTAATGTAAATGGGCGAAGCGCAATTGCAAGCCCGGATACTATCGGTCTTAGTAAAGATTTTGCATGATTTAACGAGGGCAAGACCCGCCGATCGACCCGCCGATTCGCAAGTCAAGCTCACAAATCGACCGAAAACTTTCACCGCCCCGCCGCCCTTCGTCACTCGCCACGCTCATCGCCGCCGATTTTCTTTCTTCGACCCCGCCTCGAATTCACAACCCCCGGCCCGGCCAACGCTTCGGCGCTTTCGACAGGTGACCGAAGGTGACCAAGGGGAACCTTTAAGCTCAAAAAAGTACAAAAGAAGTGCAAAATGGGAACCGGAACGCACGGGTCAGCCACGGCTTCCCTCTCACAGCGAATTCGATTCTCAAAGGGCAACAACCAACGTTTCGCCAAAGTCGGCAGTGAGACTGACCCATCTCAAAACAGGCAAAAGTCGAAGCCATCAGTTGATCCCCCATAGTCGCTTCCTCCAGCACTCCTACAATTCGCCAAAGGAAACCACGCCATGCAAAAGAATGAACACGCCGACCGCAGCCACGATCACTCGGGTTCCGGTTCGGCAAAAATTCCTGCGATCAACTCTGCCACCCAATTGCGGGCCACCACGGCCGCAAAGGATGCCCGGATCAAAGAAGCCGGCCTCGCGGGCAATCGCACTGGAAAATCATCCGCCAGTGGTGAACGCGCCCAGGCCCATCGCGATGCAGAGACGATTGACACCGCCGCCGCAACGCCGGCGTTATCGTCCGATACTCAACTCACCGAAGAACACCACATTCAGGTCCAAGTCAACAGCGATCACAACATTCACGGCAGTGAGAAATTGACCCAATACGTTGATGACACCGTCAACGCCACGCTCGGCCGATTCGGCAGGCAGCTCACGCGCGTCGAAATTCATCTCAGCGACGACAATGGCAGCAAATCGCACGGCGACGACAAGCGCTGCCTCCTCGAAGCCCGACCGGCCGGGCACCAACCGCTCGTCGTAACGCACGTCGGCGCAACCCTCGACGAAGCCATCGATGGCGCCATCGACATGATGGAAAAACTGCTCGATCGCACATTCCACAAACTGCACGACCCGAAGGGCCGCCTCTCGCTCGGCAAAGACCCGACGGTCTAACCCATTCGCAGCTGCCGCTGGAAACCCCGGCAAATGCGAGTGCCAATTGGATTGGACTAACGGGGGCACTGCTCGATAATAATCGGCAATGGGCTCGTCAATTCCTCCTCCAATTCCGTCGGCCGAACGAGAGCAGATCGAACCGGCGGAACTTCGCGAAACCGCCGTCGCCCTTGCGCGGATGTGGGCCGATGGGCCGATTCAATTCGTGCGGAATTTTGACAATCTGATTTATTCGATTCCGCTGGAAACCGGGACGGCGTACCTGCGTATCACGCCGGCGGCGCATCGGTCGAGGGAGCAGATCGAATCGGAACTGCAGATCCTCCGCCACCTCGCCGCCGACGGAATCAGTGCGTGTCGGCCAGTGGAATCTCGCCGCGGCGAGAGCGTTCATACCGCGAGCGTTGGCGGCGTCATATACACCGCGTGCGTGCTGACCGAAGCGCCCGGCAAGTCGTTCGCAGAAGCGCCGCCAGCGGACGAGCCGGCGTTTTTTCGCGACACCGGGCGATGCATCGCTCGGCTGCACGAATCGCTCGGGCGATTTCAACCGCCGGCGGGGTCACTGGCGCGACGATCGCTGGTCGCGATTCGCCGAGTTCGTGCCCAAGGCCGAGACGGAAGCGTGGGGCCTGTTCAACGAGCTCCAGCCGTGGCTCGCCGAACTGCCGACTGACGCGTCAGCGTTCGGCCTGATCCACGGCGACTTCACGGTCGGCAACCTTCGCATCAACGGCGGCGAGATTTCGCTCTTCGATTTCGACGCCTGCTGCGAGCACTGGTACGCCTACGAGATCGCCGCCTTCCTCCACTTTTTCGGCGCCCGCGATCCCGCGGCCAGGCAAACCGCGTACGACCATTTTCTCGCCGGCTATGCCGACGCCCGCCCCGTCACCGCGGCGATGATCGGCCAGATCCCGCTCTTCGGAAAGTTACGGCTGCTCTATTCGTTTCTGGTTTTCGCGCAGGAGTGGGGATTCGAGGATCTTTCGGAGCATCAGCAGAGATATTTCGAAATCCGCCGGAAACTTTTCCTCGCCCCACCGACTTGGCCGGGGTCACGCGAATGAATCACGTTATATTCAAAGTTTTGCCGGCACTTGTTTCACGCGAACATCGGCAAAGTTGGCGTATCGCTTGCCGACCGAAAACCGCCCCGGCCATTTGAGGCGGCTCAGCCAAGGTCGGATGAAAGCGATCAGCGCATCGGCATCGGGACAACTGAGCATCAGACGACATTTTCCAGAGATGCCGCGATCGACGCCTTCGACTTGTCCAACCGATGGCGCGGTCGAACGAGGATCGACGAGCAGCGCGTCCAGTTGGTCCATCATTGCATTGATGCGCTTGGTGTCGGCAGCAGTTTCCTTGCCGGATTTGCCGGTGAAAAAGAGATGGATCGCTACCGAATTCCCTTTTACAGATCGCCCGCGTGGCAAACCCCTTTGCTTCGCTTTCAATGTGGTTTCCTTGGGGACCCGCCACCAATCGATCCCACGGGGGAACGGCCAGACTTTTTTGAAGTCCATCCCACGCAAATCCGCTGCTTCCGCCCGGCGAACGAATTCCTCCGTGACGTAAATGTGATTCGGCTTCTCCGGAATTCGAAAAATCGACAATCCCTTCAACTTTCTCGCGAAAAACGCGTATCGCCAGATGTCCAGGCGATCACTTTGGGATTTCTTAAGGTTCAAGACGTCGACAATCGTCGTCGTATTAAAAACGAAGTACCGGCCCAGCTCAGAATTCAACGGCAACAGTTCGCCGTTGGCTTCAAGAAGATCGCTCAAAGCTTCTACGGCCTTCGGGCTGAAGACCGGCAAACCTAGAGAAGAAGGATAATCATTGAATTGCCGAACTCGACCTGTGACCTTTATAGGCTTCCAGATTTCGGCAAATCGAGCAGCCCGCCAAACTTTGTTTTTGTCTCGCCGGCGCACGGACGGGACATAGCCGGGCATTCTAAATTCAGCATAGAAGCCTTCGTAGCGCGGATCATCGTAAAATCGTTCGAGCTTGTAGATACTATTTGACATTCAATGAGAGTATCACGACCGGTTCCAAGCCAATCATTTCGTGATTCGGTCACGCCTCCAGCGAGAATGTCGCCAGCACTTCACGTCGCGGACCGGATCGCGCGGCGGCAGAGATCGCAAGATCGGCCTTCACCTTGAACCGACGAGACTCGTCGGTGTCACCTAGCTTGGTGAAAATTCGAGCAAGCACCGTGTACCGCTCGGCCAAGTGTGATTGATCGGGCTTCGGCATGCCTTCTTCGATCTCGGCGGCGCGGGTCATGAGGGTTTTGGCCTTGGGGAATTCGCCGAGCAGTTCGACGGCCTCGGCTATGCCGGCTAAGTCGGCGGCGGCGTCGGGGTGGTCGGGGCCTAGGACGCGCTCGTCGATTTCGGCGGCTTGTTCGAAGCAGAGTTTCGCGTCGGTGCCCTGCTGCAGCTGGTGGCAGACGTGGCCGAGGTTTCGCAGCACGGCGGCGACCGTGGGGTGCGTTTTGCCTAGGGTTTCCTTCGCCATCTTGAGGGCGGACGTGAACTGCGTGCGGGCGGCGCTCAGTTCGCCGCGGCTGACGAGGGAGTAGCCGAGGTTGTTCACGATCGCGGCGATCTTGCCGTGTTCCTGGCCTACGTTTTTCTGGTAGATCGCGAGCGCGCGGCGGAAGTCGGACTCAGCTGACGGTGCGTCGCCGAGCATGTAGAGGCTGACGCCGCGATTGTTCACCACTTCCGCCACGTGCGGGTGGGCGGGGCCGAAGGCTTTTTCGTCTAGTTGCAGGGCGCGCTCGAAATGCGATTTCGCGCCGGCGGAATCGCCGAGTCGGAGCATCACCCGGCCCAAATTGTTGGCGATCGGCGAGAGGCGCGAACTGTCGGCCCCCCACACGGCGATGGCGATCTCCAGCGCGCGCTCGAGCAACACGCGGGCCTGATCGAACCTCGCCGCCGCCAGCAGGTACCGCCCGGCGGCGTTGTAGATCGACCGCACCGCGCCCGGCAGCACGCCGGCTTCATCGGCGTGCTTGGCGGCGGCGAGTGCGTGGGTGAGCAGCTCGCCGCTTTCGCGCCAGTCGCTGGGAAACGCGGGATCGAACTTGAAGGCAGTCTCCATCGCGCGGACGGCCACGCCCGCCCAGGTGCGGCGCTCGTCCTCCGTCAGCCGATACCGCGCCAGCCCGGCCGCCAGCGGGTGCATGTGGAGGTGAATGTCGTCGGCATCGATCAGTGAAAAGCTCGCGAGTTTGCCGACGGCTTCGTTGCATGCGACCGGATCGCCGAGGATGAAACCGACGCCCGGCGGCGCGTACTGCGCGATCTGCCGCAGCAGCCGGCGCGGGATTCCCTCGGGGCTGAGGTGGGCGCAGATCGCGAGAATTTCCGCGGCGTGCGGCGATTGCTCCTCCACCTGCTTGAACGACATCTCCCAGCTCATCGTGACCGACATCGGATAATCGGCCGACGGCTTGCCGCTGCGCAACAGCTCGGCCCAGTGCGTTTCGAATCGCTTAAGGTAGTCGGAGAAGCTGATGCGCGTCTGCTCGATCAACGCGGCGGCCTGGTCGAGCGCCAGCGGCAGATCGCCGAGCGCGGCGGCGAGTTTGTCAGCAATCTCCGGCGATTCTTTGCGATCGGTGCGGTGCAGCAGCAAGGTGACGGACTCGGCCCGATCGAACACGCCGATCGGGAACGGCCGGCCGACTTCAAGCCAGTTGGGGCTGCGGCTGGTGACGATCACGTGCCCGGTGCGCTGCGGCGGCACGATCGCAGCAACGGCGGCGGGGTCGGTGGTGAGATTGTCGGCGTCGTCGATGATCAGCAACCAATGCTTGCGCGAGCCGAGATGGCGGAACAGCAACCGGCGAATCTCAACGGGCGCGAGATCGTCGCTATCGCAAAGGCCGAGCGTGCGCGCGAGCTCCGCCAGGCTCGTTTCGAGACCGGCGGGCGAATCGGCGTGCATCCACCAGATGATGCCGTACGCCTCGCGAAAGCGGTGGGCGAATTCCGCGGCCGTCTGCGTTTTGCCGATCCCGCCGGGGCCGTGGAGAATCTGCACGCGCGAGAGCGGGTTCGGCAGTAGCAATTGCCGGCGGAGTTCGCGGAGCGTTTTATCGCGGCCGGTAAAGTGCAGGTTGCGGGCAATCGGCATCCGCCACGCGCCGGGGTGAACGGGTTTGGATTTTTCCGGTATGGTGCGATTCCCCTCAAAACTGCGATTGCAGATTGTCCCGGCGGAGATGGTAACTTTTGAAATCGAGGGCGGCAATTGGATTCGGAGATGGAAGAATGCCCCGTTTTAAGAAATGATTTTCGCTTCTAAATTGATGTTGCCGTACACACAATCGTCATTCTGAGGTACGCCGAAGGATCTGGCGTCCGCGGCAAGTCGGCTAGATCCTTCGGCGTACCTCAGGATGACGAGTCTCGCCGCAGCTGGCGCTTCGCTATTTTCAGACTGCTTGGGTATCGAGGCAGAACCCTCACCCTGCCCTCTCCCGGCGTACCGGGAGAGGAACAAATACTTTGCGATTCACTTCGCCTCGCTCCACTCCTTCGGCAAGGCGAACTGTGGCGCGCCTTCCGGCAGCGGGGATTTGAATTTCTTTCGGCCCCACTTCAGCCAGTCGGCTTGGAGCTTGTCCCAATCGGTATTGGCGGCCTTCAGCGTGTCGCCGAGATCGCGGTGGTTCGCCAACGCGTTCGCGATCGGCGGCAGGAGCGCGGGTTGCTCGTCGGCTAAGTACGCAATCACGCTGGCGAGCTGGGCGTAATTGTTCGACATTCCGCGACGCGTGAGCAGCGTTTTGAGCGGGATGAACAGGCCGTCAGATTTCGGATCCACGCCGGTGGCGAACTCGTTCGGGTACGTCTTGTTGTCGAGCGATTTCGGATAGACGCACAGCTGCACGTAATTGGCGAGCCCCTCGTGCAGCCACCAGTGCGAATCGTCGCTCACGCTCAGCCGCAGATCGTGGCTGATGAGGGCGTGGACGGCCTCGTGCAAATAGACCGGCCGATCGGGGCCGATCTTGGCTACGAAGGTGGACGTCGCGATATCCTGCACGGTGTACCCGCCGCTGGTGGGCGCTTCGATCTGAGCCGACCACGCGGCGCCCTGGCGCTTCCAGAAGTCCTTCATTTCGTCGGCGTCACTGAAGATCAGCAGCGAGACGGGCGTGGGCTCGTCGATCGGTCGGTCGGCGTCGGCGAACAATCGCTTCAGCATTGCGCGGGCGCGCTGCACGTGCGTGAGCGTGTGGGTGAGGTCGTCCGCTTTGATCTGCTTGTCGGCAGACGCGCTCGTGCCGACCAGAACGCCTTCCGCCTGTGCGACGGCGGAAGATTTCTCCGCGAACGCCAGCCGCTTAACGGCCTCTCCCGCGGCTTCGGTGCGCGGTAGAATTTTTACGTCGTCCACACCGATTTCATCGGCCGGCGATTCCAGCGCGAAGCCAAGCCGGCGGACTTCGCCCCACGATCCGACGAACGCGCCCCACCGCAACTCTCCGAGCGAAAGATGGATCGGCTGCCAAGCCTCGCCGGCGGCGAGCTTCACGCGGCGCTGGTAAAGTCGCCGGCCGTCGGCGTCGCTGGCGAGGATGCGGACGATCACTTCCGTCTCCTTGCCCGGCGTGCGGACCTGCATAGAAATTTCGCCGGCGGTTTGCGGGTCGATGCCGTTGATGTCGATCCACCACTGCGGGATCTTGGCCGGTTGAGTCGCGGGCTTGAGTCGCAGCGCGCCGTGACCGACGGCGGCGTGGGCGGCCATCGCGGCGACGAATCCTTCAACGTGCAGGCTGGCCGGCAGCTTGTCTTCGAAGTCCGCGACGACAATTGCCGGCCGGGTCGTCGGCGATTCGGCGCGGGCGGTCGGCGGCGATGCGAATGCGAAGCATGCGAGCAGCGAGAGCCCGACGGTGGGCATGCGTAAACGTCGACGAGGCGCGCGGTTTAGGTTCATGACATGAGGAGTATACGAATCGGGCCGCGGTTTGAGTAACCGCCATCGAATTGGCGATGGATCCGCCGAAAAACGCGTAAATCCCGCGGAAAATGTAACAACGCCGGTGGGAATTTGACCCGAATCTGCGGCGTCGATACTTTGGCCGGGAACGGATCGCACGTCCGTTTGAAAATGGTCGCGGGAAAAAGGGGATAAAATAATGTCGCAATTCTGGATGAAGATGACTGCCGACGGCGAGCAGTACGGGCCGTACTCTGGGGCGGAGTTGAAGCAGTACGCCGGCGAAGGTCGCGTGCCGCGGAACGCACTGGTGTCGACCAATCAAACCAGTTGGCACCCGGCGGAAAAGGTGAAGGGATTATTCGCGAGCGCCTCCGCAACGGCGAATGCGCTGACGCAACGCACTGCGGCGGCGGGAACCGCTGCCGCCAAAACTCCCGCAGCGAGTACGGCGCGGCCGGCGACTTCGCCTGGCCAGGGCCCCGCGGCAGCGGCGGCGAGCGCTCGACCCACCGCCGGCGCGACACCGAAGAAAGCCCCGGCCGCGCAGGTTCGGCCGGCGCTGTCTCGAGCGCCCGCCGAATCTGGACCGATCGAGGAAGACCCGCTTGCGGCTTTGTCTGAACTGGCGGAGGAATCCGCCGTCTTGCCGCTCGTCGAAGAATCGAGCGACGCTGCGGCGCCCGGCCTGGCGTACTACGCACCGCGGACCGACCTGGCGGCCGCCCCGTTCAAGCCGCGCAAAACCATCGTGTTCTTCATCATCGCGGGATTGATGCTGGCCAACTTCGCGCTACTGATCGCGAACACCTGGGTGATGGAAAGTGTGGCAGTTGCGATCGGGTGCGGGATCGCCACGCTGCTGCTCATCGTGTTGAGTGCAATCTTCTGGCTGCTATGGGTGCACCGTGCACACTCGGACATGAAAAAACTGACCGGCGAGTTGTACGACGTCTCGCCCGGCAAGGCCGTGGGATTTTCGTTCATTCCGCTGTTCGATGCGTTCTGGATCGTCTACATGCCCTACCGACTGGCGAATGAGCTCAATCGCCACCTCGCTTCCCGCGGGCTGAAGCAGGTTTCCGCGCCGGCGGTGATGTCGTGCCAGATTCTCTCAATCCTTGCGGCGTTTCCGCTGTCGGGCATCGTGCCGGCGCTGTATGCCGTCTCGATGTGGCAAGTGCAAAGCGGTTTGAATCGGCTGAGCACGCAGGGGGCGTGATCGCGGAATCTGTCCCTCTCCCGGAGTACCGGGAGAGGGACAGAGGATTCCAAAAAAAACACCCCGGCGGAAAAATCCGTCGGGATGGTTCGTTTACTGCAAAATTAGAACAACCGATTACTTGTTGTCCTTCACTTCGTACTCGGCGTCGATGACGTCTTCGTCCTTTTTCTTTTCTTCACCGCCGGCCGGGGCTTCGCCGCCGGTGGTGCTGGACGCGTCGCCCGCGCCGGGGGCGGACTGGTTTTTGTACATCTCCTCGGCCAGCTTGTGGCTGGCGGTGTTGAGAAGTTCCATCTTCTTTTTGATGACGTCGCCGTCGTCGGTCTTAAGGGCGTCTTTCAGCTCGCTGATGGCGCGCTCGATGTTCGAGCGGTCGTCGGCACTCACCTTGTCGCCGACATCCTTGAGCGTCTTTTCCGTCGAGTAAACCAGCGACTCGCCCTGGTTCTTCATCTCGATGACTTCGCGGCGCTTCTTGTCGTCGGCGGCGTGGGCTTCGGCGTCGGCCTTCATCTTTTCGATGTCTTCCTTGCTCAAGCCGCCGCTGTTCTGGATGGTGACCTTGTTTTCCTTGTTGGTCGCCTTGTCCTTGGCCGTCACGGCAAGGATGCCGTTGACGTCGATGTTGAACTGCACCTCGATCTGCGGCACTCCGCGCGGGCTGGCGGGGATGCCTTCGAGGTTGAACGTGCCGAGCAGGCGGTTGTCTTTGGCGAACTCGCGCTCGCCCTGCAGCACGTTGATGGTGACGGCGTTCTGGTTGTCGGCCGCGGTTGAAAACGTCTCGGCCTTGCTGGTCGGGATCGTGGTGTTGCGCGGGATAAGCACGGTCATCACGCCGCCGAGCGTTTCAACGCCGAGACTGAGCGGCGTGGCGTCGAGCACGAGGATGTCCTTGACGTCGCCCTTGGCGATGCCGCCCTGGATGGCGGCGCCAACCGCGACGACTTCGTCGGGGTTCACGGTGCGGTTGGGCTCTTTGCCTTTGAACAGGTCTTTCACCAGCTTCTGAACCATCGGCACGCGGGTGCTGCCGCCGACCAGAACGACTTCGTCGATCTGCTCCGGGTTCAGCTTCGCATCCTTCAGGGCATCGAGCACCGGCTTGCGGCATTTCTCGACGAGGGGACCGATCAACTGCTCGAACTTGGTTCGATTCAGCGAAATCTGCAGGTGCTTTGGCCCGCTCGCATCGGCGGTGATGAACGGCAGGTTGACATTCGTTTCCATCGCGCCGGAAAGCTCGATCTTGGCTTTTTCAGCGGCCTCTTTCAGGCGCTGCAGGGCCATCGGATCTTTACGCAGGTCGATGCCTTCGGTGCGCTTGAATTCGTCGGCCAGGAAGTTGATGAGAACCTGGTCGAAGTCATCGCCGCCGAGGTGGGTGTCGCCGTTGATGGAGAGCACTTCGATGACGCCGCCGTCGGTCGCGTGCGACGAGTCGAGGATCGACACGTCGAACGTGCCGCCGCCGAGATCGAAGACGCAGATTTTTTCGTCCTTCTTCTTATCCAGCCCGTACGCCAGTGCGGCGGCCGTCGGTTCCGGGAGCACGCGGAGGACTTTGAGTCCCGCGATTTCGCCGGCGTCCTTGGTGGCCTTGCGCTGGCTGTCGTTGAAGTACGCCGGCACAGTGATGACCGCTTCGGTCACCTTTTCGCCGAGGTAATCTTCAGCGGTTTTCTTCAGGTCCTGCAGGATGATGGCGCTGATGGCTTCGGGCGTGTATTTCTTCCCGCGGATTTCCACCTGCACGAGTTCTTCGGGCTCGCCGACGATGGTGTACGGAACCATCTTCTCTTCGCCGCCCACTTCGCTGTGACGGCGACCCATGAAACGCTTGATCGAAAAGACTGTATTTTTCGGATTCGTGACTTGCTGATGCTTGGCAGTCTGGCCGACGAGCCGCTCGCCTTTTTCGGTGAACGCAACGACCGACGGCGTGATGCGATTGCCAGCCGAGTTGATCAGCACTTTGGGCTGATCCCCTTCCATGATCGCGACGCAGCTGTTGGTCGTGCCGAGGTCGATTCCAATGATTTTTGCCATGACGTAAATCTCCTTTTTCTGCCGGTTCCAAGCAGGCGCAAGAAACCAGCACGAGTCTATTGGCAAAGGGTATGCCAGCGTGGCGCAGGAAGGCAAATCGTGGTGGAATAAAGATTTAAGAAAAGGATTCGGTTGGAACCGGGGTGCCAAATCGACAGTCGGGGGAGAGCGTCTGCCAGAGTGGCAATTCAGAAGGTTCTGCGACCGAGCAGGGTTCTTGTCAACACCGAATTCTTCCGCGAAGGCGCAAGCGGGCGGCCGGCCGAGTTCGGCAGGCCGCCCGCTTGCGCCTTCGCGGGAATCTAGCGACGATTTGCCTTGCGCGTTCGACGACGTAACGCGCCGATCCCAGTCATCCCGATCACCAATCCGATCGCCGAAGGCTCCGGCACCAGCACAGAGACCACCGCCTGGTGATCGTTCCCGCCGATGTCGTACTGGATCGCGAACGCTAGCCAGTTGTCGTCGCTCAGCCCGTCCTTCAACACGTCGCCGGCCTGGTCGGTGGTTGCATCGACGACCAGGCCCGTAATCATATGACCGTTGTAAGTGTCGCCGAAGTTTCCGATTTCATCGGCGGTCTTCACGGCCACCTGTAGTTGGCCGGTGGCTTCTTCCCAGAAAAGCAGCGCGGTCACGGTCGTGTCATCGGTTGTGAGAAGCGTCGCATCAAACACCACCGTGCCGCGGTCGTTCACCATCGGAACGCTGTTGCGCGTGCCGGTGGAGGAGATGTTCTGAATGGTGAACGTGTCGCCGTTGTCGCTGACGGAATCGCCTTCTTTCGCGATGAACTGCGCCGCGGTGAAGCCCGGGCGGTAGTAGCCGACGTAGGCGGTCACATCATCGTGATTCAGCGGATTGTCGGGCGTGAAAAATGCGATGCGCGTCCCCTGCGTCATCACCGCGTTGTGCGGCTGATTGTTGGCGGTCTTGTACGTGACGAGCGGCGCATTGATCAGTGGGTCGCCGATGAGATAGAGCGCCGTCGTCGCCGCATCGGGCCGGTCGGAGTAGAGGACGTGCGTGTCGTCGGCGCCGAGCACGATCGCGCGCTGGCCGACCGAGGCGATCGGGTTGACCAGATCCGTCGAGCGGTAAATGCCGATCGCCCCGCCGGGGTCGGTCGTCGCGCGGAATACGACGCTGCCGTTCGCGGTCACGGCCAGCCGTTTGTAGATCGGCGATGACGCGGAGATGAAGTTGAATTCCTTGAGATCGCCTTGCGTGAGAATGTAAGGCGAATCGAATTCGGTGAGCCCTGTGCGCAGGAACGACTGCTGATCGTCACTCAACTGCTTTCGCCCGTACACCACCTGGCCGGCGGCGTTGGATTGCTGGTGAAGGTCGCTCAAAAGCGTGCCTGGCGTGGTATCGGTGACTAGAGTGAACGTGCCATCGCGCTGGATCGTTGAAGGCGCCACCGTGCCCGTCACGTCCGCGCGATACAGGCCGAAGGCGCCGGCTGAATCCTGGGCGAGAAAGTGCAGGCGCGTCTGCCCGTCCCGGCTGAGGGAGAGTTCGGAGAAAATATCGAACGAGTCGGAGGTGGAGTTGTCGTAACTATGGAGCTTAGGTCCGCTGCCCAGCGACGAATCGGCCGCGACGATCAGCGTGTTGGCGTTGCCGTTGGTCGCGTTGAAGGTAATGCCGCTATCGCCCGAGCCTCCGAAGACCGTCGCCACCACCCCGCCGTTGCCGGCGACGACCTGGTCGGCGTCGTGGAACGTGATGCTGCCGCCGATGAAGTCTTCGTCATTGAGGACGGTATTGAACGACAAGGCCCCGCCGAAGGCGCGGGCGGTGAATGAGAGAACGGTGAGACTGCTGGCAAGTACAGCAGGACTGAACAACGTCCGCAGGGGGCGCATCAGGCACTCCGGGCAAAGAGTCACTTTCCCCCACATCTCGAAGACATGTTTCCCTGCTTTCAATAACGGCAATCGCCGGTGATTTTGGCCAATAAAATCGCGGGATTGAGCGACTGAATCAGCCCTTTTTTTCAGAATTGCTTCCGTAAGTGGTGATCTTGAAGTCTGATATGAAATGCCGACAAATTTCTTGTGTAGCCGGCGACCTTGCTCGCCGTTTCGCATTCCAACGGCGAGCAAGCTCGCCGGTTACACGAAATTCCGCTACTTCCTTTTCGTAGATTGATTTACAATGTTCGCGAATTACGAAAGTGAGCGAAGCCATGTCAGAAACGTTCGGCGGAAAACCTTCGGTCTTCGCTCGCTTCTTCGGCGACGTCTTCAGCATGCCCGCGTGGCAGAAATGGTTCTTATCGATCGCGGCGCTGGTCGGCGGCGCGGGGGCCGCGGGGCAAACGTACGACAAGATCGTAACGCCAAGGCCGGTCGGAACGCAGGTCGCGCCGGCCGTGCCGGCTTCGACCGCCACGCCGGGTGCCGCGTTTGTCGACCACGGCCCGACCGCCCCGCCGGGACAACTCCCGCCGCCGGAATCTTCCAACCCCGCGAATTCCGCCGAGCCGCCGTCTACTTTTATCCAGTCACAATCCCCGTGGATGACGCGAATCGGCCTGAGTTTCGTGGGCGGATTCATCCTCGGCTGGGCGTTCCGCGTCTTCATCAAGACGATGGCGATCGTCACCTTTCTGGGCGTTGCGCTGCTGGTGGGGCTTTCGTACTTTCACGTCATCAACGTCGATTTCTCCGCCGCTCGGGAGAAATACGCCGACTCCATTACGTGGATTACGGATCAGGCCGGCAAGCTGCGCGACGTGGCGGTGACGTACTTTCCCTCCACCGGCACGAGCATGGCTGGCCTGGCGGTGGGATTTAAAAAGAAGTGATCTTTACCGCCCTCGTAATTCCGCTATCGGCTTTTTATTAGCACCCCGCGTGCATCGCCCCCGATTCTTCAGGCCCTGGCGCAGTTTCGCAAGGCCCACCGGCCCACGCAATCCTCCTAATCATCACCCGGCGGCCGGTCGATAAGAATGCAGTACTTACCTTTCGAGGAAGACCATGGCCGAGCACGCACTCCAGGATTTGCAAGACGCCATCGCCCGCAACATGGCCGCGGTGTTGTCATTGCCTTCCGCGGGAATGCTCCGTCACCAGAAATCGCGCTTCCTGGCGATCGCGAATTCCCAAAGTTTCTGGATGGAATGCACGCAAGACGACCAGCCGTTGATCGATGAACTGATTAACACGCAAAAGCCGGTCGGCATCAGCTTCAAATCGGGGAATGTCAAAAGCGTCTTCACCGCAGTGGTGCTGCAGCGCGTTAACGAGTTCCGCATCAACCCGAAAACGACGGTGTGCGCCGTACGCGTCGAATATCCCACCGTCGCCATCAAGCAAATGCAGAGGCGGCTGAGCTATCGAGTGCACGTGCCCACCGATTCCGATATCCGCGTCGACGTCTGGCGGCTTTCCCCGCGCGTGCCGCTCCGCGATCGACCCAGCGCGACACAGCGCGTGAACGCTGAACTTATCGACATCAGCATCGGCGGACTCGGCGTGATGTTCATCGGCAGCGACGGCAGTTCGCCAATCATCTGCGCCGAGGACCGCCTCCGCATCCAGATCAACGCGCCCGACATCGAACTGCTGATCGAAGGCTCAATGCGATCCGCCAGGCCCGGCCCCGATGCGTCGAAGATTCGCACGGGCATTTCATTCAAGACGATGGAAAACGACCTCGAGGGCCGGCAAAACCTCGCGAAGCTGACGAAAATCGTCGGCGAATTACAGCGCATGGAAGCGCGGCGGGCTCGACTCGGGGTGGGGTGATCGTAGGTTGTGGATTGCGGATTTTAGCTGGTTCGATTTTTCCCTGACAAATAAAAATCATCGCAAACCGTGCGGCCCTCTCCGCAATCGGCGGCACAGACATTCCTGTCTGTGACGGGCGGACGTACTCATCGACCCGTACGCTTTTGTCGTAAGGAATTCACGAATCGACGAGTACGTCGCTTCGTCACAGACAAGAATGTCTGTGCCACCGAAGAAATATCGGCGCTCCACACGCCCGCCGAATTCGACAATCGGCCATCAGCAATCGACAATCTTCCAAATGCCCGCCGACGACATTCAACGCGCGATCGCCTTACTACTGGCCGGCAAGCTCGTCGCGTTTCCGACTGAAACGGTCTACGGCCTCGGCGCCGACGCAACCAACGCCGCCGCCGTCGCGAAAATCTTCGAAGTGAAAAATCGGCCGGCGACTAATCCGCTCATCTGCCACGTCGCCGATGCATCCGTTGCGAAACGGTACGCGAAATCATGGACCGCGATCGCTGACAAACTCGCCTCCGCGTTTTGGCCGGGGCCGATCACGCTCGTCGTCGAAAAAACGCGTGAGATCTGCGACCTCGCCACCGCCGGTGGAACAACTGTCGGCCTGCGGTCGCCGGATCATCCGCTCGCGCTGGAATTGCTGAAAAAACTCGATCGCCCGCTCGCCGGCCCCAGCGCCAATCGCAGCACGCGCGTCAGCCCCACCACGGCCGAGCACGTGCGCGAAGAACTCGGCGACGCGATTGACCTGATACTCGACGGCGGCCCCTGCCGCGTCGGCATTGAGTCGACCGTCGTCAGCGTGACCGACGACCGCCCCGCCATCCTCCGCCCCGGCGGGATTTCTCGCGAACAGATCGAAGCCGTCATCGGCCCGGTAGAATTTCATCAGCACGTCCATTCACTCGAAACCCCCGCCGCCTCCCCCGGCCAGCACGTCATCCACTACGCCCCGCTCACGCCGGCGTACCGCTTCGAATCGAGCCAGCGCCACCTAATCACGACCACGCACGCCGCGGTGATCAACTGCGACGCCGATCCCGCGGTGTACGCGCAATCGCTATACGAGCGACTGCGATTCCTCGATTCGCAGAGTTTCCGAGCGATCTACGTGGAAATGCCGCCGGATGAACCGGCATGGCTTGCGGTCCGCGACCGGCTCATCCGAGCGACCCGGCCGATCAGTTAAGAATTCTTTTGCGATTTCCCGCTTTCGACCGCGACGTAAATTACATTGGCCGCACCAGGGCGAACCACAAATATCGCCCAGTCTTGGGGCCGATCGATACTCGGCTCGGCCCGCAATATCAGTTGATCGCTATACGCTCCGGTCGCGTTCAATTCGATTCTGACGACGTGCCCGTCGGGCATTTCGATTTCCAATTCGGTAGCGTCAACTCGAACGCGATGGCCGGCCGCGTCAATCGCGAAGGTGGGATACGGATAAGCTTTCATGGTCATGGGTTACCTCTATGAAACCGGATCAATTTCCTCAACCCAATCCGCCGCCGGCATTGTCTCGAACTTCACCGCGGGGAGATGCGTGATTCCATCCAGCAATGCCCGCGCAACACGGTGGCCGCCGTCCATCAGTGTGGCGTCGGCGTTCAATATGATCGGCTGGGTCAGAATTGCGTGGTTGATCCGCCTGCAGCGCTCAGCAATGCTGCGAATCGTCGGCAGCTTCTTGCCGCAGAACCAGCAGTCTTCATCGAGCTCGGCGATCGCATCAATCGCGACCTCCCGCACGGGAAGGTCGGCCGACAAAAGCCAGAGCCGCTCCACGTTCCAGCACCACCGACGCCCGTCAACCACGCGACTGTGAGTTTGTGCCACGAAATTTTCCCTTGCTCGAGTGCGCCCGATTCTTCGCCACATTTTATCGATGGCCATCCCGCAACGGTAGCGGCATCGCTCGGGGCCGATTGTTCCGCGCAACTCAGCCTATCGCCTGACGGCTTGCGCGTTGGTGCCTTTTCCGCATTCAGAATAGAATTCGCCGGACGACCATCGGCAGCAGGATGTTGCCATTGCGAATGAACTCCAAGGACGGAGCACATCATGAAACACCTCATCGGTTTTTCCATCGCTGCCATATTTTTTTTCGTGGGATGTTCGCAAAGCCCGACCGCTGACATCGACCGACTCGTTGCCCAATCCGTCGCCACCCGGCCGATCAGCGCCGACGAATCGATTGAAACGCTGGCACGCACGAATCAATCGATCGAGATTGCCTTGAAGGCGATCGACGAGAACATCGCCAACACAAAAACAACCGGCTATAAAGCGCGGCGCGTGCAGTACCAAGCGCGCGCTGCCTCGGATTCGCATTGATCCAGAGCAGGGATCTTTGGAGAACACCGGCAATCATTTAGATTTGGGAATACAGGGCGCAGGTTTTTTTGTGATAAGAATGCCAGCCGAGATCGGCGGCGGAATTGGTTACATTCGCAACGGCTGTCTGTTCAGAGACAAAAACGGGGATTTGGTTGCCAGCATTGGCGACGGATACTTGCTCATTCCGCAAATCTCCGTGCCGATCAATGTGCCGGATGACAACATTTCCATCGGCACCGACGGAAGAGTGGAATACCTCAAGCCGGGCTCGACCATCAAAACTGTGGCCGGACAGATACAGCTCGCGCAGTTTCCGAACATTCAGGGCTTGAAGCGACTCGGGGCGGATATCTATCTCGAGACCGGTGACAGCGGCGCACCGATCGTCGGCAACCCCAGTGAGGACTCAAGAGGCGCGATTATCGCGGGCTTTCTCGAAGCATCCAACGTCAATCTGAACGCCGAGGAATTACGCCTGATCGCGGCTGTACGCTGGCGGGCAGAGATCGATCGGGCCATTGCCCGTGCGAGCGAGCACCACTAGATTTCAGTACGGGTTTGGTTTTACTTCCACGCCGATCGCTGTGCGACCGGATTCCGGAATCCGGTCGCACAGCGACCGGCGTGGAGAGCAATATTAACCACTACCTTGATTTCAGTTCGCAGAATTCATCGCCGCATCACGTGACGAATGACGGCTGCTCCGCTAACCTCGCCGAATGCTGTTGACCGGACGAGACCTCTCCAAATCCTATGGCCCGCGACAATTGTTCACCGGAATCACCCTCGGCCTGAGCGAAGGCGAACGCGTCGGGTTGATCGGCGCGAACGGGTCGGGCAAATCCACGCTGCTCAAAATTTTCGCGGGGCTCGAACAGCCCGACGACGGTGAGCTCATCGCCCGCCGGCAGCTGCGCGTCGGGTACGTGCCGCAGGAGGATACGTTTATCGCTAAGCAATCGTGCGTGGATTGCCTGGCGGCCGTGATGGACGCGCATCACTGGGACGATCACGAGCAGCACATGCGGGCGTTTCAGGCGCTCGATCGCGCGGGCTTTCCCGATCCGCACGCGACGGCCGGCACGCTCTCGGGCGGATGGCGGAAGCGGCTAGCGATCGTGCGGCAGATCGCCCGCGAGCCGGATTTGCTGCTGCTGGATGAGCCGACGAATCATCTGGACGTGGAAGGCATCGAGTGGCTGGAGAATCTGATCGCGGCGGCGCCGTTCGCGACGCTCACGGTGAGCCACGATCGGCGGTTTCTTGAATCGAGCGTGAACCGCGTGATCGAGCTCGGCCGGTCGTACCCGGAAGGATTCCTGAGCCACAACGGCACTTACAGTGAGTTCGTCGCCAAGCGCGAGGAATTTCTCGCATCGCAGCAAGGCCGCGAGCGGGCGCTGGCGAGCACGGTGCGGCGGGAGATTGAATGGCTGCAGCGCGGGGCCAAGGCGCGCACGACCAAATCGAAAGGCCGCATCGAGCGGGCCGGCGAGATGATGGCGGATCTTTCCGATCTCCGCACCCGCAACACGCAGCAAGGCGCCGCCAAGATCGACTTCGCCGCTTCGGATCGAAAAACCCGCAAGCTGCTGGTGCTGAAACACGTCGCCAAAACGCTCGGCGATCGCAAGCTGTTCAAGGACGTGAATTTCGTCCTCTCGCCCGGCACCAAGCTCGGCCTCCTCGGGCCGAATGGCAGCGGAAAATCCACGTTGATCAAACTCATCACCGGCCAACTCGAGCCGGACTCCGGCACGCTCGTTCGCGCGGACGGCCTGCGCGTCGTCGTCTTCGACCAGCACCGCGAGCATCTGGATCAGACCGAAACGCTCCGCCGATCGCTCTCGCCCGGCGGCGACATCGTCAGCTTCCAAGGCGAAACGATGCACATCACAGGCTGGGCCAAGCGGTTCCTCTTCCGCAACGAACAGCTCGACATGCCCGTCAGCGAACTCTCCGGCGGCGAGCAGGCGAGAGTGCTGATCGCCCGCCTGATGCAGCGACCGAGCGACGTGCTGATTCTGGACGAGCCGACGAACGATCTCGATATTCCCACGCTCGATGTGCTCGAATCAAGTTTGGAAACGTACCCCGGCGCGCTGGTGCTGGTGACGCACGATCGCTATCTGCTCGACCGCGCGTCGACGGAGTTGCTGGCGCTCGACGGCAAAGGCGGCGCGCATATTTACGCTGATCTGGCCCAGTGGGAACGAGCGCGAAGTCAATCGAACAAAGACGAGGCGACGGCCAGAAAGGCCGCGCCGAAATCCGCCGGCGGAGCAGCGACTGCGACTGCGTCGAAGAAAAAACTCAGCTGGAAAGACCAGAAGGAACTGGACGGCATGGAGGCCGCGATCGCCGAAGCGGAAACGAAAGTCGCCACGCTGCACGATCAAGCCAATGATCCAGCCGTGATGGCGGATCACGTAAAAATGCGAGCCATCTACGAAGAGCTCGGCCGGGCGCAGACGGAAGTCGAACGGCTATACGCGCGGTGGACGGATTTGGAGAAGCTGAACGGCTGAGCAGTTACTTCACATCATCCGACGTGCCGGGTTTGCCATCGGGGCCGAGAGAGGTGATGGAATAATCCTCCTTGTCACCCCCGGCAGCATAGACGAAGGCGTGTCCCCAACTGTCGACCGGCAGCGAATCGAACCACGGCCTCCAGTTCTTCAATTCAGCCGAGGGCTTTTTCACCAGCGACTGCAATCCTTCGGCCACCGTGGGAAATCGCCCGTTGTCGATTTGGAACCCCACCAATGCGGTTTTGATTTGCCCGATGGTTGCGTGAGTTAAAACTACCTTAGCTTCGTCAATCGAGATCAGTGGAATCGCCTCTGCCTGTCCGGCCACGGGTAGATACGCGTCGTCAACCGCTCCGCGCCCACCTTCGGACCCAACAATTTATGAACGTCCTTCATTGAAAGAAACTCAACGCGTCCGTCGCCGAACAGAACGTGCATGCCGCGGCCGTCATGGTCGTCGTCCTTTTCGTAGGCGAGTGGCACGTCGGATGTTGCCGTGATCGTGCTCATCTTGCTTCCGAGATAAATGTAATCGGTGTGAGCGTTGATCCACGTTGCCTGATCGGGCTTGGCCATCGTCCGCCAACCCTTGGGCAGCGCACCGGCGGCAGGACAGACGAAATATGAAACGTCCAGCGCGTCGTGACCAGCGGTGGCCAAGGTTCCCAGATCGGGGGGAAATTCTCCCTTGTGATCCAGGGAATAAAGGACGATCGCATCGCCGATCTGCTTTAGATGTTGGGAACATTGCACCATCCGAATGACGCGACGGTCAGCCGCGGAGGGCGCGGTGGTCGGACCCGCGGGCGGATCGGCGGCGGCGAGACGGAGATGGAACTCGGACAGGAGAATTGCGACGACTACGACGGAAAGTCGATGAATTCGCATGGCAGAAGCACTCCTTACCCCATCATAACCTGAACCACGGCGAGAACCGAAGCGGAGGCCGCCCGTGCGACAAGCAGCGTTTCACCATCGCGAAGTTAGACGCGCTGAATTTCACTGAATGTAATCGCATCCAAATCCAACCCGCTCGTCCGCCCTTCCGCCAACAGCACGTGCGCCAGGCCGCCGGCCATGGCGGCGTTGTCGGTGCAGTAGGCTAAGTCGGGGACGAAAGTCGGGACGTTGATGCGCTCGCGCAGTGCTGCCCGCAGGCCGCGGTTGGCGGAGACTCCGCCGCCGATGATCACGCTCTTGCCGCCGGTTTGCGCGAGCGCGCGGCGGATTTTTTCGACGATCACGTCGATGCAGGCGGCCTGGAAGCTGGCGGCGATGTCGCGCAGTGTTTGCGGCGTGAGATCGAGCTGCCGCTCGCGGCCCTGGAAGCCGCGGACGTGGTAGAGCACCGACGTCTTCACGCCGCTGAAGGAAAAATCGAGCGAGTCGCGGCCCATTTTGCTGCGCGGGAACGCGACGGCTTTCGGATCGCCCTCGGCCGCGAGTGAATCGAGGATCGGCCCGCCGGGGTAACCGAGGCCGAGGATCGCGGCGACTTTGTCGTACGCTTCGCCGACGGCGTCGTCGATCGTGCTGCCGATGAGGGTGATGTCGGTCCAGCTGTTGACGAGATAGAGCGCGGTGTGGCCGCCGGAGCAGACGAGGCCGACGGCGGGGAAGCTCCGAGTTACTTCGGAAGAATTAGCCGTACCTCTCGGCGACTTGGCTCCCTCTCCCGGTACCCGGGGAGAGGGTTGGGGTGAGGGTCTGCCACCGGAGCCAGATCTTCGCTCCGCGGGCAAGCCCTCACCCCGGCCCTCTCCCGGCGTACCGGGAGAGGGAGAATTTAATACCACGCTATATAAATGTGCCTGCACATGATCCACGCCGACCAGCGGTTTCCCCAGCGTCCACGCGAGCGTTTTCGCGGCGGTCACGCCGATGAGCAGTGAGCCTACCAAGCCCGGGCGGTGCGTCACCGCGATCGCGTCGATCTCCGCGAAGCCGCAGCCGGCTTTTTCCAGCGACTCTCCGATCACCGGCAGAATATTTTCGATATGCGCCCGGCTGGCGATCTCCGGCACGACGCCGCGGTACTTGGCGTGCAGTTCTGCCTGGCTGGCGATGACGTTCGAGCGCACGTTCCACCCGTCGGCCACCACGGCGGCGGCGGTTTCATCGCAGGTGGATTCGATGGCGAGTATCAAAGACATCGATACGAATGCGACACAGAGTCACAGAGCCACAGAGAAAGTCGCAAGGCAATTTCGCTTTGCCTTCTCTGTGGCTCTGTGCCTCCGTGTCGCATTTCCTTGATTCAATGCACGGGCTGCGTCGCCGGCCGCGTCGTCGGAGCCGCGGACGTAAATCGGTCGCCCTGGAAGATCACGTAGCCGATCATCGTCTTCAGCGCCGAATCAAGCTGCGGGTCGATCGGCTGGGTTGTTGGGAGGACGATCGACTGCTGCGTCGTCGGGCCGGTCGTTGGGCGGTGCATGAGTTCTGACGAGAGCCGCTCGCGCATTGCGTTGGCCTCGGCGACGTCGTCCATGGGGATGATCACCTGCGGCTCAACGCCCCAGTCCTTGGCGTCCTTTTTCTTATGTACGAGCCGGCCGCTGGGCAGGTAGTAGTACGCGACGGTCAGCTTCAGCTCGCCGCCCTTGCTGTCGAGAGGCATGATTTCCTGCACGCTCCCCTTGCCGTAGCTGCGGCTGCCGACCACGAGGGCTCGCTTGTTGTCCATCAGCGATCCGGCCACGATTTCGCTCGCGCTGGCGGAGTGCTCGTTCACCAGAACCACCATCGGGAAGCGCGGCAGCGTGCCCTCGGCCTTGGCTTCAACGCGCTGCTCCGGCCGATTGCGGCCCTTGGTGCTGACGATGATTCCCTTGTCCACGAACATGTCGACGATCGCGATCGCCTGATCCAGCCGACCGCCGGGGTTGAATCGCAGATCCAGTATCAGCGCCTTCATGCCTTCGCCGATCAGGCCCTTGTAGGTTTCGCGCTTGTTGATGTCGGCGTCGGGGCCGATCAGGGCGTTCTTCAGCTTTTCGTAAGTGTCGGGCGTGAACTGCGTGATGCGGATGTACGCGATTTTCGGGTCATTGGAGATGTAAAAGTCCCAGCTGTTATCGTCCTTGCGGCCGTACCCTTTCACGGTCGGAACGACGATTTCCTGGCGGGTCATCGAAAGCGTAGCCTCGTCGCCGGTGGCGTGCCGGACGGCCAGCGATACTTTCGAATCCATCGGCCCGGCGATTTTCTTGATAACGTCGTTGATCTTCAGACCTTCAACGTTGTCGCCGTTCACCTTCAGCACCACGTCGCCCGCCATAACGCCGGCCTTGAACGCGGGGCTGTCGTCGATCGGCGTGACGACTTCAACCTTACCTTCTTCGGTCTGGTTCAACTGAATGCCCACGCCCTTGAACGAGCCTTCGAGCATGCGATCAAAGCCTTCCTGCTCGGCCGGCGGAATGTAGACCGAGAACGGATCGAGTTGGCCCATCATGCCGTCGATCGCGCCGTCGCGCAGCTTGTCTTCGTCGATCGGCTCGACGTAATTCGTCGCCACCTGGCGATGAATGTCGACGAGCTTGCGCACGAAGGCGTAGTCGTCATCGCGGGCGGCCTGCGAGCCGGGGAGTTGCAACGCGAACAGGCAAAGCACCGTGATGCAGACAATCCACGCGATTCGTTCTCGATTCATGAAAGGCTCCTCGAAGGCACTGACGGACGGCTCTTTGGATTTCAGTGGCACAGACATTCGTCGCAAACATCTTACGCGAGGAAAGCCTTGAACGCATCTGCCACGAGCTTCGGCTGTTCCAGTGGCGAAAGATGGCCGGCGTCGGGAATGATCGTGAGTTTTGAGCCTGCAGCGGATTGGTGCATCGCCTCGGCGATGGCGGGCGGCGCGATCACGTCATCAGCGCCTGCGATGATCTGCACGGGCAATTTCAGCTTCGGCAGAAGGGTGGCGTACTCGGAGCGATCGCGCAGGGCGATGAGGGCCGTTTCAAGAGTCTTCACCAGCACGGCTTCCATCATCGCACGCAAATCGCGGACGATCTGCGGCGATTGCCGGATCGTCGTCGGCGAAAGCATCTTGCCGAGCATCTCGTCGGCGACGGCCCTCGAGCCCTTGGTGCGTGCCAATTCGAGCATTTTGTTTCGGCCATCTTTCTGCTGCGGGTTATCCGCCTCGGCCTTGGTGTTGACGAGAATTAGGCCGGTCAAAATCTCAGGGTGCTGATCGGCGAGTGCTTCACAAATGTACCCGCCCATCGAAAGCCCCGCCGCCACGATCGGCCCGAGATTGAGCGACTCCGCCATCGCCGCGAGATCATCCGCCACTGAAGAAATCGTAAATCCTTGCCCGAGCGTGGATTGGCCAAAGCCTGGCAGATCAACGGCGATCACGCGGTGGTGCGTCGCCAGTTCGCCGACGATGCCCGCCCATAGCCGGCGATCCAGCGGAAACCCGTGCACCAGCACAATCGGCCGGCCACTGCCGAGGTCGTCGTACGCCCATTCCGCCCCTTTGTGGCTCCATTGTTTCATACCGATCTCCGTATCGTTTCTGCAACATATCACACTTAACGCAATTCTAGGCCTAGGGTTAGATGAATTCTAAAGGATAATATTCGCTCCTGTCAGTTGATCGTGGCGGCAAGCCTTTTACAATCTGCCGCTTCGCTGACGTGTCAACGCAGGAAACGGAAGTCCCGCGGCGAATCACTATGGCAGGCCCCACGAACGATAATCTTCGCCTGACGGACTTTCTGGACCTGCCCACCCTGCAGGAAATCCAGGATAACTTCGCGGCCGTCGCCAACGTCAAGGCGACCATCACCGATGCCCAGGGCAACCTGATCACGCAACCCACGCCCACCAAAGAATTTCTGCACCGCCAAAGCGCCATCGCCGACGCCGAGGACAAGCAGGACGGCCCGCAGCGCGAAGGCCGCGAGTACGTCGCCCCGATCATGGTCGGCCAGCAGCGCCTCGGCACGATCCGCATGAGCCCCGACGGAAAAACCGGCGGCCTGGATGAAGCCAAGCTCAGCCAACTGGCGGAAAAATTCCAGATCGACCCGAAGCAGCTCAAGACGCTCATCACGCAGATGAACCGCGCGAAAAACACGCGCCCGGCCGCCATCCAGTTCCTCTTCCTGCTCGCCAACGCGATCGCGCGATTGTGCTTTCAGGAATACCAACTCCGCCAGCGCATCAACGAGCTGACGGCGGTTTACAACGTGACGATGATGCTGGCCGACGCGCGCGATCTGCCGAAGGTTCTGGCGCGCACGGTGAAAGTGGTTTGCGACGTGATGGAAACGAAGGCCGCGTCCATCCGTTTGATCGATGCCGAAAAAGACGAGCTGGTCATCAAGGCGGTTCACAATCTGTCGCCCGCTTACCAAAATAAGGGGCCCGTGCGCTTGAGCAGCGCCGCGATCGATCGGCTGGCACTTTCCGGCGCCGGTTACGAGTACGTCGCCAACATGGCGACCGATCCGCGCGTGCAGTATCCGCAGGAAGCCATGCGTGAAGGCATCACCTCGATGCTCTCGGCCGGTATGCGATACAAAGGGAAGTCGATCGGCGCACTGCGCGTCTACACCGAGCACGAGCAGGTATTCAGTCAGTTGAAGATCGACCTGCTCAAAGCCGTTGCCGCGCAGGCGGCGGCGGCGATTGAGAACGCGCGGCTGCTCACCGAATCGATCGAGGCGGAAGCTCTTGAAAAACAGGTGCAGATGGCGGCCGAGGTGCAGATGCGGATGATCCCGCAGCACCCGCCGGAAGTGCCGGGGCTGGATCTTTCGTGCATTTACGTCCCCTGCTTCGAGCTCGGCGGCGATTTTTACGACTGCATTGAATTGCCGGACGACAACGTCGGCCTGGTGATCGCCGACGTCAGCGGCAAAGGCGTGCCTGCGTCGCTGATCATGGCCAGCGTGCGGGCGGCGCTGCGGGCGCAGGTCGACAACGTCTTTTACCTTTACGAAATCATGCGGCGAGTGAACGTGATGCTTTGCCGCGATACCAAAGCCAGCGAATTCGTCACGCTCTTCTACGGCGTGCTCGATGCCCGCAACCGCCGGCTCACCTATTGCAACGCCGGCCATCCGCCCGCGCTGCTACGCCGCGCCGGCAAGATCATCGAGCTCGGCGGCGAGAACATGGTGCTCGGCGTCGATCCCGACGAGCCGTACGCTCAGCACACCGTGCAGCTCGAAAAGGACGACACGATCCTCCTCTACACCGACGGCCTGACCGACGGCATGAACTTCCAACAGGAAACCTTCGGCAAACAGCGCCTGCAACAGGCGTATTTACGCGGCGGCGACTTCGCCGAGGGGATCAGCCATAATATTCTCTGGGAACTCCGCAAGCACGTAGGAATGGCCAAGCGCAACGACGACGTGACGATGGTTGTAGCGCGAATTACGTGATTTTTCTTCGGTAGGACAGACATTCTTGTCTGTCCTACTTCCCATCTACCAAATACGGTCGGATGATCTTCGCCCACAGGGCGTATCCGTCTTTATTCAGATGGTTGCCGTCCTTGGGATTGAAAAAATGTTCGATCGGCTTGCCGTCTGAATCGAGCATGGGCGTGTAGATGTCGATGAACCCGACGCCCTTCTCCCGCGCCGCCAGGCCGCGGACCAATTCGTTCAATTGCGTGTCCAGCTGAATGTCTTCCCACTTGGCGAGGCTCGGCTTACAGGCGATGAAATACACGGTCGTGTTCGGCATCGCGTTGTGAACCGAATCGCACAGCCCGACAAAATCTTCAAACGTTTGTTCCGGCGTTCGGCCGTGGTCGTGCATGTCCAGGCTGCCGCCGTAGATCAGCACTTTGTCGGGATGTTCGGCAATGATCTCGTCGGTGACATGCGATACGATATCCGCAAGCGTTCGCCCGCCGTGGCCGCGACGGAGGATGGTGCCCGGCACGTCGGCGAAATCAGCGGGGAGCGTTTTCCAGAAGAAAATCGTCGAGCTACCGATGAACAGGATTCGCGGATGCGCGCGCCCGAGATTCACAGTCGTATCCGAGCCCGGCGACTTTTGATGCCCGTGACACCCGATCGAGCTGCAGAGGGCGCCGAGCAGCACCGCGTGCATGGCAATCGACGAATTATTCTGCTTCGCCGGCCGGTTTTGAATCGTTGAACTCTGGCTGGGATTGGGCAAAGAGGTTTCACGTTCCGATAAAATCGTCCCGGATTTCGCCTGTCGATTGATCGAGTTTTGATTTCGATTCATTTTCTTATCATCGGCACGATCCACCGACGATCCTCACGCCTGCTACGGCTTTTGACAACGTCCGTAAACCCGAGGACAACTATCGCCATGCCCGACGCTCCGCCGGCCAGCGCTTCAGTGGGCGTGCCGCGACCGATCAAAGTCTTCTTCGTCTGCACCTCGCTCGGCAACAGCCGGCGCGGGATTGAAAGCTTCTTCCGCGAATGCTTCGACGCCATGCACGGCTACCGCGGCCTGGATGCGATCCTCTATAAAGGTGGCGGCGACGATGCGGAAGACGAGTACCGACTCTGGTGTCTCCCGAAATTTCATTGGCCGGCGCGGCTGCTCGGGAAAATCATCCGCCGAAATGGCTACGTTGTAGAACAGCTTTCATTTCTCCCTGCATTGGTCAAGCGAATCCGCGCCGGTCGGCCGGACATTATTTTTTATTCCGACGTGAACCTCGCGATGCGCCTCGAGCGATTTCGCGGGCGCATCGGCGTGCCGTATAAGCTGATGTACTCTAACGGCGCGCCCGCCGATCCGCCGTTCAATGGACCCGATCACGTGCAGCAGGTCACGCCCGCGTATTACGAAAAGGCCATCGCCGCCGGCGAGCCGCCGACCAAGCATTCGCTCGTGCCATACGGCATTAAAGTGCCCGCGGGCGATCCGGCGTTCGACCCGCTCGCGAAAGGAAAGCTCCGCGAGCAACTCAACCTGCGGGTGGATCGGCCGATGGTGCTGAGCGTCGGGTGGATCAGCCCTTCACTCAAGCGTATGGATTTCCTGATCAACGAAATCGCCAGTCTGCCCACGCCGCGGCCGTTACTCGTCCTGCTCGGCGAGATCGACGATACCAGCCCGCCGATCCTCGCGCTCGCGAAGCAAAAGCTCGGCGAAGGAAATTACGCCATCCGTTCCGTGCCGTACGAACAAGTCGGCAGCTACTACCAGGCCGCTGATTTGTTCGCGCTTGCGTCGCTGAAAGAAGGCTTCGGCCGGGTGTTTCTGGAAGCGCTCATCCATGGCCTGCCATGCGTGGTGAACGATCACCCGATCATGCGATACGTGCTCGGCGATGAGGGGACGTACGCGAACTACACCCAGCCCGGCGACGCCGCGAACAAGATCGCCGCGCTGCTTACCCCCCCGCCCGATCCCGCCGCCATGGCGCGTCGGCGAGATCACGTCCGAAGAAACTTCGGCTGGGACGCGCTTCGGCCGGCGTATTTTCAGATGTTCCTGGACTGCTATCACGGGGGAATTAGCGGGCAGCAGGCAGCGGGCAGCGGGCAGTAAGGAATTTCTCCTCACTGCCCGCTGCCATCTGCCTTCTGCCAGCTTATTGATACCTGTCCCGCCCTGTGCAATAATCCTTCCATGTCCTGGATAGAAAACCGCTTCGAAGAAGGCCTTCTCGTCACGAGCTTAGATTTCGCCATCAACTGGGCGCGGAAAAATTCGCTCTGGCCGATGACGTTCGGCCTCGCGTGCTGCGCGATCGAGATGATGGCTGTCGGCGCAAGCCGGTATGACCTCGACCGTTTCGGCGCCGGCGCGTTCCGCGCCACGCCACGGCAGAGCGACCTG
Organism: Tepidisphaerales bacterium; assembly: GCA_038329865.1. Classification (GTDB taxonomy): domain Bacteria; phylum Planctomycetota; class Phycisphaerae; order Tepidisphaerales; family Tepidisphaeraceae; genus JANMES01. The sequence continues at coordinate 37,960 of JBBQNK010000015.1, read as the reverse complement.
ATGATCGTGGCCGGCACCGTCAACTACAAAATGGCCAGCCGTGTGAAGCGTTTGTACCACCAGATGCCCGACCCGAAGTACGTGATCGCCATGGGCGCCTGCACCGTTGGCGGCGGGCCGTACTTCAAGTACGGGTACAACGTCGTCAAAGGCGTGGACCTCGTCGTCCCCGTCGACGTCTACGTCCCCGGCTGCCCGCCGCGCCCGGAGGCACTGCTCGAAGGTATCATGCGTCTGCAGGACAAGATCAGCGCCAAAACAATCGGCCTTCCGCGCGGCTCAAAGGCGGCGGCGTTCGATCGCCCGCTGATCGCGCCGTCGCCGGCGACGGTTTAGTTCTCGTACGATTCCTGCACGATCATTTTTTGAAAAATTCGTCCCGCAACCCCACGTAGTGGCATTTAAGACATTCGCACTGCAGCGGCTTCCTCTTGCCGACGAACATCAGCACCATGTTGGTGAACTCGTGCTTGATTTCGTACACGTTCCATCCGCCGCAGCGCGGGCAGCGGGGTTCGGCGGAATCGGATTCCGGATCTCGCTTCAACAGCGCGCGGGCACGCGGGAGGTCGTCTTCCTGCACGCGGACGATGAACTGACGTGCCGCATGCGGCTCGGCGGGCTTGGCCACGAGTCGCGGGACGTACGCCTCGATCCGCCCGGCCTCCAGGATCAGCGACGCCTCTCGCATTTCATGCACTGAGTCGAACGCTCCGGCGGCCAGCAGTTGAACGGGCTCGCCGTCTTCGCCGAGGATTTCGTGGGGCTTGGCGGGATCATCCGCTTCGGCCGGCTCGAGCTGGTCGGCGGATTCGGGGCGGAGGTGCTCGGCCAGCAATGTTCGCGCGCGATCGACGTCGTCGCTCATCACCTGCAGTGGAACCTGGATGAACGATCCGTACATCGCCATCACCGCGCGCGTCGAGCTGTTGAGGAGCTGGTACCGGATGCCGTTGGTTTCCAGCTCGTTGCCGCAGAGCTGGGCTTCGATCTCGTTATAGAAGGAATGAATCGTGGTCCACTGCGGCGTCGGCGCGTGGCCGCCGTAGCTTAGAACGCCATGGTTCGTGGAGTCGGACATCCCGGCACTGTAACCGAAGAGTGGGATTGCAATCGAGCGCGAATCATGCAAACTGATTTCTTGACGCACTCTTATTTTGTATTAGGTTGACGAGTAACCAGTCAAGAAACTGTTTCTCAACTCTCGACGGAATCGACGCAGCGCACTCGATCCGGGCCGCGGAATAGACGAGGAATGAATCGATGAACCCAACGCCGGTTCTGCAGTACAAATCGCCAGATGATCCTCCGCCTCCCTTGGAAAAGGCGTATTCGGCCAAATCGTTGACGATGCACCAGTGGGCCGTCGGCGCATTTGCCGACTACTGGATGTACGCTCAGTTCGCGCTGATTTCCATCATTTTTACGACCACCTACAAGTTGGATCCCAAATACGTCGGCATCGCGATGTTCTTTCCGCGCATCGTTGACGGCCTGATTGATCCGTTGGTCGGCCATCTTTCCGACGTCACGCACACGAGATGGGGGCGCCGCCGGCCGTTTCTATTTGTGACGGCTGTCATCGGGGCGGTGCTCTCTTTCGCCATCTGGCTGCCGAGTAGCCAATGGCCGCAGTGGGTGACATTTGTCTGGCTTACCATCGGCGCGACGGCGCTGTTTTCCACCTGGGGCACTTACACGATGGCGCATAGCGCACTCGGATACGAGTTGTCAGACGATTACAACGACCGCTCACGCGTCTTTGCCATTAAGGGCGTGTACTTTTCCCTGATGTCGATCGGCGGCGGATATTTCTGGGCGCTGGCGTTGCAATTGAAAGACGGCCTGCGCATTCCGCTGGGCCCGCTGGGTTCGATCTCCATTCCGTCGATGGGCAGTGAAATCAACGGCGTGCGCGTGTTATCGCTGGTCGTCTCGGTGATCATTCTGGCTTCGGCGTCGTTCACGGTTTTTTTCTGCCGCGAGCGATTTTCCAACGCCAATCGCAAGCATGTCAATTTACTGGCTGCCTGCAAAGACACGCTCAAGTGCAAGCCGTTCGTGACGATGCTCTATCTGCAGGCCATCCGCACGCTGGGGACTTCGCTCTATGGAACGTTCGCCGTTTACATCGGGATTTATTACGTGTGTTACGGCGACAAGAAATGGTTCGCGCTGGCGTCGACCGGCCTGGGCGGGGTCGCGGGATTTGTGATTTCGACCGCGATGTGGCCGCTGGCCAAGCCGCTCACGCGGTGGCTCGGCAAACGATGGGGAATCATCCTGACCTTCGGCATCATGTTCCTGAACGCCATTTTGCTGCCTTTCATTACCAAGCCCGGACATATTTACCTGCTGGTGTTTACCGGGTTCGCGTTTATCTTTCCGATGTCGGTGCAGAATCTTTTCCTCACCAGCCTGATGCCCGACATCTGCGACATCGATGAACTGCAGAGCGGCGAACGCAAGGAGGGCCTGTTCTCGGCCGTCAAGTCGTTCGTGGACAAGATGGAGATTTCTGTCTGCTCACTGCTGGGGATGTTTCTGCTTTCGTGGGTGGGGTTTGACGCTCACAATGATCAACAACCGCACGCCGTGCTCGTGAAGATGCTTTGGGTGGCGTTTACGCCGAAGATTATTTTCTCCGCCATTGCGTTCGTTCTGGCGTTTAATCTGCCGGTGACGGAAGAAATGATGGATAAAGTTCGCGGCGAATTGGAAATTCAACGTCGCCAGGGCAAGAGCGCCACGCCGCCGCCGGGGGTGGCGGAGGCTTGACGTTAAATTCGCGGGAATCGTCGCAACTTATCGGGCGATTTCCACGGCAGGGCCTGCTCTGTCACTGCGGCGTCTTTTCGTTTACCGAACTCTCCCTATAATGCCTTTTCAATCGTGGAACTGAAACAACGAACCATCTCGCGCGAAGTCACCGTCAAAGGCCCGGGTTTATTCACCGGCGAAGAGACGACGGTCGTTTTCGTTCCCAGCCAGCCGGATAGCGGAATCACGTTCATCCGCGAATACGACGGCAAAACCGCCACCATCCCCGCCCTGGTCGAAAACATGCTCGAGCGCCCGCGGCACACCTGTCTGCGGAACGGCACGCTCCGCGTCGAGACGATCGAACACTGCATGGCCGCCCTCGCCGGGCTGGGAATCAACAACGCCGCCGTCCGAGTCATCGGCGGGCCGACGGGCGAACTGCCCGGCGGCGACGGGTCGAGCGGGCCGTTCGTGGACGCGCTGGTGGAGGCCGGCACGGTCGAGCAGGCCGTCGACCAGAAGCCGCTGATCATCAAACGCCCGATCCAGCTCACGCGCGACGACGCGTCGATTGCCGCCCTCCCGGGGCCGACCGATCGGCTGGAAGTCATCTACAATTTCGAGGGCCCCGCCCCGCTGGGCCGCCAGACCTTCAGCTTCCACCTCGGCGAAGACGATTTCCTTCATACGATCGCGACGGCCCGCAGTTTCATTTTCGAAAGCGAGATGGACGCGATCCAGGCGCGCGGCGTAGGCAAGCACCTCACGCCTCACGATTTCCTCGTGATCGGCCCCGGCGGGCCGGTGGATAACGCCTTCCGATTCGCCGACGAATGTGCCCGCCACAAGGTGCTCGACTTGATCGGCGATCTTTACCTCGTCGGCCGGCCGGTCTACGGGCGGATCATCGCGCACAAGTCCGGCCACGTGCTCAATCACATGCTCGCGAAGCGATTGCTCGAGCAGCAGATGCACACGTCGCGCGAGCTGGCGTTCACGCGCGAGGCCGCGCTCGACATCCGCAAGATTCAGCGCATCCTCCCGCACCGCTACCCGATGCTGCTGGTCGATCGCGTGCTGGAAATTGACGGCGATCACCGCGCGGTGGGCATTAAGAACGTCACGTTTAACGACATCTTTTTCCAGGGCCACTACCCCGGCACGCCGATCATGCCGGGCGTGCTAATCGTCGAGGCACTCGCTCAGCTCGGCGGCTTACTTTTGAGCCAGAAGCTCGAGCATACGGGTAAGCTTGCTGTTCTTTTGAGTATGGATAAGGTTAAGATGCGCCATCCGGTTACGCCCGGGGATCAGCTAATTCTCGAAGCAGTTACCGTCCGCGTGAAGAGCAGAACCGGCCACGTGCGGTGCAAGGCGTTCGTCCAAGACAAACTGGCCTGTGAGGCCGACATCAAATTCATGTTGGTCGATGCGGAGCCTGTGTAATTCAATGGCGAAGATTTCACCCCTAGCTGTGATCGATCCTGCCGCATCCATCGGGGAGGATGTGGAAATCGGGCCGTTCTGCGTCATCGGGCCGGACGTGAAAATCGGTGCGCGCTGCGTGCTGCACAATAACGTGACGATCATGGGACTGACGACGGTTGGCGAAGAGAATCATTTCTTCCCCAATGTGGTGCTGGGCGCGCCGCCGCAGGATAAAAAGTTCAAGGGTTCGCCTACGCGACTGGAAATGGGCAACGCCAACCTCTGCCGCGAGGCGTTTACCGCTCACCTCGGTACAGAAAAAGGCGGCGGCGTCACCCGCATCGGCAGCAACAGCCTGTTCATGGTCAACACCCACATCGGCCACGACGCGCAGATCGGCAACAACTGCATCTTCGCGAATAACGTGATGATCGCCGGGCATGCGATCGTCGGCGACACCGTCAACCTCGCCGGCTGTGTCGGCATCCACCACTTTTGCACGGTGGGTGATTACGCGTACATCGGTGCTTACAGCCGAATCACCCACGACGCCCCGCCGTTCTGCAAGACCGACGGCCACGACCTCGTCCGCGGCCTGAATGCCGTTGGCCTGGCCCGCAACGGATTTCTTCCCGATGACATCGACGCGTTGGAAGAGGCGTACAAAAAGCTCTTCCGCCGCGAAAAACCGTTCGCCGTCGCCGTCGCGGAATTTGAAACGCAGAACGGCATTAACCGTCACGTGAAATTCCTGATCGAATTCCTCCGCCGCCGCGATCAAGGCAAGCACGGTCGATTCCTCGAAAGCACTCGCGGTAAATAATCCGATTTACTGATCGACAGCACACCCGCCGGTATAACTTTTCCGCTCCCATTCATTTCCAGCCATTTCATAAGGGATCACCTGATCCTGCTGAATCGTAAATCCAATTGAACATCGTCTGCGTATGCCCTGCAGATCGTCGCGTGAGCGGCGGCTTCATTTCATCTTTCTTTTCGGGCTGATTTGCGTTCGGTCGGCCCGGAGGAGCGAAACATGCACATCGACGAAATTCGTTCGAGTCCCTCCAGTCGGCGACTTTTCCTGAAGCGGATGTCCGCTGCAGGGTTGGGAATCGCTGCGGCAAAGATCGTGTCCGGCAATTTTAAATCCGCCAGCAAGGCAATGGGTGCCACGCCGTCGATCGCACCCTCGGGCCCGACGCTGACGCAGGTGCAGGCCGCGTTCCCGGGGATTCCGGGCGCGAGTTCGCTGGAAATCGTTTTGAACTACGCGCTCACGCTGGAATTTCTCGAAGCCGATTTGTATCGCCAGGCGCTGAACATCGCCTCGCGCCGGCCGCTCGATACGCCGCTCGACGCCACCGTCGATAGCTACAAGAACGGCGTGAAGCCGGGCTTCGGCTTTGACAAAACTGCGGGCGATGTCGGGTTTCTTTACCTGGCGCAGTTCGCGTTCGTGGAAGCGGCACATCGCGATTTCCTGATCGCCGCCATCACCGCCGCCGGCGCTACGCCGACCAAGGCGAACCCGGGCGGGTATCACTTCATCCGGGCGGGCCATCCGTCGCCGGGCATCAGCTACATCCTCGGTGAAATTCTTCCGCTGGAAGAGACCGGCGTGCGGGCGTACCTCGGCGCGTTGCCGTACCTCGGCGATCAACTCGCCTACGCGCAGGTGGCCGGCGGGATCTACTCGACCGAGGCCCGTCACTCGGCGGCACTCCGGTACGTCTTTGATACCCGAATCGGGCCCGATCCGCGGCCGGGCGATATGAAAGTCGTCACGACTTACCCGAGCCGAAATACCTTCGAGTATTTCCTCACGCCGTCGCAAGTTCTGTCGGCGGCTTCGGTCTACTTCGGGTAGGCGAATTGCCGCAACGGATCTGTCATTCAACAAAACTCCTTCGAGAGGAAAGAATCATGAACGACCTCATTGAAAATATCTCCACCCGCCGCGGCTTTATCGCCACGGCCGCTGTCGCAACCGCTGTAATGCTCGCCCAGCCCGGTGCCGCTTTCGCCGTCACACCGGCACTGACTTTCGCAGACATTCCCGGAACCGGCGATGTGAAAGTACTCAACTACGCGCTGGCCTTGGAAGATCTCGAGGCGGACCTATACATTCAGGCGCTGGCCCGGCTCACCAAGGGCGACAAGGCGCGCGGCATCAAGGGCCTGCACGTCAAAGCCAGTTCCGATGACGTGCAGTACCTCGCCACGTTCGGGAAAGTCGAGATCGAGCACCGCGACTTCCTGCGCGGCGCACTCACGGCGCTGGGCGCAAAAGTGATCTCGCCGTTCAAGTACGATTTTCAGATCAACTCACTCAACCGCCAGGCCGTGTTGAATCTCGTCTACACCGCCGAGAAGACCGGCGTGGCGGCTTATCTCGGGGCGATTCCGCTGCTGTCCATCAACTCGCCGTACCTGGCAATTGCTGGTGCGATCGAAGGCACCGAGGCGCGTCACACCGCCGCGATCGCCGCGACGCTGGACAAGCTGTTCCACCTTTCGATCCCCACCGCGCCATTGGCGGGAAGCGGATCGACGGCGCTCAGCAAGGCAGGCATTGATGAGCCCCTCACGCCCGACGAAGTACTGGCGGCGGTGTCGCCGTTCATTGTTGTGTAACCTTCTTCCGCGAAGGCGCATGCGATCTCGCACGCGTTCCGAACGCCGTCAAGTCGCTTGCGTTTTCGTAGGCTTTTTGAGGGGGAATCCGAGCGATCGAATGCGAATTTTAAAGCGCCATCCTCCGCAGTTTTGCCCCGGGTTTACGCTCGTCGAGGTGATGTTCGCTGTCGTGATCCTGGGCATCGGCATGATCATGACGGCGGCGATTTTTCCGGTCGCGATCAGCCAGACGCGATCGAACGTCGACGAAACCACCGCCGCCGCGGTTGGGACTTCGGCGGTTTCGATCTTGAGCAAAACGTTCGCCAGTGAAATCGTTCCATCAACGGACGGCAGCATCGTGCCGCTAACCGGGGCGCTGCGGCAGAAGGTTTACGGCAATCTCATTTCCAATACTGATGCGCGGTTCGCGTGGGTTCCGCTTTACCGGCGAAATGGTGCTGAGCCGACGGCGCAGGTATTTGTGTTTGTCGTGCGAGATCGGAATCGGTCGCTGTACCAGGCGGGCGTGGATATTCCGATGAATCCGGATGACATTACGGGATCGGGCGCGACGCTCGACCCTGCCGGCGTGACCGTGACTTTGCAGGACGGCGGCACGACCGGGCCGGACTTGGTCACGTTCGAGAACGACGATCTTTCTCATGCACAGGCGCGGGTGGCTCCCGGCGCTTTCGTCCTGATCGCCGGCCCGGCCGCCGGGAGCGTGGGCCGCATCTATCGGGTGGGAAATCTGCAGGACGCATCAACCAACACCTGGCAGCTCGTGCCAGGGTGGGACATGCAATCCGCTGTCGAAGACTTGAGCGGCGCGAATGCGTACATCGTCGGCAGAGGCTACGCCGACCCGACTGACGCGAGCAAAGGGTTCGACGGCCCGGCGCAAGACATCGCGGTGTACACGGCGTTCGTTCCGGTGAAGTGAAACGCCGATGAACGTTGCGAAACGGCAAGCCGTTAGCCGCGACAGTTGAGTCGGCTCACGGCTTGCCGTTTCGCACGTTCCCTCATCGAGAATCTTCCCTTCTCACGCCTTGATTCCCAGCGCGCATCTCCGAGAATGCGGCCCATGACTTCAGAGCAAATCCCAGTGGGCGTGGTCGGGTGCGGTCGCATGGGTCGATTGCATGCCCGCGTTTACAGCCAAATCCCCGGCGCGAAACTCGTCGGCGTGTACGACGCCAACCTGGAAGCCGCCCAGGAAGTAGCCGAGCAATTTTCGTGCAAGGCGTTCGCCGACGTGTCTGAGATGATCCCGCACGTCAAAGCAGTGACCATCGCAACGCCAACTGTCACGCACGAATCGCTGTCGGGCGCGTTCATCCGCGCCGGCGTAGCTTGCCTGATAGAAAAGCCGATGGCGAAGGACGTGGCCGAGGCGACGCGCATCGCGGCGCTGGCACGCGAGACCGGCACGACCGTGCAGGTCGGCCACATCGAGCGATTCAACCCGATCATCCGCGCGATGAACAAATTCGACATTCGCCCCGGCTTCATCGAAGTCATCCGCGTCAGCCCGATGACGTTCCGATCGGTCGACGTCGGCGTGGTGCTCGACATGATGATTCACGACATCGACATCGTCCTCAAGCTCGCGCGATCCAAGCCCGTGCAGGTAGATTCCGTCGGCGTGAGCGTGATCGGCGAAGTCGAGGACGTCTGCAACGCCCGCGTAAGATTCGAGAACGGCTGCGTGGCGAATTTCACCGCGTCGCGGTTGGCGCTCAAAACCGAACGCAAGCTACGGGCCTTCTCGCCGGACGCGTACGTGTCTCTCGATTATCAAAAGCGGTACGGAATTGTCGCGCGGAAGAGCGGCAACGTCAGTGCGCTCCGCGAAACCATGGCGAAAATCCGGTCCGGCGAGATCGAAGACCTCTCGCAGGTGAATTACACGGAACTCGTCAATATTGAAGAATTAAAGCCCGACGACGTCGAGCCGCTGCGTGCGGAGCTGGATGCATTCCTACATGCCGTGAAGACCAAGACACCGCCGGAAGTCAGTGCCGACGACGGCCTGGCGGCAGTGGCGCTGGCGACGGAAATCGTCGCGCGCATGCCTGCGAAAATGCTTTAAGTTTACTCCCTCTCCCGGAATACCGGGAGAGGAACAGAACCGAGCAATTTTCCGTGGGAGTGATTCTTCAGGACCCTTCAATACTGCTTCCACTCGATCATCGTTCCATCAATATTGATCTGGGCGGCGCGTTGCCACTCGTCGGTCTTGATGAAATGCAGGCGGGCCTTCAGGCGGTCAATGGCATTCTCGGCCTCGCGCAATTCCGCGGAGGTTGCTTCGTGCAGGCGGCCGTCGGTTTCTTCGTGGACGAGCAGGGACCAGACACCGAAAAATTGTGCGTATTTTTCGAACGCGTCGTTCGGTTTAAATTCGCCGAACGACCAGGAGGTATCAGTGCCGCGCATCTCGACCAGCCCGACGAGTTCATCGTTTAGATAGAGCTCGGCTTGAGCGGATCGCCGTTTCATGTGATGCGACGTCTGCGATAACATCATCAATACTACGCGCCGTTTGGAGATTGGTTTCGTGGCGGGCGCGAATTCAACGGATTAGTCGAAAATGAGAAATCCCTCGCGCATATTCTGCGCAGGGAAACTTCAAAGGCGCCCCGTTGTGAAAAGATCAGACCGACTTGCCTTCGAGAGCCGCCGCTGCGGCCGCGGCTTTTGCGGTGAAGTATTTTTTCGCTTCGCCGACCAGGTAGAAGCTGCCGGTGATGCAGATGAGGTCTTCCTTCGTCACCGCGCGGGCGGCGATGCCAAGGGCCTCATCCAGCGTCGGGGCGACCTGCGCCATCTTGCCGTACAACTCGGTGTAGGTGGCAGCCAACTCGTGGGGGTTGGCGGAGCGGATGTTATCCACCCGCGTGAAGATGACTTTGTCGGCGCCGCTGGTGATTCGCTCGAGCATGCCGGGCACGTCTTTATCGCTGCAGCAGCCGAAGATGACGACCATGCTGTCATAAGGAATGTGCTGGCCGATGGCTTTCATGATCGCGTCAAGGCTGGCGGCGTTGTGGGCGCCGTCGACAATGATCCGCGGCGTTTGATTGACCATCTCCATGCGCCCGGGGATTTGCGTTTTGGCCAGGCCTTCCATCGCGCGCGAATCATTGATCGCGAAGCCGCGGCCTTTGAGTCGGTCGATGACCGCCAAAGCAAGCCCACAGTTGATCGCCTGGTGCTCGCCCATCAGCGGCACGGCCAAATGCTCGAACTTGCTGTTCGGCGTGGTCAGCACGATGCGATTGTGCGGCCCGAGCATGCGGCTGGACTCGAAGCGGTAGCTGAACTCGATCGTCTTGCCGATGATGTCGAGCGTGACGCCGACTTTCTCAGCGCCTTTCTTGAGCGCGGCTTCGGCATCAAGGTGCTGGATGACGGTGACGGCAGGCACGCCGTGCTTGAAGATGCCGGCCTTCTCGGCGGCGATCGCGCCCACATTGTTTCCCAACTGGGCCATGTGGTCCATGCTGATCGACGTGATCGCAGTCACTTCCGGCTTGATGACGTTGGTGCTGTCGAGGCGACCACCCAGTCCGGTTTCGACGACGGCAATATCCACCTTCTGCTCGGCAAAGTATTTGAACGCGATGGCGGTCAGCACGTCGAAGTACGTCGGCGACGGCTTGATGCGGGCGAGGAACGGCTCGACGAGCTTCGTCAGTCGGGCGAAATCGGCGTAGGAGATCATCTCGCCGTTAATGGTGATCCGCTCGCGGATGTCGACCAGGTGCGGCGAGGTATATAGGGCGACTTTATATCCGTTCGCCTGCAACATGGCGGCCACCATGGCGGCGGTGCTGCCCTTGCCCTTCGTGCCGGCGATGTGGACGGAGCGGAACGCTTCGTGCGGGTTGCCGATGCGTTTCAGGAGGAGCCGCATGCGGTCGAGATCGAAGTTCTGACTGTTGTAGCGGACGATGCGCAGCCGCTCGAAATCGGCGAGGGTGGAGAGCACCTTCATCGCTTTGTTAAACGCGGCCAGACCTGGGTTTACGATTGGTTTGACGACCTCTGGAGCGGGCACGGGCTTTCGACGCCGGGCGGAGGACTTACCCTTCGCCGGTCGACTTCGCAATGTCGCCCTTGCTGCGGTTCGCGGATGAGATGTCGCGCGCCTCGGTTTCGCCTTCGTCGCCATAGATTAGTGATCTTAGCAGAGTTGTCAAAAGCATGCAAATTTGCACTGTAACTTACGACAGGGCCACCGTTTGAGAGAATAGCTTTGTATTTTAAAGTTTTCTAAATGTTCGGATTATGACCGGGGTCAGCCGTGGACCGTTAATGTTTTAGGCTGTACTTTTCAAACTCGCGCCCCGATACTTCCTTGCCGAGCGGTTTTCGTCCCATCACATTTTATTCTGCCGCACTCAACTGCGGTATCCGTACCACATGAGCGATCCCAAATCAGACGAGCCGATCGGCATTCCCATTCCGCCGACCGAAGAACAGCCGATGACCGAAGCCGTTGAGGCGGAAGCGCCGATTGTGCATCCCGGCCCGGCGGTTGGGTACGAATCGATCGTCGGCACGCCAGGTAAGACATGGACACACGGCACGCTCGTTTACACCATGGCCGGCCTGATCGTGCTTTTTTTCTGGTTGCTCTTTGGCGACTTCGCGATCTCCACGCGTGAGCGTTCGCTCGGGCCGTTGATTCAGCTGATGCTTAAGGGCTTCGGCACGAGCAACCTGGCGATGTCGATCCTGCTGACGACCATCCCAACCATGATCTCGATGGTCTTGAGCCCGATCATCAGCTACAAATCCGATCGCCTTCGTAGCCGCTGGGGCCGCCGAATTCCGTTCCTGATTATTCCTACGCCGATCGCCGCAGTGTCGATGCTCGGGCTCGCATTCTGTCCGCAGATCGCCGGCGGCTTGGAGAAAATGGCCCATGGCGCGCTCAGCCACAAGGCGGCGTTGCTGACTGTTTTCTCGGTCTTCTGGACTTGCTTCGATATCGCGGCGGTGACCAGCGGCGCGGTGCTGAGCGGATTGATCAACGACGTCGTCCCGCGCCCGGTGATCGGGCGATTCTACGCGATGTTCCGGGCGGTCAGCCTGATCGACGGCATGATCTTCAACTGGTTTGTTCTAGGATATGCCGAAAGCCATTTTACAGTGATTTTTGTGTGGGTTTCGCTAGTCTTCGGCGTCGGTTTTACGCTGATGTGCTTCATGGTGAAGGAAGGCAACTACCCCGCGCCCGTCAATCTGAACGATCACCGCTCCTCGGGATTCTTCGGGGCTGTCGGGATTTACTTCCGCGAATGTTTCAGCCAGCCGCACTACCTCTGGATTTTCGCCGCCTTCACGCTGGCGGGGATGGCGGCGGGACCGGTCAACAGTTGGATCCTGCTCTACGCCAAGAGCATCCACATGAATCTCGGCAAGTGGGATCCGTCTGGCATCGGCTTTGGAAGTTACCGCCTCGGCTACGGTGGCATCATCACTGTCACGTTCATCTGTTCGCTCTCCCTGGCGTATCCGCTCGGTTCGCTTGTAGATAAATTCAGCACCATGCGCATGGCGATTGTCGCGATGACGCTTTACGCGGTGGCGATGGGAATCAGCGCGATCTTCATTCGCGGTACGACGAGCTTCGGCTGGGCATTGTTCGCGCACGGCGTGCTATCGGGAACCTATTTCACTGCCGCGGCTTCGATGAGTCAGGCCCTTTTGCCGCGCGCGAAGTTCAGCCAGTTCGCTTCGGCCGGTGGACTGATCACGCATGTCATCGGACTCGTGTGGGGGCCATCTCTCGGGGCCATCCTCGACTGGACCGGTAGCAATTACCGCATCACATTCGTTTTCAGCTTCGTTTTCGCGACGGCGGCAGTGATTCTCCTGCTGAAAGTTTATTTCCGATACCAGGCGATGGGCGGCCCGAGCGGGTACGTCGCTCCAATGGATGACGAAGGCGATCCGAACCCACCCACCGGCGGTTTCCCGGTGATTACCGCCAAAAAACACTGATTCCCGTCACTCGTCTTTCTTAGCCCACTTCTAGCGAGTATGCTTGACGATCTTTCGCTTCCGGAGCGTGTTTGAATGGCCAAGTCTGCCAAAACTATTAAGTCCGTCGCGTTCGTCAGCTTGGGTTGCCCGAAGAACCTCGTCGACTCCGAGCGCATGCTCGGCCTGCTGGCGCAGGACGGGCTGTCGATCACGGCTGACCACAATGACGCCGACGTGATCGTCATTAACACCTGCGGATTCCTCGAAGCGAGCAAGACCGAATCGCTGCAGGAGATTCGCGATGCCGTCGCGCTGAAAAAGTCAGGCAAGGTCAAACGCGTTGTGGTGGCCGGCTGCCTGGTGCAGCGTCACAAGACCAAGCTGCTGAACGACGTTCCGGAGATCGACCGGCTAGTGGGCGTATTCGATCGCGAGCACATCGTCGAAGCCGTCCGGGGAAAAGAAAATCCAAGACAGGATCACGGACACTTCCTCGGCAAATATCACGATCTTTCGCGCGAGCTTGCTCAGGCTGCGGGAATGCAAGCGAGCGGATTTGAAGAGACGAAGACGAATCGACTGCCCGTCTTTGAAGACGATCGCGCACGGCTGCGTCTCACCCCGCGCCATTTCGCGTACTTAAGAATGAGCGAAGGATGCAATCAGGGTTGCAGCTTCTGCACGATCCCCAGCATCCGCGGGCCGATGCGAAGCAAGCCGATCGAGCAGATCCTGCTCGAAGCTAAAGAACTCGCCGCCGACGGGGCGGTGGAGTTGAATTTGATCGGGCAGGACACGACCAGTTACGGCACAGATATCGCCTACGCGGCCGGGCTTTCTGGATTGCTTCGCACGCTCAGCAAAGAGATGAAAGACGTGCATTGGCTGCGGCTGATGTACGCGTATCCGTCGTGCTTTACGGATGAGATGATCAAGACGATCGCCGACAGCGACCGTGTGGTGAAGTACATCGACATGCCGCTGCAGCACATCAACGATGAGCTGCTGACGGTCATGAAACGCCGCGTGACTCGGCAGCAGATCGAAACGCTGCTCGAAAAGCTGCGGAAATGGGTGCCGGGCATCGCGATTCGCACCACGTTCATCGCCGGAAGCCCTGGCGAGACGGACGCGCAACATCAGGAACTCGTGAAATTCGTAAAGGATTTCGGCTTCGACATGATGGGCGTCTTCCCCTTCAGCCCCGAGCCCGGCACGCCGATGGGCAAGCTGACCAATCAAATCCCCGACGACATGAAGCAGGCCCGGGTCGATGAACTGATGCTCGTGCAGCAGGAAGTCGCGTTCAAAAAGGCCAAGTCGATGATCGGCCAGCAGATTCAAGTCCTGATCGACCGCCCCGCCGGCCGCGATACGGAGGACGGCTTCGTCGCGCGTCACCAGGGCCAGGCGCCGGACATCGACAGCTGCGTCTTCGTGCACGCGGAAAACGTTCACCCGGGGCAGATGCTGACGGTGAAAGTGACGGATTTCCAGGCGTACGATCTGGTGGCGGAGATCCCGCGGAGCAAGTCGAAAAAATTACCGGTGTTGGCGGGCTAGTACTTTCGACTCCAGTCAATTCACGCTTCCTTAATCGCACGCAGTAACTCCCGTACGTTGGAAGGCGACGCATTTCTTCCGTACAATCCCCGCCTTCAATGTTCCGCCACGTTCCCAACCTGCTCACCGGCCTGCGACTTGTCCTCGCCGGGGTCTTTTTCGGGATGCTCAGCTACTACCAGTACAACAGCCAAGCCAACGCGCACAGCGATCCGCTTTGGTTGAACATCGCTTTCGTACTTTACTTGATCGCTCTCTTTACCGATTTCCTGGACGGCTACCTCGCCCGCCGATGGAAGGTGGAAGGCGCGTTCGGGCGCGTGGTCGATCCGTTCGTCGATAAAGTGCTGGTTTTGGGGAGTTTTATCTTCTTCGCGGGCAAGAATTTCACTATTCCCGCTCTAAATCCCGATGAAACACCCAGTAATGTTCTCACCATCACCGGCGTGGTACCGTGGATGGTCGTGTTGATCCTTGGACGAGAACTGCTCGTCACCAGCCTCCGCGGCGTGGCGGAGGCGGCGGGGATTAAATTCGGCGCGGCCTTCATCGGGAAGGCCAAGATGGTCACGCAATCCGTCACCATCCTCGCCATCCTGCTGTACGTGAACTACCTGCCGTGGCTGAAGCAGAACGGCCATGAGTCGCAGGCGACGATTTTTCGGAACGTCTGCATCTGGGTGACGCTGATCGTCACCGTCTGGAGCGGGATGACTTACGTGACAAAGTCCATCGCCCTTTCGCTGAAAGGCAATCGCGACGCAGAGCCATCAACCGAAACGAAGACAAGAATTTCTAAGCCCGTCGAATCCTCAGTCCGGCCCTGAGTGATTTGTCTTTAAAGGAAAACCGTGCACCCTTATCTCATCTCACTGATTCTCGGAATTGTTGAAGGCCTGACCGAATTTCTACCCGTCAGTTCCACCGCCCATCTGCGCATCGCCGAACATCTTATGGGATTGGCTGACAGCGACCCGTACTGGAAGATGTACACGATCGTCATTCAACTCGGCGCGATCGCGGCGCTTCCTGTCTATTTTTGGCCGCGGATCATGAAGTTCATCTCCACCTTTCCGCGTGGCGAGCGCGGAGACCGGACGATCCTTACGCATCCGCTCAGCCTGACGATGATCGCGTTCGTCGTGACGGCCGGCCCGGCGTTTCTGCTGGCAAAGGTGATCGGTAAGAACCTGGAAAATTTCAAAGTGATCGCGCTCGCCCTGCTCATCGGCGGAATCGTGATGGCGGTGATCGACGTGATCTTCACCCGCAAAGAGCCCGCCGCTGTTGAAGCCGCCACAGGTGGCGAGTTTCACACCACGCCACGGATGGAGGAGATGAACCTCGTGCAGGCGATCTGGATCGGCGCTTGCCAGATTCTGTCGGCAGTCTTCCCCGGCACGAGCCGGTCGATGAGCACGATCGCCGCCGGGCAGGTCGCGGGGCTGACTCGCGCTACGGCGTTGGAGTTTTCGTTCTTCCTCTCCATGCCAACGATGGCCGCCGCAGTGGGGTACGATTTCCTCAAGACCGTCATTCTCCACAAGGGCGAAGACCACACCACGCTCCCGCCGGTGCACCTGGACGCGCAGGGGTGGATTACGCTGGCGATCGGCATGGTGTTGTCGTTCGTCGTGGCCTTAGTGGTCGTCCACCTGTTTATGGCGTGGGTCCGCAAACGTGGATTCGTCCCGTTTGCGATCTACCGCATCATCGTTGGCGGGGTGCTTCTTTATTTCGTTCTCTACCAAGGCTTCGGCAGCACCCTTCCGTAGAATTTCTATAGACGATGCCGCTTCGGAACTTTATAGTTCGTGCGGCGTCCACCTCGCATACCCGGGCATACGGATGGATCTGGTCCTCGTTATTCTCCGTGCACTGTTCGTCATGCTCATGGCGGCAGCGGGTTACCATTACCTCGGAAAACTGGATTCCTCGTCGCAGTTCGACGCCGGCGATTTGCCGATGGTTGTTGCCGTCGTCCTTGGCGTGCTGCTGGTCGGCATTGATTACTTCGCCCCCCGCCGCAAGCTGATGATCTTCGCCGGAACGTTCTTCGGATTGGTGGTAGGCATCGCACTGGCGTACGCGCTCAGCTTCGTCGTTCGCCTCCTGCTCGACCGTTTCCAATTCATCGATCCCAAGGGCGATCTGGCGATGCAGATCAAATCGCACGAGGAGTTCATTCAGTTCATCAACCTGATGGTCGGCATCATCTGCTGCTACCTGTCCATCAGTTTCATCCTGCAGACCAAAGACGATTTCCGGTTCATCATCCCGTTCGTCGAGTTCGCCAAGGAGACCAAAGGCGCTCGGCCGATGCTGGTGGATACCAGCGTGCTGATCGACGGCCGAATCGCCGATGTGGCCGAAACGGGCATCATCGAGAGCAAGCTGATCGTCCCGCGCTTCGTGCTGCTGGAATTACAGGCCGTCGCCGACAGTGCCGACAAGCTCAAGCGCAACCGCGGCCGGCGTGGGCTCGAGGTGCTGGGCAAATTGCAGAATTCCAAGCGGTGCGAGGTCGTGCTTTACGATTCTTCCGTCCACGAAGTCATGGCCGACGTCGGCGTCGATCAGAAGTTGATGAGCCTCGCCCAACAGATGAACGCGCGCGTGCTGACCAATGATTTCAATCTCAACAAGGTCGCGCAGCTTCGCGGCGTGACGGTGATCAATCTCAATGATCTGACGACCGCGCTTAAGCCTGTCGTGCTGCCGGGCGAGAAAATGAAAGTCCGCCTCGTTAAGCCCGGCGAAGAGGCCGGCCAGGGCGTCGGATATCTCGATGATGGAACGATGGTCGTCGTCGAGCAGGGCCGGCAGTTCGTCAACGAAGACGTCGAGTTCACCGTCACCAGCGCACTTCAAACCAGCGCCGGTAAAATGATCTTCGGCCGACTCGGCGATAGCGCAGCTCAACCGCCTCGCAAGCCCAAGTCGCTCCCGGCGACATAGTCGCCGATCGGCGATATCATATCGGGCGATCAATCTTCATTCGTTTCTGGCGGATTTTGAGGCATTTTATCATGCGAACATCGTCGTCTACTTTTTTTCTGGCTTCGGCAGTCCTTCTCTCGATCACCTGCATGACGCGCTCGGCCGAAAATCCGCCGGCGAACTACCAGGTGACGACGGCGCCTTCGAACATCGCGCCGACCGTCGCCACACGCACCACGACGGTTCCCGTGGCCGGCGAACCGCGCAACAGCAAGGCGCACCCCAACGTTTTCTGGGATCAGGACGACGTCGACCATTACAAGGAAATGCTCAAGACGAATAAAGAGCTGCAGCTTCAACTCGCGGAACTCAAAGCGCAGATGGACACGCGGATCGCAATGCCCATCGCCATCCCGGGACCTAAAAAAGGGCCCGACGGAAAATGGCTCTTCCCCGGCGAATACTTCCCGCCGTTCCCCGGCCGGCCGAATGACGATCCGGTGACGCGATTCCGCGTCAACTATTCCCAGGACGGGCAGGACATCTCCGACCTCGGCACGATCTACGCGCTCACCGGCGAAGAAAAGTACGCCGACTACGCCAAGCAGCTCATGCTCTGCTACGCGCACTGCTACGAATGGAGCGGCGGGCCGAACATCCGGCTTCGATCGGCGCAGGGCATCTGCGTCCAACTCCTGGAAGAGACTTTGATCATGGACCATTTCGTCCGCGGCTATGACCTGATCTACAACCTCCCTTCATGGACAGCCGACGAACGCAAGCAGCTTCACGACGAGTTTTTCTACCCGATGGCGTGCGTCTATCTCTACCCGGCAGCCTGCGATATCGACAAAGTCGGCGGCGGTTCATTCTGCTCGCAGGTGAATAACCGCGGGCTGATCGGTCTGACTTCGGTTCTGGCGATGGGCTACGTCAGCGACGATCAGCAACTGATCGACGCGGCGCTGTATGGCATTCACACGCCGCTGAAACGCCCCGACAACGCCGAGCTCACGCACTTCGTGCCGCGCCAGGATTGGGTGCCCGCGACGAAAGACGATCCGGGCCACGGTCTGCTCAACACGTACTTCGGCCCCCAGTGCCTGCCGGGCGGAATGTGGGTGGAAGGAACGCCTAGCTATGCGTTCTACGCACTCGGCTCGATGATCGACGCGGCAGAAATCTGCTGGCATCACGGGATCGATCTCTATCGCAACAACAACGCGATTTTCAAAAACATGTTCGATTTCCCGATCCTGCTCAGCTATCCGGACCTGACGACGCCCGGCCTGAACGACGCACACCGAGATTCGATCCGCGGCGGATTCACGCCCACGTTCTACGAGTACGGCTACCGCCGCTACCAGGATCCGCGGTACCTCGCGATCATCAATGCGCCCGGCGAACGGGAATATTTGAAAGCGCTCAACGATCCCGCGTCGGCGGCGCTGCTGGCTCCTCCCGCGCCGTACGGGCCAACCGCGCCCAAGCCCGTCAAGCCTGCTCCCGCGCCCACGACTGAACCCGCAGGAGATGCCCCGGCGCCGGCAGCGCCGCCGGCCAAGCTGCTCAAGAGCATGCGTCATCTCGAGCTCTACAAAATCGGCAGCATGCCGCCGGCTTTCATGTACGACCTCGATCCCAACGCCGGCGCGACGATCCCGCCGTCGCCGAGCGTGAATTACCCGGACGTCGGCTATGGAATCCTCCGCACACCCACCGCGGACGGCAGCAGCCTTCAGTGCCTGACGCTCTCCTCCGGGCCGACCGCGTCGCACGGGCATCCCGATAAATTGCAGATCGATCTCTACGCGCTGAATGACGTGCTGATGCCTAGCCCGGGAATTAATTTTCCGTACAACAACAATTTCCGCATCGCCAAGTGGTACCACACGACGATCGGCCACAACACGCTGACGGTGGACGAGAAGAGCCAGGAGTATTACGGGAACAATCCGCGGTCCAAGGCGCGGGCCGACCAGATTATTTTCGCCCCAGCCGCAACGATCGGGCTTCAACGCGCCAACACCGATTTGGTTTACCCGGGCGTGACGATGGATCGCTCGATTTTCATGACGCCCAACTACGTTGCTGATATTTTCGGCGCTTTTTCAGCCACGCCGCACAAGTACGATCTGGCGTGGCACGTGCGCGGGCAGGTTTCGTCGGAGTTGAAATTTACGCCGATCAAATTCGACAAGAACATCAACGGCTACAACTGGTTCACAAAAGCCGCCACCGCCGATGCGGGCGATAAGCCGTTCGCCGTCGCGTTTGATCGCGACGGAAATATCGCCCGGCTGCATGTCGCCGGTGTTTCGCCGACGACCGCGCTCTTAGGCGAGGGCGGCATTTACGTCGATGACACGTCGTCGGATCCGACACACAAGCCCACCTGCCCCACCATCATCGAGCGCCGCGATGACATCGCTTCCACCATCTACGGCAACGCACTGGATTATTCAGGCAGCAAGGACGGTTACGTCAAAGGTGTAACTCAGGAAGGCTCGCTCGATACCGGCTATGCGATGCTTCGCGTAACGACGGCCGACGGAACCGATCTTTGCTTCGCAGCATTTCGCCCCGGCGATAACAAGCCCGACGGCCTGCAGACCGACGCGATGCAGGCATTGGTCCGCATGAACGGCGCGGAAGTGCAGTCGCTTTATCTCGCCGGCGGGAAGTCGCTTAAGTCGGGAAATGCATCGATCGAACGAAGCGATGCCGGCCTCTCGTATATCGAAAAGACACAGGACGGAAAATACATCGTCGGCAATTCGTCACCCTCCGACGCCACCGTAACCGTCACCCTTCCAGCGCTGGCGGGACTAAAGGCGTTCAACCTCGACGACAGCGGAAAACAGGCCGGCCCGGCCGCTGTGACGGGTTCCGCGGATCATGGTCTGATCCTGCAACTCAAGGCCAATTCAAAGGTTGAATTCATCAAAGGTTAAAAAAACTGGCACGATCTTTCGCCATCTTTACTCGGGGATTTGCCGGGTCTGGCTCGATTCGCAATTAGACTTGACTCCAGACACGCGATTCACCAATATACCGCTCCGCGCTCGACGATCGGCGTCTAACCAACCCCCGATTGAAACAGCCCTTAATTCGGAGTCCACAGACCGCCAGGATGCGATCAATTCGATCGACGAGACGAATGCCCTTGACCGATTGCGCGCCGGCGCAGGTTGTGCATCGTCTTTGCTAAATTTGGTTCTCTCGCCGAAAACCGATAGCAATTAATACTTCCAAATAACACATTGGTCGATTCGGCGCGGCCGCATACAAAACGGAGAGCGTTACTCATATGGCAAAGTACAAACTCGAATACATCTGGCTCGACGGTTATAAGCCCACCCCGAACCTTCGCGGCAAGACGCTGGTCAAGGATTTCGATGCGTTTCCGAAGCTCGAGCAAATCCCGCTTTGGGGCTTTGACGGCAGCTCGACGCAGCAGGCCGAAGGACATAACTCCGATTGCGTTCTCAAGCCCGTCGCGATCTATCCCGATCCGGAAGTAAGCAACGGCGCGATCGTCATGTGCGAAGTGATGCATGCCGACGGCACGCCGCACAGCACCAATTCCCGCGCAACGATTCTGGATGACGCGGACACCTGGTTCGGCTTCGAGCAGGAGTACTTCCTCTACAAAGACGGCCAGCCGCTCGGGTTCCCTGCTTCGGGCTTCCCCGCTGAAGGCCAAGGCCGTTATTACTGTGGCGTCGGCTACAGTCTGATGACCGACACCGCCCGTGAAATCACCCGCAAGCATCTCGATCTCTGCCTCGCAGCCGGCATTAACCACGAAGGAATCAACTCCGAAGTGGCCAAGGGCCAATGGGAATTCCAGGTCTTCGGCAAGGGTTCCAAGACCGCGGCCGACCAGGTCTGGGTCGCCCGCTACCTTCTGCTCCGCCTCGGCGAACAGTACAAGGTCGACGTCAACTGGCACTGCAAGCCGCTCGGCGATACCGACTGGAACGGCTCGGGCATGCACACCAACTTCTCCACGAAGTTCATGCGTGAAATCGGCGGCGAAGCGTACTTTAAGAACCTCATGGGCGCTTTCGAGAAGTACCTCATGGAGCACATCGAAGTCTACGGCCCGGACAACGACAAGCGCCTCACCGGCAAGCACGAGACTGCCCCGTGGAACAAGTTCAGCCACGGCGTCGCCAATCGCGGCGCATCGATCCGCGTGCCGAACAGCTTCCCGAAGAACGGCTACAAGGGCTACCTTGAAGACCGTCGCCCGAATTCGCAGGGTGATCCGTACAAGATCGCCAGCCGAATCCTCGAGACGATCGCCAGCGTCCCGCTGCCGAAGTAAGTCGCGTTGGATTGTTCAGAAAGTTTTCATCACATCTCCACCCGGAAACGGGTGGAGATGTTTTTATGCGCCATACCAGATGAACCACGAAGGCACGAAGCCACGAAGAAGACAAAACAAATCTGAATTGAATTCCTTCGTGCCTTCGTGCCTTCGTGCCTTCGTGACTTCGTGGTTAAAAAATCTGCCGCAAAAAAGCGGGCCACAGCGACCCTCATCGCTATGGCCCGACTTTAATTTTGAGAATACCGGGTTGTCGGCATTCCGCTGAGCTTACAGATACTGGCGACCCGGGCGCTTTTTCGACTTCTTGCCCTGGTCGTCGCCGCCCTGCTGGCGCTCAGACGAGCGAGACTGATCGCTGCCGGCGTTGACCTGCACGTTGTCGCTCATGTGGTCGTGATCCTGAATCGCGAAGCGGCCGCCGGAATCCGGGGTTTCGCTCATGTGGTTGCTGTCCTGAATCAGGAACCGGCCACCAAAACCGTTGTTGTTAGATGCGTTTGCCATGATGGGCTCCTCTAATTTCCTTCTCTTACCCGCGGCGGCATTGGGTCTCGCACAAAGAACATCTTGGTGCGGTGGCGACGCTGGTTGAGTTGTCTAAATACTGTACGCCTGAAAGTAGAACAGCACAGTGTCAGAATTTTGGAATTGTGCCCATCACAGTTTTCCGATATTCTAACTGTATCGTATCATTTCAGTTCAAACTGTACCGGCGGAACTCATTATGCCTAACCGAAAACGGACGCAAGCACCTAAATACGAAGGAGTTGCGAATCAAGTCGAGGCGATGATCGATAACGGAACACTGGTTATTGGAAGTCGAGCGCCATCGGTCCGATCCTTGGCAAAACAGCTCAAAGTCTCGATCGCAACGGTCGTATCCGCATATCGATACCTGGAAGATCTCGGTCGTCTTCAGGCGAGGCCGCAATCCGGGTTTTACGTGAAGCGACTGCGCCGCGAAGAAGTCGAAGAGCCCGAAATGTCGCGCCCCCCAGAAACCGCCTCGGCGGTAACAGTTGGCGATCTCCGTTTACTCCTGCTGACCGAATTCGCCCAACCCGGCACGATCGGACTCGGAGCATCCAACGGCGCGGTTTCCGATTGGTGTACCAAGTCCGTGCACTCGATGATGAATTCGATCAGCCGCTCGCAGCCGTTGCGATCGGCGAGCTATCCGCCGCCTGCTGGCATCTCAAGTTTGCGCCGGCAAGTCGCGCGATGGTACGTGCGCGCCGGCTGCGCCTGGTCGGCAGACGACGTGGTGATCACGTGCGGCGCACTTGAGGCGATTCACCTCTGCCTGCGCGCCGTCACGCAACCCGGCGACACCGTCGCGCTCGAATCGCCGACCTACTGGGGCATTTTGCAAACCGTAGAAATGCTCGGCCTGAAAGCGATCGAGATTCCGACGCACCCACGCACCGGCCCGTCGCTCGACGCGCTCGATGTAGTCCTCAGCCAGGGTCTCGTCAAAGCCGTTGTGCTCATCCCCACCGTTCACAATCCGCTCGGCTCGATCATGCCCGAAGAAAATCGGCGCGAACTGCTGACGATGCTCCGCAAATCCAACGTGCCGTTGATCGAGGACGACATTTACGCCGATCTCGTTTTCGAACCCGGCCGCCCGCGCGCTTGCCGCAGTTTTGATGAAGGGCCCGCTTCCAACAGTATTGTGATGGTGTGCGGCGGATTCTCTAAAACCGTTGCGCCCAGCCTGCGCATCGGCTGGTGCGCGCCCGGCAAGTGGACGAAGGAAGTTACGCGCATGAAGGCATGGCTGAACATCGCCGCGCCGATGCTCCCGCAACTCGCGCTGGCGCAGTTCATGGAGGAAGGCGGCTACGAACGACACCTGCGCAAGGTGACCACGATCTACCGCCGGCAGGTGGATCGCATGAGCGAACTGGTGGCCGAGCACTTTCCGCGTGAGACGAGGATCACTCGGCCGCAGGGTGGATTTCTTTTGTGGGTCGAACTTCCCGAAAACATCGACAGCGTCGATTTGCACAACCGCGCCATGCTCAGCGGCATTTCCATCTGCCCCGGCGTCGTCTTCTCGGTGACAGGAAAATACCGCAACTGCGTTCGCATCAACTGCGGCCTGCTGTGGACCCCCGAGGTGGAACGCGCCATCCCCACTCTTGGCAGATTGATCGCGCAATCAGCGAAGTAACGGACATCGAACTCTCATCACCTGTCACGCGGATCGCATCATTGTGCGCGGCCCATCAGTGTTGACACATTGCTGGCTGCGTCTGCTATAATCCCCAATTCGTCCGGCGGGAAAAAGACAAGTTCATTTTTATCCGTACGCATTTTTCAACTTGGAGGAGCCCATGTCCACTGTTCGTCAGTCAGCGGTCGAATCGATCGTCAGCAGCCATCACAAGCTGAACCGCATCGATTTCAAAACCACGCACATTAAAGACCTTTACGGCATCAACGTGTTCAACGAAGGGGTGCAGAAAGCTCGTCTCCCCAAGCCGATCTTCAAAGCGCTGCAAAAAACGATCAAGCAAGGACTCCCGATCGACCCCGCCATCGCCGACGCCGTCGCCGTTGCGATGAAGGACTGGGCCATCGAAAAAGGCGCTACGCACTACACGCACCTGTTCCAGCCGATGACCGGCATCACCGCGGAAAAGCACGACAGCTTCCTCGCCCCCGTTGAAGGCGGCGGCGCGGTGGCAGAGTTCAGCGGCAAGGAGCTGATCAAGGGCGAGCCCGATGCGTCGAGCTTCCCGTCCGGCGGCCTGCGGGCCACCTTCGAAGCCCGCGGCTACACCGCGTGGGACCCGACTTCGCCCGCCTACATCATGGACAACCCCAACGGCGCCACGCTGGTGATCCCCACAGCGTTCCTCAGCTGGACCGGCGAGGCCCTCGATAAGAAAACCCCGCTCCTCCGCTCGATGGAAGCCCTCTCCACGCAGGCCATGCGCGTGCTGAAGCTGTTCGGCAAGACCGCCGACCGCGTCGTCACCACCGTCGGCCCGGAACAGGAATACTTCCTGATCGACAAGAGCTTTTACTACGCCCGCCCTGACCTGATCGCCACCGGCCGCACGCTTTTCGGATCGCCGCCGCCCAAGGGGCAGGAACTGGAAGACCAGTACTTCGGCGCCATTCCCGAGCGCGTGCTGGCGTGCATGGCCGATGCGGAACTCGAGCTCTTCAAGTTCGGCGTGCCGGTGAAAACTCGTCACAATGAAGTGGCCCCGAGCCAGTACGAAATCGCCCCGATCTACGAGAACAGCAACCTCGCGACTGATCACCAGAACCTGGTGATGGAAGTGCTCCGTAAGACCGCCGACAAGTATGGACTCGTCTGCCTGCTGCACGAGAAACCGTTCGCCGGCATTAACGGCAGCGGTAAGCACAACAACTGGTCGATGGGCACCGACAGCGAGAACCTCCTCGAACCCGGCAATACTCCGCACGACAACGCGCAGTTCCTCGTTTTCTGCACGGCCGTCATCCGCGCCGTTGCGAAGTACAGCGAGATTTTGCGCCTATCGATCGCGTCGGCTCACAACGATCATCGCCTGGGCGCCAACGAAGCCCCGCCGGCAATCATCTCGGTGTTCCTTGGCGATCAGCTGACAGACGTGTTCGAACAACTCGAAAAAGGCCCCGCCAAGACCAGCAAGCAAGGCGGCATGTTCCAGTCGGGCGTGAGCGTGCTCCCGCCGATTCCGAAAGAAGCCGGCGACCGTAACCGCACCTCGCCGTTTGCGTTCACGGGCAACAAGTTTGAGTTCCGCGCCGTCGGCAGCAGTGCCAACATCGCCGGGCCGAACACGGTGCTCAACACCATCGTCGCCGAGTCGCTCGATTACATCGCCACCAAGCTTGAAGCCGACGTGAAGGCCGGCAAGGACTTGAACAAGTCCATCCAGGAAGTCTTGCCGCCGATCGTCAAAGAGAGCAAGAAGGTTCTCTTCAACGGCAACGGCTACGGCGAAGAGTGGCACAAAGAGGCCGAGAAGCGCGGCCTGCCGAATCTCAAGAACACCATCGAAGTGCTGCCGGTCATCGTCCGCAAGGACACGATCGACCTGTTCACCAAGTACAAGGTGTACACCGAGAAGGAACTGCACAGCCGGCTGAATATCCTCTCCGAAGCGTACGTGAAAACGCTCGCCATCGAAGGCAAGACCGCCGCGATGATGGCCAAGACCATGATCCTACCGGCCGCCCTGAAGTACATGGGCGAGGTCGCCACCAGCGTCGCCGCCGCCAAGAGCGCCGGCATCGCCAACCCGCCCGGTTCGGATACGCTCAAGACGCTCACGGACGGAATAAACGCCCTGAACAACGGCATTCATTCCCTCGAGCACGCCTTGGGCCATTCCGCCGAGGGCGAGCCGTTCGATCACGCCAAGTACTCGCGTGAAAAGATCTTCCCGGCCCTGACGGAAGTTCGCACCGCCGCGGATCTACTTGAAACGATCGTCTCCGACGAACTCTGGCCGCTGCCGACGTACCGCGAGATGCTGTTCATCAAGTAACTCGCGAGCCGTTTGACTGCTGATTTTCTGGAAGACTCCGACTGTTGTGTCGGAGTCTTCTTTTTATCTCATATTCCCACAGGATGGCGGACCGCCCGTTCCAACGGGTGATTGGCATCTCCAGGCGTAAGCAGATGTCGCAATAATTGCTCCATAGAGTCGCTTCCATTTGGAAAGGATAATTTGAACATGCGTTTATTCATCCTTTTTACCGGGATAGTCCTGCTCACTTCCGCGCACCTCCTTGCCGCCCCGCCAACGCCTCCGGCGCAACCTAAGACCGGCCCCGGCTCGTCTGACTATTCGCACGCTGAAATGATCTCTCACGTCTACGGCGAAGGCGACACGCAGTTCTGGATTTTCGAGCCGGCCGATCCGAAACCCGCTACCGCGCCGGTGATTATTTTTTGTCACGGTTGGAGCGCGATGTCGCCGAACACTTACGGCGCTTGGATCGAGCATTTGGTTCGTCGTGGAAACATCGTGATCTATCCGCGATACCAGGCGACGTTGCTGACTTCTATGCAGACTTTCACTCCAAGTGCAGAGGCGGCCGTGAAGGAGGCGTTCAAGGAGTTGGAAGGAAAAGTTCACGTCAAGCCCGAACTCGATCACGTGGCGATCGTCGGCCACTCCATGGGCGGCGCGGTCGGGCCGAACCTGGCAATGCTGATGCCCGCCGACGGACTGCCGACGCCGAAGGCGATCTGCTCGATCGAGCCGGGCTACCGATTGATCGGCCAAGACAAGGTGCAGATGTCGCTCGAAGATTTCAGCAAGATTCCCGCCGGCACGCTGGTGCAGATGATCGTCGGTCAGGACGACATGGTCGAAGGCGACGCCGACGCGAAAGACATTTTTGCCCGCTTCAAGCAGATAGCGGCCGCGAATAAAAACTTCATCACGCTGGTCTCCGACGAGCACGGCCAGCCAAAGCTCAGCGCCGGCCACATGGCGCCGGTGGCGATGAAGTCGATTGTCGAAGCGGACGAGGCCAAGCCGACAACGAAGAAGGCCGGCCCCGTCCGCGAGCGCCTCATGGAACGCGTTCAGGAAAAGAACGGCGCCGCCGCGGGCGACGGCGCCGCGAAACAAGCCGGCGGCGGCATTGGTATCGACGCGATGGATTACTACGGCACATGGAAACTCTTTGACGCGCTGACTGACGCCGCTTTCCACGGCAAGAATCGCGACATCGCACTCGGCAATACGCCGCAGCAGAAATTTATGGGAAAATGGAGCAATGGCGTGCCGGTGAAAGAGCTGATCGTGACCGAAAAGCCGTAATGGAATACGAAACCTTTCGGCCTTTCCGTCGTCAATCAAGTCATGCACAGCCGAGGAATCATTATGCGTCAACCGCTATTAACCATAGCCTGCGCTGCGATATCGTTCGCCATCTTCGGTCGATTCCCCGCCGTTGCCGAGACCCCTCAACCGACAAGCCGGCCTGCTGCCACGGATGGCTGGAAAACCATTGACGCGCGCGGGCAGTTCTCATTCACCACGCCGCCCGATCTGAAATTTCAGGAAGTACAAGGCATCGACTCTTACGTCGGACTCTATGTAAGCCCGACGCTTCGCGTGGGTTTCGACCACGGCCAATATTCCAGCCCACTCGATGAAATCGCCGAGAAGCCAGGTGCCGTGTCGAACGAGGAAACCATCCACGGCCGCAAGGCGAGAATCGTGACGGATCAACACACCGTTTACGTCTATTTCGCCAAGACGAATGATGATGCGAATAACCACAACAAGCTCGAACTCGACGTTGAATTCAAAGATCCCGCCACGCTGGCCGACGCGATGGCGATCATCCGCAGCATCCAATTCCCTGCCGTTGCGCCGAAAAACTAGCCAGCTCGCACATCGGCCCGCGGTCGGTCATGTCGATTTGCATTCCGGCGGTTAAGATTCCGCCATGCTTCGGCCGGCCGTTCGATTTCATTCCGCCAGCAACTCCAAGTCATGGGCGAGCGTGCTCGCCGCTACCGATGCGCCGAAACTGATTGGTGATGAATCAAATGCGCTGAACCAGCTGGCGGCGCTGGACGCGCAATCGCAAACCGGCCGCTGGGCGGGATTCTTCAACTATGATCTCGGCCGTTGCTTTGAAAAATTGCCGCACGCGGCAACGGACGACCTGAACGTGCCGCTGTTCAGTTTCACGGCGTGCAGTGCTGCCGCCCGTGAATCGCTCGAGCCTCTTTTACAGGCCGATTCGCCGCATCGCGCCGGCGCGATAACCAGCACTTTTTCGCGCGCGGCGTACGAGCAAACGGTTCGCCGCTGTCTCGATTACATCGCCGCGGGTGATGTGTTTCAGGTGAATCTCTCGCAGCGGTTCAGCGTGTCACTTCCGGCCGACCCGTGGGCGATCTACCAGCGGCTACAGCAGACTTTTCCCGCGGAATACAGCGCGTTTCTCGATTTCGGCACGTTCCAACTGATCAGCAATTCGCCCGAGCTTTTCCTCCGCGTGACGCGCTTGCCCGACGGCCGGCGGAAAATCGTCAACCGCCCGATCAAAGGCACCCGGCCCAACGCACCCGGCATGATCGCCGCGTTGCGCTACAGCGAAAAAGACAAGGCCGAGCTCGCGATGATCGTCGACCTGCAGCGCAACGACCTCGGCCGAATCTGCGAGATCGGCAGCGTGAAAGTAACCGAGCCGCGCACGATCGAAACGCACCCCACGGTGCTGCACGGCGTGGCAACGATCGAAGGCATCCTGCGCCCGGAGATAACGCTCACCGACATCCTCCGCGCCACCTTCCCCTGCGGCAGCGTGACCGGCTGCCCGAAAATCCGCGCGATGGAGATCATCGACGAGCTAGAACCCGTCCGCCGCGGCGCGTACTGCGGCGCCATCGGCTGGATCGAGAACGGCGAGATGGAATTCTCCGTCGCCATCCGCACGATGACGATCAAGGACGGCCTGGTGCACATCCCGGTCGGCGGAGGCATCGTCGCCGACTCCGACCCTGCGGCGGAGTATGAAGAGACGCTCGTGAAGGCGCGGGCGATGTTCGCGGCGCTGGGCATTCAGATTTAGCCCTACCTTTCGGCATCTTCGTGTAGCCGGCGAGCTTGCTCGCCGTCGAATCCCACGATCAACGCTCGAAAAGCGAGCGGGCTACAGCGTTTCACCTTCACCGGTATCGCAGATTTTGGTGAACGTCATCCTGAGGTACTCCGAAGGATCGAGCTCACTGCACGGCGAGGCAAGATCCTTCGGAGTATCTCAGGATGACGATATACCTGAAGGTGAGACACACTAAATCGTAGCTATTCCGTGATCTTCGCGAACTTCGTGGTTAATCTGCTGACATGGCCTCTTCGCTTCAGCAACTCATCGACGAATTGAACGTCATCGCCCCTCCGGCGATGGCGGAGTCGTGGGACAACGTCGGCCTGCTTGTGGGCGATCCGGCGCGGGATATTTCATCCGTCATGCTCTGCATCGACTACACCGCGGCCGTGGCAAAGGAAGCGGCGGAAACAAGATGCGATTTCATCATCGCGTACCACCCGCCAATCTTTTCGCCGCTCAAACGGCTCGTCACCGGCAGCGTGGTGTTTGATGCGGTCCGTCGCGGCGTGGCGATTTATTCCCCGCATACGGCACTCGACGTGGCTGACGGCGGGACGAACGACGTGCTGGCGGACGTGCTGGGATTGCGCGAGCGCGTGCCGCTGAAACCGACGGCCGCGACGGCGACGCAGTACAAGCTCGTCACCTTCGCGCCGGCTACCACGATCGAATCGATCAGCCAGGCGCTCTTCGCCGCCGGCGCGGGAGAGATCGGCAATTACACCTCGTGCAGCTTTCTCTCAATTGGCAAGGGGACTTTTTTCGGCGAAGACGGTGCCGAGCCGACCGTCGGTGAAGCGGGACAGTTGGAAATGGCCGACGAAATCCGGATGGAGACGATCGTGCCGGTCGACAAAGTTTCCGCCGTCATCGCGGCCCTTCGCAAGACGCACCCGTACGAAGAGCCGGCGTTCGACCTGCTGCAGCTCGCGGCCAGCCCGAGCGGGAAAGGCATCGGCCGAGTCGGCACGCTCTCGCCAGCAATCGAGCGAGCGGAATTATTTTCGACGATCAAACGGGAGCTTGGAATCGACCACCTGCTGATCGCCGGGCCGACGACAGGCGCGGTCGCGAAAGCCGCCGTCGCGGCCGGCTCGTGCGGCGATCTGCTCGACACCGCGATCGCCGCGAAGGTCGATCTTTTCCTCACCGGCGAGATGCGCCATCACGACGCGCTCAAAGCCGCGGCCGCGGGCGTGACGGTCGTCTGCACGCTGCACAGCAACAGCGAGCGGGTTACGCTGAAGCATCTGCGGTCGAAACTGGCGGAGAAATTTCCGGAGCTGGCGTTTCATCAGTCGGCGATGGATCGGGATCCGTTTTCGATTCGATGACCGCCTCGGCCGATGCATCGATGGAGCGCGTGAGCGGAAACGCTTTGCGGATCGTGACCGTCAGTTCCGGGCCGGTGTTTTCCCACTGCGAAGAAAACTTCGCCATCGCCTTGCCGCTCTTGGCGAGCGTGAGCCTGGAAATCTCCAGGATTTGCCCCGCAAGTGCCGCATCATGGTGTGGCAGCAATGCTTCGAGCGACACTTGCAGGACCGATTCGCTCAGCACCACCATATCGTGCCATTCGCCGAGCGATTCCTGCATTTTTTTGAACGACTTCACCACCTCCGCCGGCAGCGGATGGCCCTGCGCGATCGCCAGCTCCAGCGTGTACCGCAGCGCCTTGCCGGCGATGCGGAGTTCGTGCGGGTCCTGGCGTTGGCCATCGGGCGTGAGCGTTTGCGTGGTTAAAAGATCGGCCTGTTCGGCGAACGAATCGAGCTGCAAATGCAGCGACTGCCCGAGCAGCGATCCGATCGCCTTGCCGGCCTCGTCGACTTCGTCGTGCAGGCCCCACCACTCGCCGAGCCGCGCGAGCGTCTTGCCGACGACGGATTTACCGGCGAGCTCTTTTCGTAGATGGTCGCGCCGCGCGACGAGTCTATCGCTCAGCCACATAACGGCCTCGGGATACTTCGTGCATTCCGGCAGCTCGTTGAGATGCTCCAAGATCACATCCAGATCCCGCAACGGCCCCAGCCGGCGACGGAGCTTTTTCAGCACGGCTTCAAACGGTTTGCGATGCGAGCCCGACAGCACCGGCTCCATCAGCCGCACCGCCGCCGTCAGCCGCCGGGTCGCGACGCGGGCCTGGTGGATCGCTTCGGGCTCGTACTCGCGCAGGGCCTTGGGAATAAGCGTCCGCAGCTCATTCACGCGGCTATCCATGTAAACGGCGATCGGCGGGGGCAGTTCTGGCGACTTCATGTTGCAGATTATAACCACGGAGGCACTGAGACACGGAGGCGCTTTTGCCGGATTTTGCTCCCAAAAAGTCAATCTTAATAAATGCGGATTTCTTCAGACACTGTAAGATGGTCGAGCGCGCCTCCGTGTCTCTGTGCCTCCGTGGTAAAAAGGAATTGCATTGGCCGAACTCAAACGAACCGTTCTTTCCGTCAAGCAGGAGCGCGCCATACTCGTCGGCGTGATCCTGCCGAAATCGACGGCCGACCCGCGCGATCCGCTGGGCGAGCTGGCTTCGCTGGCCAAAACCGCCGGCGCGAAAGTCGTCGGGCAGCTTTTGCAGAACCGCCACAAGGTCGACAGCAGCACGTACATCGGCTCGGGGAAGGCTGTCGAAATCGCCGAGCTTGCGGTGAAGGAGAAGGCCGACGTTATCGTGTTCGATAACGATCTTTCTCCCTCGCAGATCGGCGAATTGGAAAAGATCATCAACGAAACCGCCGAGAAGCCGCACGGCCAGGGGATCAAAGTCCTCGATCGCTCGGAGCTCATCCTCGACATTTTCGCCACCCGCGCCCAATCGCACGAAGCCAAGCTGCAGGTCGAGCTGGCGCAGATGCAGTACACCTACCCGCGGCTGACGAAAATGTGGAACCACCTCGAGCGCCTCGCCGGCGGCGGGAGCATGGGCATCGGCACGCGCGGGCCGGGCGAAACGCAGCTCGAAGTCGACCGCCGATTGGTCCGTAAACGCATTTCCGATCTCAAGGCCGAGATCGTGAAGATCCAGGACCGCAAGGGCCGGCTCGTGGCGGAGCGGAATCGGCAGAATTTCACCGTCTGCATCGTCGGCTACACCAACGCCGGCAAAAGCACGCTCTTCAACACGCTCACCGCCGCACACACGTATGCTGACGATAAACTCTTCGCCACGCTCGATACCAAGACCCGCAACTGGCGGCTTGAGCGCGGCACGACGGTGCTGCTGAGCGATACCGTCGGCTTCGTGCGCGATTTGCCGCACAATCTCGTCGCCAGCTTCAAGGCCACCGTTGAAGAGGCCGTGCATGCCGATCTGCTGCTGCACGTTCTCGACGTCGGCCATCCGCACGCGCAGCAGCAGTTCGATACGGTGCACGAAGTGCTGAAGGAAATCGGCGCGAAGAACAAGCAGGAAATCCTGCTGCTGAATAAGACCGATACCGAGGAAGGCGAAGAGCGTTTCCCATTCTGGCGGATGATGCACCCCGGCGCGATCCCCATCAGCGCCAAAACCGGCGTAGGATTGCCGGAACTGCTCGAAGCCGTCTACAAATTTGTCCGCGGGCAGCAGGTGGAAGCGCTGCTCGAATGCGACGTCACCGACGGCCGGCTGATCAGCTTTATCGAAAGCCACACGCGAGTCAGCCACCGGGAATTCACCGACGGCCGGGTGGAATTTCGTGCGGTGATGGGAAAGCAAACGCTCGCGGAACTGGCGCGGAACGGAAAAGTCGAAGTGAAGACCGTGGATGACGCGGTGGTGACGTAGGGGGTTTGCTTTTCTTCCGTGGCATGGGCGGCCCGCCCAAGTTTTTTGCCTTCTTTATGCCCGAGACACGGGCGGGCCGCCCGTGCCACTAATTTGTCCGCATGAATGAAATTCCCTTTTCTAATCCGCCCGCGACGAGACAAACGCTCTGGCAGAAAGTATTGCCCCGCAATAGTGATCTGCCGCTTCTGCTCGTCCACCCGCTCTCATTTCGTACGCGCTACCGCTGGCCGCTGGTGATTCTGCTGCTCGGCGCGTCGTGCGACTATTTCACCACGCTCTGGAACCTCCGCACCTACGGCCCAGATATCGAATTGCACGTGCCGCAGAGGATGCTTTCACAATTGTTCGGCGTGGAGATTGGCGTGCCGCTGGCGAAAATCGCGCAACTCTTCTTCGTGTTCCTCGTAGCCGCGTGGTGGCGGCCGTGGTGCAAGTGGATTTTGATGTTGTGCGGATCGCTCTATTTACTGGCTTCAATCAGTAATTACTTTTTGCTTTTTTGAAGAGTTGGAGCAATTCGACGCTCGCCCTCACCTAACCACTCCCGGCGGGCGAGGAATCGGAATATGCTTCCTTTCAAGAAAATCTGCCAAGTTCGAGAATCAACCTCTCTCTCCCTTCGGGAGAGAGCAGGAGTGAGGGCGATCTGCGAATATGCTATGTCGTTGTGAGACTTGCCTGCTTCGCGATTGCGATCGCGCCGTGAAGCACGACTTCCTCGCCCAGTTCCGCCGGCACGATCTCCGTCAATCCTGCGAACGGCTTAAACACTTGGCGGGCAACTTCCTTTCGTAACGGCGCGAAGAGTAGCTCCTCGCCGATCAACGACACCCCGCCGCCGAGGATGATTCGCTTCGGGCAGAGCAGCGCGATCACATGGCAGAGCCCTTGACTGAGCGCCGAAATAGCGCGGCCGAGCGCCTGACAGGACAGCACATCACCCCGTTCGGCGGCGTGGGCGATGTGCTGCACAGTGATGCGGCCGATCTGGCCGGCGGCGAAGTTCATCAGCTTCGGCGAACGGCTCGCGTCGGTCTGGAGGGAATCACGCACGTACTGCTGAATCGCCCAGCCCGACGCCCATGATTCGAGCGTTTTGGTTTGCACTCGGCCGGAATCTTCGCTGGAAATCATGAGATGGCCGATCTCCGCCGCGCCTCGGCCGGCGCCGGTGAAGATCTCGCCGTCGACGACCAATCCCCCGCCGATGCCCGAGCCGATCGTCACGTAAAACACCGGCGACAACCCGCGCCCCGCGCCGAAATTCGCCTCGGCCAGCGCGGCAACGTCGGCGTCATTGCCGATCCGCACCGGGCAATGAAGCTGGTCCTGCAACCATTTGCCGAGCGGAAAATCATCCCAGCCTTGGATTTGATGGGAGCGGATGATCGTCTGCGAGTTCGATTCCACCGGCCCGCCAAACCCCACACCGGCGGCCGTGAGCTTCCCCCGACCGACCTTGGCGCGCTCGAATAATCCGGGGATTTCCCGCAGGATTTGCCGCCGAATTCCTTCAGCGCCGTCGGCCGGTACAGTCTTCCCGCGCCAGTGCGAAGTCAGCTTGCCCTGGCCGGCCGAGAGCGCCAGTTGCAGCTTCGTCCCGCCGATCTCAATGCCGAGGTAATGCACGTCTACTCCGGCGAGATTCGGCCCTTCAGATGGTCGATCACCCAGTGAAACGCCAGCAAGTGCAGCGATTCCACGATGCCCATGTCATCGCAGGGCACGTGAAAGCTTTCCTTCGCCGACTTGATCAGCTTCCCGCCGCTGAAACCCGTGCAGCCGATCGTGCGAACGCCGTTCTTGTTCGCCCACTCCACGGCTCGCAGAATGTTCGGGCTGTTGCCCGAGCCGCTGATCGCGATCAGCAAATCGCCGGGCGAGGCTAGGTTTTTTAACTGCTCGGAGAAGACGCGATCAAATCCCTCGTCGTTCGCCCAGGCGAGAATGTACGGCGTGTTGTCGGTCAGGCTCAGCACCTTCAGCCGCTTCTTCGAGTCATCGTCAAAATCCTTGCGGCGGAGCGTGCACTTGCCCAAATCTTCGCACAGGTGCGAGGCGTTTGATCCGCTACCGCCGTTGCCGCAGATAAAAACCATCGCGCCGCGCTGGTAGCAATCGTAAATCGCGTCGGCCAGCAATTGCACATGGGCGATATCGAGGCGCAGCAGTTCTTTTTTGCAGTGGTCGAAATAGGTCTTTACGTCCATCGTAGCGCCGATCATTTTGCTTCTCCTTGTTGTCGCGCCTGTTGAGAGCTCTACCGCGATTCCGGCCGCACAGCGACCGGCGTGGCATTCATTCCGAAATTCGCACGTCAATTCGCTGCGGTGTTGACTCTCCAACCCGCTCCCGTAGCATCCATTCTACCCTGCGGGGCAGGGCATCATAAGGAGCTTTTCATGGCGAGTAAAACGGTGGCGGATGTGGATGTTAAGGGCAAGCGCGTGTTGATGCGGGTGGATTTCAACGTGCCGCTTGATGGCGCGAAGATTACGGACGACCGCCGAATCGCCCAGGCGCTGGCGACGATCAAATCCGTGCTCGACCGCGGCGGGCGGCTGATTCTCATGTCGCACCTCGGTCGCCCCAAGGGCGGCCCTGAAGCCAAATTCTCGCTCAAACTTGCCGCTATGCGGTTGGGTGAGCTGCTGAAGAAGGAAGTGAAATTCGCGAGCGACTGCGTCGGGCCCGAAGTCGAAAAGCTCGCCGCGAGTCTCAAAGATGGCGAAGTTCTGCTGCTGGAAAATCTCCGCTTTCATAAAGAAGAAGAAAAGAACGACCCCAACTTCGCCGCTCAGCTCGCCAAGCTCGGCGATGTTTACGTCAACGACGCCTTCGGTACGGCCCACCGCGAGCACGCCAGCACGTTCGGCGCGGCCCAGGCGATGGCGGGCAAGCCGCGCGTGATCGGTTTCCTGATTCAGAAAGAGCTGAAGTTCCTCGGCGAAGCGGTCAGCAAACCCGTCCGGCCATTTGTGGCGATCATGGGCGGAGCGAAAGTCTCCGACAAAATCGCCGTGATCGAGAATTTATTGGCCAAAGCCGACGTGCTGCTCATCGGCGGCGCGATGGCGTACACCTTCTTCCTCGCCCAGGGGAAGGAAGTCGGCAAATCGCTCGTGGAGAAGGACAAGATCGACTTGGCCAAGCAACTGCTCGCCAAGCACGGCGCGAAGATCAAGCTGCCGATCGATACGGTAATCAGCGACAAGATGACCGACGACGCCGTCACCGCAATCGTCGAAGGCGACATCCCCGCCGACAAGGAAGGCTTCGACATCGGCCCGAAGACGATCGCCGCCTACAAGGCCGAGATCGCCAAGGCCAAAACCGTCATCTGGAACGGCCCGATGGGCGTGTTCGAAAAGAAACCCTTCGCCGCCGGCACGAAGGCCGTCGCCCAGGCCGTCGCCGACGTCACCAGCCATGGCGCGACGACCATCATCGGCGGCGGTGACAGCGCCGCCGCCATCGAACAGCTCGGCCTCGCCGAAAAAGTCAGCCACGTCTCCACCGGCGGCGGCGCGTCGCTGGAGTTTTTGGAGAACGGGCACTTCTCGACGCTGGATATTCTGGATTAGTATTGGCTTGAACGGATCAACTGCGAGAGGGTCGCTGAAAGCAACCTGCAATGAAGGGTCTGCAATGAGCGATGTACATCGTTTCATCATCAACTATTTGGAGGAATTTGATGAAGATTCAGTGACTGCGATCATCAACGGCTACCGGAGCCACTCCGGGAATGAAGAAGGTGCCGTTGAGCGCGTTTTCGATGCCCTTAAGATATTGGTAGCTGATAACCGCATAACTCTTGCTGAACAGCGCGATCGCCCGGGAGGGGGTGAGAATTTCAAATTGATAACTGAACTGCCTGATAACATATTATCTGATTGGCAAAAAAACACGTTCTGGAATCCCGACAAAAACTACTGGCAGTGGAGCCGCGCGAAAGATTTTTCGCCCTACGTGATTTTGGGAAGAACGCGGAAGTGGCGTTCGGCCACTCCCGAGGAAATAGCGGAGGAATATCGAAAGTACGGAGCGAAGAAACGTCTGTAGCCTAGCTCAGCGGGGTCAGACACCTTTTTTCTGAACGCTAGAATGGGGCAATCAGGGAAAACAAAGGGGAGGGAAAACAAAGGGGACATTTCTGATTGAAATGAGAAATGTCCCTTTATCCGTCCCGTCCTTTTCCGTCCTCTGTTTATTCCCTTTGCCAATACCTACTTATTTCTCATCCGGTGTTACGACAACAATTCGAACTGACGAATTGTCCTTAGTCACTTGTGAAATCAAATATATGGCGTTCAAAAATTCTCTGGCTTTCAGATCGGGAACGTTTTCTGTTTCAACTACTATGAAAGTACTGATCCCAAGCTTCTGCCCTTGTGATAATAGTGGCTGAAGCTCCTTAATTGAAGTCCTTATTCCATCGCTGCTATAAAATGTGCCGTCGGGTCCTATCTGTATGTCTGTCACTAAATTTTGCCCATGCACTAACCTCCGTGCAGCAGCATAATTCATGAACACAACGTTATTGCACGCGGGATGCGGCGTATTTGATGGTGAAATACAACTCATGGCCGAGGTCGCTGCAAATAGGACTAATATTTTCCACATTTATTTTTTCCCTATGGGATTTGTGACGCGAACTGGCGTTTTATTTTCATCGAGGAAAACAAAGGGGACATTTCTGATTGAAATGAGAAATGTCCCTTTATCCGTCCCTCCTTTATCCGTCCCCGGGCCGCGGGCGACTTGGGTGTATCGTGCCGTAGGAAGGGTGTAGTTCCTCTACCGGGTAGATTTATGCGACTTTTTTCCAGAACTTGGACCACAGGTCGCCTGCCTCCAGGCATCGCAGCATCCCGATTCGTTCCGCCCGGCGGACGCGCCATCTGGCGCTATTGAGCTTGAGTCTG